>JBLNDT010000012.1:0-72990 GCA_050261915.1 Solirubrobacterales bacterium
TGTTAACCTTACAGCAGCTAGTCTTTTCGGAGAATTCGAATTCTGGTTTGCTTTAATAAAGGTTGTTACTATCATAGTTATGATCGTTGTTGGTGCTATCATGATGTTCACAGGTCTTGGAAACAATGGTGTTGCTGTTGGATTCACTAACCTTGTATCACATGGCGGATTCTTCCCTAAAGGAGTTTGGGGTCCTATCCAGGCATTAGTTATGGTTACATTTGCATTCTTAGGAATTGAGCTTATCGGTGTTACAGCTGGTGAAGCTAAGAACCCAGACAAAGTTATACCTTCAGCTATAAAGAAGGTTTTCTGGAGAATTATGATATTCTATGTTGGTGCTTTGACAGTTATAATGTCACTTTATCCATGGAATGAAATCGGAACAAAAGGAAGCCCATTCGTTATGACATTTGCAAGTCTTGGTATTTCAGCAGCTGCTGGTATCATCAACTTCGTTGTTTTAACTGCGGCAGCATCATCATGTAACTCAGGTATATTCACAACTGGACGTATGATGTACAGCTTGTCACTTGAAGGAAAAGCTCCTACTTACTTTGCAACTGTAAATAAGAACAAAGTTCCTGCAAGAGCAATATTGTTCTCAGCAGCATGTATGCTTATAGGTGTTGTTCTTAACTACACAGTACCTGGTAAAGCATTCGGATATGTAACTTCAATAGCTACATTCGTTGGAATATTTGTATGGTTCGTTATAACTTGGTGTCAGATGAACTTCAGAAAGAAGCTTACTGAAGAACAGGTTAAGAATCTTAAGTTCCCAATGTTTGGATATCCAATAGCTAACTATGTTGCAATAGCATTCCTTGCTTTCGTTATAGTAGTTATGTGCATGAACCCAGACAACAGAGTTGCTGTTATAGTAGGAATTCCATGGTTGATATTCTTAACTATAATCTACAAACTTAAATACAGCAAAACTGAAGTTAAATAATTAATAAGGCTGTCTCATTGAGACAGCCTTTATTTTTATTGTTTTATTAATCTCCTCCGCCAACAGAACCATCCCAGGTGTCAACTTTAGTCTTTTTCTTTTCCTCTTCACTGAACCAGGTAGATGTAACAGCTTTTGTTTCAGTGAAGAATCTAACTCCATCCTTTCCCAAAGTGTGAAGATCTCCAAAGAAGGAATTTTTATGACCTGTAAATGGGAATATTCCAACTGGAACAGGAATTCCAACATTTATTCCAACCATTCCACCATGAGTTCTTCTTGAAAATTCTCTGGCGTAATATCCGCTTTGTGTAAAAATTACCGAACCATTTGCAAAAGGATTATTATTCATAACTTTTAAGCCTTCTTCAAAATCCTTAACCCTTTTAACACATATTACTGGTCCAAAAATTTCATTATCCCCTACAGTCATATCAGCAGTAACATGGTCCAAAATAGTAGGTCCAAGGTAAAAACCATTTTCGAAGCCAGGTACTTTAACTCCTCTTCCATCAAGAACAAGCTTTGCCCCTTCATTTATACCCTTTTCTATCCATCCCAGTACAAATTTTTTATGTTCTGCAGTAACTACAGGACCAAGTTGGGAGGCTTTATCATATGCTGGACCAATCTTAAGTTCTTTTGCAAATTGTACAAGGAGTTCTACAAGCTTATCTGCTATACTTTCCTCTGCAACAATTACAGGAAGAGCCATACATCTTTCACCTGCACATCCAAAGGATGAATTTATTATTCCTCTTGCTGTTCTTTCTAATGCTGCGTCCTCCATAACTAGCCCGTGATTTTTCGCTTCACATAAAGCCTGAACCCTCTTGCCATTTGCTGCTGCAGTACCATAAATATGAAGTCCAACTGAGGTTGAGCCTACAAAGGATATACCTTTTACATCAGGGTGCTTAAGGAATAATTCAGCTTCATTTCTGCTGCAGGTTAATATATTTAAAACTCCCGCTGGAAGTCCAGCTTCCTGCCATAATTCTGCACATCTCATAGATGTCATAGGTGTCATGGAGGCTGCTTTAATTACAATTGTGTTTCCGGCAGCTATGCATATAGGTGACATCCACCCCATTGGTATCATACCTGGAAAATTAAAAGGTGCTATTCCTGCAAACACTCCCACAGGCTCCTTGTATAAAACCGTATCATAACCGGTGGAGGTATTCATCAATGACTCGCCCATTAAAAGGGAAGGCATTCCACAGGCAAACTCTACTGGTTCCTTTATTTTTAAAATGTCACCTTTAGCTTCTTCCCATACTTTTCCATTTTCCCTGGCTACTATTTCAGTAAGTTCATCCATGTGCTCTTCTATTAAATCTCTGAACTTATAAAGAACCTGTACCCTTTTCATAACTGGAGTTTGGGACCATGTAATGAATGCATCGCTTGCTGCTTTAATGGCAAAGTTCACTTCATCCTCGGTACAGCATGGTGCCTTTGCTATAACTTCCCCTGTACTTGGGTTGAATACATCCATATATTTAGCAGTTTTTGATTCAACCCATTCTCCACCTGCATAAAATTTTAACATTTTTACTTCACTCATCTTGTAACCTCCTTGTTTGTTTAATCATTTAATATCTGCTTAACCAGGAATCCAAGGTAGCATTCAAATCTTACCTTTGGATCAGAAAGATTCAATTTCAAAATTTCCTGTATTTTATTTATCTTATACATTAAAGTGTTTCTGTGCATAAAAAGCTTTTGAGAAGTTTGAATATAGCTGCCATTTTCCTGAAGAAAGGCATATAGTATATCCATAAAATCCGAGTGATTTTGTATATCGTATTGTTCAAGCTTCCCAAGGGTATCATAATAGTATTCCTTCAGCAGAGAGGAATTTTCAATTTCTGTAATTAGTTTATACGCACCTATCTCTGAATAAAATATTGTGTCATCCTTTCGTTTCTCTGCCTTAATCACCTTTAATGCCTTTTCAGCTTCAAGGTAACTCTTTTTTATTTTTGAAAATTCGGTATATGAATTACCCATGCTGACACTTATACTTGCATCAATAAAATTATTTTTACAGCTCTCTCTTATCATATCTGACAGGATATTTAAATTCGCGTGTCTTTCCTTTTCGTTTATCAAAAGAATTATAACTGATTTATCCTGAAGATAACTTATAGGCCTCCCTCTTGAATCAGAAACTGCACTATTAACTGAATTAAAGAAAACATCCCTCATATGAATAAGGCTTTGTTCATCCTTTATGTTTTTTCCTGACAACTGCTGGCTATAGCTATCTATGGTTACTATAGCAATTCTAAATGTTTTAAAAGTTCCATAGCTGTGATCGGAAATTTGCTTTGTAAAATCTTCAAGGGAAACTTTATTAAAAAATATAATATTCATAAGGAGATCCTGATAGGATATTTCCTCCATATGTCTTTTAACTATTTCTTCACATATACCTTTTGTGGTGTCTGCTATACTTATTTCCCATGGCAGCTCCAGTACTGCAAATTCATTTTCATCTGCAATTCTAATTATTTCATCGGGAACCTTTTCAAAGTATTTTCCAACATTTAAAATCAGGCCCACAGCATTTTTTTCTATTAACCCTTTAACCAATTCGATAAAATGGCTTTCATTATTGTGAACCCCAACCCCTGTAAGAATTATAAGCTCATCACTTTGGACATATCTTAAAAGATCCGGAGTTTCAACAACGTGTACCCACCTTACTATCTTGTATATACCCTTACTGCCACTGACGAGCTTCAAATCGCTAAGCTCAGGGAGACAAAGCAGCTGATCAAATCTAACGCCCATAATTATCCCCGCTTTCCGTTTTTCTATTATTCTGACAATTCATATTTTATCACTATTTTTGCTGGTTTTACATATAATTATGAGCGTTATCACTTATTGTGTGTATAAATCTGCAATACTAAGTGCCTTATCAATTGCTGCAAACGCTTCTTCAACTTCTTCAGGTTTTATTATACATGGAGGAACTACCAGTATCCAATTCCACCTTATATCCATGTACATTCCATCTTCAAGAAGTGAAGCAGTTACTTTATCCATTACTTCTCCAGAGCCGTTCCATGGTACTATCGGCTCTCTGGTTTCACGGTTTTTAACCAGCTCAATACATCCAAATACCCCAATATTTCTAACATCCCCCACACATTTGTGTTTAGCTTTCATATCTTCCATGCGCTGAAGAATAAGCTTTCCTACTTCCTTTGCATTTTCAATTACTTTTTCTTCTTTATAAACATTTATTGTTGCTACTGCAGCTGCACAAGCTAGTGGATGTCCACTGTAGGTCAGCCCGCAGCTTAAGAATTTGTCTTTAATTGCATCATATACCTTGTCAGATACGCATACTGCACCTAAAGGAATATATCCTGAATTTATACCTTTTGCTACAGACATTATATCTGGTGCCACATCAAAGTGATCTACTGCAAACCATTCACCTGTTCTTCCAAAGCCGCTCATTACTTCATCGTCAATAAGCATTATATTATACTTGGTGCAAAGTTCTCTTATACCTTTGTAATATTCAGGAGGTGGAATAAATATTCCATTAGACCCAGTTACACCTTCCATAATAAAGCCTGCTATCGTATTTGGATCTTCAAATTTTATAACCTCTTCCACATGTTTTACACATTCCATATTGCATTTTCCATATTCTTTTCCAAAAATACACCTGTAACAATATGGATCAAATACCCTTACAACTCCAGGAACCCCAGGTTCAACCTGTGTTCTTCTAGGCTCCCCAGTTAATGATACAGCACCCATTGTTGCTCCGTGATAAGATCTGTATCTTGAAATTATCTTTGACTTCCCAGTTGCCATTTTTGCTATTTTAACAGCATTTTCATTGGCATCTGCTCCTCCATTTGTAAAAAAGAAATGATTTAGTCCCTCCGGTGTAACTTCACTTAACATTTTTCCCAGTGTACTTCTAGGCTCAACAGCAAGACTTGGTGCAGCATAACAAAGCTTTCCAGCTTGATCTTGGATTGCTTTTACAACCTTTGGATGCTGATGTCCAATATTAAGATTTACAATCTGTGAATACATATCCAGATACTTTTTCCCATTTGCGTCCCAGAAATAGCACCCCTTAGATTCACTTATCACAATTGGTTTTACCTTTGACTGCACAGACCAGGAATGAATAACATGAGCTCTGTCATTTTTATAAATTTCTTCAGCAGCTAATTTCCTTTCCTCTTCCATACCCATAATCACACCTCACTAAAAATATTTTATTTATAAATATATTACAGTTTAGTGAGTTAAAAAAGTATGTTAAAAATAACATATTTTTTAGGCATTTTATCTAAATTAAATATTTAACAAAAAAAATCACTCAAATGAGTGATTTTACTGTTTTGCTTTTAATAAATTTATATCTCCAGAGGATACTTTTGCTGTTATTTTTTTATTAGTATTGTTTCCAGATAAAGCAGCCTCATGATTTTTATTTTTATAAGACAAGCTAAAATCTGAATTTATTTCCCCAGAGCTGCAGCTGCCTTCAAAATTAAAATTTTCTTCCACAGGAACATATATATTAATATCTCCTGATGAGCCTTGAATATCCTCAAAGTCTCCAACATTGTTAAATGTTATATTTATTTTGCCAGATGAACATTTTGCATATCCTGACCCGGTAACATTATTTAAAACCATGTCCCCTGAAGTTATTTCGCATCTCCAGGTCTTTGAGGTTATGCCAGCTGATTTTATGGAGCCAGAAGATCCGTAAAGCTCTATATTATCTGAATTAAGAGTACCCTTGGATAAAAAGCTGCCAGAATGCTGTTTTACATTTATGCTGCTTAAGGTCATATCATCTTCAATGGTCACATTACCTGAAAGTGAACTTATTTCAAGTGAATCCATATATTTCTTTGGAATATACACTTCTAATTTTCTGGTAAAATTGATCCCAAATAAATTAAATGTAATAGTTGATGGCTGCTCTATCATCAATGTTTCACCTTGTTTTGACATTTGAAACTTTTGGGTTTCCTTTAAATTTCTGTTTGATTTTTCAATTACTTTAATCTCCCCTTCATCAGTTGAAAATACTGAGATATCTTCGCTTTTGCAATCAATGAATATTTTTTTAATATCAGCTGTCGAGGAGTTTTCCTGTTTTTCTACCTTCTTAGTTTCTGATTTATTTATTAAGGAAAACATATTTTCACCAGTTCTATCTGAAATTATATTGTAAACAAGTATTCCAGATAAAAATACTGCTATTATTGTCCAAAGAGCTATTAATATTATTTTTAAATTCCTATCCATGATTATTTCTCCTTTAGCTGAAAAACTAAGGTAACTATCTTTTCAATTGCAGCTCCTACAATAAATATAATCCATGAGTATGCCCAGGAATTAAATAGAAAACTTATGCTAAGGTAAATAACAACAATTAATGTCCAAATTATAGATTTAATTGATTGAAGTATTTTATTCCTTTCATTATTTCCAGATTTCCATTCTTTAAATTCTTCAACCATGGTATCGTCTGACCTTAAGTATTTAGGTTTTGATATAGCATTATAAATAATAAGCCCTGTTGCTATGGCATCAATTGTAAGCATTAAGCATACAGCAATATTTTCATCAATATTTAAAACTTCAACCGACATTATTAGCACAACAACACCTATTATATAAAGCATAACTGAAACTGATATTATTAAAGCTGATTTTTGCCTTTCTTTTTTTCTTTCACTATAATTAAATACATCATTTTCTTTTAAACTGTTTATAAGCTCATCTAAATCCCCTACTCCTCTAATAGCCTTTTCTACAGCTTCATCAGGGGTGTTACCTGCCTCTATAAGGTCATTATATTTTTCTATAAGATTTGCAAGTAGCTCCTCTTTTAACTCATTTGCCCTCCTAGTTTTTGGAGCATTTTCAAAAAGCTCATCTACCCTTTTTCGTAACTTTTCACTCATTTTTAACCCTCCTCATTTATAAGACTATCGATTAATTTCTTTGCATCATTCCAATCCTCAATATTCCCTAAAAGTGCTCCCCGCCCTGACTTAGTTATGGAGTAGTACCTTCTTCTGGCCCCTGTATTTTCATTTCCCCAGTATGATATGATAAGCCCTGCCTGTTCAAGTCTTCTAAAGGCTGAATATAGGGTTGCTTCCTTTAATTCATATTGATTATTGGTTTTTAACTGTATCATCTTGTTTATTTCGTAACCGTAGCTATCCCCTTTGGCAAGCTGAGCCAGTATTATTGTCTCTGTATGACCTCTTATTATGTCTGAGGTAATAGACATAAAACCACTTCTTTCTTTTGTATTTTTATTTATATTATAATTATATATACCTCGCCTGTCAAGGTATATAAATAAAAAAATTCGGTCATCAATTAACCGAGTTTTTTTAATCTTAGGATCTTTTTGATTTTGGAGCATCTATTGTGTCCAGCTGTGCCTTTAAGTTGTTTTTAACAAGGTCTATATAATACCTTCTTAATTCTGTCTGCTCACATTTCTCCTCTGCTGAAAGCTCTTCTCCTCTGCTTTTGTGGTAAAGAAAATTAATTCTTTCAATTACATTTTTTATATCCATATTATTCCCCTTCAGTATTGATCTTTTCTATATTATTTAAAAACACCTTTTCAAACAATTCTGCAGGCATAGGTTTTCCCAGTAAAAATCCTTGAATTTCTTCACATCCAAGTTCAGTAAGTATATCAAGCTGCTGCTCGGTTTCTACACCTTCCGCAATTGTCTTTATGCCAATTGATTTAGCCAAAGTGATTATGGCTTTTACTATCTCTTTATCATAAGTATCCTCGCCTATAGAATCAATAAGCGGCTGTGCAATTTTTATTCTATCAAAGAAAAACATTTTTAGATAACTTAATGATGAATAGCCTGTACCAAAATCATCTATTGAAATAGAGGTACCTACTCCCTGAAATAGATCCGATATCTCAGCAATTCTGTATTCATCTTCAATTGTTATTCTCTCAGTAAGTTCTATATCAAGCCACTTTGAGTCCACATATTCAGATTCCATTTTTTCTTTCAAAACGTTAATGAAGTTTTTATTATCAAGCTGCTTAGGTGAAATGTTAATCCCCATTTTGAGCTGCATGGAATACTTCCTGTTCCATATGGCAATCTGCCTTACAGCTTCTTTCATAACCCATTCTCCAATTGGAACAATATGTCCCATTTCTTCAGCAATTGGTATGAATTCACAAGGAGAAATAAGGCCTTGAGGACTATTCCACCTTAATAGTGCTTCAATTCCAAGAAGCTTTTTATCAGGTATGCTGAACTGAGGCTGGTAAAACAACGTAAATTCCTTGTCATAATCCGCATTCCTCAGCATCATTTCTATTTCATTTGTTTTACCCACCTTTTCCATAAGTACCTTGTTAAAAAACGCACATTTGTTTTGCCCTTTAGATTTTGCATGATACATGGCCATGTCTGCATTTTTCATAAGGGTTGTACAATCTTTTGCATCAATTGGAAATATTGATGCTCCTATACTTAGGGTAACGTTAAACCTGTAATCATCTATTATAAATTCCTTATTGCAGCAAGAAATTATTTCTTCAGAAAATTTCACGATCTCTTCAAATTCATGTGTTCCAAGTACTGCAAATACAAATTCATCTCCGCCAAGTCTTGCAATTATTACATTTTCCCTTTGTAAACTTCTAAAACGGTTTGATAACTCTACCAAAACATGATCACCTATATGATGTCCGTAACTATCATTTATAGTTTTAAATCTATCCATATCAACAAATAAAACTGCCAAAAGTTGGTCATCTTTGATTTTGTCTATTTCACTGCTTATTGCATTTATAAAAAATCTTCTGTTATAAAGCTTTGTAACAGAATCCTGATTTGAGAGAAATGCCAGTTCCAGGTTTTTTTCTTTCAGTTCTTCGTTTACTTTATATATTTCCCTTGTTCGCTCTTCAATCTTTTTTTCTAAAATTATGTTAAGGTGCTTTTCCTTATCCAGCTGCAGGTTTTTCTTAATTGCATTTTGGGTATTTATGCTTAGAATCTCATAAATAAATATTATTGCCAAGGAGGCAAAAAGACTATATATATCAAAGCCCCTAATTATAATAATTAGTGAAGGGCATAAAAGAAGTATTCCTGCATTATGAGCTACGCCTTCATTGGGTTTTCTCTCGAATGTATAGCTTTCATTATAATTTATTTTATTCCCAAATACAGCTCCAACACCTGTAAAAATAAAAGAAAGAATATAAATTCCGTCAATAATGTCATTTGGTATATATGCATCGTTAAAATATATATAGTAATAATACAAATCATTAAAACAATAAATTGAAATGCCCGTAAACACAAGTATAACAAACAACGATGTCTTTCCAGCTCTTACGGATAAAAACCATAATGCTATACCTGCAATAATAATAAAATCCAATATAATGCTTGTTTCAGACATAAAACCGTCTTTAGTTATAATATAAAACATAGCGCTGCTTCTATTGAAAAACAGCACCCAGATTAAAAGAAAGCTGGAAGTACTAATAGCAGCTATATCAAGAGAGAGCTGCACCATATTCCATTTTTTAATATGTAAACACAAAAAAACAGCTGCCGCTAAAAAGAAAAGCACATTTGGTAGTATATATATACCGGTTAGAATTGTGTTTTTTTCAGGATCAAGCTTAAAACACAACTCCATCACAGCCCATATTATGTCTCCTGCTGCCCAGGCAAAACTGGACATGGCTATAAACAACCAAAAGTGTCTAAGTTTTTCTCCTTTTGACTTCAAATATCTATTAAATATTACAATAAAGCATATTAATGTACCTAGGGGGGCTATAATATCCATCAAGGCGTCATTGTTACTAAAATTAAAACATAAATATGTTAAATAATACAGGCAAAACATTGTTAATGGAATAACAATTTTCCGCTTTTCCATAGTGTGCCTCCAAAGAGTAGATTTTTTCAATTACTTTATTTTATCATCTTAAATAAAAACCCTCAAGGTTTTTCAATTTAATTATAAAAACTGTCGAAATATGTATGTGCCCTGAATGTTGAACTGAAAATTCAACTTTCGAAACACTTCAATCTCCGACAGTTTTATATTTAACACTATATTTTTACATATTTTATTTTATTGCCATTAGCTTCAACTACTTTTTTCACATCTTCAAAAGATATCCATACAGTTGCAGTGTTAGTGTTTGGATGTACTCCAATTTTTTCTTTTCCTTTAAGGTCATTGTCAAAAACTACTTCTACCTTGGCTTCAGTGTCATTTATAACTGATAGGGGTGTTACCTCTCCCTTTTCAAGCTTTAAATATTTATCGAGCCTTTCTGCAGAAGCAAAACTGAGTCTTGTACAGCCAAGCTGTGACTGGATATTCTTAAGGTCAGCCTTTTTATCCTTTTCCAAAACCACAAGAAAATGCCTCTTTCCCTTTTCATCTCTTAAAAATAAATTTTTAGGAACATCTCCTATTTGAGTAATCCCAAGTCTATCCATATCCTCTATGGTATATACTGCCTCATGCTCCGTCACTTCAAAATTGATATTTAATTCCTTTAGTCTTTGAAATACTTTTTCCTTATCATCCATTAAAATCACCTCTACTAAATACACTTCCATATATATTTTTTTAGATCAACAAATCCGTTAGCCTTAAAGGCAACCCCATCCTTTTCAAGAAGTTCCCTTTGATCAGACCAACCAGGCACAAGCCTTCCTTGAAAGTTTACCACACGATGGCATGGTATTTCAAGAGAATCTGGAGTATGGCTCAATGCTTGCCCAACCAATCTGGAACACCCCGGTTTTCCAATCAAGAATGCAATCTGACCATATGTGGCAACATAACCTTCTGGAATTTCCTTAACAACCTTATATACCTCAAGGTAAAAATCCTCACGATTAATTTTAATCACCGCCTTATGGAAGAGCAACTAAAACGCAGTCCTTCACAGCTATTATGCCTAACTCTCTAGTTATTTGGAGTACTTCATCATTATATGTATGGGGCTGAAACCATATGTACTTAACCCCTAAACTTGCTGCTTCTTTAATTAAAGGTACAGCTCTTTCAGGTGAAACAACAATATTAAGCACATCTGGAATCTTAGCCATTGAGGTCATATCCTTATAGCATGCATCCCCTTCAACATTGTCATACATTGGATTGATTGGATATACCTCATACCCCTTTTCCTTAAGCTTTCTGTAAATTTTATTTCCGAACTTTATACAATTTTGATTTGCTCCTGCAACTGCCCATATCTTTTGGTTTAGCATTATTTCTTTATCACTCATGTTATCCTCCTATAAATCTTTACTTATATTTTCTTCTATATAGTTAAGCATATACTTAAAAGAATCCATATTTCCAATAAAATTAATATGAGCATATCCTGCTAGAACATTTTTATAACTATAGCCGCAGCTCCAATTCCTTTTACTCCCTGTGCCCTTTATATAATAAATAGTATCTCCTGAAACATTAGTAACCGACTTGTGAAATTCCTGAGCTGTAATTTTATTACCCGTTCTTCCAAGCAGGCAGTTTTCTTTAAGTTCAATGTCTGCATATCCAAAGTTCTGCAGCTGTTTTGTCATAGTGCTGCTGCCATTAAGTATCCCTGCCATTTTTGAGCCTTCAATACTCTCTGTAAGGTACATGAATCCGCCGCACTCAGCATATATTAAGCCTCCTCTTTCAGCGAAGTCTTTAATGTCTGCAAGTATTTCCTTGTTTTTTGATAATTCTTTTTTGAATACTTCCGGGTAGCCTCCTCCTATATAAATAAAATCACATTTTGGAAGATGCTTATCCTTTAAGGGGGAAAAGTATTCTACCGTGCAGCATTCTTGAAGGAGCTTCAGATTTTCCCTGTAATAAAATGAAAATGCTTTATCCATAGCTACAGCAGCTCTAATGTTTTTCCTTTTAGGATATTCAATTGGTATGCTTTCAATATCCTTCATAAGATTAATAATCAAATTAATGTTCACAAATTCACTTATTATTTCTGCAGCAATTTCAATTCTTTTATCTATATCATTTATTTCAGAACTTTGGATTAGACCAAGATGTCTGCTTTCAATATCCATATCTCTTATATTTGGTACATATCCCAGTACCTTTAAATCTGTATATTCTTCAATTTTAGGTTTAAGCATTTCATAATATTCTTTACTTACCTTGTTTAATATTACCCCTTTAATATTGGAATCTTTAAACTCTGCCATCCCTTTTAACTTTGGTACAGCAGAAAACATTTCAGCTTCTGGAGAATACACAAGTATTGAATTTATATTTAATTCCCTTGAAATATCATAGCTTGAATTTTCGAAGGTATTATATATTCCATCAAAATACCCCATAACTCCTTCTATTATACAATATTCACCCTCACCCATGCCAATAGCTTTTTTTATCCCAGTCCTTCCTTGAAGGTGCATATCAAGATTTCCGGCTGGTTTTTTTGAAGCTGCTTTTAAAAAGGCAGTATCAATAAAGTCTGGTCCTGTTTTAAAAGCACATACGTTATAACCCTTAATTAAAAAGGCACGAAGCAGTGCCGCTGTTATAATTGTTTTACCGCTGCCGCTGTTTGGAGCAGCAATCATAATCCCCTTCATATTCATTTCTCCTCAAAGTTTCAAGTATGTGTTTTTTATAACCTGTTATTTTTATCTTTTTTTCATAATGGGACATTCTTTCCTTGTCATCATATATTATTCCAAGCACATCACCGCTGTGCCCCCCTATTATTCCCTTCCCACCGGTATCTTTGCATATTTTCAAAACAACCTCGTGTACTTTGTAGTCAAGCCTAATAAGGTTCCTATTTATACTTATGGAAGATGCTCTTGCAATACTATCTAAGTCCTCCACTTTTATAGCATCCATACACCATGGCATTATATCATCAAGATCAGCCAAGGGAGGTAAAGCACTATTATTGAATGTTACTGTATCAACTATCCTGTTCCCTTCGAAGGCCAATATATAAAACTTAGTATATTCACCAAGGGTTTTATGGAGCTTACCTTCCTTGTAATCAAATAGGGTCATTTTCCCGAAAATTATGCTGTCTGTAGGTTCTATCTTAATAGTTTCTTCAATTAACTCTTCTGTGGAATATTCCCTTTTAAACATCTTTAAAAGGCATATATAAAGTGCGGTGAGATCTGCAGTGCTGCTTGCAAAGCCTTTTCCTTCAGGTATTTTTGAAGCAATTATTATATCAAGATTTTTATCTGTATGCTCATGACCCCATCTTTTAAGCATGTTATTTAGAAAAATTGAACTCTTGCTGTAGTTAAATCTTGAAGATGGCTCCTTGCATTCAAATAAACTTACATTAGTAAAAATATTCACAGGACATGATAAAAGCATATCTCTTCCATCTATTTTTCCTTGTATAATTTCACCACAGCTTCCTGGATATATACTGTTTACTTCCATTATTAAAACTCCTTAAATGCTTTAATCAGCCTTTCATTATCAATATGGCTCTTAACTGCAACCCTGATAAAGCTTTCATCAAGACCTTGAAAGGTTGAACACTTTCTTATCATTATTCCAACTTTTATTAATTTATCGAATATTATATTTTCATCATATTTAAGAAGTTTTATAAGAATAAAATTTGCATTGGTGTTATAGGATTTTAGCCAATTTATTGAATAAAATTCCCTTAAAATATATTCTCTTTCAGCTGCTATAAGTTTTTTTGTGTTATTTATATAATCAATGTCCTTAAATAATGATCTGCCAGCTGCATTTGCATAGGAGTTAATGCTCCAAGGACTTTCAATTGTCTTGTAACTTTCTGTAAATTTTCCAGAGCAAAATCCATAGCCAAGCCTAACCCCTGGAACTCCGAAAAATTTTGTTGCAGCCCGTAACACACAAACATTTTCCTTATCTTTAAACAATTCTATGCTGTCATAATCATCAGGGCAAAATTCGAAAAAAGCCTCGTCTAATAGAAGAAAGGCCTTTTTTCCCTTTACCAAATTATAAATATTAATAAGCTCCTCTTTTGGTATTCTTAAACCTGTAGGATTATTTGGGTTTCCTAGTATTAAAAGATCCTCCCCAGTTAATACACTTTTTAAAAGAGCCAAATCTATTTTAAAATCTTCTTTCATTGGCAATTTTATTACTTCTTTTCCAAGGATCTTTGGTCGGTTCATATATTCATAAAAGCATGGAGTAAATACCACAGTCCTCTTAAACATAAGACATATATTATTTATTATTTCAACTGCACCGCTGCCCACAATCACCTCTTCATTTTTACAGCCAAGATACTTGCTAACGTTTCTTTTAAGCTCCCTGTATTCAGTATCGGGATAAAAATTAAGTTCAGAATATGAAGCTTCTAGTACGGCTTTTAACCCTTTTGGAGGGCCAAGAGGATTAATATTGCTGCTAAAATCTACTATATTTCCCATAAATTCATCCTGAAAGGAAATTGTGTCTCCTCCATGTATCATAAAACCACCTCAATTACTAAATATAAAACAGCCAATAGAACTTCAGCCCTAAACATAATTTCCACTGTATTTTTTATATGTTTTATTTTAAGCTCATTTATTTTATCACCTATTTTAGGTTTTTTCACAAGTTCTCTAAAATAATAGTTGTCTCCCCCTAGCTGTATGTTTAAAAGCCCTGCAGCTGCCCCCTCCGGATATGCACAATTAGGACTCTTATGATTTTTTCTGTCTCTTATCATTATCTTTAAACCTTCTAAAGTATCAAATCTTAGAAATGATGATAAACACATAAGCACTCCTGTTAACCTAGAAGGAATATAATTAAAAACATCATCAGTTTTTGCAGGGAAAAAGCCTATATAAATGTATTTTTCATTCATATATCCAAGCATCGAATCCATAGTGTTTACCATTTTATATACAAATGCCAAGGGTGCTCCACCTATAATTGCATAAAGCATAGGAGCAATAACCCCATCTGAGGTGTTTTCAGCTACGGTTTCTACTGTGGCTCTTATAATCTCTTTTTCACTTAAACTTTTCGTGTCTCTTCCAACTATGAAAGAAAGCTTGTACCTGGCATCTTCAATTCCATTAGAAAAGGAATGGTATATTTTTAAGGCTTCATTCCTTAAGCACCCTCCAGCAACGCAGGTGTAAATAAAATAGGTATTTACTATATGGTAAGTTAATCCATAGGGCTTTAATGTTTTAAGAATAAAAAATGGAATAGTGAAAGAAATTATTATATTCATAATAACAATAGCAAAACCAAAAGCCCTTAAAGAAGAATTTGACTTTGATATTTTTCGTGCTGTTTTTTCTTCAATTGCTATAAGCTTTCCCATAAGCCTTATTGGGTGTGGAAGCCAATAAGGGTCTCCAATAAAAAAATCAATAATAAGTGCTGCAAATAAATCAATCATGTTTTTTTCCTAATAGTTTATAAATATATTTCATATCAATATTTTCCCTTACCATAAATGCAAGTTTTTCAAGTTCCGCTTCCCTGTTTTTATTTAAGTCCCTGCCTTCTTTTTCCGGTAAGTTTTTATCCTTTCTTATTTTGTTAAGCATAAGGTTTCTGAACTCATTAGAATCAAATATACCATGAAGATAAGTGCCATAAAAATTATTCCTTATTTCCCCATCCATATATTTTTCCCTGCCAAGTTCAATTTCAACAAAAGGATTCCTGTTTCCAAAAGTTCTTCCGGAATGTAACTCATAACCATAAACCTTGCACCCTAGTGCATGCCCATTAACGTTAACTGTTATCTTTTCACCTTCAAATATTGTTTCAGTTTCAAATATTCCTAAAGCTTCTTCTTTTTCCCCTTTGTTTACCTCAATTCCCTCCTGGTCTGTAATGCTTTTTCCCATAATCTGATACCCGCCGCATATTCCAAAAACAATTCCCTTGAAATTTTTTAGGGTCTCTTCAAAGCCAGATTTCTTAAGCCACCTAAGGTCTTCAATTGTGTTTTTACTCCCGGGGATTATGAGCATGTCACTATTCTCTATTTCCTCAGGGGATTTAATAAAATTTAGTGAAACATCCTCCTCCAGTTTAAAACCGTCGAAGTCTGTAAAATTTGATATTCTTGGAAGCTTTATTACTGAAACCTTAACACTACCCTTTTTTTTGAAATTAAAATCACAGGCCCCGTCTTCTTCATCCAGGTTTATATCCATGTATGGCACAATTCCTATAACAGGTATTTTGACTAAAGCCTCTATCATTTCTATTCCGGGCTTAAGCAGTTCTTTGTCTCCACGGAATTTATTGATTATTATTCCCTTTATTCTATTTCTGTGTTCTTCACTTAAAAGCATAATGGTTCCGTATATTGAAGCAAATACACCACCCTTGTCTATATCTGCCACAAGCAGTACAGAGGCGTCGGCTATCACCGCCATACCCATGTTTACTATGTCATTTTCCAAAAGATTTATTTCAGCAGGACTTCCTGCTCCTTCAATTACAATGAAGTCAAATTTATCATTAAGATTCCCATAGATTTCACTTATCATTTCCTTAAGCTTTGGTTTAAAATCAAAGTACTCCCTGGCATCCATATCTTTGTATGGTTTTCCATTTATAATAACCTGGCTTTTTCTGTCCGAGGTTGGTTTTAAAAGTATAGGGTTCATATTTACTGAAGGTTCAACCCTGGATGCTATTGCCTGAAGAACCTGTGCCCTTCCCATTTCTAAGCCTTCACTGGTGGCATAGGAATTAAGGGACATGTTTTGTGACTTAAAAGGGGCAGTATCCCACCCGTCATTAGAAAATATTCTGCAAAGAGCAGCGCACATAAGACTTTTACCAGCCGATGAGGCTGTTCCTTGTATCATTACGCCTGGCATTTTTCCACCTCTATTTCTCAATCCCTAATCTTGCTTGAACCCCTTTGTTGTAATAATGCTTTATTTCTTTCATTTCAGTAACAAGATCAGCTTTTTCAATAAGTTCTGCTGGTGCATTTCTACCTGTTATAATAACCTCCACATCAACTTTTCTATTTTCCAATGCTTCTATAACTTCATTAACAGTAAAAAGCTTGTAATAAAGTGCTATGTTTATTTCATCGAGAACCACCATGTCATAAGCTCCCTTTGCTAATATTTCAGCACATTCTTTTAAAGCTTCCTTTGCCAATTTCACATCTTCTTCAGTTGGTTTATTATATATGAAGCAATCTTTTCCATACTGTTTAATGGTAAATCCAGGAATAAAATCAGGAGCTTTAAGTTCACTATATTTCATGCCCTTTATAAACTGAGCAAAATAAACTTTTTTACCTGCACATACAGCCCTTAGTGAGATTCCTAAAGCTGCTGTGGTTTTACCTTTTCCGTTTCCTGTGTAAATATGAATATATCCCTTATCCATTTTATACCCCCAAAATTAATCTTTACATATAATATCAATAAATTCATCAAAGCTTTCTATGTGTTTAAATGAATCTTTTTTCTGAAGCTCATCTATTATTTTGATTGCATTGCCTCCTGTAAAATCAATTTGATTTTTTACCTTTTTCATAAATATCCTCTTATCTATATCCATAAGCATTTCAAGGTTTTTAATATTTCCAGTTCCAAAGGGTACATCTGTTACCAGTATAATATCTGCCTCATTTATAAGTCTTTTGTTTTCATATGCTTTTATATCACTTATATGAGAAAAGGGAAGTTCCTCCACACACTTTATGCCAAGAAGATGGCAAAGCTCCAGGTCACTGTCCCCTTGATTAAGGACTCCGCAGGTAACTTTAAAGCCTAATGAGTTAATTCTCTCAATTATCTGCTCTCCTCTACCCCCTCCAGAAATAACATGAATAACTTTATTATTAAAGCTCTCATTTTCTTTTATAACCCTGATAGGTACAATTTCCTTAGAAGAAAGCACCTTGTTTTCACGTACAACCATTTCCATTTTATATACACGATCCAGGTATTTAAGATCAATTACTTCATCAGGAGTGCCATCTGCCACTACTTTACCTTTGTTTAGTAGGATAAGCCTGCTGCTAAAACGTGCTGCCATGTTTATATCATGAAGCACTGCCATTACCCCTATGTTCTTAACTTTCAAACTGCTTATTAGCTCCATAATCTCAAGCTGATGATGAATATCCAAATGGGAGGTTGGTTCGTCCAGTAAAATTATTTTTGTATCCTGAGCAATAGCTCTGGCTATTATAACCCTTTGTTTTTCCCCTCCGCTTAACTCATTATAATCCCTGTCCTTAAGCTGCCAGGTTTTAGTCATAACCATAGCTTCTTTTACAATTTCAAAATCATCCTTTTCACTATTTTTTCTTCCATACATATGAGGATTTCTGCCCATTAATACAATATCAAAAACGGTGAATTTAAAATCTATGGTGTATTCCTGGGGAACCACAGCAATCAGCTTTGCCCTGTCCCTTCTTGAAAGCTTCCTGTTGTCTATTCCGCTTATTCTTATTGTTCCAGTTTTTATGTCAATAAGATCAGTTATTGCCTTAATTAAAGTTGATTTTCCTGTGCCGTTTGGTCCAATTATTCCTATAAATTCTCCTGGGCTTAGGTTTATATTAATGTCCTCAAGAATTACTTTATTGTTATATCCTGCAGATAATTTTTCAATTTTAAGTAAAGTATCCATACTATATACCTCCCCCCATCTTTTTTTTCTTCAAAAGATAGATGAAGAATGGTGCACCAAAAATTGCAGTAACAATTCCCACGGGTATTTCCTGGGCAATAATCGTTCTTGATATGGTATCACAAAATATCATAAAGGTACCCCCTGCTATAAAGGAATAAATCAATAGTCCCTTATGCTTTGGACCTGAAATTAATCTAACTATATGGGGAATTATTAGTCCAACAAAGCCTATTATTCCTGTAACACTAACTGCAGCTGCAGTTACAAAAGCTGTTACTATTATGATTTTTCTTTTTAACTTTTCTGCATCCACCCCAAGCTGCATGGCTGTATCTTCCCCTAACAGCATTATGTCCATTTCCCTGTGGGAGAGGCATATGATTATAACCCCTATGCTAACGTATGGCACCACCATAAACAGCTGACTCCAGCTCTTTCCATTAAAGCTCCCCATGGTCCAAAAGATAATATCATGAAAGTTACTGCTGAAAACCATGCATAGGGATATTATTGAGGCTAGAAACTGTCCAATGGCAATTCCGCTTAAAAGCAAGGTAGTAACAGGTACCTTTCTCCCTACCTTTGAAATGCTGTACACTATAAATAGAGAAGTTAAGGCTCCAATAAAAGCAAGTATTGAAATTAAATTAATTCCAAACAAATTAAAATTAATGTTTGTTACTATTCCAATTGTTGCACCAAGAGCAGCTCCAGATGAAACCCCAAGAATAAATGGGTCTGCCATAGGATTTTTAAAAATACCCTGATATGCTGCACCGCATATAGCAAGAGCTCCTCCTGCAAAAAAAGCCAGCATGACCCTTGGAAATCTTATGAGCCAAACTATTGAAACAGTTGATTCCTTTATATCTTCCAATTTATTTAAGTGAAACATCTTATTAAATAGAATTTTCAGTGTAGTTGTAAATGAAATATCTGCAATTCCTATAGTTGTAGCAAAAATTATGGTTATAATGCATAAACCCACTAAAGCTATCAAGGTCTTGTATCTTTTCATTATTTCCCCTTTACTTAAATGCCTCAGGATAAATTGTTTTTGCATATATTTCAAAACCATCTATTACTCTTGGACCTGGTCTTTGCATTATATCATTTTCTAAGGTGCCTGGTGCCATAACTTTTACATTCCCATCTTTAAATGCCTTTATGCTTTTAATGCCTGAAACCTTGTTTAATTCATCAAGGGAAGCTTGAAGTGAAATATAAACCTCAGGGTCAGCATTTACAACTTGCTCTAAGGTAAGCTGTGGCCACTCTCCACTAGATTTTTCCGCAATATTTTCTGCTTTAAGATCCTTTAGCATGGAATTAATGAAGGACCCGTTTCCTGCTGAAAAAAAGCTTCCTAGGTCCACAAAAACCTTTTTAGAATTTACATCTTTTATCTTTGAAAGTACTTCCTGCCTTTTTGTATTCATTGAATCTGTAACTTCCTTTGCTTTTCCCTGAACATTGCAGATTTCACCTGCTTGTTTTATATCTGCAAAAACCCCATCAATATTTTGAGGATTAAATATTACCACTTTAATTCCTGCACCTTCAAGAAGTTTTTTTGCTTCATTACTCATGGTGCCTTTTACAGTAAATACCACATCTGGAGCGAGTTTTGTTATAAGCTCTGTATTTGGTCCGGAAAATCCTCCAACCACAGCAATTTTTTGTGCATCAGCGGGGTAATTATCATTCTCTGACCTTCCAACAACTTTGCTTCCTAGCCCAAGAGCAAACAGGGTTTCTGTGGTGCTTGGAGCAGTTGATACAATTTTTGAAGGTTCCTTTTCTATTGTTACTTTATTTCCTGCATCATCAGTAATTGTTAAAGGATATGTTGTATTTCCAGGAGCTTCTAAAGTATTGCTTCCCTTATTTGAAGAAGTGCAGCCTCCTAAAGTAATAATAAGTGACAATAACATAAGTACAATAAGACTTTTTCTAATTTTTTTCATAAGTATTCTCCTTTTAATAAATTTCTGCAGCATTAACTGCCTTTATATATTTGTATTCTTTATCAGCACATATCTGGGTAAACCTGCAGTGCTCAGCTTTAAATCTAAAAAAGTGTTCCATATTATTAAATA
Organism: Solirubrobacterales bacterium; assembly: GCA_050261915.1. Lineage (GTDB taxonomy): Bacteria > Bacillota > Clostridia > Clostridiales > Clostridiaceae > UBA699. The sequence continues at coordinate 20,749 of JBLNDT010000012.1, forward strand.
CCGTACACAAGGCACATTTTATAACACCTTCATGAGTTATTACAAGGGTAGTTCCATCTTCCTTCGAAACCTCATTAATAAAATCTGCTACTCTCTCATATACCTCCCTGAGACTTTCCCCTTTTGGAATCTTATAGTTTATGTAGTCTTTTGACCACAATTCTGCTTCCATAGGATACAGCTTCAATATTTCACTAAAGTTTAGTCCTTCAAAAATCCCAAAATCCATTTCTCTAAGCCTTGGGTCAATTTCACCACTAATGTTAAGCTCCCTTGAAGTATCAATTGCTCTTTTTAAGGGACTTATATAAACCTTTGAAAAGTTAACATCTTTAGTAAAATTTGCTGCTTCCCTGGCCTGATTTATTCCCTCCCTGGAAAGATTAATATCAGAGCTTCCTCCAAATATTCCATTTTGATTGAATTCAGTTTTTCCATGCCTTATAAATACTATATCCATAAGGATACCCCCAAAAATGCAGCTATTCCTGCCATTTCACAAAGCTCTATACTAGCTCCATATACGTCCCCGGTTAGTCCTCCAATGGTTTTATATGATTTTGAAGCCGTTAATATTGCCGCAACAAGTGCTGCCAAAAGCATAGCAAGATATTTGTAGTTAAACAATAATGCTGTTAACACAACATATGAGATAAATCCAAAATAAAAATACTTTTTATTTAGATTATCTGAAAACATTACCCCCATACCACTGCTTCTTGCAGGTTTAGTAAAGCACATAAGCATAACAGCAACAAGCCTTGCATTCCCGCAGCTTAACATGAGGCAAGCAAATGGATTCCCTGTGATTTTTGATAAAAGAATATATTTAATAAATATATCCAGAACCACCGCAATAACTCCAAAGGTTCCGCTGTGGCTGTCTTTCATTATTTCTAAGATTCTCTCCCTATTTCTTGAAGAAAAAAATCCGTCACAGGTATCGGACAAGCCATCAATATGCAGCCCACCGGTTATAAATATAAGGCTTAATAGACCAAGCATTGCTCCTATATCCCGTCCAAAGTAAAGACCTAAAGAATACATAAGTGCGGATATTCCCCCTATTATCATTCCCGTATAGGGAAAAAAGAAGGTGGATCTTCCTAAATTTATTTTATTTATTTCAATTTCTTTATTTATAGGGATTCTTGTTAAAAACTGCAGTGAAAATATAAACCCCTCCATCATTTCAGCCTCAGAGGTATTCCGCAGATTACCGCATAAACTTCATCTGCCATTTCTGCAGCCCTTTGATTTACTCTGCCTGCAATATCCCTGTATACTCTGGCAATATGGTTATCAGGTACAATTGAACATCCAACTTCATTTGTAACCATAACAAGCTCCTTATTTGATTCTTTTATTTTGTCCACAAGTTTATAAATTTCGTTTATTACCTTATCCTCAATAGATCTTTGAAAGCTTTCATCTATCGTTTCAAGTTCCTTGGACATGTCATACATAATATTTGAAATCATTACAGTTATACAATCTAAAAGATAATTTTCTTCAGACCCCACCGCATTGGTTAAATTATAGGTTCCTTCAAAGGTTCTCCACATTAGAGGTCTTAAGCTTTTATGATGCTTAACCCGCTCCTCCATTTCATGGTCTTCCTTCCTGCTGGTCGCTATGTATACCACATCATTCTTTTCCTTAAATTTTGCTTCCCCATAGGAACTCTTTCCGCTTCTGGCTCCTCCAACAACTAATGTTATCATTTTATCACCTTATATCAACTAAGGTTTCACTGTTTATATCAGCTTCACCAAAGGTAGGCATTTTTTCTATTGCATAAAGGGCGGAATCAATAATCTGAAAGGCTAAAGGGCATCCGGAGCCTTCCCCAAGTCTCATGTGAAGATTAAGCATAGGCTCTAATCCTATTTCCTTCATCATATATGCAGCTCCCGGCTCTTCTGAAAGATGGGAGGAAATAAGGTAGTCTCTAACATTTGGATTAAGCCTTACTGCACAAAGGGCTGCAGCTGAAGATATAAATCCGTCAATAACAATAGGCTTCCTGTTTTTTGCAGCACCTAGGAAGCAGCCGCACATCCCAGCAATATCAAAACCCCCAACCTTTGCTATAACATCAACAGGGTCCTTTGAATCCGGTTTGTTTATATCTATAGCCTGTTTTATGACTCTTTTTTTATTTTCATATTGTTCATCATTCAAGCCTGCTCCTTTTCCTGCAGTAATATCAGGGGATAACCCTGATAAAGCACTTAAAACTGCTGCACTAGTGGTGGTATTTCCTATACCCATTTCCCCTGTACCAAAAATATCAACTCCATCTGATGAAAGCTTATCAACTATTTCTATTCCTGCTTCAATTGCAGAAACTGCCTCATCATAAGTCATGGCAGGTCCCTTTGCCATGTTTTTTGTGCCCATGGCTATCTTTTTATCCACAATCAATGGATTTTTAATCACAGCATCCACACCAATATCAACAACAGTTACATTTGTTCCTGTGAACTCAGATAAAATTGTAACTCCTGTGGAGTTCTTTGTTAGGTTCTCGGTTAAAATTGCTGTTATGCTCTTTGGACAAGCACTTACGCCCTCATCCACTACCCCATTATCAGCACACATTACTATGATGTTCCTATTACTCATTTTATTGAAAACTTTCCCTGTTATCCCTGCAATTTTTGCAGATATAGTTTCAAGGGTTCCAAGACTTCCTATTGGTTTTGCCAATCCGTCAATTCGGCTCATTGCATTGTTTATAGCCTCATTATCTGCAGGTGCTATACCTGCCAGGGTTTCACGAAATAATTTCATAATTTTCCTCCTAAAAAATAAAACTCCTGCATTGCAGGAGCTCATTATACCGTAAATTTTTAAATATATTATACTTCCCGCCGAAGCAATATGCCATTTCAGGTAGGTCTCCTGACTCACGTATCATTCTCCTCCACCCTTCCCGGCAGTTGCCAGTGGATTATGGATTCGTCCTCGTATACAGTAGCGGGGGCTGCAGCGGATTTACACCGCTTTCCCTATTAAACAAAAGTGCCTGAAACCGATTATTAAATTAAGCTAATTATATTCCTAAAGCATTTTTTATTCAATAAATATTTTTGATTAATATCTTTTGTTGTTGTATCATTATATAAAGATTAAGAAGGGTCAGGTGAAACAATGGATTTACAAATTTGTATTGAAAAGAGAAGAAGTATAAGAAAATTTAATAATGTTAAAATTGATGACAGCGTAATCTGCAAGCTTGTAGATGCAGCTGCCCAGGCTCCATCCTGGAAAAATACCCAGGTAACAAGATATTATGCAGTTAAAAATCCAAAAGTTAAAGAAGAATTGCTTTGGGCACTGCCTGATTTTAATAAACCTGCTGCAAAAAGTGCTCCAGTAATTATTATTTCAACAGTAGTAAAGAACCGATCGGCCTATGACAGAGAAGGAAACTTTGAAAGCCCTAAGGGAAAAGGCTGGCAGATGTATGATTGCGGCTGTTCTAACATGATATTTACCTTAAAAGCTTCAGAATTAGGTTTAGGTACAGTTATAATGGGAATTTATGACGAAGATATAGTAGCATCACTTTTAAATATTCCTGATACAGAAGAAGTGGTTGCAGTCATTCCGTTAGGCTATTATGATAATGAGCCAGTTAAACCAAAAAGAAAAGATGCAGAAGAGATTTTAAAGTTTATATAAAAAAAGTGGGCATTGCCCACTTTTTAGCTATTTGGAAGATTAATTCCGTAAAAAATTTCATTTATTTCTTTTTCAAGCTTTCCTCTTACACTATTTTCAACTTCCTTAGACATGTCCTCAACACTTGATTCAAAAAGATAATTTTCTAGATTTAAATTATTTATTCTCATCTTTGTGTGAAATATGCTTGATTGGTAAATATTCATATCTATAAGGTTGTATCTGTTTATTGTATCCTTATTTATATAGTTTTGGATTGAGCTTATCTTATGATCCATAAAATGTTTTCTTCCGTTTAAATCCCTGGTGAAACCTCTTACCCTGTAGTCTATAGTTATTACATCTGAATCGAAGCTGTCTATTAGGAAATTTAATGCCTTAAGAGGAGAAATTTCTCCGCAGGTTGCTACATCAATATCCACTCTAAAGGTTGCTATTTCATTCATTGGATGACTTTCAGGATAAGTGTGAACTGTTACATGACTTTTGTCCAAGTGAGCAACAATATTTTCACGGGTTGGAGTTAATACACCCTGATTGCATGACTTATCAAGAATATATAGGGGCACTTCCTCCTCTGATATAAGTAATGTAACACTTGCACCTTGAGGGTCATAATCTTGTTTGGCCACATTCAGTACATTTGCACCTATTATCTTGGTTACCTGCTTTAATATTTCCGTCAACCTTTCGGAATTATACTGTTCATCTATATATTCGATATATTTTTTCTGATCTTCCTCACTCTTGGTGTAACAAATATCATAAATATTGAAACTCAATACCTTGGTAAGGTTATTAAAACCATAAAGACTCAATTTGTCATTTTTGTCCTGCATCTCATTGACCTCTTTCCATTTTTCAATAATATTTTACATACTAATTATACTGTTATTGAGCCTTAGCTTCAATGCAATTTTTTTATGAAAAAAATTTTTTTGTATAAAAATAGCATCGGATTTAATAAAATCCAATGCTGTTTTAATTACCACCTATAACAATCCAAAGGGGGAGGATTGATTTATATTCATCTGGTATACTTATATACTATATCATCAATTTGGAATAATTATGTGAAAAATGATAATACTTTGTAACAGGTTTATTTTATTCTTGTACCCACAGAACCATCAATCTTTACTCTGAACCTAGGCCCTGAATAATCTGATATATACATCCAGTGTCCTATTACACCATCCAAACCCCATATATCTATTTTGTTCAATTTTGTCTTTTCGCTTCCATCAGGTCTTACCCGGAGCAAACCTCGTTTAGATTCAACTCCATAATAAAACCAGCCATCGCTAAAGCAATAATTAACAACATTTTCAACTGAAGTTAAGTTTTCTCTTTCTAAGCCATTTAGCTTTATCCTATAAAGGCTGAATTTTTCCTTTGCCTCTTTCCCTGATACCTCCGCATATATAAACCAGTCCCCATCAGTAAATCCTATTCGCCCATTTTCCGATATAAGCATTTTACCGCTTCCATCTGTTTTTATTTTGAATAATTGTCCATTACTTTCGCACAAAACCCAGTCACCAAAAACCTTTAAATTACCCGTACGCCAGTCTGTGTCAGTAAGTTTTGTTCTTCCTGAACCATCTGTTTTTATTTTATAAACAGCACCAGCCTCAATTTTATCCATAAAGGATTCCTTATACTTTTGCTTTGCTTCATTAATATCTTCCATACTTTTTTTTGTATTGTAATAAATCCAGTCTCCGTATACATACATGCTGTTGATATCATCCCCGGACAATTTTGTCTCCATGGAGCCGTCAGTTTTGATTTTATAAAGACTCCCATAGTCACTACTGTTTGAATAATATATCCAATCCCCTGCTACAAACAATGTACCAGTGTTGCTTTCTGAAATCATAGTCTTATCAGACCAGTCGTTTTTTATTTTATAAATTTTTTCATCTGCAATATAATATACAAAGCCTCCGCCTTCCGAAACAGTGCCACGATTTTCATCTCCTTGTACTTTTGGTCCCGCTTCTTCTATAGTTAATTTATCCTTTACAGGAAAGTCCTTAAATACCCCTAGAGATGAGACCCCAGTATAGGCAATCAATCCAATTAATAACAACCCGATTAAAACTGAAAAGAACACAGCCAGAGAACTATCCCCTTTTATTAATGCAAAAATGCCTGCAAAAAAACCTAAAACTCCAAAGGCAAAAATACCGAAGGTTGGTATTGGCAGATTCACAGGCAACATTTTTAGCAAGATTAAAATAGTAAATGTAATTGAAATAATAGCAGCAAACTTACCTGAAGAGGATTTTGGCATAACAGTAATTTTCATACCTATCATCTCCTTGATTATATTTACCGTCTCTGTAAATGCTTGCAATAATAATACAATAAGGCTTTTCTTTTGTAAACCCGTTGTTATATAATTACTATATAAATTTTTTAAGGGGGTTTTATCTTGAATAAAATGGACAAAGTAATGAAATACCTTTCAATATTTCTAATTATATGCAGCTTTAATATTTTTTTTGGTGCATTTAGAACTAAAGATTTACATGATTTTGCCTTAGCAATATTAGCTCTTGCTTTAGGTCTCCTTGCCTATAAAAACTACAAATAGTATGAAAACCCCGGCTCTTGTTTTTTTTCATGTTTAACTTTATGTCTTTCTCTTCGTACGAAAAACACATAGCTTAGAACAACTCTTGAAATTTTGTATTCCCCCCATTCACAATTACCTAATTTTGCATTTCTTGCTTCTAATTCTATTTCCTTTAATTCATCCTCAGTTTTATTTTTAATATCCTTCATTATTTCGCAGTTTAATTTATTAAACATATCTCCATACTTTTTTAGGTTTTTCATGTCCTACACCTCCATGCGTATATACATTTTAAAATCACAAATGTTATTATATTACATTTTGCATATAATTTCCATATAATTATTTAAATGGAAATTATTCCACGTTGTAGCTTCATTTTCTTTTACAATGAATTTTTTTTGCTTCAATTGTCAAAATATACACAATTTGTGCACAATTCTGTTGATAACTATTAAAAAAAGGTTATCTCCATGATTTGTTGGGATAACCTTTGCTTATTATGTATATATTCTTGTATCAATTAATTTTCTTATGGCACTCCGCTTTTTTTACGACTTTTTTCTGTCATATTTATACTTTATATTAAGTAAAAAAAATCTATTTCCTATCTAAGTATTTTGGGGATATCTCATAAAATTTTTCATGTATCTGAAAGAAAGCATCTAATATATCTTCTGAGAAATGTCTTCCTCTTTCACTTCGAATGATTTCAAGGACTTGCTCATGACTATAAGGAGGCTTATATACACGCTATATATTATGTATTTTTAATCATATTTCTATTTTTTTGTATAGACGTCATATTATTTGCACTTCCCAATAATATTGTTAATTTGGTAAAGTTTTCATCAATTTCTACGATTATTTAATTTAATAGGATTAATTGTTATGAGTTTAGCATTATAGTCACATATGAAAATTGTTTTAAATTATTTGTAATTAATTGCGATTGCATAATTATGAAAGGAGATGTAATTTCATACTAATTATTTTATAACAAAATTTAAGGATTTATAGGGGTGCTGGTATGAATTTAATTAATAATCTTAAAACTCGAACTAAACTTTTAAGCGGATTTTTAATAGTGGCATTATTTGTGGCAATAGTAGGTGTGTATGGTATCCTAAATATGAAAAACATAAATGATGGTATGACTTCCATGTATGTGGACAGACTAATTCCAATAGGGCAGCTAAACAATATTTTGCAAAATCATTTATCTATAAAAGGCGACATGCTGAATATAACATATACAAATGATTCTGCTCAAATATCACCTGGAATTAAAGATATTGAAGAGCTGTCAAAACAAAGCGATACACTACTAAAGGAGTATGAAGCTACATATTTATTAGATTCAGAAAAAACAAACCTTGCAAAATTTAAAGAGGATGATGCTGCATACAGAGTAGTTCAAACAAAGGTAATAAATATGATTAATGAATCAAAAAAAGATGAGGCGGTGGCAGCACTCCCTGAATTAAGTGCCGCTAGAGAAAAGTCTCAAAAAGATTTGGAAACTCTGATTAAAATTAATAAGGATGAAGCAAATAATCTTAACACAAAAGGTGATGTTACATTTTCTAAAGCTTATAAACTTATGATTGGAATCACTTTGACTTCTGTGGCACTTGCCATTATTTTAGGCTTATTTTTAAGTAATTTAATTGTAAGTTCTTTGAAAAAAGGAGTTGAGTTTGCTGAAAATATTGCAAATGGTGACTTAACACAAAAATACATAGTAAATTCAAAAGATGAATTTGGGATGCTGGCCCAATCACTGAATAAAGCAATCGAAAACACTAATAATTTAATTAAAACCTTAAACGAAAGCATAACTACAATTTCTTCTTCAAGCCAGGAACTTTCAGCCACAAGTGAAGAAATATCTGTACAGGTTCAAAATGTTACTGCTGCTTTGGAAGAAATATCTTCAGGTATGGAGGAAACCAATGCTTCTATAGAAGAGGTTAATGCTGCCGGAAATGAAATGCAAAGGGCTATTATAGAAATTACAAATAAAGCTCTAGAGGCTAGAACCCAAGCTAGAGAAAGTGATGAAAGAGCAAATAAAATAAGCATTGACGCTGAAACAGCATTAAATGATTCCCATACCATGTTTAAAGATAAACAAAAACAAATATTAAAAGCAATTGAAGATGGTAAAGTGGTTCAAGAAATTAAAAGGATGGCAGATGTAATTTCCAGTATATCAGAAGAAACTAACCTACTTGCTCTTAATGCTGCAATAGAAGCCGCAAGAGCGGGAGAGCAAGGAAAAGGATTTGCTGTAGTAGCTGATGAGGTAAGAAAACTTGCAGAAAGTTCCTCTGTTACTGTAAACAGTATTCAAGATGTAATAACAAAGGTACAATATGCATTTGAAAATTTATCTGAAAATGCAAATGGAATATTATATTATATTGAAGACAGAGTTATTGCTGACTATAACGAATATAAAAAAGTCGGTGAAATATATAAAAAAGATGCACATCAAATTGAAGAGCTCTCCAGTATAATTGCTTCTAGTGCAGAAGAAATTGCATCTTCTGTTAAGGAGGTAAACTCCTCAATTGATTCAGTTACTTTTGCAATTCAGTCAACTACTACAAATTCTGAAGAAATATCAGGTAACATAATGGAGGTTTCAAATGCCATGGATGCTATAGCTGCTTCCGCACAAGTTCAAACAAACATGGCTGAAGATCTAGTTAAAATTGTTCTAAAATTTAAAGTTTAATAAATTATTTCAGCCAGCAAATCTGCTGGCTGTTTTTATTTAAATCAATTTAGCTATCAATGATATTGCTACAGCAGATGGAATTAATAAAAACTGCGCTAATACTGTTCCTGCAATTAAACTGAATACAATAAATATTATACATCGGTTAAACTGTAACTCGGCACAATTTCCATTTAGTACATCTTCTGTAAGCATTGATATATATGGATCAACAAATATTGTCATTATTAATGTTGCTATCCCGGTTATCACTGCTGCCAAAGTACTGCATGTAGTTCTTAAATCTGGGTTTATGCACCCCGCATATAGTGCAGCAAAGCCTCCTACAGTTGATGCTGCAAAAGCTATGGTATTTAATAAAATAATCTTTTTAGGAACGTGCTTTAAACTTTTTAATTGAAATACATTTTCTCGTTTTGGCATTGTAATATTATATTTTAGCTCTTCTACTCCGGATTTTGAAAATCCAATCAAAAACAATTTAGGTACAGAGCGATGTTTACTAAAAGACATAACAGCTTTGCTGAAAATTTAATAAATGTTGGCATCAATAATGCACCAATAATCGTTGCAACTGTAGTTGAATACAATATCCATCTAAATACAACCAGTAAACTTTGAGAATCTCCTACCATTATAGTGTTTTCAATTGTTTTAGCCAGCAATGGTTCTTGAATGGTATTTGAGGTTCTGGCTATTAATGCAAAAATATTAAATATTGAAAAGCATATTGCAATTAATCCTGTTCTTATACCAGCGATTCTTACAGAATAGGTTAATGTTGAAATTGTATAAATGATAAAGGTAAGTACTAAAACAATAAATATTTGTATTGTCATTTAGCTTTTCTCCTTCTTAATTTCTACCCAACTTGTATTTCTCCATCCACCACATTAATAACTTTCTTACAATAAGAGGCTACATTAGGATTATGGGTAATTATAATAACCAACTTCCCCTGCTCATTTATACTTTTAAGTATATTCATTATTTCTTTACCAGTTTTTTGGTCTAAGGCACCTGTAGGTTCATCTGCAAGTATTATTTCAGGGTTAGATACAATAGCCCTTGCAATAGCTACTCTTTGTTGCTGTCCTCCAGATAATTGGGCAGGTGTTTTGTTCAAATGATCCCCTAACCCAAGGTCATCGAGGACTTTTTTTGACATTTCAAGTCTGGCTTTCTTACCTATTTTATCCTTAAAATTCTTAAAATAATTTCCATAAACCATAGGTAATTCTACATTTTCAGTAACTGTAAATTCAGGAATCAATGCAAACTGCTGAAATACAAATCCAAACTTTTCGCTTCTTATTTGAGACAATTGCTTCTTAGTACAATTATTAATGTTTTCTCCATCTAAAATATAATCACCCTTTGTCGCTACATCCATGCAGCCTAAGATATTTAATAAGGTTGTCTTGCCAGACCCAGATGGTCCCATAATAGCAATCATATCATCCTTTTCTGCAGTAAAATTTAAATCCTTTAAGGCAACACTTGCTGCCTCCCCAGAATTGTATTCCTTATATATGTTTTTCAAATCTATAGTACTCAATTTCTAATCCCCTCCAATTAATTTAACAGGCTCCATTTTCACAGTTCTTAAGGCTGGAGCCAAGCTTGATAAAAATGCAAAAATAAGCATTATTGCTGTGGTAGATGAAACTGTAATGAGTCCAACCTTAATTCCATCAGTAAACAAAGAAAGAATAAATGCCAAGATACTACCAATAAAATCTCCTGCAATAAACACCGCTATAATTTCTCCAACTATTAGAAACACCATATTTTTAGGAGTGGAGCCAAGGGCATACCTTATTCCAAATTCAGTTTTTCTCCTTATTATGGAGGATAGTATTACACCAATCATTCCAAAGGAAGATAGAACTAATATTGCTAAAGAAAAACCTATTGAAAAATACATTGGAATTTCGTTACGATGAAGATAAGCATTAATCTCATAATTTATGTCATGAGTAAAAGGATTTATATTTAACTTTTGGCTCCGTTCCTTCAAGTCCGATATAAATTTGTTTTCATCAATGCCCTTTTGCAGTTTTATCAATAGATTATTATTTGTATTACTTAAGTACAATGACTTTTCAGTTTCTGGCAAAACAACTACTATAGAATTGTCCAAGCTGATCACATTACTATCTTCAGTTATAAGAGCTGCATTACTCCCAAGGAAAAACACCAAATCCTTATCTAGTTCGCCAGTTATCTTAACGGAATATTCTTGTCCATTATCAAGACGTACTTTTTTATCACTGCCAATTGATAAAAGTTTCTGAACGTTTTTTCCTGCTAAAGCTGTTATTGTTTTACCATCTGTGCCTGTAGTAGCAGGCTTTAATTTGCCTACATTAACTAAAATTTTTTCCAAACTATTATCAATTAGGAGTACATTAATATCGCTATATCTTTTATCAGGCTTGATTGATTCCTCAGATTTAATATATCCATAGGTAAATGTCCCTAATGAATCAATACGATTATCACCTTTTAGCTCATCATAAAGCTTAATTAAATTAGCATCGCAATATAAAGGTGGTTTATTATTTTCACCAATATCTATAAAATTAATTGTATCCGATGATACTAAGGATTTAACTTTTGAAATATGGCTTATGGAAGCTTCCACCATGCCTATACCAAAGGACATTGAAAAAAAAGCTATACTTAGCTGAATTAATATTAAAATATTTCTTCCTTTGTGTTTAATTATAGACTTAAATATCATATTCATAATCTTCACCTCAACTCTTTAAAGCTTCTGCAGGCTGTATTTTGAGAGTTTCTAAAACAGGTTTAACTGATGAAATAACGCCACAAATTATGGATGTAAAAATTACTATAAGCCAATTACTTAATGAAACCTCTATAGAAATTCCCATATTAATTAAATATCTATTGCAGAAAATCAATAAAATACTTTGAATTGATATTGCTAAAAAAGCTGATATAATAGCTAAACCACACATTTCGGCTACCTCAGATTTTATTATTACATAATCTGTTGCCCCCAATGCCTTTCTTACTGAAATTTCTCTTTTCCTACTTAGTATCCAGAATATAGATAAATTAATTACATTAATTATACACATTATTAACATAATACCTGAAATTACTACAGTTCCAACTATGCTATTTAAAAGACTGCTATTATCAGAATCTCTTCCTACTACTTTATCAAAGTTTAAGTTTAAACTTTCATCATTTTTTAAAATGTCTTTAAAATGTTTTTCTACTACAGCCTTCATATCTATATTTTCATTAGATCTTTTTCTTACTGCCAAACTTAAGTTACTTGATTTATTTACTCCTACATTAAAATTTTCCTTAATGTAAGATGGCAAGGTATTAAATGGTATATATACTACATAGTCCCACTGTGTCTCTCTATTTTCTCTTCCCACAATACCTATAACATTATATTTCTCACCATAAATATCTATAGTGGAATTCTTGTCCATTCCACTTGGAAACAGTTTTTTCTCTAATTCTTTACCTATAATTGCAACCTTTTCATTACCTTTGCACTGAGCTACAGAAAAATACTTCCCATTCGTAATTGGCACATGCCAATCACTTTTCTTCTGATTAATTATTGCAACTAATAGAGCATCATTGTTGTAATTTCCATTTATATTCACTTTACCAAAATTGCCCACTTGAATCTCTAAATCATTTGATATACCACTTACAATTCTATTGACATTGTCAAAGGAAAAGCTGCTATCTTCACCGCTAATTGCAGTTACAGAATATATATTTTCTGGATTTCCTGATGTTTGGTCAAGTAAATAATTTCTTGTATCATTAATGCCACTAATGCCAACAGATAATGTTATTATACCTAAGGTATATCCAATAACTAAAAGTATCACTGCTAATAAGTTTCTTTTGTACTGTTTTAAAATACCTATAATCATAAGCTCCCCTTCCCAAGTTACATATTTAGACCAAAATTAAGGACAAGGCTTCTCACCCTGTCCTTAAATTTAGTTATTGAAGAGTGTTATAAATAGCTTTTATCAATTCCTCCATAGTAATATTGTCCTTTGGTCTAATCTTATTGTTTGAATCTGTACTAATAAGCCCAAGATCTTTAGCTAAAGATACATAGCCTATAAAATCTGTTGATATAGAATCCTTATCTGCAGGCTGGAAAGCAAATGCATCTTTTAGTTTCCCTATTCTGTCAAAGTGAAGTAATTTAATTAAATATACTGAAGCTTGTTCTCTTGTAACTAAAGTTGATGGATTAAACTCACCTGAATTATCAATTATTCCTGCATTTACTGCCAGCTGCAAATATTTATAATCAGCTGAATCCTTGGCTATTGTTGTGGATATTTTTAAATCTATATTATTGCTGTTTCCATAATAGCGGTCAAAGTTCTTAACACTAGTTAATATTTTAATAAATTGCAGATTGGTAATATTACCATTTAATTTAAAATCTCTAGTGTCTATTATTCCATTGGAAACTAAAATATTTGCTTCCTTTTCTACAGAAGAACCCTTTATTGCATTTTGAAAATCAATTAAACAGTCATCTACCTCTTGCCCGTAATTATTTAATAACTTGCCTGTATTTGCATCAATATATGTATAATAATCATAGTACATGTTATTTGTTGAATATACTAATTTAATTTCCTTTTCATTGTTTGATGAGCTGTTATTATTGGCTTTCATATACATAAGTCTAGGCATGTTATTTAATAAAAATACCTTCTTTGCTTCCTCTGCACTTATTACAGTTCCAGCTATAGGTACAGAAACAGAGTCTTCCCAGCTACAATTTAAATTTTGGAGCTCTCCTGTTTTAGCACTAAAGTTAAAATTAATCCCATCATGCTTGTAGGCTAGTCCATTTACAAGCCTTTGAAAATTAAATCCCAGCTGCGATTGGGTTGAGTAGTTTGAAGTTACATTTGAAGGATCTTCAACATTTTGTTTTGTATTTATATCCTTTATCTTTTCAGGATAAAGCTTGGACATAATTTCTATAGCTTTAACGTATGCTTGTTCAGACGTCAATTTAGGTACAAAAGGCTCCTCATCATTGTCTGGGAATTGATTAAATAAATATATATCCATTATTTCTCCGTTTGAAACGTTTATAGATATATTTCCATTATTATTAACTTCGTTTGAATTTTTTAAAATATATGAAATATCCCATGTTTTAGTTCTCTTACCATTGGCTTCTGTTCGTTCTCCGTAACCTGAATAGTTTACTGTGAAATCTTCGTTAAAAAGCAACTTTAGTTTTTCTTTTGCAATTTGTTCTGCTTCATCGCTTGTTATAGCTCTATTCAAATTTTGTGAACTTTGAGATTTCATATAAATTTCTTCTTTTTCCTCAGAGGTTATATCTTTAGATTTCACATTTATTCCAGTAAATTTATTCATTTCAATCACTTCACCTGTTTTGGCATCAATTATATTTGATACATCATATTGATTAAAATAAACAAGTTTAGTTTCCCTTTCTATCTCAGGATTTAGAGTATCAACTGAGGGAATATACATTAAATCCATTTTTGTGTTTTCACTAACTAGATCTTTTCCTTTTTTTTCATCGATTATTCCATCCAAAGACGGTAATTGAAGGTCATCAGTCCATTGTATTGAATAGGATGTTACCTTTCCAGTAAACCCATCCACTGTTGCAGAAATATAATCTCCATATATAGGAATATTATTATTAAGTCTGCAGTATGAAAAGGTAAAACCTTGATTTCTTATATTATCATTTCTCTTGTTTTCTATAAGTTTAGCTGCTTTAACCTCCTCTGGGGCAATCTTAGAAATAAAGGCTTCCGCTGCAGCCTTAGCCTGGTCTTTTGTCACGGCAGCTACAATTTTCACATTGTTTTCTGTCATGTTGTTTAAAAAGCTGCTTAGACTCACGATTCTCCCACTACTCTTATCTATTGAGGCAAATCCGCTGTTGTGATAATTCCCTTGGTCAATGTTAAAATTTACATCCCAATAACTCTTGTTATTTTGTCCAATATCTCCTCCTAACCTTGAACTTATATTTATATTAGAAGTTGAGTCATCAAGAATAATATCAAAATAGCTCTTAAAAGCATCCTTTGCTATTTGTTTAGCCTGCTCTTTTGAAATCAATGTCTCAGTCTGAATTGTACTAGTTGCATAACTAGTTGTTACATTATTATTAAAATCTGCAGCTTGTACAAATACTGGTTTTGAACATGCTATAACAACTGCGGTTACAGTCAAAATTATAAGTTTTTTACTTCTCATAAAGTGCCCCCTTTTTTACTAAAAAATGTTTCAATTTTGTATTGTTTATAATTATATCATATTAAGTAAAATAATGACAATTCTTAAATTTGTCTTAATTTTATGAATTTTAAAAATTGTAACATCACTATATTGACTCTATATTTACTATAGAGTTTATAATTTTTCTAACAAAGAGTTGTGATTATGTTTTAGTTCTTATCGCGAGAGAATTAAACATAACATACTATAATCATTAAAATTTAAGGGGGAGTTTGAATGAGCTCGGATAATAAAAATGAAAAAGGGGAACTTCATAGAAGCTTACAGGCAAGACATTTAAATATGATCGCCATTGGAGGCGCTATCGGTACTGGTTTGTTCCTATTAAGCGGAGGCTCAGTTAGCATGGCTGGTCCTGGAGGCGCAATCTTAGCATATTCTGTAATGGGAGTTCTAGTATATTTTTTAATGACTTCTCTTGGTGAAATGGCTACCTTAATGCCTGTTTCAGGATCCTTTGAAACCTATGCAACAAGATTTGTTGATCCAGCCTTTGGTTTTGCACTTGGTTGGAACTACTGGTTTTGCTGGGCTACCTGTGTTGCCTGCGAACTTGTTGCTGGTTCCATAATAGTTAAGTTTTGGCTTCCTAACACAAACGGAACTATGTGGAGCATACTCTTTCTCGTAATTCTTTTCTGTCTTAATCTTGTATCAGCAAGAGCATATGGAGAAGGAGAATATTGGTTCGCAGGAATTAAAGTTGTAACAATAATAGTATTTTTATTAGCTGGAGTAATGATGATATTTGGAATTTTAGGTGGACATTCTCCAGGATTCAGTAACTTTTTGCTTCAGACAAGTGATGGACAAAAGGGACCCTTTATTGGAGGAGCTTTTGCAATAGTTAATGTTTTCCTTCTTGCTGGATTTTCATTTTCAGGAACAGAACTTGTAGGACTAGCTGCAGGAGAATCTGCAGATCCAGAAAAAAATGTTCCTAAAGCTATAAAAACTGTATTTTGGAGAATACTCCTGTTTTATATTGGCGCTATAGCTGTAATCGGTTTCCTTGTTCCATTTAATGATCCAAATCTTTTAAAGAGTGGAACAGACCAGATAGCCTACAGTCCATTTACCATAGTATTTCAACGCTCTGGTGTTGCCTTTGCAGCAAGTCTTATGAATGCAGTTATCCTAACAGCTGTATTATCTGCAGGAAATTCAGGACTATATGCATCTTCACGTATGCTTTATGCAATGGCCAAGGAAGGAAAGGCTCCAAAGGCATTTGGGAAAGTTAATAAGCGTGGTGTACCTATGAATGCACTTTACCTTACAGCACTTGTAGCTTGCTCTGCTTTCTTTGCATCACTTATAGGTGATGGAAAAATATATTATGCTCTGGTAAATATATCAGGAATCACTGCTTTCTTTGCATGGCTTGGTATTGCAATATGCCACTACAGATTCAGAAGAGCGTATATAGCTCAGGGAAGAAAGCTTGAAGATTTAAAATACAGAGCCAAGTGGTTCCCATTTGGTCCAATACTTGCAATGATACTTTGCACAATAGTTATTTTTGGTGCAAACATATGGATATTTCAGGCAGATACCTTTGACTGGTTCAGCTTTATAACAAACTATATAACAATACCATTGTTTGCGGTATTTTACTTTGGATACAAATATATAAAGAAAACAAAAATTGTTCCACTTATGGAATGCGATTTTGTACACAAAGAATACGTTTCTGGTAATGATGCTATAGATGATTTAGTAAAATAATAAAAACAGGTCCATTGCAGACCTGAATAATTAATATGAAGGTGACTAATTATGGATAAACATACATTCAGTAATGATACAGAAATACTCTACAAGGGCTCCGAAATCATTGGAGAAAATCTTCGTCCGGAAAGCCCTCCCATTTATATGTCAACAGCATATATAATGGAGGACCTTGAAGAGCTGCACAATACTACAGACGCTGGTGGCTACACCTACAACAGAACAAAAAATCCTAATCGTGACTCCATTGCAGAATTAATTTCATACCTTGAAAATGGAGAAAAAACAATTATATTTTCATCTGGAATGGCAGCAATTTCAACTTCTCTTTTATCATTTTTGAACTGCGGGGATCACGTACTTGCCAACTCTGCATTATATGGTGAGACAATTGACTTTATGAACAACTATCTCTCACACTATGGCATTGAAGCAACTTATGTTGATTTCACAAATATAGAAGCTGTTAAAAAAGCTATAAGGCCAAACACAAAAATTCTATATACTGAAATAATAGCAAACCCCCTAACAGTTGTTGTGGATATCGATGCAATATCTAATGCTGCTCATGAGGCTGGAGCAATGGTTATAGTAGACAGCACCTTTACTACACCATATGTTATAAAGCCACTTGACCATGGTGCAGACCTTGTAGTTCACAGTTTAACCAAGTATTTTGGTGGACATAGTGATGTTACTGCAGGTTCATTAACAGGAAATACTAACCTTGTAGATAAAGCTTATTCCTTCCAGCACCTTCTTGGCAGCTGTTCAGATGCAAACAGCTCCTGGCTTCTGTTAAGAAGTGCAAGAACTATGGGACTTAGGGTAAAAAAGCAACTTGAAAATGCTCAAAAATTAGCAGCCGCCCTTGAAAAAAATCCACATGTAAGTAAAGTAAACCATCCAAGTTTGGCAGTACATCCCCAGCATGAACTTGCTGAAAAACTTTTCCTTAAAGGTTATGGTGCTATGCTTAGCTTCTCTGTGGAGGACAACAGAGACAAATTAAATTTGTTTATGAGAAAGCTTAAATATGTTAGTTACCTTCCTACACTTGGAGGTTTCAGAACTTCTCTTTCCCACCCGGTTTCATCTTCTCATGCAGATGTTCCGGAACCAGTTAGATTAAAAATGGGTATTCACGAAGGACTGATGAGAGTTTCTGTTGGAATAGAAGACATTGATGACCTAATTTATGATTTTGACCAGGCACTTGAAGTTTTTGATAAGGTAAGATAATATGTATTAAGCTGTGTATTTATGATGCACAGCTTATCTTTTAATTGCTATACTTATGATAAAGATTTAAAGGGGTTAATGTTATATGAAGGAATTATATTCTATAGGAGAAACTGCAAAACTTTTAGGTGTTTCTATTCAAACTCTTAGATATTATGATAAGGTTGGATTGCTGGAGCCTGTACATATTAATAATGAAACAGGTTACCGCTACTACAGCTTCAATCAGTTTCACTACATTGACAGAATAAAGTATCTTCAACATTTTGGACTTACCCTTGAAGAAATTAAAATAATTATTTCTTCTGGAAGTGTGGACAAGCTTCTTCCCTTCCTTGAAAATCAAAAGCAGAAATTTATCCTGGAACAGAAAAAAATAATGGAAACAATAAAAGATATAGACTGGTATATGCACTACTTTACATATATGGATAATAACAAGTATACTGGTACCCCATATAAAATAAAGCTTGAAAAACGATATGCAATATCAGTTCCCTGCTTCCACGATGAGGAGCTTGCCAGTATGGAAATCAGGCTTGCTGGGGCAAAAAGCAGAAAAGAACTTAAAGAGCTTTCCTTTCTTCGTCAATATGGATATCTTATGGATTATGATCTTCTTGTTAACCAAAAATTTTGCCCTAATCAATACTTTATATATCTTAAAGAAAAACCTGACTTTGAAACAGAGTTTCTTTTAGAACTCCCTGAAGGGGAATATTTGTGTTTCAGAGCTAAGCTTTGCACAAGACAGTGGGATACTGCCTTGATATCGGAATTTTTTCAATATAAAAACACTCCAGCCTTTGTAATAGCAAATGAATTTGAAGATAATTTCGTTGAATATAACAATGCTGATTATGAAGTACAAATTCTGCTATAATAAAAACCTCCATTGCTGGAGGTTTAATTTATTATAGTAGTTTTTCAATTTCAACTTCAAGCTCCAAAGGATCTACCGTAGGTTAAATCTCAAAAGTTGAAATTTTTTTCAACTTTACCTTAGCAAGGCCATGCTCCCTGTGAGTTTATTTACTTTTTTCTTATATCCACATATGCCAAGACCATAATATGTATGCTTGCTTTCTGGTGTTTTTAATGTTTTTTCTATATATTCATCATACACATTGCACCCTTTAGCAACATCAGAGAAATCTACTACCACAACATCCTCATAATCCTTTGAATACAGCTGCTGTCTTAATTTTCTAAGCACTTCCTTGTTTCCCTTTAATATGGGAACGGGTATTGATATTATGCCAAGATGCTGCATTCCTGAAGCATCAATTGCATCTTCACCTACTAATTCGGGCCTCCTTTTCCCTAAAGTAATCCCCAATATGGCCGCAGTATTAGCAATTACTCCACTAGGAAGATCCGCATCAATCACAATAACACATTTTTTATCTTTTTCCTGCTCCATTTTATTCTCCTTAATCTATAAAAATATTCATATACTGCTTTGGTGTCAAGCCTATAAACTTCTTGAAGAAGTTTGTGAAATGACTTTGATCTGAAAACCCTGTCAGTATTGCAGCTTCCATTGGAGACACTTGATTTTCCAACAGTTTCTTTGCTTTACTTATTCGAATTGTTTCAAGATAGCTGTATGGAGATATCCCCTTTTGCCTTGTAAAGCAACGAATCAGGTAGTATTTACTAAGCCCCGTGTAATTGGTTAAATCCTTTAAAGTTATATTATTCATATAGTTCTTTTCAATATAATCACAGGCCTTCTGTATTTCCACAGTAACTTTTTCTTCTTCCCTTGATTTTGAGTCTGTGTTTTCATAAATAATTTGCTGAATAATGAATAGAAATATTTCTTCCTTTTTAAAATCCTTATCCCCTCTCATAATCATAACATGCAGCTCCTGCAGGGCACCTGTAATATCACTGCTATGAAGAACAGGCTCCTTGAAATAAGGGAGATAACTTTCCTCAGATATTTCGGTAACTGCCTCCTTCATTACATCTTTACTTATATTTAGACATCTGTAATCCAGTGCACCCTCAAGCTGTTCGCAAGAATGAATATCATTTGGATTTAATAATATTAAATCCCCTGCTCCAATTATATAATTTTTATTCTTACAGTATAAACTTCTTTGACCATTCTCAATAAATCCAAGTACATAGTATTCATGAAAATGGCTTGGGAACTTCTGCATAACACCTTTGAAATTATAAGCTTCCAAATTTAGCTCTGAATCGTAACATGTAGTCCGGATTTCTTCCTGCATATCATTCCCCTCCACGAATAATTGTTTAATTAATAATATCACAGATTCATACTATTTTCTTGTATGATGTTGCCTTGTATAACTGCCATACCAGGAATATAATTAAAATAAAGAATCCTTTTAAGGAGGGCTGGTAATGATAATTGATAATATATATAAATCCGAAATGGTTCTTGTTTATATTGAGCAAATTGAAGATATTGAAAAATGGAAGCCCCTTCTCCTTGAACTTGCTGATAAAGGGCTTATTGTTACTGTTAATGAAGAATGGCTTGTTACAAATGATGAGTTTATGGAGGAGGACTCCACCACATCAATTGAAATAGTTTGTTCTGTAGAGGAATTCCTTGACCTTGTGCCAAGATTAAAAAAACTTGATGAGGATGATATGCTTTCAGTAAAAAAGATTTATCAGGAACTTGAAGATTACTATTATGAAGAGTTCGAACCTGAGGAAGAAGAATAAGGTTATGACCCTATATATATCGAATATTTTCAAATATATGCAAGTTTCTTGTTTTCTTGTATTTTATCTTTTACTTTCTTAATATTACATATTTTGACTTTAATTTTATAATAATGTAATATTTAATTACAAATTATATAAGGGGGTTATATTATGTTTGATATGGTACCTTTCAAAAGAACTGGATTATTGAAAAAAGGAGGGAATAATTTCAACAACTTTATGGATAACTTCTTTAACGAAGATTTCTTTGCTCCTATACCTTTTGAAAAAATGGGATTTGGCTTCAAAGTGGATTTAAAAGAAAATGAAAATTCCTATGTAGTTGAAGCAGATCTCCCAGGTGTAGACAAGGAATCAATAGACATACAATATAAAAATAATTACCTTACAGTATCAGCTAAGAGAGAGGATAAAACCGAAGAAAAGAAGGAAAACTACGTAAGAAAAGAAATTAAGTACGGTGAATTCAAGAGAAGCTTTTATGTAGACAATGTTGATGAAGAAAAGGTAACCGCTGTTTTTAAAGACGGAGTACTTAGAATAGAACTTCCTAAGGTAGAAAAATCTAAAGTTGAAACTAAAAAAATTGAGATAAAATAAAAAGAACTTATGCCAGGCTCAGCCTGGCATAAGTTCTTTATTGATGTATTGTATCAAGATTTCCAAATTTACTGAATT
This sequence comes from Solirubrobacterales bacterium, assembly GCA_050261915.1. Lineage (GTDB taxonomy): Bacteria > Bacillota > Clostridia > Clostridiales > Clostridiaceae > UBA699. The sequence goes on from JBLNDT010000012.1 coordinate 42,462, forward strand.
GGCCCATCCATGCAAACTTAACTGTTCCAACAGGACCATTTCTTTGTTTTGCAATTATGCATTCAGCAATATTTTTATCCTCTGTTTCTTTGTCGTAATACTCATCCCTGTATAAGAACATTACTATATCAGCATCCTGCTCAATAGACCCTGATTCTCTAAGGTCACTAAGCATAGGCCTGTGATCAGATCTTGCTTCTGGAGCACGGGAAAGCTGAGACAATGCTATTACTGGGCACTGCATTTCTTTTGCTAATGCCTTTATGGATCTGGATATCTCAGAAACCTCCTGCTGTCTGCTTTCAGTGCTTTTACTTCCAGCCATAAGCTGAAGATAGTCTATTATTATGATATCAATTCCATGTTCTATTTTCAGCCTTCTGCACTTTGAGCGCATTTCCATTACAGAAATACCTGCTGTATCATCTATAAATATTTTAGCACTTCCTAATGGTCCAGATGCCCTGGCTAAATTTTCCCAATCTTTTTCATCCAGATTCCCTGTTCTAAGCTTTAACATATCAACCCTTGCTTCAGAACATAAGAGTTTGTATGCAAGCTGTTCCTTTGACATTTCCAGTGAAAATATTGCTACTTTTTTTCCAGACCTAAGTGCTGCATTTTCAGCAATATTTAAGGCAAAGGTTGTTTTTCCCATGGATGGTCTTGCAGCAATAAGAATCATATCACCCTTTTGAAATCCTGAGGTTTTTGCATCTAAATCATAAAAGCCGGAGGGTATTCCTGTGGTCTGCCCCTTGTTAATAAACAGCTTTTCAATTTCAAGAAAACCTCTTTCAAGTACAGAGCTCATTATTTCGAAATCCGAGGTGCTTCTATTACTGGACAAGTCAAATATTTTCTTTTCGGCAGTATCTACAACTCCAGTTACGTCATCCTGATTATTATAGCTCTTTTCTATAATTTCATTGGATGCCCTAATAAGCCTTCTTAAGGTGGATTTGTCCTTAACAATCCTTATATAGGAATGAACATTTGAAGTGGTAATCACAGAAGCACTAAGCTCAGTTAAATGTGTTATTCCACCTATTATTTCTAGCTGATTGCTGGCCTTAAGCTTTTCACTAATAGTTATAATGTCCACCGCACTATCCTTGTGATACAAATCAAGTATACAGCCAAATATTATTTTATGGGTTTCCTTATAAAAGTCATCACTGTTTAAAACTTCCGCTGCTTCCGCAATAGTCATTTTATCCAAGATCATGGACCCCAAAACGCTTTGTTCAGCCTCTATACTATGGGGCATTATTTTAAGAGGTGCATCCATTAATCATCTCTCCACTCTCTAAATTATAATCAGAAAACAAGCTCTGTGAGCTCTTCAATATCTTTAACGGCTTTTACCTCGATATCGGTTAGTCCCTTTGGAACTTCCTTGTAATTTTCCTCTGGAACAAGAACAAGGCCTATTCCTTTTCTTCTGGCTCCGTATATTTTTTCAAATATTCCTCCTACAGGCTTTATTTTGCCTCTTAGAGATATTTCACCAGTTATTGCAACATCCTGTCTTAATGGCTTTTCAAGCAAAGCGCTTATTATGCACATGGTTATTGCAGCTCCTGCAGAAGGTCCGTCAATTTTACCCCCGCCGATAATATTAACATGAACATCATAATCACTTATATCTTTGTTGGTGAGCTTTCTTATAACTGAGGCAGCATTAAATACAGAATCCTTTGCCATGCTGCCGGCAGTATCGTTAAATCTCACCTGTCCTTTTCCTTTGTCCATAGCAGGGAAAACCGCTGCTTCTATTTCGATTGTGGACCCAACGTAGCCGCTTACCCCTAGTCCGTAAATATGGCCTATTTCATAGCTCTTATCAGACTTTATCTCCTCAAAAGGTACCAGTCTGCTTATAGATATCATGTCATACAGGTCCTGAAGTGTTACTGTTACCTTTCTCCTGCCAACTGCAGTTTTCTTGTTATATAAAACATATCCATAAACATCTGAAAGAATATTTACTGCTTTTCTTCCTTCTATGGTATATCTGCTTATTGCTTCAGGGATACCTTCTTCAAGTTTTATATTAAGTTTGTCTGCAGCATTTTTTACTATTTCAATTATATCTGCAGTGGTTAGAGGCTCAAAGTATACCTCAGTACATCTTGATCTTAATGCAGGGCTGATATCACCTGGCTCCCTTGTGGTTGCACCTATCAATACAAAATCAGCCGGAGCCCCATTTTCAAATAGATATTTTATATATTTTGGTGTGTTTTCATCTTCTGGGTCATAATATGAAGATGAAAATTCAACCCTTTTATCTTCAAGGACCTTAAGAAGTTTATTTTGAAGCATCTCATCAAGTTCACCAATTTCATCAATAAACAGTACCCCACCATGTGCTTCAGTCACTAAACCAAGTTTTGGTTCAGGTATGCCTGTTTCTGCAAGATCTCGCTTTGTTCCTTGATATATTGGATCATGCACAGAACCAAGGAGTGGGTTCGTTATTTCCCTTGGGTCCCATCTTAAGGTAGTTCCATCCACCTCTACAAATTTAGCATCGCTTTTAAAAGGAGTATGCTTAAGCTTTATCGCCTCAGTCAATGCAAGTCTTGCAGCTGTGGTTTTTCCTACCCCTGGAGGTCCGTATAAAATAATGTGCTGAGGATATGGGGAAGCTATTTTTGACAAAATAGCTTTAATTGCCCTCTCCTGTCCTACAATTTCCTTAAAGCTGGCCGGCCTTAACAATTGCTGCACACTTTTGCTTAGTTTTTTTGAATCCAATACTTCAAGCTCTGAAAACTTCTTTAAGGTTCTTGCATTTTCCGGTCCCTTTTGCTTCTTTATTATGCTTAGCCTTACTTCATCTATATACTTTTCCTGCTTCTCAATCAGATACTTTTCAACTTCTTTTTCTATTGTGTTTTTAACATAATTTTTAGCAAGTGTTTCACCTATATAATTATTTATACAATCCAACAGTTCTTGTATGTTCTTTTCATTAGGTACTACATTAAACCCTTTTCCATCAGTAATTATCATTTCAAGGGCATGAACCCTTTCATAAATATCGCTGCTTTTCATATGATTATGAAGCTTAAATTTTACTATTCTAGCTTCAATAGTGCCTGGCTCCATCACTCTGTGCATCATTTCAAATAATACATCAAGCTGCACCTGTACAGGTACTTCTTTTATTGATTTTTGCCTTAATTCATCTGCAATTTGAGATTTCACTTAAGTTCCTCCTTATAATTCCTTTATTGTTACCTTTATCTTTGTGGAAATCTCAGGATATAGTTTTACTTCTACATCATAGGTTCCAAGCTGCCTTATGGTATCAACTACTATTTTTTTCTTGTCTATGTTTAAGCCTGTCTTCTTATTCAACTCATCTGCAATATCTTTTCCTGTAATTGAACCAAATAACCTTCCACTTTCGCCAGATTTAACTGACAAGACAACTTCCTTACCCTTTAGATTTTGTGCAAGCTCCTGAGCTGCTTCTATTTCAGCAAGTTTTTTTCTTCTTTCTGCTTCTTTTTGATTGTTTAATATATGCATACTATTATCAGTTGCTAATTCTGCAAGCTTTCTAGGGAGTAGGAAGTTCCTTGCATATCCATCAGCTGCATTGATTACATCTCCTTTTTTTCCAACACCTTTAACGTCCTTTAACAATATTACTTTCATTTTTTTCTGCCTCCTTATATTTTTCTATAGCAATTTTTAGTTTTTCAATAGCTTCTTCTAGTGTTATTCCAATAAATTTTGCACCAGCCATAGTCATATGGCCGCCCCCTCCGAGGCCTTCCAATATAAGCTGAACATTTATATCGCCTAGGGATCTTCCACTTAAGTAAACATCCTCACCTATTTTAACAAATACAAAGGATGCCTGAATACCTGTAATATTTAACAATTCATCTGCAGCCTGGGCTGATAGAACTAAGTCTTCTATTTCTTTAGGGCATACAGCAATGGCAACATTGTTATCAACCTTTGCAGATTGTATAATGGCAGCTCTTTTTAAATATGAGTCAAGATCATCGGAAAACAATCGTTTAACATCCAAGGTGTCCGCCCCAAGTTTTCTTAACATTGAAGCCGCTTCAAAGGTTCTTACCCCTGTTTTAAAATAGAAGTTCTTTGTATCCACAATTATTCCTGCAAGGAGCGCTTCTGCCTCTATAGGAAGAATATCCGGTTTTTCAACCATGTACTGCATCATTTCAGTAACAAGTTCAGAAGTGGAGGATGCATATGGTTCTATATAGCTTAACACTGCTTTTGTAATATAGTCTCCTGCTTTTCTGTGATGATCTATTATAACCACTCTTTTAGACATTTCAACTATTCTCATATTCTGAATGTAACCCTTATTGTGAACATCAACAAGTACTAAAAGACTATTTGCATCTATAAGATCAAATGTTGTTCTTATATTGCAGAATGCATTGTCATATTTTGATTCTTCTCTAAGTTTTTCAAGCATAGGATTTATACTGCTGTTTATACTATCCAAAATTATATAACATTCTTTATCAAGGGTTTTTATTGTGCTATAGAGGCCTACTGCTGCACCTAGTGCATCAATGTCCATGTTTACATGTCCCATAATGAAAACCTTGTTGCTTTCGTTTATAAGGTCTACCAAGGCATGACCTATTACTCTTGCTCTCACCCTGGTTCTTTTCTCAACTTCCTTGGTTTTGCCTCCAAAGAACATAAGCTTTTCCCCATTTTTAACAACAGCCTGGTCTCCTCCACGACCTAATGCAAGCTCCTTAGCTGATAATGCATACTTTTCATTTTCAAGTGGACTATCTCCACCTTGCCCTACTCCAATACTGCAGGTTACTGCAAATTTATTCCCCATATTGATTTCCCGCATACCATCAAGTATATCAAATTTTCTTTCCATTTCTTTTTCAATATACTTATTTTGTACACACAGCACATATTTACTATTGGAATATTTTTTAAGCATAGCATTTAAGTTTTGTCCATAACTGTTTATAGTTCTTTCCATTTCAGCTATAATCAATGGCTTATTTTCTTCTTCAATAGTTTTCATAACGTCATCGAAATTATCTATTTCAATAAGCATTATTGTATATTTTTCAGATTCAATTTCCTGATACATATTATGGGATTCCGTGATGTCGTAGAAATAAAGTAAAAGAATATCGTCCTGATGAAGATCATCTTCTGATATATTCACCATGCTTACATATATATCATAATACCTAGAATCAATCTTAATATCTTTAAATATGTTTTTAACACCAGTTATAGCTTGCTTTAAATCTATATCCTTTGATAGTGTATTTATATTTAAATCAAGAAGCTCCATTTCATTAAGAACATTTGATAAGTTTTGGTTATACCATAAAATATTACCCTTAATACTTACAATAGCTAAAGGAAAGGGCATATCCACTAAGGTATTCCTGGTGGCAGTGTCCAGCTTTAAAGAAAAGTCTTCAATAAACTTTGTCCACTGGTTCTTTTTATGTTTTGAATTCTTAACAGTATAAAATATCAGCAAAACAAACATACCTACCAATGCCAACCCCATCCACAGGTTAGCACCATTAAGCATTATGATTACTATTAACAATCCTATTATTGTAATATATACCTGGTTTTCAGTGATAAAATTTTTATACCGGTTATCCATAAATCTGCCCCCAATTATTGAGCTTTTTTTATTCTAAAAGGATCCAGTTTCCTAAAGTCAAATATCATATCCATCAATCCTGCAAAAATATAAATCATTGATATCTCTATAGATGTTACAGTTAATATGATTATTAATACAGTAACTAATCTACTTAATTTTAATTTATTTTTTAACCAATAAACTGCTAAAGCTGCTCCATCTGCAATTAAAACCATCTGAAATATTATTTGAAATGAAGTTGAAATATATTTTCCAATATACACATTTGACTTATCTAAAAGTATTCCAGTTATCATTAATACAAGTATTACAGTACCTATTCTATTGTTTAAATACAAAGTGGAAAATGGAGATACTGCCGGTACATCATATCTTAATTTTTTTAGTATTGCTCTTGTTATGGAATAATTAATCCATGCTGATACTAAACCAATAATCACAAGTATTGGTGGAATCATCTGTATAAAATACTCTGGTGTTAATATATCCATGGAGGAATTGAGCTGCTGAAGCTGTGCCTCACTCACTCCGGAGTTCTTGTACATTTGGATTATTGAAGCCATAGAACTCTTTGTAGAGTTTACCTGGTTATTAACAAATGTCATAAAACTTCCTTGAGATGTAAAGCTTATGTAAATTGCAATATCCATTATGGAAGCTACTATCGACACAACTGCTAGTAAGGTTAATGTAAACCATGTACTTTTCTTATTCTTTATACAATAACCCAAGGCGGCTCCCTGAGAGCCCATAACAAGCAATACTGGTATTGTGTAGGTTGGATTAAAAATCATTGAAGTAATTAATGTGCATGTTATAACTGATGCCAAAGTTATCTTTAAATTATGTCTTATATATAATATAGTAACCGGAATCGGGAGAATAAACGCCCCCACAATAGAAAACAGCGGAACATAAATAGTTAAAATCATAAGTACTGCTAAAATAGAGCTTATGAGGCCCGCTTCTACTATTGCTTTTGTATTGTAGTTTCTATTTTGCATTAATTAAATACCCTCGCTATTCTCTTTCTTTAAAGTGGCTATAAAGTCTTGACAGATCTTTGCCCTGCTTTTCAATATAATCCTCTTCTATTATTCCAGTTTTTAATTTCTTTCTAATTTCATCATCTACTGCTGTATATGAATAACCTAAACGTTCAGATAAAATGTATAATATAATTATTGCCCCGGAAATACACTCAAGTATTGCTTCCCTTGCCACATTGCTGCCCTTTGTAAGCAATTTAAAAAAATCACCAAGTATACATAAAAGGTCAGCCTTCAGCTCTTCTATAACCTTCATATTATACATTATATTTAAATCATCCTTTTTCATACACATCACTCCTTACATGCTATACTACTATTTTAGTTATATTTCCTTAGTAATGCAACAAGGGTTTAAAAAGAGCCGTCCCTAAAGAAGATATTACTCTTCCCTTGAAACAGCTCTCTAAGCTCATTTACTATTCTGTAGTGAATGGTAATAAAGCTATATTTCTTGATCTTTTTATAGCATCTGTAAGTTCTCTCTGATGCTTTGCACAGTTTCCGGAAATTCTTCTTGGTAAAATCTTTCCTCTTTCTGTTACATACTTTCTTAATTTGTTTATATCTTTGTAGTCAATAAATTCTGACTTATCCATACAAAAAGAACAAATTTTTCTTTTAGCTTTTCTCATTTTAGAAGAATTTCTTCTTCCGCCATCTTTACTGTTCATTCTATTTCCTCCTTACCTATTAAAATGGGATTTCCCCGTCTTCATCAATTGGGGTAATATCCGGGAATACATCTTCAGAATTGTGTGAGCGAGAATCAGTTCTACTGCCGTTCCCCCACTCGAGGAACTGCACTTCATCCGCTATTACTTCGGTAACATACCTTTTTGAACCGTCTTTGGCATCATAACTTCTGGTCTGAATTCTTCCGCTTACACCCATCATCTTGCCTTTATTCATATAATTGGCAGTGGATTCAGCTTGCTTGCCCCATACCACTACAGGTATGAAGTCAGCTTCCTTCTGACCATCTTTAGAAAACCTTCTATCAACGGCTAATGTAAAGGTGGCAACAGCTGTACCGGTTCCTGGAGTGAATTTCAACTCAGGATCCTTCGTTAATCTTCCAATTAAAACAACCTTATTCATTTAAGCACCACCTAATTTCTTTCGTTGTTAACGATGATATGTCTTACAATAGTGTCAGTAATTCTGAAAATTCTATCCAATTCTTTAGGTAATTCAGGATCAGCATTGAAGTTAATTAGAGTATAATATCCTTCGTTGACTTTCTTAATTTCATAAGCAAGCTTTCTCTTGCCCCAGAAATCAACGTTTTCAATTACTCCACCACCATTTTCTATTACGCCCTTAAATTTTTCAACGTTAGCTTTAACAGCTTCTTCGTCTAATGATGGGTGTAATATGAATATAGTTTCATACTTTCTCATTAGATTTCACCTCCTCCCTTCGGACTAACGGCTGTGATTATCACAGCAGGGATTACAATATATTATATTATCATTTATTCATACATATTTCAATATGTTTTATTCATTTTCTTTAATTATTTTTTTAACATCTTTTTCAAATTTACTTCTAGGCAGCATTATAAGCCTTCCGCAGATGGTACATTTTATTTTAATATCTGCGCCAACCCTAAGTATTTCCCATTCCTTACTTCCACATGGGTGTGTTTTCTTTAGTTCAACAACATCTCCTACATTAAACTCCTTAGGCATCATATCACTCCTTCACTAATCTAGCCCTTTGAAAAGGCATTTCAATATCAGCTTGCCTTAGGGCATCTCTAACTTCTTTTCTTAATTTCATTTCCATTGTCCATTGAGTCATTGGCTTTACCTTACCTGAAACTCTTATTATTATTCCTGTTTCCTTAAGTGAAGAAATCCCTAGGACCTCTGGTCCCTCTGTCATATCCTGATTTTCCCTTTGGAACCTTGTACAGAGTTCCTCAATGACCAAAATAGTTTTGTCTAAATCTGCATCATATGCAATTTCAAAATCTACAGAAATTCCAATATTTCCTCTTGAATGATTTGTTACCTTTGTAATAAGGCCATTTGGTATTATGTGCAAATCACCCGTTAAGCCTCGTATTTTTGTAACTCTTAATTCAATACTCTCCACAATTCCGCCTTTATCATCTACATTTATGTAATCACCTACAGAAAACTGATCTTCAAACAGTATAAAAAAACCGTTTATTATGTCTTTAACAAGGCTCTGTGCACCAAAGCCTACTGCTACTCCACCTATACCAGCAAGGGTAAGGCCTACAGTTCCAAATAGTTTTTCAGCTATGGTGAATATGCCCATAAAATATACTGAATACCTTAAAATACTTTTAAGAACTGCCCCGAAGGTTTGAGATTTTCTTTCATCTAATGAAAATTTAAACTTCTTTTGTTTCTCAGTCATCCTGTCTATTATACTGCTTCCAATTTTAATAACTATAACCATCATAAGTATTATTAATATACTTTGAATTATTTTCAAACCAAAATTATATATGCTTTCCTTGCTGATAGAATATGTACCTATTCTAATTCCATCATTAATCATATCAATTTTTATTCCCAGTAAAAGCAGATGTTCCATAATTCACCTTCTATAATTCAATCATTTCATACTCTAATTCATTTTTTAAATATATACTGCCTGGCTCAAAATCACTTTCTTTAATTAAATTTTTTACTTTTTCAAAATCACCAAGACCAATTTTTATACTAATCCCACAGCTCTTTGTTATGGTGGTTGGGGTTGGCATTACAACCACCTCTATCCCCTTTTCCTTTAATATTTTTTCACTGCTTATAGCAGAATGTGTATTTTTAAAAGTAATTAAATAATAATTCAATACCACTACCTCCAAAACCATAAATTCCCAATACCCTTATTGTGCTATCTTATAAAATTTATTATACTTAATATATTATAAGTATATAATATTATATACTATACAGCCTCTAAAATAAAGGAAGTGATTTATATATGAATGAATTGATTGATAAATTTGACAGGGTTTTGATTTTCGTTGTAGTTTATACTATTGCCTTCTTAGTTTTTTTTAAAACTTTGAATTACACCTTGCCTTTCGTACTTGCATTTATATTCGCTCTAATATTAAGAAAGCCTACCGAGCTTATGGTATCTAAATTTAAATTTAAAAAAAGTATTTCTTCATTAATAACAACCATAGTGTTCTTCTCTATCCTTTTATCCCTATTAGGTTGGGGTTTAACTATGGCCGGAGAAGAAATCGTTTCTTTAGGCAGAAATATTCAGACCTATATAAATGATAATACTGTACTGTTTAATCAATTTATTGACAACCTGCAAAAATATTATAACAACCTGGACCCTTATTTTATTAGTACTATAGAAGCTAATTTTTCTAGTACTTTAACGAAATTTTCTAATTTAACTGTTTCTGTTTCAGGTAGTATTCTGTCTAGTATAGTATCTTTTTTAGCATCAATACCATACATAGTTATGGTCATAATATTTACTATGCTTGCAACATATTTCTTTACTAAAGATATGACACTTGCAGGAAACAGACTTGTCAAGCTAATTCCAGAAAACAAATCCATCAAGTTTACTTCTATCTTAACTGAAGCCAGGAAAATGTTGCTTAATTATTCAATTGCATATATGACAATTATCGGTCTTACATTTGTTGAAACTCTCATTGTATTTATAGTTTTTAAAATAAAATATGCTTTTCTACTAAGCGTAGTGTGTGCATTTTTCGATTTATTACCAATACTTGGTATTGGAGCTATTTATATACCTCTAGCCTTGATTTATTTTTTCTTGGTAAAGAATTATATCGTTGCTGTGGGACTTGTAATTTCATATGCAATAGTATCAATTATAAGACAATTAGTTGAACCAAAGCTTGTATCATCATCACTTGGAATTCACCCTGTTGCTGTACTTGCTGCATTATTCATAGGCCTCAAAGCTGATGGAATAGCAGGAATGTTCTTTTGTATATTTATGGTAATATTTTACAATGTGCTAAGAAGAGTAAATATTATATAAAATATGTATATACAACCTCCTTTTTGCAAATAATTATAAAAAGGAGGTTTTTTATGTTCAATAAAACTACTATATCTTCAGATTCACCTAATTCTTTTATTATTTTAAGAGATATTTTATATTCTGAAGTTTCTTCTATATTAACTCAAGGCAGGCCATTAGTTGTATTATGTGTTGGTACTGACAGGTCCACAGGAGACAGCCTGGGACCCTTGGTTGGCCATAAATTGGAGCTTTTAGTTAGAAACAGAATTAAACTTTATGGCACTCTAAAATTCCCTGTACACGCTAAAAACATTAATGAAATAGTATCAGATATTTATTCAACTCATGATAATCCTTTTATTATTGCGGTAGATGCCTGTCTTGGAAATAGCCGCAACGTTGGAAAAATTATTATAGACAGTAAACCCTTACAACCTGGATCAGCTATGAATAAAGACTTACCTAGTGTAGGTGATATTAGTATAACTGGTGTTGTTAATATTTCAAGTGCTATGGATTTTATGATTCTTCAAAATACCAGACTTTTCACTGTAATGAGTCTTGCAGATTCTATTTCACAAGGAATATATCATTGTATGTTAAAATCAATGGGAAGGAAACTTAAAATTTAATTTATAATATATTACTATACACCCTGTTACTCAATATATTGTCTAGGTCTTGTAAAGATTTACTTCCTAAGTCAATTATTAATGTTCCTTCATTCTTTATATTTGTTTGAAAGTTAATCTTTCTTAATCCGTCCTTTTTTAAGTCACAAATTATTGCATCGCATTTTGTTATCTTTTCATCAATTATTTCATAACCCAATTCTTTTAGTTGTTCTTTTAAATTATTAAATTCAGGACTTACATATATTTTCATCAAAAAGACCTCCTTTAGGGTTAATTTTCCCTTAAAAGAGGTCTTTATACATTATTTTTTGTTTTCCATAGCGTCCATAAGAACTTGATTTTCTTCCTGAGATAACTCATATCTAGATATTCCAAGATCTATAGGTTTAGCATAGGTGGTACTTTCGCTTCTTCCGAAAATACCTGTTAATATAAAACCATTGTTTAATTGATCTAAAAGTGCTACTGAAAAGCTTAAGTCGCTTCCAACATCTTCAAAAGCCCTATACCTTATCAAGGACACCTTTTGAATACAACTTTTAGTTTTCACTCCTAAATCTTCGCATAAATCTTTTAGATCCTTGCTTTCTTTTTCAACATTATCTATTTTATCCATATAACCGTGAATAATTTCTTCAATATTTTTACTATCAGAACCTCTCATGAATTTTCTATACTTACTTTCAAGACGGCCTATAGCTTTTAAGCTTATTAATACTAAAATAAATAATAGTATAATTACTGCAGCCATACCTGCTATTATATACAATTCATAACCCTGTATAGCTTTAATTATATTCATCATAAATGCACCTCCTATGTTTCACGTGAAACATCTATATATTCATTAAATTAAGTATTCTTTCAAGATCATCATTTGAATAATACTCTATTTCAATTTTACCCTTATTATTTTTGTTTGAAACAACAATTTTTGTGTCAAAACGCTCTTCCAACTTGTTTCTAATATCATTTATATATGTATCCGTGTTCTCAACTTTTACTTCAACTTCTTTAGCTTTGCTGTTTAACTTATTTACAAGCTTTTCAGTCTCTCTAACTGATAAATTTTCATCTATTATCTTTTGTGCAGTACTATATTGAAGGTCTGGATCAGATATTCCTAAAAGTGCTCTGCCGTGGCCTTCAGTAATAACACAGTCAATTACATATTCTTGTACCCTTTTATCAAGATTTATTAGCCTTAGAGTATTTGTTATTGCTGTTCTTGATTTTCCAATTCTTTTACTTAACTCTTCCTGAGTAAAAGAAAATTCATCCAATAGTCGTTTGTACGCAATCGCTTCTTCTATTGGGTTTAAATCTTGTCTTTGGATATTTTCTATTAAAGAAATTTCTAAAACTTGTTTGTCAGTCAATTCCATTACAATAGCTGGCACTTCTTTAAGGCCAGCAGCTTTAGCAGCTCTCCATCTTCTCTCGCCTGCTACTATTATATAATTATTTTCTGTTTTTTTAAGTACAATTGGTTGAATTATACCGTGTTCCTTAATGGACTCCGATAATTGCAATATTTTATCTTCATCAAAATTTTTTCTTGGCTGTAATTCATTTGGTCTTATTAAGTTAATTGAAATAAGAGCAGCTCCTTGATTAGTTGTTACAAATTCGTTAGATATATCATTTGAAAATTCCTCTGGGATTAGTGCACCTAATCCTTTACCTAATCCAAATTTTTTATTCAAACTATTTACCTCCTTGTCTCCTTAGGAATTCTTTTGTTAGCTGTTCATACGCTTCTGATCCTTTGCATTTGTCATCATATAACATGATGGGGAGCCCAAAGCTAGGAGCTTCAGCAAGTCTAATATTCCTAGGTATAGTAGTATCATATACCTTATCTTTGAAATATTTTTTAGCTTCAATGATTACTTCTTGAGAAAGTCTTGCTCTACTGTCATACATACTCATTATTACACCTTCAATTTCCAAAGTCTTGTTTAATGACTTTTTAACCAACTGAATTGTATTAACAAGTTGTCCTACTCCTTCTAAAGCATAAAATTCACATTGGATAGGAATTAAAACACTATCTGAAGCAGTAAGTGCATTAATTGTTAAGAATCCTAAAGACGGCGGACAGTCAATAAATACAAAATCATATTTGCTTTTCATTTCACTTATTTTATCTTTTAATATAAATTCTCTTTTGGGGATATTTATCATTTCAACCTCTGCTCCTGCAAGCTCCACAGTTGAAGGCAAAATAAAAAAATTTTCAACTAGATCACATTGTTTAACAGCATTATCTATTTGCAAATTAGAAGTTAAAACATCATAAATTGAGTTTTCAATCTTCCTTTTGTCAAATCCTAATCCACTAGTTGTATTTCCTTGTGGATCAATGTCGATATTTAAAACTTTATAACCCTGTAAAGCTAGATAAGAGCATAGGTTTATACTGGTGGTAGTTTTGCCAACTCCGCCTTTTTGATTAAAAATTGATATTACTTTCAACAAATTCACCACCTATAATAATTATGTAGACATATATTATTATATAGTTAATTGTTTTATATTAAAAGTGTTTTATAAAAAAAAGAAATGTTTCACGTGAAACATTTCTATACTTTTGGAATTGATATAGTTATTTTTATACATTCCTCTGACTCTTTACATGAATACTCCGCTTTTAACCCAAATTTATCAAACACTTGTTTAACAGTATTAATGTAAACCTTAGGTGAAAAAATCCCTTTAATCCTCTTTTTGCTTGTAGCTTCCGCTTCTACTTTTCCTGAATTTTTTAAATATTTATCAATAAGTTCTTCAGTACCTTTTACATTTAAAGATTTTTTTACAATTGTACTTAAAACCTTTTTTTGGCTCTCTGAATTAGGAAGTTTAAGCAAAGCTCTTGCATGTCTTTCTGTAAGATTATTATCAAGTAATGTTTTTGTTACTTCTCTATCTAATTTTAATATTCTAATTTTATTAGCTATTGTTGATTGCTTTTTTCCAATTATTTCAGCAAGCTTTTCTTGAGTATAATTATGATCTTTCATCAAATTATAATATGCTTCAGCTTCTTCTATATAATTTAAGTCTTCTCTTTGAAGGTTTTCCAATAAAGCTATTGCAGCAGATTCACTATCTGTGATATCAACAATAATTGCCGGTACCTCAGTTAGTCCTAACTTTTTTGCAGCTCTTAACCTTCTTTCTCCAGCAACTAATTCATATCTACCCTCATTAATTTTTCTGATGGAAATGGGCTGAATAATTCCATATACACTTATAGACTGAGCAAGTTCTTCTATGGTCTCATCATCAAAGTACTTTCTTGGTTGATACACATTTGGTAATATCAAATCCACAGATATATAACTAATATTATTTTGCATAACTCCCCATCCCTCTTTATTTCCTTTATTTAACATTTCGTCGTTGTATTGTAAATTCCTTCTTTATTTAAGAAATTTCGTACGACAAATTAATATCTTATTTTATTGGTTTTTTAGAAGCAGCTCCTGGTTTTCGAGGAAATTGTTTAGGTGTATCCATTATTTTCCTTATTACTACAAGATTATGCTTTAAATCACTGTCCTCTATTGTTACCTCAATTACATTAACAAGCTTTCCTCCAAGAGATGAAATAGCTTTTTTTGCATCATTTAATTCGCTGTCCACATTTGGACCCTTCATTGCTACAAAATAACCATTTTTCTTAATAAAGGGAAGGCAAAGTTCACTCAATAATGTAAGATTTGCCACAGCACGAGATACGGCAATATCAAAATGATCTCTGTATCCTGTTCTTGCCAATTCTTCAGCTCTGCCGTGAACAGCTTTTATATCTTTCAAATTGAGTTCATCAATAACATTGTTTAAAAAATTTACTCGTTTAAGTAAAGAATCTAAAAGCACAATATTTATATCAGGTTTAATAATTTTAATTGGAATTCCAGGAAAACCAGCCCCAGTCCCAATATCTATAACATTTTTAGCATTATGAAACTCCTTAAAGTTAAAAACTTTAATCGAATCAATAAAATGCTTTTTTATTATTTCTTCATCTTCAGTTATTGCAGTAAGATTTATTTTTTCATTCCATTCCTGTATTAGATTTTTATAATGCATGAAATGTTTATATTTATTTTCATTTAATTCCAAGGAAACATCCCTGCAGGCAGACTCCATTAGTTCAAAATAATTCATTTTAAATCTCCTTATTTTCTCTTATAAATGTCTCCATAAATATTAACAATACAGACACATCAGCAGGTGTAACTCCTGAAATTCTAGATGCTTGACCTATATTTCCCGGTTTAACTTTTTGAAGTTTTTGAACAGCTTCTATTCTTAGGCCTTTTATCATATTGTAATCTATATTCTCTGGAATAACTCTGCTTTCAAATTTTTTAAATTGTCTTACCTGCTCTAGCTGTTTCTCTATATAACCTTCGTATTTTGAAATAGTATTGACTTCTTCCATAACATCTAAACTTAAAGGTTTTCTTTCATAATCCAGCTGAGAAACATTAAAATAATTTAATTCAGGTCTTTTTATAAGTTCATATAAACTTATAGGCTTTTTTAATTCTGCGGAATCAAGGGATGTTAAAAACTCATTAACTTCCTTCTTTCCAGTTACTTGAACCATTTTTATCCTTTCAACTTCATCATATATTTCATTTTTTCGTTTTAAATATTTATTATACCTTTCTACTGACACTAACCCTGCTTCGTAGCCCTTTTGGGTGAGTCTAAGGTCTGCATTATCCTGTCTAAGCAATAGTCTGTATTCAGATCTTGATGTCATCATTCTGTAAGGTTCATTAGTTCCTTTAGTAACGAGGTCATCAATCAACACCCCTATATACGCCTCGGATCGGTCTAAAATCAATGGTTCCTTGTTTTGAACCTTTAATGCCGCATTTATACCTGCTATTATGCCCTGTGCCCCTGCCTCTTCGTACCCTGAGCTTCCATTTATCTGACCTGCCCCAAATAGTCCGCTTATGTTTTTAAATTCAAGAGAGAGTCCTAATTCCTGAGGATTAAAACAATCATATTCTATAGCATATGCAGTTCTAAGTATTTCAACTTTTTCCAAACCAACCATGCTTCTATACATTGCTACCTGCACATCCTCCGGTAGTGAGCTTGATGCTCCTCCAACATACATTTCATCAGTGCATTCTCCCTCAGGTTCTATAAATATTTGATGCACCTCTTTATCCGGGAATCTCATAACTTTATCCTCTATAGATGGACAATATCTAGGTCCAACAGACTTAATAGATCCATTGTATAGCGGGGATCTGTGAATATTGTCTCTTATAACCTTCAAAGTGTCACTTGTTGTATATGTTAAATAGCAAGAAACCTGCTCTCTTTCAATGTTTTCACTCATAAAAGAAAATGGTACAATTACTTCATCACCTTTTTGTTCAGACATTTTTGAGAAATCAACACTTCTTCTGTTAATTCTCGCAGGTGTTCCAGTTTTAAATCTTCTTAACTCTATCCCATTTTTAAGTAGACTATCTGATAAATAATTGGATGGAAATAAACCACTTGGCCCACCACTGTAGTTAACATCTCCAATTATTATTCTTCCCTTTAAGTAAGTTCCAGACGCGATAACAACGGTTTTTGTATTATAGTAAGCACCATTTCTAGTTAAGACCCCTTTTACAACAGAATTTTCTATTCTAATTTCTACTGCTTCCTGCTGCCTTAAATCTAAATTTTTTTGTTTTTCAATAACATTTTTCATTCTTTGTGAATAACGGTTTTTATCTGCTTGAGCCCGCAGCGAATGTACTGCAGGACCCTTTGAAGTATTTAGCATTCTAGACTGTATATAAGTATTATCTATGTTAATTCCCATTTCTCCGCCTAAAGCATCAATTTCCCTTACTAGATGCCCCTTTGCAGTTCCTCCTATATTAGGATTGCATGGCATAAAAGCTATACTATCAAGATTCATAGTAAGCATTAATACCTTTGTTCCCATCCTTGCTGCAGCAAGTCCTGCCTCGCACCCTGCATGTCCTGCTCCTATAATAATTACATCATATTCACCTGCAAAATATTCCATATATATACCTACTTTCCTAAACAGAATTGAGAGAATATCTTATCAATAATGTCTTCCTCTATAGTGTCGCCTGTAACTTCTCCAAGATTATACCAAGCATTTCTTATATCGATGGAAGCAAGATCTATTGCGCTTGTATCCTCTAAAGCTTTAAGTGCTTGAATACAGTTATTTTTTGCATTTATCAATGCTTCCTTGTGACGAACATTGGTTATCAATAATTCATTAGAATTAATTTCACCGTTAAAAAACATTTTAACTATGGCATCTTTAAGTTCACTTACACCTTTACCTGATATTATTGACGTATTTATTATAAAATCAGTATCTATTCCTTCAAGTGCAGTTTTATCAATTTTTTTGTCAAGATCCGCCTTATTGAGGAGTACAATGCATTTTCTTCCCTTAATATAATTAATTATCTCTATGTCTTCAAGAGTAAATGAGCTGCTTGAATCTAATACTAATATTATCAAATCAGCTTCTTCAATTTTTTCCCTTGATTTTTGAACTCCGATTTTTTCTACAATATCATCAGTATCACGAATTCCCGCTGTATCTACTATTTTTATTGGGATACCTTCTATATTTATATATTCTTCAATAATGTCCCTGGTTGTTCCTGGTATATCAGTTACTATTGCTCTGTTTTCCATAAGAAGTGAATTTAATAGAGACGATTTTCCAACATTTGGTTTTCCAACTATAACAGTACTTATTCCTTCCCTTAATATCTTACCTTGCTCAGCGCTTAAAGCAGCATTTTGTATATCAGTTATTATTTCTTTTAATTCTAAAGACGCATTTGATGATGTCACCTCTTCAAGATCGTCCTCAGGATAATCAACAGTAGCTTCTATATGAGCTATAAGAGTTATAAGCCTGTTTCTTAAATTACCTATTAATTCAGAGAGCCTGCCTCCTGCCTGAAGCATGGCAGATTTCATAGACAGTTCAGTTTTAGACCTAATTATATCAATAACTGCCTCTGCCTGGCTTAAATCAATTCTTCCATTTAAAAAAGCACGCTTTGTGAACTCACCTGGTTCAGCAAGTCTGGCACCTGCTTTTATTGTTGTTTCTAATACTTTATTTACTGCCACAATTCCTCCATGGCAGTTTATTTCAATAGTGTCTTCAGCAGTATAGCTTTTAGGACCTTTCATATAGCTTATAATTACTTCATCCACATGATTATTTTCACTATCTATTATATATCCGTATCTAAGAGTATAGCTTTTCATATCTTTTAAAGGTTCTTTACTTTTACCTTCAAAAATTTTATCAACTATTGCTAAAGCTTTTTCACCGGATACTCTTATTATAGATATACCGCCTTCACCCACAGCAGTTGAAACTGCACATATGGTATCAAATTCTTTCATAAAAATATCCTCCTTCTAAATAATAAACAAAAAGAAAGCCATCAGGCTTTCTTTATATCCACTACTACTCTTCTGTAAGGTTCATCACCTTCACTATATGTTTCCACATATGCATCATTTTGAAGTGCAGAATGTATAATCCTTCTTTCATAAGGATTCATCGGTTCAAGCTTAACCTGCTTTTGTGTGGTTTTAACTTTTTCTGCAATCCTTCTTGCCAATCTTTTTAATGTTTCTTCTCTTTTTACTCTGTAATTTTCTGTATCTAAAATTACCCTTTTATATTCAGTTTCATGGCCTTTATTTAAAACAAGGCTCACCAAGTATTGAAGTGAATCTAGTGTTTCTCCTCTATACCCGATTAAAATTCCCATGTCGGGTCCATTTAGAGTGAACTTTACAACATTGTCCTCTTCCTTAACCCTTATTTCGGCCTTAACACCCATGTTTACGAGTACTTCTCTTAAAAAAGTCTTTGCCTCGTAAATATAATCTCTCTTTACTTTAACTTTTATTCGAGCTGGTCTGGCACCAAATTTAAGAAATCCTTTATTTCCTTCATCCAATACCTCATACTCTACTTTGTCCTCGGTTAATTTGAGTTCCTGCAGTGCATTCTTTAAAGCATCCTCTACAGTCTTGCCAATCATCTCTAAAACAATCACGCCAAACACACCCCCTATATATTAGGACTTTTTTAAATCCATCTTTTTCATTACAACTGTCTGAAGAATTTGTACTATGTTATTTACTGTCCAATATAGTACAAGAGCAGCTCTAAGTTTCCAGCTGATAAATACCATAAATACAGCCATACTAGCATTCATAATCTGGGTCTGCTTAGATTGTGCTGTGTCTCCTGAAGGAGGCATCATCAGTATACCTGAAGAATAAGTGGTAATACCTGAGAGAACAGCCAAAATTATATCGGCCTTAGCCAAGTCACGTATCCATAAGAAATGAACACCATTTATTCCTGTTAAGGTATTAAATACATAATATAAAGCAACAAAAATAGGCCACTGAATTAACATAGGCAAGCATCCGCTGAAAGGACTTGCTCCTTTTTCCTTATATAATTTCATTAACTCTTCCTGAGCCTTTTGAGGGTCATTTTTATATTTTTCCTGAAGTTTTTTAGTTTCAGGCTGCAACTCACTCATAGCTATAGATGACTTTGTTTGTTTAACGCTCAGTGGAAGAAGAATAACTCTTATTATTAAAGTAACTAATATTATTGAAATACCATAAGACCAGTCTGGACTTACTATAACAGATGCTACCCCTTTATGAATAAGCTCAAAAAATTGAACAAAAGCATCATTAATATATCGCAAATTTTTTACCTCCCGATTATCATTTTACTGGATCATATCCTCCCTTACTAAAAGGATTGCACCTCAAAATTCTGTAAAAAGCCATAAAGCCCCCTTTTAACGCACCATATTTGCAAAGAGCATCTAGTGCATACTGGGAACATGTTGGGTAATATTTACACTTTGGTGGACTTAAAGGTGAAATATACTTTCTGTAAAAGGTAATAATATAAATTAAAAATTTTTTCATCTATTATATAAACCCGCCTTATTGAAAAGATTATTAATAGCTTTTTCAATTTCTTTATAACTTTTTCCGTTAGCAGGATTTCTTGCAATAAAAATTAAATCATATCCTTTATTTATATCTGAAGAATTTAATCTGTAACATTCTTTTATTAGTCTCTTAATTCTATTTCTGGCAACACTTTTCCCAACCTTTTTACTTACAGTAACACCCAGTCGATTAAAATCGGATTTATTTCTGTAAATATACAATACTAAAAGATAATTTGAAAAAGATTTTCCTCTTTTATATACAGCCCTAAATTCAGAGTTCTTTCTAATACTATATTTTTTCATTTTAAACTCTCCTTTTTCTGCAGTGCAGAAAAAGGCCACAAAAGCGGCCCTTATGCTGTTAATCTTTTTCTACCTTTTTGTCTTCTTCTCTTAAGAACGTTTCTACCAGATAAAGTACTCATTCTTTTTCTGAATCCGTGCTCTCTTTTTCTCTGCTTTTTCTTAGGCTGGTATGTCATAAACATTCTATTACACCCCCTTTTCAGTGGTTATATGACCATATTTATTTCGATTTTAAAGTTTCACTATATAATTATATATTCACGGAAAGTGGTTGTCAAGGAAAAGCCAGAAATACCTTGACAAGATATTTTTTTGTTTTTTGTGGATAATTTCTTGAATAGCTACCTATGTTTTGATATTATTAATATATGGTTGTGAATAACTTGAATTCACACAAACTTATACACATGTGTGGATAAGTTTGTGGGTAACTTGCTTAAATATGTATTTTTTTTTATTTACATATTTTATTTTTGACTAAAAATCCTTGTTTTCACAAATTTAATAATGTTAATATTTATTTTACGCTTTATGTTGATAACTTATTTGTCATAAAACTATACACATATCCATAGGATTGTTAATTATTTTATAAACATTGTCTAATAACCTGTTGATTTCATTGTTATTTATATTTATTTATTTTTATTAAAGTAGTACTGGAGGATAAAAAATGACCCAGCTTAAAGAAATTTGGGAAAAAACATTAAACATAATTAAAGGAGAACTAACGGAAGTAAGCTTTAATACTTGGATAAAAAGCATTACTCCTGTTTCTATGGAAGATTTTAACGTAAAACTTGGAGTCCCAAATGATTTTACTAGAGGAATACTTAGCAGCAGATATAAAGATTTAATTGAAAATGCATTAAAAATGATAACTTCACAAAAATATAATGTTAATTTTGTAATAACTTCTGAGGAAAGTCATGACCCTGCCCCTAAAAAAGTAAATACTTCAAGATCCTCTAATACTGCTGCTGATGAAATGAATTCTACACTTAATCAGAAATATACTTTTGATTCTTTTGTAATAGGAAATAGTAACAGGTTTGCTCATGCAGCATCACTTGCAGTAGCTGAAGCTCCGGCAAAAGCTTACAATCCTCTTTTTATTTATGGAGGAGTAGGACTTGGAAAAACCCATTTAATGCATGCCATAGGACATTACATATTACAGAACAATCCTAATTCAAGAGTAGTATATGTATCTTCTGAAAAATTTACTAATGAATTAATTAATTCTATTAAAGATGATAAAAATGTTGAGTTTAGAAATAAGTACAGAAATATTGATGTACTTCTCATAGACGATGTTCAATTTATTGCTGGAAAGGAAAGTACTCAGGAAGAGTTTTTCCACACCTTTAATGATTTATATGAAGCTGACAAGCAAATTATTTTATCAAGTGATCGTCCCCCTAAGGAAATTCCTACATTAGAAGATAGGTTAAGATCAAGATTCGAGTGGGGATTGATTGCAGATATCCAGCCCCCTGATTTTGAAACAAGAATGGCTATTTTAAAAAAGAAGGCTGATGTTGAAAATCTAAACATTCCAAATGAAGTAATGGTATATATAGCCACTAAAATTAAGTCAAATATTAGAGAGCTTGAAGGAGCACTTATAAGATTAGTAGCTTTTTCCTCATTAACAAACAAGGAAATAAGTGTTGAACTTGCTTCTGAAGCTTTGAAAGATATTATTTCTAAAAAGCAAAGCAAGCAGGTAACTGTAGAACTAATTCAAGAGGTTGTTGCAAATTATTATAGTATTAGAATAGAAGATTTCAAGTCTGCAAGGAGAACTAGGAATGTTGCTTTTCCGAGACAAATTGCAATGTACCTTTCTAGAAAGCTTACAGATATGTCTCTTCCAAAAATAGGTGAAGAATTTGGAGGAAGAGATCATACAACAGTAATACATGCCTATGAAAAAATATCAGAAGGTCTTAAAGTTGATGAAGCCCTTCAAAATGCCATGAATGACATAACAAAAAGAATAAACCAAAAATAACTAACACATGTTGATTAAATTAATTCAATCCATGTGGATATATAAGAAAATCAGGTTTTCAAAATAATAATGTGGATAAGATAAATAAAATGTTTTTGCTTATCCACACTTATTTTTCGAGTGAAAATTAGTAATTTCAACGGCTTCAGGGGATATTAACAAATTCACAGCCCCTACTACTACTACTACTAAAATTTATTTTATTATCTATCTATATTATAGGAGGATTAAACATGTACTTTAAATGTGAAAAAACAACACTCCAGGACGCCGTCTTTACGGTTCAAAAAGCAGTTACAGGAAAAACAACCATGCCTATTCTTGGAGGAATTTTAATAAATGCCTTTAATGGGGAAATTTTATTAACTGGATCTGACCTTGATTTATCTATAGAAAAAAAAATTAAGACTGATATTATAGAAAATGGAACAGTAGTTATTGATGCAAAGCTGCTAGGCGAAATTATAAGAAAACTACCTAATGATACAGTTCATATTAAAACTATAGATAATACTTCAGTTCAGATATCATGCCAAAAATCAAAGTTTACATTAGTACATATGAATGCGGAAGAATTTCCTGAGCTTCCTAAAATCAATGAAAATATGATATTTTCAATACCTCAGAAAAAACTTAAAAATATGATAAAAGGAACAATTTTTGCTACTGCAGTAGATGATACAAGGCCAATATTAACTGGTGTTCTCTTTGAAATTAAAGATAAAAAATTAAATCTTGTAGCTCTGGACGGATATAGACTTGCTATGAAGACAGAATACTTAGGAACAGAAAATGTAATAAATGCTGTTATTCCAGGAAAAACCTTATCAGAAGTCTCAAAAATACTTGATGACTCAGATGAAAATGTTAATATAACCTTTACACCTAATAATATTTTGTTTTCACTAAATGAAACAAAAATCATTTCAAGGCTTTTAGATGGGGAATTTATAAAATACTCGTCCATTATACCTGAAGAATATAATCTTAAAGTAACTGCAAAGAGATTAGATTTGCTGGAATGTATTGAAAGAGCATCATTAATGGGAAAAGAAGGTAATACCAATCTTGTTAAACTAGATATAGAAGATGAAAACCTAGTTATAACATCAAATTCTCAATTAGGAATGGTAAGAGAAGAAGCTAGTATTATTTTGCAAGGCCAGCCTCTTCAGATTGCATTTAATTCTAAATACCTCATTGATGTACTCAGGATAATGGAAGAGGATGAGATTGTTTTAGAGCTTTCAAGCAGTGTAAGCCCTTGTCTTATAAAAAATAAAAACATAGATAATTGTATTTATCTTGTGCTGCCTGTAAGACTTTTAAATAATTAAGGATTGGTGAAAAAATGGTTGAGGTTAAGATAAACACGGAAATAATAAAACTAGACTCATTTTTGAAGTGGTGCGGTGCAGTATCACTTGGTTCTGAAGCAAAAATTTATATTCAGAATGGTGAAGTTAAGGTTAATGGTGAAATAGAAATCAGAAGAGGTAAAAAGTTAATAAATGGTGATATTGTAGAAATTCATGGAGAAATATATAAATTAACAGAATAATATTGTGTTATAATTATATTTAGGTGTTTTTTATGTATATTAAATATTTAATGCTGAACAATTATAGAAATTATGATCAGCTTTCAATAGAACTAGGCCCTGATGTTAATGTATTTATTGGAGATAATGCCCAGGGAAAAACTAATATTTTGGAAAGTATCTATTACTGCAGTATAGGAAAGTCACATAGAACAAGTAAGGATAAAGAATTAATCAAATGGGATAAAGAATATACCAATATCAGTGTTTATGTGGCTAAGGAGAGAATTGACAAAAAAATAGATATAAAAATATTTAAAGAGGGCAAGAAGGGGATAAATATAAATTCTATTAAAATAAATAAAACTTCCGAGCTGATGGGTGCTTTAAATGTGGTTATGTTTTCTCCTGAAGATTTAAAGATTGTTAAGGAATCCCCTTCTTATAGGAGAAGATTTCTTGATATTGAATTATGTAAATTAAATAAAAAGTATTACTACAGTTTAGTTCAATATAATAAGTCTGTAGATGAAAGAAATGCTGTTTTGAAAAAATGGAAAGAAATTAATAGTGATATTCTTGATGTTTATGATGAACAGATTTCAAATTTCGGAAGCTATATAATAAAGGAACGATATTTTTATATTGAAAAACTTAAAAATGCAGCTGTTAAAATACATAATGAAATTACTTCAGGAATTGAAACTATTGATTTTGAATATATTTCTTCTGTAAAAAATATTGAGAACAGCAAGCAGGAACTTTTGAAAAATCTGTTAGCTGGTAGAAAGAAGGATTTTGAAAAGAAAACAACATCCTCGGGACCTCATAGAGATGATTTCAGTATAAGTATAAATGGTGTGGATACAAGAATATATGGTTCCCAGGGACAGCAAAGAACATCTGTATTAACTATAAAATTTGCATCTCTTGAAATAATAAAGGAACTTACAGAAGAATATCCTGTGCTTTTACTGGATGATGTTTTGTCTGAATTGGATGTAAACAGGCAAAAATATGTATTAAATTCGATTAAAAATTTGCAGACCATTATTACCTGTACCGGTATATTTGATATAAAGGAATATCTTGATAACAGGGCGGTGCTTTATAAAGTAAGTAATGGAACAGTAATTAAATCCTAATATTTTGAAGGGAGATAGAATTATGTTTTTACATTTAGGTGAAAATGTAGTGGTACCTGTTAAAGACATCATAGGAATATTTGATATTGAAACATCTATGTACAGCTCGGATACAACACAATTTTTAAGAATGGCGGAAGAAGATGGTTTTGTTTCAAGGATTACAGTGGATAAACCAAAATCATTTGTTATAGCAGAGGTAAATAACATGAGTAAGATATTTTTATCTCCGATATCATCCAGCACATTGGCAAAAAGGTCAAAGGTAATAAACTATGAGCCTTAATGGCTCATTAACAGGAGGTTAATTATGTCAGAAGTGAAAAAGCAATCATATGATGAAAGTCAGATTCAGGTTCTAGAAGGTCTTGAAGCAGTAAGAAAAAGACCAGGTATGTATATAGGAACCACAGGTCCTAGAGGACTCCATCATTTGGTATATGAAATTGTTGATAATAGTATAGACGAAGCATTGGCAGGATATTGTAAAAATATTCATGTATATATTCATAAGGATAATTCTATAACTGTAACAGATGACGGTAGAGGTATGCCTGTAGGACTTCATCCAAAAATGCAGATTCCTACAGTTGAAGTTATAATGACAGTGCTCCATGCTGGTGGTAAATTTGGAGGGGGAGGATACAAGGTATCTGGAGGTCTTCATGGAGTTGGAGCATCGGTTGTTAATGCATTATCTGAGGTTTGTGAAGTTGAAGTAAAAAGAGAAGGATACATATGGAAACAAAGATATGAAAGAGGTAAGGCTGTAACAGGTCTTGAAAAAGTTTCAGAAAATCATGGTAATGGTACAAAAATATATTTTAAACCAGACTTTGAAATATTTGAAGAACTTGAATACGATTATGATACACTTTCACAAAGGTTAAGAGAACTTGCATTTTTAAATAAAGGCATTAGAATATCTCTAGCTGATGAAAGAATAGATAAAGAAGAAGAATATTATTACGAAGGCGGAATAAAATCCTTTGTTGCTTACTTAAACAGAAATAAGGAAACACTTCAAAATGAACCTGTTTATGTTGAGGGAAAAAGAGAAGATTGTTCTGTTGAAATAGCTCTTCAATACAATGACAGCTACAATGAAAATATCTTTGCATTTGCAAATAATATTGACACTGTAGAAGGCGGTACCCACGTTGCAGGGTTTAAATCTGCCATGACAAGGGTATTTAATGACTATGCAAAAAAATATGGATTTATAAAGGAAAATGATAAAAATCTATCTGGTGAAGATATAAGAGAAGGTCTTACTGCAGTTATATCTGTAAAGCTTATGGAGCCACAGTTTGAAGGGCAAACAAAGACTAAACTTGGCAATACTGAAGTAAGAGGTATAGTTGATAATGTTGTTGGAGAAGGGGTAAGTAATTTTCTTGAGGAAAATCCTAATTTAGCTAAGTTGATCCTTGAAAAATCACTTATGGCTTCAAGGGCAAGAGAAGCTGCAAGAAAGGCAAGAGAGCTTACAAGAAGAAAATCTGTGCTTGAAAGCACTACACTTCCAGGTAAACTTGCAGACTGTTCATCAAAAGATGCTGCTGAATGCGAAATATACATAGTGGAGGGAGATTCTGCGGGAGGCTCAGCTAAGCAGGGAAGAAACAGAAGATTCCAGGCTATCCTTCCTCTTAGAGGAAAAATAATGAATGTTGAGAAGCAAAGGCTTGATAAAATCCTTAATTCAGAAATGATAACTGCTATGATAACTGCATTTGGAGCAGGTATAGGAAATGATTTTGATATTGAAAAAATGAGATATCACAGAATAATAATAATGACAGACGCGGACGTGGATGGAGCTCATATTAGAACTCTTCTACTCACATTTTTCTATAGATACATGAGAGAAATGGTTGAACAAGGATATGTATATATAGCTCAACCTCCACTTTATAGAGTATATAAATCAAAGAAGGAACATTATGTTTACTCTGACAGAGAGTTAGAAAAACTTATGGCAGAGCTTGGAGGAAAAGATAATAATACAGATATTCAAAGATACAAAGGTCTTGGTGAAATGAATGCTGAGCAATTATGGGAAACCACAATGGATCCTGAAAGAAGAATTTTGTTAAAGGCAACTGTAGAAGATGCAATTGCTGCAGATGAAATATTTACTATTTTGATGGGAGACAAGGTGGAGCCAAGAAGAGATTTTATAACAAGAAATGCTAAGAAAGTAGTAAATTTGGATATTTAAGAGGTGTATTAAATGTTAAATGAAGGAAAAGTATCACCTATTGATATAAGTCATGAAATGAAAAGGTGCTATATTGACTATGCTATGAGTGTTATAGTTGGAAGAGCCCTCCCTGATGTAAGAGATGGTTTAAAGCCGGTTCATAGAAGAATATTGTGGTCAATGCAGGAACTTGGACTTACACCTGATAAGGGTTATAGGAAATGCGCCAGAATTGTCGGAGATGTTTTAGGTAAATATCACCCACATGGTGATGCATCTGTTTATGACGCACTTGTTAGACTTGCACAGGATTTTTCAATAAGATATCTTTTGGTGGATGGACATGGAAACTTTGGTTCTGTAGACGGTGACTCTGCTGCGGCAATGAGGTATACAGAAGCAAAAATGAATAAAATCACTGTGGAAATGCTTAGAGAAATAAATAAAAATACAGTTGATTTTGTTCCAAACTTTGACGGTGAGGAAAAGGAACCAGCAGTACTCCCATCAAGATTCCCTAATCTTCTAGTAAATGGTTCTGCAGGTATAGCTGTAGGTATGGCTACCAATATTCCTCCCCATAATTTATGTGAGGTAATAGACGGGGTAACCAGTCTTATTGATAATTCAGAAATTACTGTTACTGAATTAATGATGAATATTAAAGGACCTGACTTTCCAACTGGAGGGATAATTCTTGGAACTGCCGGAATAAGAGAAGCTTATGAAACAGGAAGAGGAAAAGTACTAGTCAGGGCAAAGGCTGATATAGAAGAGGAAAAAGGAAGACACAAAATAGTAGTAACAGAGCTCCCATATCAGGTTAATAAGGCGAAGCTCATAGAACATATAGCTGAGCTTGTTAAGGATAAGAAAATTGAAGGCATATCAGATTTAAGAGATGAATCAGACAGAGATGGTATGAGAATAGTAATTGAGGTTAAAAGGGATGCAAATCCAAATGTACTTTTAAATCAATTATATAAACATACAAAGCTTCAAGACACATTTGGAATAATAATGCTTGCATTAGTTAAAAATGAGCCTCAGGTTTTAAATTTGAAGCAGATACTAGTTCATTATCTTGATTTCCAGAAGGAAGTTATAAGAAGAAGAACTCAGTTTGATCTAGACAAGGCTATGGCAAGAGCTCATATACTCGATGGTTTAAGAATAGCGCTTGATCACATTGATGAAGTAATTAAGCTTATAAGAGCATCAAAAACAACTGAAATTGCAAGAAACGGCTTGATCGAAAGATTCAACTTATCAGAAAAGCAGGCTCAGGCAATACTTGAAATGAGACTTCAAAGGCTTACTGGTCTTGAAAGAGACAAGATAGAAGAAGAATATGCTGAATTAGTAAAAACAATTGCATATTTAAAAGAAATACTTGAAAAAGAAGAGCTTGTTTTGAAGATAATAAAAGAAGAATTAACAGAAATTAAAAATAAATTTGGTGATGACAGAAGAACTGAAATACAAAAGAACAGCAATGAAATTGATATTGAAGATCTTATTGAAGAACAGCAGGTGGTTATTACGTTAACCCATGCCGGATATATCAAGAGAATAGCTGCTGATACATATTCATCCCAAAAAAGAGGTGGAAAGGGTATAACTGCTCTTGCTACCAAGGAAGATGATTTTGTAGAACATATGTTTATCACATCCACACATAATAATATACTTTTCTTTACAAACAAGGGAAAAGTATATAAATTAAAAGGATATGAAATACAAGATGCAGGCAGAACAGCAAAGGGAACTAATATTATCAATATTCTCCCTATAGATACAGATGAAAAGATTCAGGCTGTAATAACCTTAAAAGAATTTACAGAAGACAACTATCTTATAATGGCAACTAAACAAGGTATAATAAAGAAAACCGAATTAAGCCAGTACTCTTCCATAAGAAAATCAGGTTTAAATGCAATAACCCTTAGAGAAGGTGACGAGCTTATTGGAGTTAAAATGACCACAGGGGAAAGTGAAATTGTGGAAATAACTCAAAATGGTTATGCTATAAGGTTTAATGAAAGCAATGTAAGACCAATGGGAAGAACAGCATCCGGTGTAAGAGCAATAACTCTTAGAGATGATGATATTGTAGTATCCATGGATATAGTTGTTGAGGACCAGGAAGTTTTGGTTGTAAGTGAAAACGGCTTTGGAAAGAGAACCCCTGTATCTGAATACACACCTCATAACAGAGGCGGTAAAGGAATGATTACATATAAAGTAACTGAAAAAACAGGTAAGGTTGTTGGAGCAAGGCTTGTACAAAATAGCGATGAAATGATGCTTGTTAATAATAATAATGTGGCAATAAGAATAAATGTATCAGATATATCATCTACCAGCAGAAATGCTATGGGGGTAACTCTTATGAGAAGCCTTGAGGATGATAAAATTGTTGCAATAGCAAAAATTAAAAGTGAAGAAGTAGAAGAGATTTAAAGAAAAAGATTCAGAAGTAATGCAGCTTCTGAATCTTTTTTTATAGTTTTAAAAGATAACCCATCCTGGAGTATCAAGGTGACCATATAAAAGAAATTTAGAGTATTT
Source organism: Solirubrobacterales bacterium (assembly GCA_050261915.1). GTDB lineage: Bacteria > Bacillota > Clostridia > Clostridiales > Clostridiaceae > UBA699. Next base: position 72,651 of record JBLNDT010000012.1, read on the forward strand.
CGTAGTATTTGAAGAATATTGTAGAATTATGATGGATATTATAAAAACGCACCATTATAATTTTGATAAAATACATTTTGTTGTCACGTAAGGGGCAGCACAGTTATGAGTTTCTGATACATATTTTTATATATACTGTATATACTAAATATGTTGACACAAATCATATATTGTGGTATTCTGTAATAGCCTAATAAAATAGGAACTGTTACAAAACAGCATGGTCTTTGAAAATTAAACAGAGAATGAAATATCAACCAGCAAATTTATATTGAACAATATGTTCAACGTCAAATTACTTTAAGTATTTTGAGTCAACTCAAACTTTTAAATTGAGAGT
>JBLNDT010000013.1:0-3367 GCA_050261915.1 Solirubrobacterales bacterium
GTTGTACCATTTAAATCAATTGTATAGTTTTCATAATTGATTTTCTCCAGCAAAAGCTGATTATCCATCTCAAATTCAGGATTATTTTTTATTATATGACCTTCAAGCTTAAATTGAATCACTGCTATTGCCTTATGCATTTTTGTAAGCAGGGAATAATCAATTTCATTAATTTCTTTTGCTATTGTTCTTAATTTAAAGCTTTTGCACGGGTCATCGGTATAAAATTCCATGGCAAAGGTAGCTAAAGGAAGCAGATTAATCCCGTAACCATCTTCTATAGTACTTAAATTAGCGTACCTTAGTGAAATTCTAAGTACATTGGCAATACAAGCTTCTGAGCCTGCAGCAGCACCCATCCATAGTATATCATGGTTTCCCCACTGTATATCAACTGAATGGTGTTCCATAAGTGCATCCATGATAATTTCAGCACCCGGGCCCCTATCATAAATATCCCCGATAAGGTGCAATCTGTCTACCACAAGTCTTTGAATTGCAGTAGATAGAACAACTATAAATTCACATGCTCTATCCGTATCTATTATTGCATTAATTATTCCATTATAATAATCTTGTTTATCTACAAGATCCCTTTGCTCTTGAAGGAGTTCTTCAATTACATAGGCAAAATCATTTGGGATAGCCTTTCTTAATTTTGACCTAGTGTATTTTGATGATACTGCCTTACATAGCTCAATTAAATGAAAAAGAGTTGCTCTATACCAGTTATTAAGATCTTCACCAGATTGCTTAACAAGGTTCAGCTTTTCTTCAGGATAGTATATCAATGTGGCAAGAGTTGCTTTTTCACTTTCCAATAAGGAATTCCCAAATATATCATCAATTTTCCTCTTAATTACCCCTGAAGCATTTTTAAGCATGTGAGTAAAGGATTCATATTCACCATGTATATCACTTAAAAAGTGCTCAGTAGCTTTTGGGAGGTTTAATATGGCCTCAAGATTTATTATTTCAGTGCTAGCACTGGATATTGTAGGATATTGCTTTGATAAAAGTTGAAGATATTTTATATCGTCCTTTGAAATCATAATATTCCCCTTTGTGCGAATTAATTATCATTATACATATCTATAATATATCATAAATAATTACATTTTATCAATAGTGTAACATATTCCTATAATAGTGAAGAAAATATTCTGCAGAAAGCCTCTAAGAATTTTATGTAAAGGGGCTGGGTATCAAAATAATTATCTTTAACTCTTTCACTTTTCTTAAGATCATAAAAAAACAATTCTTCAAGTTTCTCTACAGTGTCTTCGTCATAAATTACTGCATTAATTTCATAATTAAGCTCGTAGCTTCTAATATCCATATTTGCTGTTCCCACAGTGGCAATTTTACCATCTACAATTACACACTTTGCATGAATAAACGAATCAGGATTGTAAAAGTAAATCCTTACACCATGCTTTATAAGCTCTGAAAGATATGTTCTAGAGGCGTAATAAACCAATAAATGATCGTATGTTCCAGGGAATAGTATATGCACCTTTATTCCGCTCAGGGCTGCTATCTTAAGAGCATTTTGTATACTTTCACTTGGAATAAAATATGGGGAGGTTATATATATATGATCCTTGGCAAGACCAATCATTTTTAAAATTGCCTGCATTATTGAGGGAAACTCGGAATCAGGTCCGCTTTTAACAAGCTGCATAAGTTTACCATCAGAAGATTCCGTATTTGGAAAAAAGTAGTCAAAATCATCTCCATAAAAGAAGGGTTCTCCATTTGCTTCCTTGATTGCAAGATAGTCGTCTAGGAAAACTGCCTGGAGCCCTAATACAAAGTCACCCTTAACCATAATATGGGTATCTCTCCAATAACCAAATTTGCTTTTACCAAGATACTCATCACCTATATTTATACCACCAATAAAGCCAACCTTACCATCAATTATTGCAATTTTTCTATGATTCCTGTAATTTATCTGGGTGTTAATTTTTCGAAGCAGTGGTGCAAGGAAATAAGAATATTGAACTACATCCACCCCTGCAGATTTCATTTCATTTATATAGGCTGCTGGAAGTTTTATAGAACCAACCCTGTCGATAATAAATCTAACCTGGACACCTTCCTTTGATTTTTCTATTAAAATGTCCTTTATTTCATTACCAATTTCATCACTTTTTACAATATAATATTCAAGATGGATATGATGAGATGCATTTAGAAGTTCTTTTTTTAATGAATCAAATTTTTCATCCCCGTCTTTGTAGATTTCGATTGAATTATCGTTAAATAATGGGGACTCGCTGTTTTTTGAAAGCAATTCTATTAAAGAGGAATACTCATATTCCTTAACGTTTTTCATTGCCTGATAAACTAATTCTTCAATATTTATGTTTGTGTTATCGTTCAACTTGTTTTTCTTCCAATTTCGTCCTAAAAATACATAAAAGAATAATCCAATAGGTGGTAGTGCAATGAATATGAAGAGCCAGGCTATTGTTTTTTCGGGGTTACGTCGTTCGAGTACAATTACAAATATGGATACCAGGGCATTAATTACAAAAAGCCAAGTTAGCCAGAAGTTTGTATTAATTAAAAGCATAAAATCCCCTCCTTGAAAGAATAATAATTACCATTATTAATAGTTTAATATATATTCTTCAATATATCTAGATTAATATAAATTATTAGTGCTATAATAAATAAGTTGAAAAGCTTATAAAATAGGATGGTGCATATATGTTTAAGTTAAAAAGATATAATTTTATTGCTGCTTTTTTGATTGTTATAATGTTTTCATTTATGCTCACCGGGTGTAATTCAAAGGATACAGAGCCCCTTGAGGAAACTGAGTTTATGCTTGGTACCATATGTACAATAAAAATATATGATCATAAGTCCAGTGAGACTATGACTAAAGCCTTTGACAGAATAAGGGATATTGAAAACAAAATGAGTGTAAACAAAGATGGAACTGAAGTGGATGCAATTGATGCAGCAGCTGGAAAAAGCTATGTTAAGGTTTCAGAAGACACTTTAAAGGTAATAAAAACAGGAAAGGAATATTCTGAGAAATCAGGTGGAAAGTTCGACATTACCATAGGACCCTTAGTAAAGCTTTGGGGAATAGGAACGGATGCTGCAAGGGTTCCATCTCAAAGTGAAATAGATGCTAAAAATAGCCTTATAAATTATAAGGATATACTTATAAATGAAACAGACAAATCCGTTATGCTTGCAAAGCCTGGCATGGCGCTAGACTTAGGCGGAATTGCAAAGGGATATTCAGCTGATGAAGTAGCAAGGGTATTAAGAGAAAACAATGTAAAACATGCAATTATAAACCTAGGAGGCAATGTTATAGTTTTAAACGAAAATGTAAACGGAA
>JBLNDT010000014.1:0-46072 GCA_050261915.1 Solirubrobacterales bacterium
CTCGAACCTGTGACCCTCTGCTTGTAAGGCAGATGCTCTCCCAGCTGAGCTATGCGCCCACTATTTGCTTCCTTAGAGCTTATCGCTTTGCCCTTAGGACAATTAATATTATATAATCTTATATATTTATTGTCAACTGTTTTTTCAATATTTTTTTATGGTCTGCTTTGCTCCAGCAATTTACCTATGTCTTCAGTGGAAAAGGAATATTTTTTATTGCAAAAATGACATTGAATTTCTTCAGATTTCCCCTCCTCATATATTTCCTTCAGATCCTTTTCCCCAATGCTTATAAGGGCAGCTTCAACTTTTTCCCTGGAACAGTCACATTGGTACTTTGGAGTTACGCTTTCAAGTATATTAAGCTGCATATCTTCAAAAATATATCCTATTATTTCCTCAATACTCTTCCCGCTGCTTATCAATTCAGACATGGAAGGGGTTTCCTGTATACGATATGTAACAATATCTGCTACCATTTCATCTGCTCCAGGCATCATCTGAATAATATAACCCCCTGCAGCCTTCACACTGAAGTCTGTATCCACAAGTACTCCAAGTGCAACTGCAGAAGGAGTCTGTTCAGATACAGTAAAGTAGTATGCAAGATCTTCTGCAATTTCCCCAGTATATATTGGAACCTGACCTACATAAGGCTCCTTAAGTCCCATATCCTTTATTATTGTTAAGTTTCCTTCTAGACCAACTATTCCTGCTACATCAAGTTTCCCTTTTTCATTTGCAGGCAGATCAGCATCAGGATTTGCAATATAACCTTTTACATGTGCATCAGCGTATGAGGTTACAACAATTCCCCCTGCAGGACCTCCACCTGATATCTGCAAAGTAATGGAGTCTTGCTCCGCCTTTAGCATACTTCCAAGAATACAACCTGCTGTCAGCATTCTTCCAAAGGCTGCTGAGGCTGTAGGGGCACAATTGTGAATTTTAACCCCTTCATTTACAAGGTCCGTTGTTACTGCACCTATTATCCTTATATCACCATTTAAAGCCGTAGCTCTTATTAACTTATCCATTACAATTATCCTCCTTAATTTTAACAACATAAACAATTCTCTCAGTCTGCTCATCTATTTGTTTGTTATCATAGTTATCAAATTTATACAATACTTCAAGACCGGCAGATTTAAGCAATGTTTCTATTGTTTTATCTCTATAAGCTCTTTCACTATGTTCCTCATCAAACCTTCTGTACATTTCCCCGTCTCTTACAAAAAAAGTCAGAAACATGTCCACTATTTCATCGTTTAGTGAATTTTCCCATATATAAGTTACTTCACTATCATCATAATTATAAACATTGTTTCCAAGTATTTCTGTAATCTTATAATATGAATTTATATCAAAAATAAAAACCCCATTATCCTTAAGGTGATGTCTTACATTCATAAAATAACATTGTAAATCTTCTTCGCTGAGTAAATAATTTGTTGAGTCAAGACAACAGGTTATCAAGTCAAATTTCATGTTTAAGTTTAGCTCTCTGATGTCCTGGCATACATACTTAGCCTTTATTCCCATATTTCTCAACTTTGCTTCCGCCTCTGAAAGCATTTCCATGGACATATCCACAAGCCATGTATCATGAAAACTGCTGCTTAACTGCTGAGCCATGTTTCCAGTACCACAGGCAAGGTCCAGATAATTAGAAAAATCCAGGTTTTTCTCATTGCATAGTTCCAGGATAAATTTCCCCCAGGATTCATAGTCAATATCACAGTTAATCAATTTATCATAAACCTTCGCAAATTCTATATAGCAACCCATTCTTCACCTCATTAAATAATGTTTTTCATATTTATACTATATATAATTTTTAGTGAAGTCAATAAAATTGTTATAGGTTATCCTTTAAGATTACATCGTTTTTAGGAATTTTTAATTCCTTCTTCCTTCTTGTCATAATACCGCCTATCCTCCCTGTTTCTTCTGAGGTAAGGGAGCTCCACCCGTATGCTTCAACCTTAGCACCAAGTCCTAGTTCCTCGGCTATTTCATATTTAAGCTTTTCCCTTAATTTTTCTGTTTCTGTAAGCTCCCTATTTGCTTTTATCTTTGCTTTAATTACCTTTTTAAGAGGTGTGTTTGCCAAATAAATCGCCTCATTTCACTATACTTTATTACTTATTCTTTACCTATTACAGTGTTTTATTCAATAAAAATACGGGGATATTTCCCCGTATCAATATAAATGGCATGCTACAAAATGACTATTAGTTTTTTTCTTAAGTTCAGGTGTTTCAGTATAACAAATTTCTTTAGAATGGATACACCTGTTAGCAAATCTGCAGCCCGGTTTTGGATTTATGGGAGTTTCAAGCTCCCCCTTCAGCATAACTTTATGTCCTGCTTCTTTATTTATGTTTGGAATTGCTGAAAGCATTGCCTTAGTGTATGGATGCATTGGATTTTCATATATATCTTCTTTGTCACCTAATTCCACAATATGCCCAAGGTACATTACTCCAACCCTGTGACTAATATACCTTATCACAGAAAGATCATGAGAAATAAATAAATATGTTAATCCTAATTCCTTTTGAAGTTTAACTAAAAGATTAATTATCTGTGCCTGCATTGAAACATCTAGAGACGACACAGGCTCATCACATACTATAAATTCAGGTTCCACAGACAATGCTCTTGCGATTACAATCCTTTGCCTCTGTCCACCGGAAAATTCATGGGGAAACATGCTTCCATAAGCCTTATCAAGTCCTGTAATTTCAAGAATCCTATTTATTTTTTCTTCACGCTCATTACCCCTATATATATTGTGAATATCAATTCCTTCACCAATAATATCCCTAAGGGTTATTCTTGGATTTAAGGATGAATATGTATCCTGAAATATTATCTGGCACTTTTTTGCAAAGTTCTTTTTATCTCTATTATGAAGTTTTTGTATATCTGTTCCATCCATAAAAACTTCACCGGAGGTAGCCTTATATAAACCTAAAATTGTTCTTCCGCAGGTGGTTTTGCCGCATCCCGACTCCCCAATCAAGCCAAAAGTTTCACCTTTTTTTATATTAAAGCTTATACCATCCACAGCCTTTAATACCATTTTTCTATCAATATAAAAATGTTTTTTTAAATTTTTTATCTCAATTAAATTTTCACTAATCAAAATCCACCTCCATAGCAAAGGGATGTTTAAGCCAGCACATAACTTCATGTGTTTCACTTAAGCATATCCTAAGGGGGGATTCTTCCACACATATCTCCATGCAGCAGCTGCACCTATTGGCAAAGGAACATTCTTTAATTTCATTCATGATGCTTTGTGGAGTTCCTGGTATTGAATAAAGTATTCCCTTATTTTCTTCATTAAGTGAATTCACTGAACTGAGCAAAGCTCTTGTGTATGGGTGTGCAGGATTATCTAATATTTCACTTTTGGTACCCTTCTCCACAACCTGACCTGCATACATAACCATCATGTTGTCAGAAATATCAGCAGCCAGGGCAAAGTCATGAGTTATTATTATAATTGAGATTTCTTTGTTTTCCTTTAGAGTCCTCAATATTTCCAATATTTGAGATTGACTTATCACATCCAAGGCTGTGGCAGGTTCGTCCGCAATTAGTATTTTTGGTTTGCACGAAATTGCCATTGCAAATGCTGCCTTTTGCCTCATACCTCCTGATAATTCATGAGGATATTGATTTGCTCTTTTTATGCTGTTTGAAATATTAACTGTTTCAAGAATTTTTACAGCTTCTTTAAAAGCATCTGCTTTTTTCATTCCCCTGTGTATAATAAGGTTTTCTGCTATTTGCTCTCCTATCTTCATGGTTGGATTAAGTGATGTAATGGAATCTTGAAAAATTACCCCTATTTCACCACCTCTTAGATTTTTAAGTTGTTTTTCATCCATAGAAAAAACATCTTCTCCATTATATATAACAGAGCCTCCCTTTATTTCCAAAGGTTCTTCAATAAGTCTCATAAGCGCCTTTCCTGTCACTGTCTTTCCACATCCGGATTCACCTACAATAGCTAGTACCTGTCCCTTATAAAGCTGAAAATCTATACCTCTTACTGTATTAATTTCACCCAACATTGTTTTGCAGGAAACTTTTAAATTTTTAACATGAAGCAATTCCATTTAACTCCTCCCTACCCCATTAATTCTTGGATCAATGGCATCTCTTAGTCCATCACCTAAGAGATTAAAGCAAAGCATTGTTATGCTTATAAATAATGCGGGGAAAAATATCTGGTACGGATAAAACATTAAATTTTGCTGTGCAGCTGCAGTTAAGGAACCCCAGCTGGTATTTGGAGATTGAACCCCAAGTCCTATAAAACTTAAAAATGCTTCTCCAAATATGAATACAGGTATATCAAAGGTTACTGCCACAATTATTATACCTATTGTGTTTGGAATTATATGCCTTGCTATTATACGGAAAGGGCCGGCGCCTAAAGCTCTTGCAGCAAGCACATAGTCTTGTTCCTTTAATTTTAAAACCTGTCCCCTTACAAGCCTGGCCATAGTTACCCAGCCTGTTATAGTCATTGCAATTACCAGAGCAAAAATCCCCCGACCTACCAAAAGTGATATAAGAATTACCACAATAAGATATGGTATACTGCTTAAAACTTCAGCAATTCTCATCATTATATCATCCACAAGACCCCCAAAATACCCTGAAATACCACCGTAAACAACTCCAAGAACAGTATCTACAAGAGCACCAAGTAATCCTATGGTTAGGGAAACCCTTCCACCAATCCATACTCGTGAAAAAATATCTCTTCCAAGTTCATCAGTTCCAAAATAATGATTAAAAGAAGGAGCCATATTTAAAGAGGATGAATCATTAACCATAAACTTATATGGGGTTAGGCTTGGTCCTATCATGCACATGACTGATACAATAATCAAAACAAAAAGGGAAATCATTGCACTTTTATTGTTTTTAATCCTATGGACGCACAGCATAAAATAGGTTCTATGTTCTCCTTGAACAACTTGGGATACAATGGTTTTGTTTCCAATTATCTTGAACTTTTCCTTTTTTATATCTACCATTGCCTCCTCCTATCATTATCGCTGTTTAGTTTTATTTTTGGATCTGCTATAGAGTAAAGCAGATCTGCTGCCATAATACATAAAATATAAATTACTGCATAAAAAACTGTTAACCCCATTATCATTGTATAATCCCTGTTTGTAACAGATAGCACAAAATTTGAACCAAGTCCTGGTATTGCAAATATACTTTCAATTACAAAAGAGCCTGCCATAATGTTTCCAATCTGCATTGCTAATATTGTAATAGCAGGGATTATTGCATTTCTTAGCACATGTTTAAATATAAGCCTTGTCCTTGAGACCCCTTTAGCTTTTGCAGTCAATATATAATCCTGACACAAAACATCCAGTGAACTTGCTCTCATGAACCTTGCATATGTTGCAATAGCAGAAAAGCTTAATGCTATTGTAGGGAGAATAGTATATGATATCCCCTCCCAGCCTGTAGATGGAAACCACATATGTTTAACTGAAAATTCATACTGAAGCAGAGCTGCAAGAATAAAGCTTGGTATTGATACCCCAAGAAGGGATATAATCATTATTATCCGATCCTGCCATTTATTCCTTTTTAAAGCGGCGATAATTCCCAAGGTGGTTCCTATTAAAAACCCAAGGGTTATTGATTGAATACCAAGCTGGGCTGTAGCAGGAGCATATTGACGTATTATATCCTTTACCTCTCTTCCAGGATAAACCAGTGATTCTCCTAGGTTTCCATGAACTACATTGCTTAAATATGCAAAATATTGAAAGACGAGAGGCTTATCCAAACTGTATTTTGAATAGTAATTTGCTTTTATTTGAGCTGGAAGTTCCCTTGGCATACTTGAAAGAGGGTCTCCTGGAACTGCATGCATCAATATAAAGGTTATTGTTATTATAATCCAAAGAGTAAGAACCATTAGACCTAATCTCTTAATTATATATCTTGCCATACTTCCTCCCCATAATAATCAATTACAGCAGAGCCACCGACCCTGCTGCAATAATCACATAATGCTATTTTGAATCTCGTCCTGTGGTGTAAGCATATTTGCATTCAAAATTTGATCCAAACAATGTGCTTACATACCCTTTTACATACTTGCGTTCGTATTGTGATCTCTGTCTGAAGTCCAGCGGAACACAAACAGCCTCTTTATTTACTAAAATATCTTCATTTTCCTTAAAGGCATTTAATCTTAATGCCTGATCTGAAACTGCAGCTGCCTTTTCAATATTATCATCATAGGTTTTGTTGCTCCATGCAGCAAAATTCATTCCTGATTCTGAGGTAAATATGTCAAAGAATGTCATTGGGTCGTTGTAGTCCCCAGTCCAAGCCATACTGGTTATCTGAAAATCATGTTTACTTAATATACCCATGTATGCTGCACCATCTACGTAATCTATTTTAACCTGACAACCTAAGTTCTTCTGAAGTACCTGCTGAAGATATTCCTGTATCTGCTTTTGCTTTGCATTAGTACCTGCTGCAGTTAAAGTAATAGTTATTTTTGATGGGTCACTGCCCAGGTTTAATTCATTAATACCTTCGGTAAATACTGCCTTAGGGTCCTTAACTTCATTTAATAAGGTTTTAACTGGAAGATTAGCTGCTTTAGTTCTAAAGTCATCATTTCCTATCTGAAGGGAATCAGGTGCAAATGCGTATGCAGCAACTCTTGTGCTTGGGAATAATGTTTTCACATAATCCTCTCTGTCGATTGCCGCAGAAACAGCCTTTCTTATCTTTATATTTGAAAACATCTTGTCTTTAGTGTTGAAAAACAAGTAATCAGTAACTGGTTCATAGCCGCTTATAAGATTGAATTTTCCTGTTTCATTAAACTTGTCCTTCCATTCCTTCTTTTCAGCAGAAGCTACATCCACTGAACCATTAAGCACTTCGTTCATTCTTGCCTGTTCGTCTTCTAGTATCTTAAATGTTAGTTTGTTTAGCTTAACACTATCTTTATCCCAGTAATTTAGGTTCTTTTCCAATTCAATTTTACTCTTATGAGTCCAGCTCTTTAATACAAATGGTCCGCAAGATGGAATTGTTTCTGCCTCTGTTCCATATTTTTCTCCATACTTTTCCACATAATCTTTTCTCTCAGGAGTAAATAATTTGAAATATGTAAGATTTAAAAAGTATGCACATGGAGATTCCAATGTGAAAACCAAGGTTTTATCATCAACTGCCTTAACTCCCACATCTTCGGCTTTTCCTTTTCCACTTACATAAGCTTCAGCTCCCTTAATAGGATTTAAAAGTCCGGAGTATTTTGCAGCATTTTTTGGATTTAAAGTTCTTTTAATTGCATATTCGTAATCTGATGCTTTTACAGCTTGTCCATCAGACCATTTATTATCTCTAAGTTTAAAGGTCCAAGTTAACCCGTCTTTTGAGGATTCGAAGCTTTCAGCCCCTGCAGGTTTTATAACATCCTTCCCATTAGCATCCTGCTCGCAGCGAGTCAATGCTTCCTCACACTCTGATATTACAATTGAAGAATATGAGTCTACAGCTAAGGATGGATCTAAAGTCTCAGGTTCTGCATTTAATGCAACATTTAAATACTGTTCCTTGTCAGCATTTCCATTTTTGGATTTACTGCTGCATGCCCCTAGTGTTCCTGTTAAAATCATTGCAAAAATTAATATAGCCGCCACTTTTCTTTTGTTTTTCACCGGGTTTTCCTCCTTTTAATTCTTCTGATACTTCTTTAGATTAAATATTCAACTTAAATCGATAAATTCCTCCTTTAATTTGCATAAATTCACAATTTTATTTTGAAAAATTAAATGAATTAAGGGGTTTCCAAAATACGTTAGTTAATAAATATAAAAAAAACTATGTATTTTTGTGCATAGCAGTTATATAATATAATAAAGAATCAATAAGGAGGAACGTAGAATGAATTACAATGTAGCAGTAGTTGGAGCTACCGGTATGGTTGGAAGAAAATTTATAGAAGTTTTAGAAGAAAGAAACTTTCCTATAGATGAAGTTTATTTTTTTGCATCTGGTAGGTCTGCAGGTTCAGTACTAAAATTTAAAGGACAAGACTTTGTGGTAGAAGAGACTAAGGAAGAAAATATAAAATCTAAAAAAATCCACTTTGCATTGTTTTCAGCTGGTGGTGATGTAAGCAAGGAATATGCACCTGTATTTGCAAAGTACGGAGCTGTGGTTATTGACAACAGCAGCGCTTGGAGAATGGACCCTGAGGTTCCACTTGTGGTTCCTGAAGTTAATCCTGAAGATATAAAATGGAATAAAGGAATTATAGCAAATCCAAATTGTTCTACAATTCAAGCTGTAGTTGCGTTAAAACCTCTTTATGACAAATACGGAATTAAAAGAATTGTTTATTCAACATACCAGGCAGTTTCTGGTGCAGGGGTAAACGGATATTCTGATTTACTTGAAGGATACAAGGGAGAACCTCCAAAGAAATTCCCTTATCCAATAGCAGGAAATATCCTTCCTCATATAGATGTATTCCTTGAAAACGGATATACAAAGGAAGAAATGAAAATGGTAAATGAAACTATGAAAATTCTTCACGACGACAACCTTAAAATAACAGCAACCACTTGCAGAGTACCTGTGTTTTATGGTCACAGTGAAAGCATAAATGTAGAATTAAACAAGCCTTTTGAAATTGAGGACATATTTGAATTGTATAAAAATGCAGAAGGTATTATATTAAAGGACGATGTTGAAAATCTTGTCTATCCAATGCCTATTGAAGCAGCGGGACATGACGAAGTATATGTTGGAAGAATAAGAAGAGATTTCAGTGTTGAAAACGGCCTTAATCTTTGGGTTGTTGCTGACAACATAAGAAAAGGGGCTGCTTCAAACGCAGTTCAAATAGCAGAGTGTATGATTGAAAAATAAAATTATTAAATATATTTAGGAAGAGGTGTTTTAATGAGTATTTTTAAAGGATCAGCTGTAGCTATTGTTACCCCGTTTACCAAGGATGGAGTTGACTTCAAAAAACTTGAAGAATTACTTGAATGGCATGTTAAGGAAGGTACTGATGCCATAGTAGTTTGTGGAACAACTGGTGAAGCCTCCACTATGTCAGAACAGGAAAGAAAGGATACTATTAAGCATACAGTAGATGTTATAAACAAGAGAATCCCTGTTATTGCAGGAACTGGAACAAATAATACAGCTGCATCAGTTAAAATGAGTGTATGGGCTGAAAGCATTGGTGTTGACGGATTGCTTGTTATAACTCCATACTATAACAAGACTACTCAAAAAGGTCTTATAGCACACTTTAAGGCAGTGTCAGACAGTGTAAATACTCCTATAATAATTTATAACGTTCCTGGAAGAACAGGAATGAATATTACCGCAAAAACTTTATCACAACTTTGTGATGATAAAAACATTGTAGCAGTTAAAGAAGCAAGCGGAAATATAAGCCAAATTGCTGAAATAAAAGCTCTATGTGGTGACAAACTTGATATTTATTCAGGAAACGACGATCAGGTTATCCCTCTTATGGCATTAGGCGGTATAGGCGTAATTTCTGTAACAGCAAATATAATCCCAAAAGATGTAAGAGATATGGCTCACCTATTCCTTGAAGGAAAAACAAAGGAAGCCCTTAAAATTCAACTTGATACATTAGCTCTTACAAATGCTTTGTTTATTGAAACAAATCCTATCCCTGTAAAAACCGCTATGAATCTTATGGGAATGAATGCAGGGGTTTTAAGACTCCCTCTAGTTGAAATGACAGAAGGTAACCTTGAAGTATTAAAAACAGAAATGAAAAATTACGGCTTACTTTAATATAATTTTCGGAGGTTTTTATGATTAGGATTTTATTATGTGGATGCAATGGAAAAATGGGAAAGGTTATTTGTAATGCAGTATTGAATTTTCCAAATCTTGTTATAGAAGCTGGTGTGGATAGAGCTGCTGATTCTGATAAATTCCCTGTATATTCCTCACCTGAAAAATGTGAAACAGAGGTGGATGTGATTCTTGATTTTTCAAGACCAGATGCATTAGATAGCCTTTTAGCCTTTGCCAAGGAAAAAAATTTACCGGTTATCTTCTGTACCACAGGTTATTCAGAGGAACAGCTTGCAAAAATAAAAGAAGCCTCCATGGAACTTCCTGTTTTCCGTTCAGCAAATATGTCTATAGGAATTAATGTTGTAAATAATGTACTTAGAAGCATTAGTGCATTTTTGTACAATAATTATGATATAGAAATTATTGAAAAGCACCATAATCAGAAGGTGGATGCCCCTAGTGGAACAGCGCTCCTTTTGGCAGATACTATAAAAGCTTCAATTCCTTGTGAAACAGTTTATAACTTTGGAAGAGAAGGAATTGCCAAGAGAGAGCACAAGGAAATTGGGATTCATGCAATAAGAGGTGGGAACATCGTTGGTGACCATGAGGTAATATTTGCAGGAGCCGGAGAAGTTATTGAAATAAAACACTCTGCAATTTCAAGAGAAGTATTTGCAGTTGGAGCTTTGAAAGCGTGTGAATACATGTTTGGAAAAGGTTCCGGTCTTTACAACATGGATGATGTAATAAAAAATGCATAGTTAAATGGCAGCCCTAAGGCTGCCATTTTTTTTATAAACTATTTACAAACTTTTCTATACGACTTACACATTCCTTAAGCTGTTCCATGCTGTAGGCATAGGATATTCTAATAAACCCTTCTCCTCCAGTACCAAAGGCTGTGCCTGGGACTATTGCAACTCCTGCTTCCTTTAGAAGTCTTTCACAAAATTCGTCGCTTTTCATATTAAAGTTCTTTATGCTTGGGAACATATAAAATGCACCTTTAGGAAGATACATGTTAAACCCAAGTTTCTTAAGCTGGTTATAAAGATAGTCTCTTCTCTTGATAAATTCATTTCTCATATATTCCACATCATCCATGGAATATTTAAGTCCAGCTAAGGCACCCCACTGAACAATTGATGGTGCACAGGAAACATTATACTGATGAACCTTTATAATTGAATCCATATATTGTTTCACTGCACATACAAAACCAAGTCTAAGTCCTGTCATGGAAAACATTTTAGAAAAACCACTAACAAGAATAACCTTATCCTTTATGTCATTAAAGGATGCTATTGAAAAATATTCCTCCTCAAAGCAAAGAGAGCTGTATATTTCATCACTTATTACAATAATATCATTATCTTTTATAATGCTATGAAGCTTTTCATTTTGTTCCTTTGATAAAACTGCTCCTGTAGGGTTGCTTGGATATGAAACCACCATAAGCTTTGGTTTTTCTGTCTTTATTAATTCTTCAAGATATTCAAAGTCAATTGAAAAATCATCCTTTAACTTATAGTTCAGTATTTCTCCACCAATAAGCTTAACACAGCTTTCATAGGCAGGATATGCAGGAGTTGGAATTAGAACTTTATCCAAGGGGTTCAGAAGTGCCATGAAAACATCCAGCAGTCCTTCACTTCCACCTATTGTCAGGCATACCTCCTCTGGTTTGTAGTCTATGGTAAATTCCTTAAGGTAACTGCATATTTCCTCTCGTAGTTCAAGAATTCCAGCATTTGAAGTATATGTTGTTTTATTATCATTAATAGCTTTAACTATTTCCTCTTTTATTTTTATGGGCACATCGAAATCAGGCTGACCTAAGGTAAGAGAAATTGCCTCTGGATAATCTACCAATTTGTTATAAAACTTTCTTATCCCTGATATTTCAATGCTGTTTACGTTATTTGAAATTTTATTCACAATATTTCCTCCTATTTGTTTATATAAGTTTTTCACCAAAAACATTATTAAGATTTAGTTTATCAATCCTTTTTTCTATTTGGTCTTTTTCTAATGAATAAAGGCCCAGTTCCTCCATCCTCTTAAAATATTCAGCCCCTGCAAAGGTGTATCTGTTTCGTCTCCCTTTTTTTGTTTTAACCTTTTCATTTGCATAAGATATTATATCTCCTGCTGCAGTTGCAGTTGGAAGAACAAGAGTTTTCATTCCAAGACAAGCTCTTACTGCATTGTGCCCAGCCAAAGCACCTGTAACGAGGGCTTCCGTATGTCCTACAAACAAGCCGCTTTTTTCACCTGCGCAAAACAGATTCTTGATTCCTTTAACCTTCATATCGTTTGTTCTTGGAGCCACAGAAAGGTATCTTATTGAATTTCCTTTTCCCCCTGCATAAGGGTCTATATATTTTACCCTTTCAAGACCTTTTATTTTCCTAAGTTTTTCCAGCGGATAATAGGATGTCATAAGTTTCACATGTCCTGTATCTAGAAGAACTATATTTTCTGCATATTCCTTTAATGCATATTGCTGGCATACCTTAGCACTAAGTTTATCCATATTAACATCTTCTTTAGGAACCTTAAGAACAACAACTCCCTTTTCCTCAAGTTCATTTATAATGTTTGGAGCTATACTGTCTTTTGAAAGCTTACAGGAACCGCTGAAAGCACCAAACAAATCGTCATCTCTTTCACCCTGAAGGTCATCAACCCCTGCTCTGCTGCTTAGACTTACTCTTGGCCCAAAGGCGGGACAACGTAAAACGCACATTGAGCATCCGTTTCCATACCTTAAACAGTTTCCCATGGGGCCTGTGGATCCAGTTGTTTCAACAAATACATCCCCTTCAACATAACCTCCGTCAGAAGTGTATATTCCCTTTATTTTATTATTATCCATTTCAACATCTATAATTCTAGTAGTAAGGTTTAATTTAACCCCAATATCCTCTAAAAATTGTTTAACTTCAGGCTCAATAATATTTACATCATACAGCCATGCATGTTCATGACTTTTTAAAATGCTGCAGATATCCGACCATCATTAATAAAAGTGCTGCTGCTATTGATATTGCTGCGGTTGACATATATTTTAAAGGGATAAAATAAAGGAGCCCCCCCTGAAGTACCAGCATAATCAACCCATACCTTTTTAGACTCATTTTGCGTTCTTTGTTTTTTATTCTTTTATTTTCATTATCTACTGGTGAGAATGAAAGTATTAAAATAAATGAAACTGATAATATACCTAAAATTTCACCTGAATTTAAAGCTGTGGTTTTTCCGAAATAAATTATTACAGCAAATATTAAAAGACTTAAACAAAAGCAGCTCCAGTAGTTTTTTGCATGATACCCCCCTGTAACAGCCCTTAATGGTGATAAAAAAATTACTGCTATAAAAAAATATATATGCACTTTGAAAAAATAAAAAATTATCAAGTATGGTATAAATTTAGTAATTTCACAAAAAAAGCAATGAAGTCCATACTCCATCTTTATTAATTGAAGCTCAGTAAATTCTGGATTAGCAGAACTTATTAAATTAACAAGTTGCTTTGCTGTTTTCTCCATCAGCTTCCCCTCCTAACATCAAATATTACTGTAAAATTTGTGCCAAGTTCATTGCTTTTTACGGATATTTTACCATTATTTTTTTCTACAAGCTCCTTGGTTATAAATAGTCCAAAGCCTCGTTCAGAGCCTTTTTTTGTTGAAAATCCCCTTGAAAAAATCTGCTCCAATATTTCTTCAGGTATCTTAGCCCCATTGTTCGTTATATTAATAACAAACTTATTTTGAATAAATTGAGTTTCAAGGGATACGTGCCTGTTTTCAATGTTTTCTACTTCTTCAAAGGCTTCAAAAGCATTATCCACAAGATTGCTTACAATACTTATCAATTCATCAGCCTTCACTTTTAATGTGCTGAAAGGTTCATTTATAAGCACCTGGAATTGTATATCATTTTTAGCTGCATAGCTGCTTTTTATTGCCAAAAGCCCATCAATATAGTCATTACCAGTATCTAGATATTTAAAGGAGGAATGTATAGAATCTGATATATCAGCAACATATTCCTTAATTCTTTCCATGGTATTCGGTTTGTTTAATGTACATAAGGCCTGCATTACATTTATATGATTTGCATAATCATGCTTTTCTTCTCGTGTTATAGAAATAATCTGTTCCATATTTTTAATTTGATATTCCTGAATTTTATATTTATTATTTATTGTCACAAGCTTGTCTCTCTCTATTAAATCTTTTAAAGATATTATAAAAAATGCAATATAAAACCCAAATAACATCAGATTATATATAACTGAGTTACTTATTTTGTAAATGCTGAGGCTTACTGATAAGGTAAAAACTCCGAATATGCCAAAAGATACTACGAAATTTGAATATATAGAGTTTTCTTTACTAAATATTCTGAATTTTCTTAAGGATAAATTGTATCTAAACAACAAAATTGTTGTTCCAATTTGAATTAATTTTGAAGAAAGAGTAAATATAAACATGTAATGCTGATTTAGGAGCATTTGTTGAAGGTCTAAATGCAATATAAGCATCATCACAGTAATAACTGATATTTCAGTAACAAGAATTAAACTGGTAAATATAAAATATACCATCATTGCTGAAAATATATTTATTTCTGTAAAAAAGGTTAAGGCCAAAACTGAAAAAACCACATTGAAAAAAGTGTGGTATTCCATTGGGAGGCTTACCGTGCTCCAATATAAAAAAGCTGTAATTGTAATACATAATCCAATTGCTTTAACCCTATGTTTACTAATAAAGTTTTTTTCACCCATAAAAACTTGAAAAACACATAATAAAATAACTGCTTCAATTATATCTAAGATCAACTCATTAAATATCTCCATTAATGCTTCCTCTTTCCAAAAATACGCCTTAATTCAACATATACCTTATAAAATTATATAACATTTGACTTCAAATTACAACTTATGCAAATTTAATGATTATTTATGCCTTTTTATTAACTCCACTATATTTTCTTTTTCTAATGTTTCATATAAAACTTCTGCTGCAATACTTGCAGCTTTAACCTCATAATTATTATCCTGATTATATACTATTACTTTTATTTCTTTAAATCTATCCATACAATTCCTCAAAATTATGCTTATAAAAGTATATGCATCTGCATAGATATATTTGTATACATTTCATGGAGGATATTATGAAAGCAGCCATTTATTCCAGGAAATCAAAATTCACAGGAAAAGGTGATTCTATTGGAAATCAGATTCAATTATGCAGGGAATATGCGGATTTTTATTTAAAGGACATGAATATTACTGATTTTTTAATTTACGAAGACCATGGATTTTCCGGAGGCACATTAAACAGACCTGAATTTAAAAGGTTGATATCAGATGCTGTAAATAATACTTTTAAAATACTTATATGCTATAGACTGGATCGTATAAGCAGAAATGTAGGGGACTTTTCAAATACATTAAATTTGCTTCAACGAAATAATATAATTTTCATTTCAATAAGAGAACAATTTGATACATCCACTCCAATGGGTAAGGCTATGGCATATATTTCTTCTGTTTTTGCCCAGTTAGAACGTGAAACTATATCAGAAAGAATAAGGGACAACATGCTGGAACTGGCTAAAAGTGGACGCTGGCTTGGAGGTCAGGTTCCCCTTGGATTTAAAAGTGAAAAAACAGTTTGCTTTGATAACGAATATAGAGAGAATTATATTTTTAAACTTTCTCCTTTAAAAGAAGAAATTGATAAGGTTAATATTATTTTTTCTAAATATATTGAGACAAAATCAATTCATAAGGTTCTAAAATACCTTTTGTCTAATGAAATTAAAGGTAAGAACGGAGGTGACTTTTCTTCAGTTACAATTAGAGATATGCTTAGAAATCCATTATATGCTGAGTCTAGCAAAGAGGTTTTTTCATATCTTAACAATAGAGGTATTCAAACTTTTGGCAATGCAAACGGAAACGGCATATTAACTTATAACAAAAGAAATTCATTATACAAAGGTAAAAATATTTCAGAATGGATTGCTGCCACTGGTAAACATAAAGGAATAATACCAAAGGAAAACTGGCTTATGGTACAAAGTATACTTGATGAAAATTCAAAAAAAACCAGGAGATATGGCACTTCAAAAAAAGCTATTCTAAGCGGATTACTAAAATGCAGCCTTTGCGGATCTCCTATGAGAGTTACATATGGAAGAAAAAAACAAGATGGTGAAAGAGTTCATTATTATGCCTGTACAATGAAGTGCAGCAGTGGTAGTACAAGATGCAATAATCCAAATGTACCTGGAGATTTAATTGAAAAAAGAGTAATTGAAAATATCCCATCCATTAATGAGAAAAAACTAATTATTGAGCTTAAAAAGCTTCTTAAAAAAAATTCTTATGAAAGCAAAATAAAATTTAAGGAATTAGAAATGATTGCTATTTTAGACAATTTAAAAAAGGCAGAAAATAGAGAGGTTTGTGATGCTATGATGAGTAAGGTTAATGCTTTAGGAATAGAAATACAAAATCTAAAATCCATGAACCACGCAGTAACCTGCCTGCCAAAATCCATGGAGGAAATAGTAAAAATAATTTATTCTAGAGACAACCATCTTCTTATAATTAGAAATCTTCTTGAAAAATTGATTTTTAAGATAACTTGGGATGGAAATAAAGATGAGATAAAAATATATTTATCGCAACAAATATAGGCATGCTTGTTTATGACCAGGGAAATCAATATTCTTATGCCTTGTGTTCTTATCTGTAATATTTATCAGGTCACCAGCACCAAGGCATAGGAGCTCCTCTGCAGCTGTAAATCTTCCATTGTTTCTCATTATACCACCAACATTGCCAAGTCCAAGCAGCATATCTGTCTTTTCGAAAACCTCTACCTTTGCACCGGCTTTCCTTGCAGTTACGGCAGCACTACAGCCTGCCCAACCTCCCCCTATAATAACAACCTTCATATCGATCTTCTCCCTTTAAATACATATTTAGGATCTAACTGAACCTTGCATAACCTTTTAATCTTGTCATCATCGTATCTTGTACTGCAGGTACCGCATACCCCTTCCCCACAACACATTTTTCCATTGTTGCTGCATGAAAATTTAGATAATGGATCAATAAAACTTAACAGCTCATGTATTAAAATATCTGGCCCGCTGCAATGAATTAGATTTATTTTTTCATTGTTTAATACATCATTAATTGAATTTTTAATTTCAAAAGTAAGTTCACCCTTATCCAAAGTATCGCAGATTAATAATTCTACATTGTACTTTTTATAATATTCACCTGCAAAATCAATATTAAATGGTTTTCGATCCAATAATAATATTATTCTGTTGCCATTTGAATGAAGCTTCTTTATAACCGGGATTCCAGGTGCTATTCCTATCCCCCTGCATATAATAAGTGATACTCCGTGTTTTGCATTATTAATATTTTTTCTTCCAAGAACTCCATTCCAAAATGGTCCTCTTATAAACATTTCTTCCCCTTCAATCTGCCCACATATTTTTTTAGTTTTTATGCCCCTTTTTTCTATTGCAATAATAATATTGTTTTCTTCAGTATCCACATCCATTATAGATATTGGGGTATCAAAATATTCATCAGTTTTTGGATTTCTAATAAAAACAAAGCTTCCGAAGCTCGTAAGGCTGCATGCTAAAATGTGTGGAACATTAATTGTAAATATATACAGATTGTCCTCATATATTTCCTTTTTTTGTATTTTACCCTTATAGATTTCCCTTCCATTTTTCGCCTTATTTTTATTGAAATGATATTCCTGATAAATGCATACCCCCTTCCAGTTTATGCAGTCGCAAAAATTTTTCCCTGAAAGCTGAGAACATACTATACAGTCCCCTGTTTCTGCAAGGTGGCAGGGACAGTACTGGCTGCCTGCATCAATACAGTCCTTAAATTCATAATCCATGACTAAACCCCTTAAAATACTCTACTATTAAAATATTTTCATTACTCCAATTTGTTACAATAAAAATATTGCCCCTTTTAATAATAGTGTATATTTATTATAATAATATTATTAAAAATAATATCGAATTTAGGAGGAACATTATGAGTTACAATTTGACAGATCCATATGAAATAGCAAGATACATTAAAGATGCAAAAAAATCCACTCCTGTTAAAGTGTATTTGGAAGGAGATTTAAGTAAATGTGATTTTGGAAATATAGAAAGTTATAATTCCGGAAACATGTATATATTATTTGGTGATGGATCAGAAATGAAGGATTTTTTAGAAAAAAACAAATCATTAATAAAAAAATACAGATTGGAAAATGACAGAAGGAATTCAGCTATACCAATGCTTGATTTGCTTGATATAGATGCAAGAATTGAGCCAGGCGCAATAATCAGAGATAAAGTTGTAATACATAAAAATGCAGTTATCATGATGGGCGCTGTAATAAATATAGGTGCTGAAATTGGTGAAGGAACCATGGTGGATATGAATGCTGTTGTTGGAGCAAGAGGAAAGCTTGGCAAAAGAGTTCACCTTGGTGCGGGAGCAGTAGTTGCCGGTGTCCTTGAACCGCCTAGCAAGGAACCTTGCGAAATAGGAGATGACGTTCTTATAGGAGCAAATGCAGTTATACTTGAGGGAGTTAAAATAGGTGCTGGATCTGTAGTTGCAGCTGGAGCTGTAGTTGTCTCTGATGTACCTTCTGGTGTTGTGGTAGCTGGAACTCCTGCTAAGATAATTAAAGATGTGGATGATAAAACAAAGGATAAGACAAAATTACTTGATGACTTAAGAAAATAAAACGGCTTTACAGCCGTTTTTTTTAATCTGCTTTTTCCATCTTTGATATGGAAACTTCATATGCAATTTTCTTTTTAACTTCATCATCTGATACCTTTTTCTGGTATTCTCTGCTTTGTAGTCTCCCCCATACTTTAATGTTATCACCAACATTCAGATTTTGACAGAATCTTGAGTTTCTTCCCCAGGCAATCGCAGGTATGTAATCTGATTTATTGTATGTCCTGTTAACTGCAACAAGCATATCTGAGATTTCTCTTCCGAAGGGAGTTGTCCTATATACAGGAGCTTTACAAATATATCCATTTAAAAATATCTGATTAGGATTCTTACTTCTTTCGTTGCAGCAAACAATATTTCTTGCAAAAACCGTTAGTATAAGTCTGTTGCAGCCATCTACAAATTTATTATAGGATCTTAGCTGTCCTTCAACAACTATTTCACTTGAGATTGAAAGATCCATTCCCTGTATAAGTCTTTCAGAAACAGTTACATATAGCTTGTCCTTGGCATCACTTAGTCTTTGAACATCCATGTAAAAAGTATAAAACCCTTCTCCATACATTTCATGACTAAATTCTAAAGGAGATATCACAGATCCTTCCAAATAAATCTTGTTATTTTCCAATAAATTGTCCATAAATTCCCTTCTTTCCATTAGTATCTAAATTATATCTCATCCTATAGTTATTCTTTAAGGGCCAAAAATATACGTACATTATTACAAATTCTATATGAATGTTAAAATTCCTTCTAATAATACCATATTATTCAATTTTTTTCAAATTGTCTTCCATTACTATTAATATAGTAATTTTCTTTAAATATTAAATCCCCTGCCTTAACAAAGGTGTATCCATTATTCTTGTAATATTCTAATATTCTTATTAAATTTTCCGGTGTGTACTTTGCATTATTATGAAATAACAATATTGACCCAGGAGCAGCTTTTTTTATTATCCTGTTAAATTCTAAATCAGCCCCCTGCTCCTTCCAGTCTATGCTGTCCGCATCCCATTGAACTGCATAGTGGCCAGTGGATTTAATTGTTTCTATTGCCAGATTATTATATGCCCCTGAAGGGCATCTGAAGAGTTCTGCTTTAACTCCGGTTAAATTCATTATTTTTGCATCTGCAGCAGCTATTTCCTGAACTATTCTTTCCTTGGATATTGTGGTAAGGTCTGGATGCTTATCAGAATGGTTACCAAGCTCATGTCCCTTTGAATATATAAGCTTCACCTTATCAGGGTAATTGTCAATCCAGGCCCCCACAAGGAAAAAGGTTGCTTTTACATTATATTTGTCTAAAATCTCTAAAATCTTCTCTGTGTTATCCTCCCCCCAGTTAACATCAAAGGTTATTGAAATCTTTTTTTCCAGAGTGTTAACAGAGTATATTGGTATTAGTCTTGTTTCAGAAAAAACACCTAAATCTTTTTTAATGCATAATGAAAATATTAAAGACAGCAAAATCATGATAAAAACTACAATGAATTTTTTTGAAATACTCAAAACTACCTCCTTTTAAAAACTCTATATAATTTATATATTGTAAACCCTATTAAATATTACAAAATATTAATTTTATGTTATAATATTTTTGTTATCATGCTCTTATGGAGGTATATAATGTTTGAGGATACATTGGAATTAGCAGAAAATAAACTCCTTTTACTATATATAATAAATATAATAAAAATACCTGTTTCAAACACTCAATTAACAGAATTGGTGCTGGAAAACAACTTGATAAATTATTTTACACTGCAGCAGTATATTTCTGAATTAATTTCATCAAATTTCATAAACAACACAAATATAAGTGGAAGCAACAGGCTTGCCATAACTGACAAGGGAATAAAGGTGCTGGAGCTTTTTGGTGAAAGAATTTCTGAGAGAAAGCGTGAAATTGTTGATACTTATATAAGTGTTCATTTAGAAAAAATCAAAAAAGAAGTTACTGTTACTGCAGACTATACTATTGAGCATAAAAATAATTTTATTGTTGATTTAAAGGCATTGGAAGGTGAAAATCTTCTTATAGATATAAAACTAAATGTTGCTTCAAATAAACAGGCAAGAGAACTTTGCACCAAGTGGAAAAACAGTTCCTCTGAGCTCTACAGCTCTATAATAAATTTACTAACCGATAAAACTTAAATTAATACCATACCGGCAGGTTCATTACCTACTGGTATTTTTCTTTTTATTTTCGTTTCATAATTGAAATTAATAAGTAAATTATTATAATAGTCCCCTATATATAAATTCTTTCCATTACTTATAATTCCCCTAGGCATTCCGCCAACAATTATTTTTTCAATTTCCCTATAATTGTTCACATCTATTATACTTACAGTGCCCTCTCCAAAATTTGAAACATAAATATATTTTTCATCGCAGTAAATATCACTTGGGAACATTCCTACAGCAATTCGCTGAATAATACTCAAGGTTTTAAGGCATATAATACTTATGCATCCTTTATAGTCCGACCCCATGTTGCTTTCACAAACTATGGCCGATTTCCCATCCAAAGTAAACAATACTTTTGTTGGATAAGCTCCAACTCTAATATCTACATTAGTTTTATTCATAACATCAATTAAAGTAATGCTGTCATTATTAAAATTCGATGTTAAGATAAGTTTGTTTTTTTTGTTTGAACAAATACTGTGAGGCTGACTTCCACACGGAATAACCTCTATGACATTCATCCCAAATAAATCCAGCACCATAACATTGTTTAAATCTCCGCATATAACAAAGGCTCGCCTGTCCAAAACAGTTACATCATTGCAGTGCATGCCTATAAATTTATGAAAAACCTTACTGTCTTCAAGGCTTATTATTGATACTGTGTTGCTGTAGCTGTTTGCCGTTATTATACTGCTTCTATATTTGCATATGCCATGAGGGCCTATTTTCTTATCTTCAAAACCTTTTAGGTCTATTCTGTTTATTTCTCTGAAATTTTCTGGGTCTACTTTTGAAACGCAGTCTGATGAAGTATTGCATATAAATAATAAACTCACGTTTCCACCCCCTCTCAGATATAATATGATGCTTTTTTATTTTTGGATTATGTTATATAATTTATTTTGGGGTGATTAAATGTATACATATTTACCAAAGGGAGTCTGCACAACCAAAGTTGACTTTGAGGTTAAGGACAATAAAATATTCAATGTTAATTTTAAAGGGGGCTGCAGTGGAAATCTCCTTGGAATCGGAAGATTAATTGATGGAATGGATATTAATGATGCCCATGCCAGGCTTAATGGTATAAAGTGCGGTTATAAAAATACATCCTGCCCGGATCAACTTGCAAAAGCAATTTATGAATTAGTAATAGCAAAACCCTAGCAATAAAAATTGCTAGGGTTTGTTATTACCTGTTTTTTCTTATAACTTTTCTCATGTCTCCTATCATATAAAGGGATCCACATACCAGAATCATATCTTCCTTATCTGAATACTCAAGTGCTTTATTGTATGCATCCCTGTAATCTCTACAAGCTTCAGTTTTATTATTATACTTTTCTATTATTTCACTAAGTTCCTTTGAATCCTCTGCTCTGAAGCTGTTTGGGGTTACAGTAATAACCCTTTCTGCCATTGGAGTTATAATACTTACCATATCCTCCACCTGTTTATCCTTAAGTATTCCTATTATAAGAATAATCTTTCTAAACTTAAAATAGGTATTTATACTTTCTTTAAGCAGAGTTATGCCCTCAATATTATGGGCTCCATCTATTACAACAAGAGGCTCTTTTTTAAGTATTTCAAGCCTTCCTATCCATCTAACATTTCCCATGGCATCTTCAATATTTTTAACTGATATTTTAAGACCAAGGTACATTAGCTTTTCTGAAGCAGCAACTGCATTTGCACAGTTTAGCAGCTGATGTTTTCCTAGGAGTGAGAGTTTAAAGCTGTAAGTTGTTTTATCTGTTTTAAGCTTTACTAATTGTAAGTTTTGTTCCATCTCTATGAACTCAGCACTTTGCCCTACCATTATAAGCTCACAATTAAGTTCTCTGCATCTTAAAGCTATAACCTCCTGGGCTTCCTTCTCTTGCATGGCACAAATTACCGGAACCCCTGGCTTTATTATCCCTGCCTTTTCATATGCAATTACACTTAAGGTATCCCCAAGAATATTAGTATGATCCATACTTATGGATGTTATAATGCTTAGTATTGGTTTAATTACATTTGTGGAATCAAGCCTTCCCCCTAAACCAACCTCCACTACAGCATAATCAACTTCCTTCAATTTGAAGTAAAGAAACATGGCACAGGTTATAATTTCAAATTCGGTTGGGTGGTCAAATCCAAGTTCTATAACCTTTGTTACAGCCTTTGATACCTCTGTTACAACTTCAGCCAGATCTTCCTTAGGAATATTTTCATTGTTTATCTGTATTCTTTCTTCAAATTCCTCAAGGAAAGGGGATGTATACATCCCCACTCTATATCCAGAGTTGATTAATATTGAGTTCATCATTGCAGAGGTGGAACCTTTACCATTGGTTCCTGCAATGTGTATGCACCTTAATCCAAGATGAGGATTCCCAATTAATTCAAGTATCTTTTCTGTTCTAGTAAGTCCAAGATTGCTTCCAAATTTTGCAGTATTATCTATATATTCACGAGCTTCCTTGTAATTCATAAATTCACCTTATTTGAATGCCTGTAATCTTGAAATAACCGCTTCCAGCATCTCCTTATACTTTTCACTCTTTTGTCTTTCCTCGACCACTACCTCTTTAGGTGCCTTAGAAACAAACTTTTCATTCGCAAGTTTGTTTTTTACCCTTTCTATTTCCCATTCAAGGTTTTCCTTTTCCTTGTTAAGTCTTTCAATTTCTTTTTCAGCATCTACAAGATCAAGCATAGGCATGAACATTTCCGCTCCTCTTGAAACTACTGAAACTATATTTTCTGGCAGGCTTTCTTTGTTGTCAATAAATGTAACTTCGCTTGCAGAAGCCAGCTTTATGAAGTACGCTTCTCCTTCTATAAACGCTTCCTTTGCATCTCCTTCAGTAACAAAAACCATAACCTTTGCTTTTCTTGAAGGAGGTACATTCATTTCTGTTCTTACATTTCTCAAGGATTTTATAGCTTCTATTATATATTCCATTTCCTTTTCTGCTTTTTCGTCGAAAATTGATGGTTCAAATTCAGGCCATTTTGATATTGCTATTGAATCACAGCCTGTTTCTAGATGCATGAATATTTCCTCGGTAATAAAAGGCATGAATGGATGTAAAAGTTGAAGCCCCTTTGCCAAAGTGTCAAATAGTACATTTAATACAACACCTTTTGCCTCTTCATCATCACCATATAGGGCAGGCTTAACCAGCTCTATATACCAGTCGCATAGTTCTCCCCAAATAAAGTCATATACTTTTTGAGAAGCTATTCCAAGCTCGAATTTTTCTATATTTTCTGTTACTTCCTTAACTAAATTATTTACTCTGGACATTATCCATTTGTCAGCTACTGTATAGTTTTTGCAGTTTTTGTATTTGTCCATAAGGTCTCTATCAAGATACATCAATACGAACCTTGATGCATTCCATATTTTGTTTGCAAAATTTCTTGCAGCTTCAACTCTTTCAGGATAATATCTAATGTCGTTTCCAGGTGCATTACCATTTATAAGCGTAAATCTTAAAGCGTCAGCACCGTATTGATCTATTACTTCAATTGGGTCAACTCCATTACCTAGAGATTTAGACATTTTTCTTCCCTCTGAATCCCTTACTATTCCATGTATAAGTACATTGTCGAAAGGAATGTCATCCATGCAGTAAAGTCCAGAGAATATCATTCTTGCTACCCAGAAGAATATTATGTCATATCCTGTAACAAGGGTACTGTTTGGATAAAAATACTTTAAGTCAGGTGTTTCTTCAGGCCAGCCTAAGGTTGAGAAAGGCCATAATGCTGAGCTGAACCATGTATCCAGTACGTCATTTTCCTGTTTTAGATTTGTGCTGCCGCATTTTGTGCATTTTTCTGCAGGTTCTACTGATGCTATTATTTCACCGCAATCTTCGCAGTACCATACAGGAATTCTGTGACCCCACCAAAGCTGCCTTGAAATACACCAGTCTTGAATGTTTTCCATCCAGTTAAAGTAAGTCTTATCAAATCTCTCAGGTACAAACTTTATGGTTTTATTTTTTACAACTTCAACTGCAGGCTTTGCTAAAGGCTCCATCTTAACAAACCATTGTTTTGATGTCATAGGTTCTATTACAACACCGCATCTGTCATGGCAGCCAACATTGTGGTTGTGGGCTTCAATTTTCAAAAGAAGTCCTTGTTCCTTAAGGTCATTAATCATCTGCTTTCTTGCTTCATATCTGTCTAGTCCGTCATATTTTGATCCTTTAAGGTTTATTGTTCCATCTTCGTGCATTATATTTGGTTCAGGAAGGTTGTGTCTCTTACCTACCTGATAATCGTTAGGGTCATGTGCAGGAGTAATTTTTACTGCACCTGTTCCAAATTCCATATCTACGTAATCATCTGCAATAATAGGAATTTCCTTGTTTAAAAGAGGAAGAATTACTGTTTTTCCTATTAAATTTGTATATCTTTCATCCTTAGGGTTAACTGCTACTGCTGTATCACCAAGCATAGTTTCCGGTCTAGTGGTTGCAATAGTTAAGAAGTCACTGCTTCCCTTAACAGGATATTTAATATGCCAAAAGTTTCCTTCCTGTTCACTGTATTCTATTTCAGCATCTGATATTGCAGTTTTACATTTAGGACACCAGTTTATTATTCTGTTACCTTGATATATAAGTCCATCATCATATAGCTTTACAAAAATTTTCCTTACTGCTCTGTTAAGTTTTTCATCCATGGTAAATGCTTCTCTTGTGAAATCAACTGAACAACCAAGTTTTTTAACCTGCTGTCTTATATTTTCTCTGTATTCATCAGACCATTCCCAAACCTTTTCTAGGAATGCTTCTCTTCCCATTTCTCTTTTTATTAAACCTTTTTTCAAAAGTTCATTTTCAACCTTAACCTCTGTTGCAATACTGGCATGGTCTTCTCCTGGAAGCCAAAGAGTGCTATACCCCTGCATTCTTTTTGTTCTGATTATTATATCCTGTATTGTGTCATCAAGTGCATGACCTAAGTGAAGTCTCCCTGTAATGTTTGGAGGAGGCAGCACAATAGTATAAGGTTTTTTATCAGAATCCACTTCAGGGGTGAAGTATCCTCTATCCTGCCACATATTATAAATTCTTTCTTCAAATTCCTTTGGATCATAGTTTTTTTGAATGTTTTTTGAATCTTCCATTTTAATTCCTCCTTTTTAATAAAAAAAGTCCCCGCCCATAAAAGGACGAGGAACCGCGTTACCACCTTTTTTCCTGCAATATTACAGGCTCTTAAAACTTTAACGGCAAAGACTACCGTCCCTGCCTACTTGTATTTCAGCAGAGAAGCTCCAAAGCTACCTTCAGAAGTTTCAGCATAAAAGATCTTTCAGCAAATGATCTTTCTCTCTTAATACCTAGCCTTCCTACTCCTCTTTATCAAAGCTTTATCATATTAATACCATTATAGTATTTAAAACTTAACTGTCAAGTGTTTTAAGAAAAATAGAGGGCACTGCCCTCTATTTTTTATCTTCATAAACTAATCTCTCTTTATTTGTTGTTTCTTCCTTTTGACCCTCCATTGACTTAAATGCAACAGAAAGCATAAGTTTTATTCTGTTAAGCTGATTAACCTCACTTGCCCCCGGATCGTAATCTATAGCAGCTATATTTGCCCCAGGGTATAGTCTCTTAAGCTCTTTAATCATGCCCTTCCCTGTAACATGGTTTGGAAGACATGCAAATGGCTGCATACATACTATATTTTGAGCACCGCTTTCTATGAGTTCCACCATCTCTGCAGTTAAAAACCATCCTTCTCCAGTTTGATTTCCAAGGGAAACTATTTTTTCCGCTCCTTTTGCCAGCTTATATATGCTTTCAGGTGGATGGAATCTCCTGCTCCTTTTAAGTGCTCTTTTCATATGTGATCTAAACAACTCAAGGTAGGCAATAAATCCATTTTGTATAATCTTATCCTTTAAACTTCCTGAAAGATATTCATATTTAAAGTTAGCATCATATGCACAATATAGGAAGAAATCAAGTAAATCAGGCATTACAGCTTCTGCCCCTTCATTTTCGATTATATCAACAATATTGTTATTTGCTGTTGGGTGAAATTTAACAAGTATTTCTCCAACAATTCCAACCCTTGGTTTTATTATGTCATTTAATTCAATGTTATCAAAGGACTCTACAATTTCATCAATATTTTTTTTGAAGGTTCTAAAGCTGCCATTTCTTACATTCTCCATGCACTTCTCCTGCAACTTTTCATAAAGCACATTTGAAGAGCCTTTAATTTTTTCATAGGGTCTTACCCTGTATAAAACTCTCATGAATAAATCCCCATAAACTATTGCCATCAATAATTTATTTATAGTTGACAGGGACAGTTTAAACCCTGGATTTTTTTCAAAACCCGAAAGATTTGCAGATATAACAGGAATATTTTCAAAACCTGCCTCCTTTAAAGCTTTTCGCAAAAACCCAATATAATTTGTAGCCCTGCAGCCTCCCCCTGTTTGGGATATTATTACAGAGGTGTTATCCAAATCATATTTACCAGACTTAAGCGCTTCCACCAACTGACCAACCACTATTATTGAAGGGTAGCATGCGTCATTATTAACATACTTAAGGCCTTCCTCCACAGCATTCTTGTCTACAGAAGGCAATATTTCAAAGTTGTAGCCCGAGGATTTAAATGCTTCCTGAAGAAAACCAAAATGGATTGGAGACATTTGCGGGCATAAAATTGTATGGTTTTTCTTCATTTCCTTTGTAAATACTATTCTCTTCTTTTCGCTTGAAACCTTATGAGGAACAAAATTGGAATTATCCCTTTCAGAAATTGCAGCGTTCAGCGATCTTATTCTTATTTTAACTGCACCTAAATTGCTTCCTTCATCTATTTTCAAAACAGTGTATATCTTTTCATGATTCCTTAAAATATCCTGAACCTGATCAGTTGTTACAGCATCAAGACCACAGCCAAAGGAATTAAGCTGAATAAGCTCAAGATCCCTTTCTTTAGCAACAAAACTTGCTGCTGCATAAAGTCTTGAATGGAACATCCACTGATCCACAACTCTTAAGGGTCTTTCCACAACCCCAAGGTGGGCTACAGAATCCTCTGTAAGGACGGCCATTCCATAGGATGTTATTATATCAGGTATACCATGGTTAATTTCAGGATCCAGATGATATGGTCTTCCGGCAAGCACTATGCCTTTTTTTCCTGTATTTTTAAGATACTCAAGGACTTCTTCACCCTTTTTCTTTATATCATCCTTTACAATTCTATCTTCTGCATAGGCCATTTTAACAGCCTCTGATATTTCAGCAGCTGGTATCCCAAATTCAGAAAGTTCTTCGGTAAGTCTCTTTATAAGCCTTTGCCTGTTGTCTATAGGCAGAAAACAGTTCATAAACCTTATATTGTTATATCTTAATACATCCATGTTGTTTTTTATAACCTCAGGATAAGATGTAACAATAGGACAATTATAACTGTTGTTTGCATCTAGAATTTCTTTCTGCTCATAAGGAATGCACGGATAGAATATAAATTTAATTCCTTTGTTTACCAGACTCATAATATGGCCATGAGTCAGTTTTGCTGGATAACAAACAGATTCTGAAGGTATTGTTTCTATACCAAGTTCATAAATTGTCTTTGAAGAACGTGGTGACAACTCTACCCTAAAGCCAAGTTTAGTAAATAATGTGAACCAGAATGGATAGTTTTCATATAAATTCAATACCCTAGGTATCCCAACTATTCCTCTAGGGGCCTTTTCTTTTTTTAATGGTGTATAATTAAAAATCCTTTTATACTTATATTCAAAAAGGTTTGGTATATTTTCCTTGTTTTTTTCCTCCCCTGCTCCTCTTTCACATCTATTTCCAGAAATAAATTCTCTTCCATCTGAAAATTGATTTACTGTAAGAAGACAGTTGTTTGCACATTTATCGCAGCGGCTCATAGACACCTCTGTTTTAAAACTGCTGAGCTCTGATTCCTTCAACAATGTTGACACATATCCATCTTGGTATCTTTCTTTTGCAATAAGTGCAGCACCAAAAGCCCCCATAATACCAGCAATATCTGGTCTTACAGCTTCCCTTCCGGCTACTAGCTCAAAAGCTCTAAGCACTGAATCGTTATAGAAGGTTCCCCCTTGAACTATAATTTTATTTCCGAGTTCCTTAGGGTCTCTGATTTTTATTACCTTAAACAAGGCATTTTTTATTACGGAATATGCAAGCCCTGAGGAAATATCCCCTACATCTGCACCTTCTTTTTGTGCCTGTTTAACCCTTGAATTCATAAAAACAGTACACCTTGAACCAAGGTCCACAGGTTTTTTTGCTGACAGGGCTGCCTTTGCAAAGTCCTTTACACTCATATTAAGAGAATGAGCAAAGGTTTCAATAAAGGAGCCGCAACCTGAGGAGCATGCCTCGTTAAGCATTATGCTGTCAATTACTCCATCCTTTATTATAAGACACTTCATGTCCTGGCCACCTATATCCAGGATAAAGTCAACTCCACTTTGGAAGAAGTCTGCAGCCTTGTAGTGTGCTACAGTTTCAACTTCACCTATATCAACGTTTAAAGCTGATTTAATTAAAGCTTCTCCATAACCTGTAACTGCTGAGTTTACAATTTTCACTCCTGGATGGAGCTTGGAATAAATGTCTTTCATTATTCTTAAAGCTGAAGTAAGCGGGCTTCCTTCATTGCTTCCATAATAGGAATAAAGCAGGTTTCCGACCTCATCAATAAGGGCTGCTTTTGTTGTGGTGGAGCCTGCATCAATTCCAAGGAAACAATTTCCGTTGTAATCCTCAATAGGTTTTCTCATAACAGATACATTGTGTCTTTCCTTAAATGCTTCATATTCAGCCCTATCCTTAAATAAAGGCTTTAATATATGAACATGCTCCTCTGATTGTGTACTTAATCTTGGAAGTTTTTCTACCAATGATTTAAATGAAATTTCCTTTTCCTTTTTTGAAGCAATAGCAGCTCCCATTGCTACAAAAAGGTTTGAGTTTTTAGGAAATATAACCTGTTTATCTTTTAATTTAAGTGTCTCAACAAATCTTTTTCTTAATTCTGAAAGAAAATAAAGAGGTCCTCCTAAAAATGCTACATTTCCCTTTATTGATTTTCCGCAAGCCAGACCTGTTATAGTCTGGTTAACCACTGACTGGAATATTGAAGCTGCAATATCTTCCTTTGCAGCACCTTCATTTAAAAGAGGCTGTATATCTGTTTTTGCAAAAACACCACACCTTGCTGCTATAGGGTAGATTACTCTGTGATTTTTTGCAAGTTCGTTTAACCCCAGTGCATCTGTTTGAAGCAGTGATGCCATTTGATCTATAAAGGCCCCGGTACCTCCTGCACATGTTCCGTTCATCCGCTGGTCTATTCCACCTTGAAAGAAGGTAATTTTTGCATCCTCTCCTCCAAGTTCAATAGCAACATCAGTATTTGGTATATATCTTTCTATTGTATTAGTACAAGCTATAACCTCTTGAATAAAAGACACATCAAGCCAGCTTGACACTGACAATCCGCCGGAACCTGTCACTAATACTGTTATATATTCATCTTTAAAATGCTCATAGGCTTCATTAATAACATCCACTATGGTACTTTTTATATCAGAAAAATGTCTCTGATAGCTGCTGTACACTACACAATCATTGTGATCTGATATCACAACTTTAACAGTAGTGGAGCCTATATCCAAGCCCATGTGAAATAAATTTCTCATATAATCACCTTACTATCCTTTTTCAAAACTTTCGTAAAAAAACAACCATAATGATGAAATATATGGCCGCTTACTACATTATATACTATTGCAATAGCAATGATACATTATTCCATAATTAATCTTACTATAATTTAATTAAATTGTCCATTTATAAGCTGTTAAATAGAATTGTAATATTTTATTAATATTATGAATACAAATTACAAACATGGTTATACTCATAAATATATTTTAACTTAGGAGGATAAATGAGTTACTTTCAGGAAGCTAATAAATTATACAATTCCAAAAATTATATAAATGCATTGGAACTATACAAAAAAGCAATAAAACAAAAAGACAATGAAGCCTCCTCCTTTTATAATTCAGGAGTATGCTTCATAAAACTTAAAGATTACAATAATGCTATTGAATGCCTTGAAAAGGCTATCAATATAAAAAAAGAAAGCAAATATTATTTTAATCTTGGCTACTGTTATGCAGCCAACGGGAACTTCAAAAAGGCACTTATATGTTTCAATTCCTCATGGACTCTAAATCCAAAAGATGATGACTGCAGCAAGGCAATAGAAATTATCCTTAATACCTATAAAGCTAAATGATTAAAGTGTTTTAAAGGTATATCCCTCTGCTTTAAGGTAATCAATAATCTGTTGTAGGGCTCTTGCTGTACATTGCTTCCCTGTTGCATCATGCATAAGAACAACAATATGTTCTCCTTTTGCAGTTTCCTTAAGCCTTTGAATTAGTTTTTCTGATGATGGGTTTGAGCTTTCAGCATCGCCATTTAATGCATTCCAGTCAATGTAGGCATAGCCTGCTTTGCTAATTGCATCTCTGTATGGGCCAAGCTTATTTCCAAAGGATCCTCCTGGGAACCTTATTATTTTGCTTTTATATGTGCTTCCAAGTATATTCTTTAATACCTCATCACATTTGTTTACATCATCTATAAAACTTTGAGGACTTGTATATATGTTTTTATATACGTGGGAATAAGTATGGTTATATATTTTATTTCCTTCTGCAGCTTCTTCTTTTACCAGATCTGCTCTTTTTTCAGCAAGATTACCTATTACAAAGAATGAAGCATTGATTTTATTTTTATTTAAAACCGCTAGAATCTCAGGAGTTACATCTGGGGATGGACCGTCATCAAAGGTCAAGTAAGCGGTTTTATTGCCATCGCTTTTATAAATATTCAGCACTTCCATTTGTTCACTTAGGTGCTGCTTAACCTCTTGATCCGCCTGTGTTTCCCTTGTATCCATTGTTTTGTCCCCGTTTGTTTGTACTGCATTAACTATTGGCTGTTTTTTTAAAGATATATAGTATGCTCCGGATATGCCTATTATTATAACAATAAGTATACCTATAACCGCAGCTGCTTTTTTATTCATATTCCCCTCCTGATTTTTACCACTGTCCTGCAACTTGAGTGCTCCTGTGATCAATTTCAAATCTTTTACTATCAAAATAATTTCCCGCCTTATAAAAGGTGGTATCCACATTAATCCATCGGTTTTCCTCAGGAATATAGACCTGATTCCAGGCATGGCTTACCCAGCTCACACCGTTAAAGCCTTCTCCTGTTATTAGTCTCACCTTTATTCCGTTTGCTCTGCACATGGCCACATAAAGGCAGGAGTAGTCGAAGCATATTCCTTTATCAGAATTGAAAGCAGGTATTGCCCCAGAACTGTCACTAAAGTCATTATTCAATACCTTGTCAGCTTTACTATAATCGTAGGAAATATTGTTTCCTATCCAATTATATATAATTTTTGATTTTCCATAAGTTGTTTTTTCTTTGTCTGTTAGCTGCTTAGCAAATTTATCAATGGTTTCATTTGATTTTACTCCCTGATTAAGGGTAACCCCGTTATAGTAAATCAGAGTATTTCCAGAAGTTGAATTATCTGATTTTATCCCAGAATCTTTTATTACAATTTTAAAAGAGTCGTTTATTATATTTGGGAGCTGCTTTGCAAAGGTTGAATTAGTAACAGGTATTATTACACCCTTGCATATATACTCATAGGGCTTTGAAACCTTTAAGTAGTTGTTCAATTTTTCGTTTGGCATTGCAATGGATATAAGATTAAGTACAAATGCAGTGAATACTATGTAGCATATGGCTTTTGGAATTTGAAATGCTGCTCCTGCAAATCTTTTTAACATGCTGTTTCTAGAATGCAGAAATTTTTCAATTTTATCTAAAACAGGATAAAATATTATTCCAGTTATAATGTCTAAAATATATACCATAGCCTTATATATTAAAAAAATTATTATAGGCATAATAATTACATATATTATTAACCTATTTCCATCAATTGAATTTAATATACTTTTAGGAAATAAATTATATATATTCTCGTATATACCCTTTTGATGGATAATAAATATTTTTTTACCTAGATAAAACCCTAGAAGCATGGCTGTTACAAAGGAAATGTTTCTGTTTGTTTCCGCTAAATCACCTTTTAACCCGTTTGAAGAAAATTTATATAGAAAGCCCTTAATTAACGGATATATAAATAACAGCAAAAGTAAAAGTGTGACGGGACTTATCCCCTTCATATCACTCACCATCCAATTCACTAAGTACATTTTTCAATACACTCTTGCATATATCATAGGAATAACCTTTTCTAAGAAGATAATCCCCAAGTTTCTTATACAAAATATTTTTATCTGTATCTCTCTTTATTAATACATTATACCTTTTTACAGCAATATTTAAAGCTGTATATTCTTCCATTTCACCGTCTACACCGCTCATGCAGTTTCTTATAATATCATCTGATATACCTTTATTATATAGGAAGGCTTTCATTTTGTTTCTTCCCATAGAAGTGGATTTTTGAGAAATATATGATTTTGAAAGTTTCTCATCATCAATAAAGCCATATTCTTTCATAAAATCCATGGTTTTAATAATTACAGCTTCATCGTAGCCTTTTAGCTTCAGCTTATCAATCATTTCCTTTTCAGACTTTTGACCTCTTTCAATTATTCTTAAGGCACAGTTTTTGCACTTTAAGTAATTATCATGGGAAACTATCTCATTAAGCTTCACTGGATCAACATTCATTCCCTGCTTAAGATTATGTTTTACAAGGGTCTCAAGTTCGCATGAAAAAGCATATTCCTCATCAATATATACATTAACTCTTTGCTTATTTCTTTTTTGCGGTTCAATTATACTGATTACATTCATATATTTCTCCTAATTTTCATTTTTAAGTATATGAATTGTAGGTCCATTGAATATGTTTCTTGCAATATTGTATATATCCTCTTTTTTTATACTTTCAAGCTGTTCCATGTCTTTTATGAATTGGAATATGTATTCATTTTCCATTTTCTGATGAATCACATAGTTGCCTATATCTGTTGAATCCTCCACTGTGAAGGCTACTGCAGTATTAAGTACCTTTTTCATAAGGTTTATTGTGCTTTCATCAAATACTATTTCCTGACTTTTTATTTTTTCAATGCATCCATCTATTGATGCTATTGCTTCATCAATATTTTCTTCAGCAACAGCTGTATAAATATATAGTGTTTTTACCATACTTGTTAAATCAAGATGTGTGTATACATCATAAGCCAAGCCCTTATCTTCTCTTAACTCTCTAAATAGTATTGAATTTGAGCTTTCACCGAATTTATGATTCAATACCTTAAGTGCAAGTTCCTCCTGCTTTGTAATGCTGTGAAATGTGAACAAATATATTATGGTGCTTTGCTCTATATTCTTTTTATAAGTGATCTTGGTTCTTGGAATATTCTTTTCTATTATAACATTTTTTTCTTTTCTTTCTATATGTTCCCATTTTTTAAATTGTTCCCATACCAGCTCCTTAATATAATCATGTTCATAGGGTGATACAATAGAAATATAACAATTATTTGGAACATAATTCTTTTCATAAAAATCTATAAGCTGTTTTCTTGAAAAACCCTTTACTGTTTTTTCGCTTCCTATTGTTTCATATTTTAAAGGACTGTTTTCATAGGCAGCTTCATTTATTTGTTTAAAGCTGTATTGCTCAAGATCGTCTCTGCTGGTTCTTATTTCAGATAATATAACTTCCTTTTCCTTTATCATTTCCTTTTCAGGGAATGCAGAATTTTGAACCATATCCGACATTATGTTAATCATATTTTCTATTTCACTGGAAAGAGCAGTGGCACTATATACAGTACAGTTGTGGTCAGTATATGCGTTATACTCTCCCCCTAAATTTTCCAAATCCGAATTAAGCTTTTCATTATTCCTAAGAGCTGTTCCCTTAAAAAGCATGTGCTCTATGAAATGGGAAATTCCTTTTTCATTTTGTTCTTCATAAAGGGAGCCTATTTTAAAGCCCATATGCACTGATGCAATTCCAGTATCCTTTTTTATTGTTATAAGTTTAATGCCATTTGGCAATACTAAATCATTATAATTAAACATTCGATTCTCCTTAATTTTTACTGCAAATTATATTATAGTTTATTTTTCAAGAAATATAAAGACTATATAAAAATATCATTTGACTATGTTAAAATCATGTATTAAAATATATAAGGTTATGCAGACAGTTCGAAACCATCCTGTCTATAAATAAAACTAGGGGGAATTATTATGAATAGTAAAAAAGTAAATCATCTTGTATTATCTTCACTTATTGCTGCATTATATGCAGTTCTCACAATTTCCATGGCTCCTATAGGCTATGGACAGTTTCAGTTAAGGGTGGCGGAGGCTATGACAATCCTTCCTTTTTTTTCTTACTTTCCTATACCAGGTCTTTTTGTTGGATGCATTATAGCAAATCTTGCCTCAGGTTTCGGAATAGTTGATATTGTATTTGGCTCCCTGGCTACTTTGCTTGCAGGAATTGCTACATATTATATAGGCAAAAGCAACCTGCCCTATAAAAAAATTCTTGCTCCCCTTCCACCAGTAATAATAAATGCTTTAGTGGTTGGTGCAATACTTAAGTATACGGCCAATCTTCCTTTTTTACCCTCAGTGGTAAGTGTTGGAATTGGTGAGGCATTGTCATGCTATATACTTGGACTGATGCTTTTATCATTAATTGAGAAAAATAAAAGGATAAAAAAATATTTTACGGATTAATTTGCTAAATACTTAAGATTGTGTTATTATAATATGATGTGTCAAGAAATCATCTAATGATTTTATTATATAAAAAAATGAGGAATGTAAATGGAAAATATTAAATTTAGTGAACTTGGTTTTAAAAAGAAGCTCCTTGATGCTATTGATGCTATGGGCTTTGAAGAACCATCCCAGATTCAGGCTGAAGCTATCCCGGAAGTGCTAAAAGGGAATGATATAATAGGTCAGGCTCAAACTGGTACAGGTAAAACCCTAGCCTTTGGAGCACCTATAATAAACAACATGGATATGGATAAAAAGAGCGTATCTGCGCTTATACTTACTCCAACCAGAGAATTGGCTATTCAGGTTAACGATGAATTAGCACGTATTGCAAAATTTCAAAGATTATCACTTCTTCCAGTATACGGTGGGCAGCCTATAGACAGACAGATCCGTTCTTTAAAAAGAGGAGTTGATATTGTTGTCGGAACTCCTGGAAGAATTATAGACCACATAAACAGGAAGACTCTTGATATTTCTGAAATTGACTTTCTTGTACTCGATGAAGCAGACGAAATGCTTAACATGGGTTTTATAGAAGACATTGAAGAAATAATAAAAAGTTCCAATGCTGACAGACAAACATTGTTATTTTCAGCTACAATGCCAGACCAAATAAAAAGACTTGCTTCAAAATACATGAAAAAGGATTCAAAGCATATTATAATTGCAAAGAATACTGTTACTGTTGAAAAAATAAAACAGTATTACTATGAAATTAAGCATAAGGATAGGTTTGAGTCTCTTTGCAGAATTCTTGATGTGGATGAACCATCAAGTGCTATTATTTTCTGCAAAACAAAGCGCGGAGTTGATGAGCTTGTTGAAGCTATGAGCAGCCGTGGCTACAACGTAGAAGGTATGCACGGTGACATGGGCCAGAATCAAAGACTGAACACTCTTAGAAAATTCAAGGAAAACAATCTTGAGTTCTTAGTTGCTACAGATGTAGCTGCCAGAGGAATAGACGTTGAAGATGTTACCCATGTAATAAATTACGACCTTCCACAGGATATAGAATCCTATGTTCATAGAATCGGAAGAACAGGAAGAGCAAACAAAGAGGGTATTGCTTATTCATTGGTAACTCCAAGGGAATACATGCTTCTTAAACAAATTGAAAAGTACACAAAGAGCAAGGTTAAAAGAAAAGAAATTCCAACAATTGATGAAATATTTGAAACAAAGTACAAGAATATAATTAATTCTATAAAGGAAACTATAGAAAATGAAGACTATAAAGACTTCATTCCATTAGCTACAGAATTAGATGATGAATATAACCTTGTAGATGTTGCTGCGGCTCTAATTAAAATGAATTTCAGCAAGGAATTAAGCTTCGAATATAAGGAAAATCAAATTGGAAACGGTGAAAAAGTTAGACTGTTCCTTTCTATTGGAAGAATTGACAAAATAGATCCTAAAAAGCTGTTAAAGCTTATTTCAGAAAAAACAGACCTGGATGTTGGTGAAATAGGAGATATCGATATACTTAATAAATTCACATTTGTGGATGTACCTGAAAGATTTGTGGATACAATCATGAAAAAACTCACAGGTTCCAGAGTTAATGGCAGAAGATTAAATATCGAAGTTGCAAAGGGCAAGTAGGTTTAATGTCAAAAACAGCCTTTAAGGGAAGTGCAATGTTAAATCCTGTACCTGCAGTGCTTATAACATCAAAAATGGGTGATAAAGTTAATGTTTTTACTGCAGCCTGGGTTGGAACTGCATGCACAAAACCGGCTATGATTACTGTTTCCATAAGACCAGAAAGGTTATCCTATGACTTTATATGCGCAAGCAAGGAAATGACAATAAATCTTCCAACAAGAAAAATTGTAAGAGCTGTTGATTTTTGCGGTGTTAAGTCTGGAAGAGATGTGGATAAAATTGAAGCCTGCAGCTTCACCTTAGAAGAAGGAGTCCTGATAGATGTTCCATCAATTAAGGAGTGTCCTGTTTCAATGGAGTGCAAGGTTAAAGATATAATCCCACTTGGAAGCCATGATTTATTCCTGGCGGAAGTTCTCCAGGTTAATGTGGATAATAAAATAATCCATAAAGACGGAAAGATACACTTCGAAGAAGCTGATTTAATCTGTTATTCCCATGGAGAGTATTTTTCTATTGAAAATAGTCCACTTGGTAAGTTCGGATATTCAATTAAGAAACGAAGAGGAAAAAAATAATTTTCCTCTTTTTTATTTAATTAAAACTTTCCTCTGTTTAATAATATCACCTTTACATTAACATTGACTTTAATGTCGGAATTACATACAACTTCATCCCAGTCCTTTTCTTTAAGCCTGCCATATTTTGCTGCACTCAACCTGCCAAGTTCAAGAAGGTCCGTTTTATATTCCTTCTTCATCTTTCCTAAAAAGTCTATACATCTTCCTTCCACATCCTTCTCAAGGTCTTTCTTAAACTGATCCTGAACCTTGGGATCCTTTAAAAAATCCTTATACAAGGTGTTTGCTGTAATAGTGCCTTTCAAATCTATATTTATAGTATAATCATATTTTCCTGTTTTTTTATCCTTGTTACATTTTACTTTTCGCTTTGATATTGCCTCAAAACCTATGTTTTCCTTTGAATTTTTTGTAAGTGAGAGAGCCCCCCTAACATCATTTTCTTTTAAAAGATTAAGTGTCATGGCATCCTTAATATCTATTCTGTCTATCATCTTATCCTCTTTAAATAAAGCCATGCCATCTACCTGCAATTTACCCTGGCTTATATCAATATATGGAAGGCAAATATTCCTTCCCTCGGCTTTTAGCCTTGTAATTACATCAATCCCATTATAATTATCCGAATAAAACCCATAAGTTTGCATATTATTTACAAGCCCTTCCAGGTATTCTCCTGGACTTAATTCACCTTTAGACTGGAATTCCATTACATCCTTTGCCTTACCACTGCAAACCACATTGATATGATTATCATTTATTAAAGGATTGCTGTAGAGCAGATTGACTAAATAATTTATGCCGTATCTTGCTGTTTCTTCACTTATAATATTTGCCCTTTCGGTGCCTACAAGAAAAGTATTATTTGACCTTCTTTGCCTGTCTATTCTTGTTTCTTCCAAATTAATTCCCGTTCCTGTAAGAACCTTAACCCCACTTTTCTTATAGTCCTTATATTCAAATGCGTTAATAGGTATACTGTATTGTACATTTCCTCCAGTGCAACCTTCAATATCCCAACCTATCGAATTAGGAGTATCAATCTCTTCAATGGATTTGTTCATATTATTTGGTGGAAATTGTAAATACATTATTAAAATAAGTATAAAAAGAATAATAAATCTTTGTTTGCTATTTAGGAGTTTTTGCACTATTTAACACCTTCTTTGCAAATATTATAAGAGCAATGGATAAAATAAAAAGTATGTTAAATATAGTTATCCAGGGAACAACTTCAGAACCTATTTTTCTTCTAAGGGTTTCATTTCCAAGGTTTAATGATGCAAATATTAATATTGGAAATATAACAGCATTAATTATTTTAAAATTAACTTTTGATACGTTGCTAATTATATGTGCAGCAAAATAATATTCATTTGAAATAGTTTTTAATATTATAAGGCTCCACAAATAAGTAAATATAAACCTGAAATTTGTAATAACTGGTATTTTTACACTGTCGGTAACTGAGATAAAGGCCCATAGATTTTTTGGTATTACATCAGGACCCAGGTAGTATATTGTTATAAAAGTCATCCATGTATAAAAAAGGGCTGTAACCCCGATGGATTTTAAAAAGGCGCTTTTTATTTTATTTTTATCTCTTATAAATGCAGGGATTAGCAACAAAGCTTCCGATGTGGCATAAGCAAACATTGTATCCTTGCTTCCTGAAATTATGTTTTTTATTCCAGAACCAAATATTGGGGATACATTTAGAACACTACCATCTTTAAGTGCTGTTAAAGTAAATATCATAATAAAAGCAGTAAAAAAGAACATAATTTCATTTACCCTGGCAATAGTTTTAAGACCTTTTCCTGAGGTATAAGCAGTTAAAAGAAAAACCAGCATTAATATATTTATTGGTTTAAGAAAAGCTACCATGTAAAGTCTTAGTAAATTTGAAAATGCATCCCCTACTGAAGCGCAGTAGAATAAAAACTGAAAGGAAAAAAGAATATTTAAGAAATTCCCTATTACCTTCCCATAAAACTTCCTGCTTAAATCAAGAATACTCACTCCTGGGTGATTTTTAAATATATATATGCTAATAACCATAACAACCAAAGGATAAATACAACCTATAGCAGCAGATATCCAGCCATCCTGTCTTGAAGTTGACATAACATCATTTGGTATTATTAAAGCACCCATGCCTATCATAAGACCTGTTAAAAGGCATGTTACCTCGGAAGAGGACAGCAATTCATACTCTTTATTATTCATCCTGATTACCTCTGAACGCTTTTCTGAAATCACTTTGCCTGAACCTATTACTATTTGGTATTGCTACAGGTCTCTTGTTCATTTTCCAAAGTGGTGCTCTTATTATAAAATCCTTAAAGTCACTTAAGTGTATTGAAAAATACGGTATCCCTACACTTTTTAAAGAACAAAGATGAACTGTAATTAAAAACC
The DNA here is from genome assembly GCA_050261915.1 of Solirubrobacterales bacterium. Classification (GTDB taxonomy): domain Bacteria; phylum Bacillota; class Clostridia; order Clostridiales; family Clostridiaceae; genus UBA699. Next base: position 40,434 of record JBLNDT010000014.1, read on the forward strand.
ATCCTGCAGCAATGCCTAAAGCTCCATATATATTTGTTATAAACAGCATAGGAAATCTTATAAATCTAACAGCAAGTGCCATATCATAATTTGGAATTAAAAACGTAGCAACTGTAACAACACCAACTATAAGTAGTGTGGCAGGACTCACAATTCTGGCATTAAGGGCTGCATTCCCTATTATAATGCCTCCAACCACGCTTAAGGTCTGCCCTATTTTTACCGGAAGTCTAAGCCCTCCTTCCCTTAAAAATTCAACAATAATCTCCATAACCATTATTTCTGAAAATGGATCCAAAGCTATGCCTACTCTTGATTCAACTATGGGCACTATAAATTTTATAGGGATGAGCTCCCCGTTAAAACTTACGAACATAAGATATATGGAAGGAAATGTTATTATAATAAATACGGTCAGTATTCTTATTATCCTTACGAAATTTGAAACTATTGTTCTTTGTGAATAATCATCAACTGCTTGAAAGAATTCCTGAAAAACAGTTGGTACTGTAAAAACAGCAGGTGTACCCTCAAGAATTAAACCAATTCTCCCCTCCAAAATATTAGACTGAATTATATCTGGTCTTTCAGAGCTGAAGCTTTGTGGGAAAATTGAATAAGTACTGTCTTCAATATATTGCTGGACAAATCCAGATAAAGGCACATTGTCTGTATTAATTAAATTTAATCTTCTTTTCAGCTCATCCAGCACTTCTTTATCCACAATATCATCTATATATACCAATGCCATATCTGCCTGGCTTCTTTTTCCTAGGGTAATATTTTCAATTACAAGATTATTGTCCTTTATCCTTCTTCTCAATATACTTATATTCGTTCCAAGCTTTTCAACAAAACCTTCTCTACTACCCCTCACAGATGCTTCATTAACAGGTTCTGATATTGCCCTGTATTCTCCCCCTGTGGTATCAGCAACTATGAATCCATCTTCATTTTCTATTATTACAACCGTCTTGCCCCTTTTCAAAGCTTCTACAGCTGTTTCTATATTTTTCTCAACTACTACATTCCCTGTAGTAATGTATTTTTCTACAAGATATTCGGGGAGCTTTTCCCTTCCCATAAAGTTTTCTTTTGCATAAATCATTAATGGTTTTAGTATGTCCCTGTCTACTATGTTTTTATCTGCAATTACCCCTACATAAAAAATAGTGCATTTCCTAAAGTTTTCTGATCCTATCAAAAAATCCCTTGCCACAAGGGGACTCTTTTCTCCTATATCTTGCTTTATCATATTAACAGTACTTTGCAGATCCATATACATCACCCTTAATAAATTTTAATAATAGTTTCTTCATTAGGTATGATAATATACAGAAAAAAATAAAAAGCCTGCAGCCTCACTCTTGAAGAACGGGTCCTGATAGATATTCCATTAATATTGAGAAATGAAGGGGAAAGAAATAATTTTCCTCTTTTTTTGGCTACTATTGATTTTGATTTAATATTCATTTCTATTGAGTTGGTTTATTTTAACCTCCACATTAACCTTTATTTTTGAATTGCTTACTACTTCATCCCAATCTTTCTCTTTATTTCTTCCATATTTTGCAGCACTAATCCTTCCTAACCCCAATAAATCCTTTTTATATTCTTTCTGCATTTTTTCTATGAAACTGTTGCACCTGGTTTGAATATCTTTTTCCATATCCTCTTTGAATTTTTTTTGTACCTTTGGATCAGTTGATAATTTTTCATATAATGTATTTGATGTGATAGCACCACTAAATTTTATATTTATTGTATATTCATATTTACCGGTTTCTTTATCTTTATTGCACTTTACATTTTTATTTGTTTCAGCTTCATAAGTAATGCTTTTATTTGAATTGCCAGTAAGTGCTAATGCCCCTCTAACTTTATTTTCTTTTAGAATATTTAATAGCAAAGTATCTTTCATATTTAACTTTCCAATCATCTTATCTTCTTTAAATATAGCCATACCGTCAATTTGTATTCGTCCTTCCTTAATTGAAATGTAAGGTAAACAAAAACTCCTTCCTTCAGCTTTTTGTCTTACCATTATATCTATAGCATTATAACTGTCTGAAAAAAAACTGAAATTCTGCATATTTTCTACTAGTCCTTCTAAGTACTCTCCTGGATTGTTGAATTCCTTAGATTGATACTCCATTATATCTTTGGCTTTTCCACTACAAACAATTGTAACATGGTTATCATTTATCAATGGATTACTATATAAGATATTGTTTAAAAACTCTATTCCATATTTTGCTGTTTCTTCACTAATAATATTTACCCTCTCTGTACCTAAAAGGAATGTCCTGTTTGAATGACTCTGTCTATCTATTCTTGTTTCTGATAAATTCATACCTGAACCTGAATGATTAGTAGTTCCACTCTGTTTATAATCTTTAAATAAGAAAACGTTTATGGGAATACTATACTGCACATTACCATTTATATTATTGTCAATATCCCATCCTATACAATTAGTTATATCCAGCTCCTCCACTGTTTTATATAATTTTTTTCTTGGAAATGCTCCAATAATTATGCTAATCATCAACATAAAAAATATTATCTTATACTTCCGGGATATTATCTTTTTCATTTTTCAATACCTTCTTTATAAATATTATTAATACGATTGTGACTATAAATAAAATATTGAATAAAAAAAGCTTAGGCACTATTTCTGATGCTATTTTTCTCCTCTGAGCCTCGTTACCATACAATGTGGACAAATACATTAAAAACGGTAATATACAAACATTTATAATTTTTCTTTTTATCCTAGTTACATCACTTATTATAAAAGTTGTATAATAATACTGATTAGAAAAAGTTTTAAATAGTATTATGCTCCAGAGGAACATAAATATAAATCTAAAGCTGGTAACAAATGGTACTTTTACACTATCTGTTACTGACACAAAGGCCCATAAACATTTTGGAATAATATCAACTCCAAGGTAATAAATTGTTATAAATGTAATCCAAGTATAAATCAATGCTGTGATTAATATGGCTTTAAAAAATGCTCCTGTTATCTTGTTCTTATCTCTAATAAAAGCTGGTATTAATAATATAGCCTCTACAGGTGCATATGCAAAAATAGTTTCCTTACTTCCTAAAATAATATTTTTCACACCTGACCCTAAAATAGGGCTTACATTAAGAATGCTTCCCTCTTTAATCCCTACAATAGGTAATATAACCATAAATACAGTTAATACAAATATTAATTCATTCACTCTTGCTAATGCCTTCAAACCTTTTCCCGAAGCATAAGCCCCCAGAATAAATGTTATAATATATATTTGCATTGGATCTAGAAATATAACAATGTACATTCTTAACAGATTGCTATACCCTGCCGCCATGGCGGTGCCAATAGCTATAAATTGAAATGCAAATATAAAATTTAATACATTCCCTAAAAACTTTCCAAAAAACTTTCGGCTCAAATCTAATATATTTGCTTCTGGATAATTTTTGAATATATATCTTGATAAAAGCATTACTAATAATGGATACACCGCACCTAAAAATACTGAAATCCACCCGTCCTGTTTTGATGTTGACATAACATCATTAGGCAGTATAAGGGCTCCTATTCCTACCATTGTCCCTACCATTAAACAGGTCACTTCACTGGATGAAAGTAATCCATATTCACTTTTATTCATCTGCATTACCTCTAAAAGTTTTTCTAAAATTTGTTTGTCTATTTTTATTATTATTAGGTATCCCCACTGGTCTTTTATTCATCATCCAAAGCGGCGCTCTAATAAGTGAATCTTTAAAGTCACTTTTGTGAATTGAAAAATAAGGTACCCCTATACTTTCTAGTGAACAGATATGCACTGTAATAAAATACCACCCTGCAGCAATTCCATATATCCCAAAGAAATTTGCAACTATTAACATTGGAAAACTGAGCATCCTAATAGCCAATGACATGTCATAATTGGGAATCAAAAATGTAGCTACTGTGACTATTCCTATAACAAGCAGTGTAGCTGGGCTTACAATCCTTGCCTTTATAGCTGCATCTCCTATAATAATTCCTCCTACCACACTCAATGTCTGGCCTACCTTTAAGGGAAGCCTTAATCCTCCTTCTCTTAGGAATTCCACTATTATTTCCATTGTAAGAATTTCCAAGAATGGATCTAAAGGAATGCCGACCCTTGATTCTGCTATAGGTAGAATAAATTTAATGGGTATAAGTTCTCCATTAAATTTAATTAAAGTTAAATATATAGAAGGAAATGTAATTATTATAAATATTACAAGTATTCTTAGGATTCTTGTAATATTTGAAGCAACTGTTCTTTGGGAATAGTCCTCTACAGCTTGAAAGAACTCAATAAATGATGCAGGTAAAGTTATAACTGCTGGAGTTCCTTCAAGTATTATGGCAATTTTACCCTCCATAATACTTGATTCAATTTTATCCGGCCTCTCGGAAGTGTAAGACTGTGGAAAGAAGGAAAATGTACTATCCTCAATATACTGCTGGATAAAGCCTATAAGAGGAATACTATCCGTATCAATAGCAGTGATTCTCTTTCTCAATTCGTTTAACACATCTTTATCCACAATATCATCAATATATACCATTACCAAATCAGATTGGGTTCTTTTACCCAAAGTAATATTTTCAAACACAAGCTTTTCGTCTTTTATTCTTCTTCTTAGTATGCTTACATTAGTTTCAAGTTTTTCCACAAACCCTTCTCTAGTACCTCTAATAGCTGCTTCATTTACAGGTTCCGAAATTGCCCTGAATTCTCCTCCAGAAGTATCAACTATAATAAGCTCAGCATTATTCTGCATAAGTATTACAGCTTTTCCTCTTTTCAATGCATTAATGGCAATATCTAAATCTGATTGAACTTGAGTATTGCTTGATGTAATATACTTTTTTGATAAATATTCTGCGAGATTAGGCTTAGAACCAAATTCTTCTTTGGCATTTATCATAAGTGGTTTTAAAATATCATTATCAACAAGCTCCTTATTTGTTATACCATTTACAAATATTACTGCACATTCAAGTTCAACCCCAGTGCCAATCAAAATATTTTTAATTACTATGGGACTTTTTTCTCCTATTCTTGTCTTAATTGAATTAATTCTATTTTCAAGGTCCAAATTCATACTTATCATCCCTTTAGTTATTTATAAATAGTTATTTGCAGAATACATGATAATATACAAAAAAAATAAAAAGCCTTATTCAGGCTTTTTATATTACTAATTATTTTTTTCTCATAAAGTAAACTGGTAATCCAATTAAAGTTAATGCTAATCCAAGTCCAGCATTGCTTGGCTGAGTGAATATTGTGTTTATAACAATATACAATCCACCAATTATTGCTATAAGTGGAATTATTGGGTATAGTGGAACTTTATATGGTCTTACTAATTCTGGTCTGTTCTTTCTAAGTACAAACAATGCAACAAATGTCATTACATAGAATATCCAGATTACAAACATTGCAAGGTCTGTTAACAAGTCGAATTGCTTTGAGAATGTTAAAATTATTGATAAAACTGTCATAAGTATAGCACAGTTTATTGGTGTTCCAAATTTAGGGCTTAATTTTGCAAATACATTGCTGAATGGCATTCTGTTTTCAGCAGCT
>JBLNDT010000015.1:0-7737 GCA_050261915.1 Solirubrobacterales bacterium
TGTGATGGACATACTGGAACTCTCAAAACTTCAAGTAGGGGATGATATACTGAAAAAAGAACAATTTAACCTATATGAATTTTTAAGCAGCTTTCAAAATACCTTCAAAATTCAATTACAACAAAAAAATCTTGATTTCAAGCTATATGTTTATGATTCAGACATGGACATATTAGGAGACAGTAAATATCTTCACAGGGTTATATATAATTTTATTGATAATGCAGTTAAATTCTCAAAAGAAAACGGAATAATCACCCTAGGAGCTGTGGAAACAAAAAAAGGTTTGAAGATATTTGTAAGTGACACTGGCATTGGAATTGATTCAAAAGATATTGATGATATATGGGATAGGTATTACAAAAGTGCTAAAAGTGGAGGAATGGGCATTGGACTTGCTATCTGCGGTGAAATACTTAAGCAGCATAATTTTGAATATGGAGCTGTTAACAATGAAGGCCAAGGTGCTGAATTTTATTTTATAATTCCTCAAAATTCCTACATTAAAAAAGGTTGGAGAAGATAACTATGAGAGTAAGTACACTTATAGGGTTAATAATTACTGCTATTATTCTTGCGATTTTAGGGATACTATCCATATATAAACCTAATATAGCAGGGGCTGAGTTTAGTTGGGTTAAAAACAAATGCATTTATTTACCTAAATATATAAATCCAACAAATAAGTATTATTTAAACTATATAAAGATTATTGGTGTTGGTTTTATATTATCTTCGTTGGTACTACTAATAGTTTCAGTAGTTTATGTTTTTTATCCCAATATACTATTTATGATCTAAAAGCGTTATAGAATCTTTGTCTAATAAGACCATCTTTTTCATTTTAGCAAGTTCGCGAGATAGGGATGTTCTTTGCACACCAATTTTTTCAGACAAAGATTTTTTAGAAATATTTAATTTGATTTGTATAGATTATTTCTGATTTAATGCAGTTTTCTCCATCAAAATGGAGGATGCTGTTTTTTTTTATGCCAAATGACCCTGAAACAAGAATTATTATTGACAAGGGAAAAAACCCAATGTATTATATAAGTATATTAGAAAATGATAATATACTTATAGATTGCGTTAATAATATTCTATGATTAATGTAACTAAAAAATATTAAAAGGAGAATAATAATGAAAGAATTAGTTGTAAAAACCGAAAGATGTCCACAAAATCATCCATGTCCTTCTGTAAGAATATGCCCGGTAGGAGCTTTAATACAAGAAGGTTTTAATGCACCTACTGTTGATAATGACATCTGCATCAAATGTGGAAAATGTGTAAGTTTCTGTCCAATGGTTGCATTACAGTTATAAGTGGAAAAAGGAGGGGTATTATGTTTTCATTATTTAAGAAAAAATATGATTCAATAAGTACAGAGGAATTAAGTGAGAAGATAGGCAAGATAAATCTTATAGATGTTAGAGAAAATTATGAATTTAAAGCTGGTCATGTTCCTAAAGCAAAAAATATTCCAATGGGGTTAATACTATCAGAACCTGAAAAATATTTAGCCAAAGATAAAGAGTATCACATAATCTGCCATTCAGGTTCAAGAAGTTCAAGAACCTGCAGAAGTCTATCATCTTTAGGCTATCAGGTTGTAAATATTATAGGTGGAACTGCATCCTATACTAAGCCTTTAAAAAGATAGAAGTTAAAATGATATAGATAATAATGTATTTGTCATGTATGAATATAATAAGTAAATGTTCATCCATGACTATTTTTATTTTAAGACTATTTTTGAATTTAACAAAGTTCCATCAAAATTTCATCACAATTACACAGTATAATAAAAATCAATAAATAGATAAGGGGGACTATATTATGAAGTCTAATAAAATTTTCAAATGGACAAGGTTTTTATTATTAATGGCTTTGCTCATCTGGATTACATACGAAGGCTATATGCATAAGGTGCTTGGTGGAGGCAAAGCAGCTTCTGTACATGCATTATGCCCTTATGGAGCATTGGAAAGCTTATATACATTGGTTTTTACAGGAGTCTTTATTCAGAAAATATATGCCGGAACTTTAATATTACTTATTCTTACTATGGTACTAGCTCTAATTTTTCGAAGAAGCTTTTGCGGACTTTTGTGTCCATTTGGTGCACTACAAGAATTATTTGGCTCAATAAGACAGAAAATAATCTTTAAGAAGCGATATACTATTCCTGAAAAAATAGACAGACCTACGAGGTTTATAAAGCATGTGGTTTTAATATTAACTATTGGAACGGCATGGTATTATGGCACCCTTTGGATGGCACCTTTTGACCCATACTCCGCTTATGGACATATAAGTAATATTTCAGGGTCACTCAGTGAAGAGCCATTGGGAATTGTTGGATTTATTCTTCTTATTGTAACAACTATTGGGTCCTTTGTTTATGATCGCTTCTTTTGCAAATATCTTTGCCCTATGGGTGCCTTCTATGGCATAATCAGTAAAATCAGTCCTACAAGAATAGAACGCAATAATGATATGTGCCTGCATTGCAAAGCCTGCAGTAAGGCTTGTCCTGTAAATATAGAAGTTCATAAAGAAGATAAAATTACTACTATGGAGTGTATTAACTGCAATTTGTGTGTTGCAACCTGTCCTAAGAAAGGCACACTGGAAATTAAAACAGGTAAGAAAACTATGAGCCCAATGCTGGTTTTAATAATTGTTGTTGTAATGTTCTTTGGGACAATCTTTACTGCTAAGTTTAGTGGCAATTTCGAAATTCTTCCTGCATCTATTAAATCTGGGGAGACTATACAAATACAAGATATTAAAGGTTACTACACCATTGAAGAAGCTGCCAAAGCAACAGGTCTAACTTTAGAAGAAATATATGAAAAACTGGATATTCCTAATACTGTGTCTAAGGAAACAAAAATGAAGGACATTAGTAAGGAAGTGCCGGACTTTAACTTTGACACTGCAAAGGAAAAGGCCGGGGAATAGAAATTAATAAAACTAAGATGGTAAGCAGACAAAACCTGCTTACCATTTTTACGCTGAAATCAGTAAGGTTAGACATATGATGTGGGATATGGCAATAAATAGGTCAAACTCTTGGATTGTCTGCTGTAAATAGTACATCCCAAGTTTCAGGAATATCAAGTCCATGCCAAGGAATACTTGTAGCTTCAAGAAGATGATTATATACCCGGCATCTCGTTCTACATTTAACCAGGACTTAATTAACATTTTTGATAACAATAAATATATATTGATAAACGATAAAACGTATGTTATCATATCACTAAACTAAAATGATTTATTTAAAGGAGGGGAGTTGTTTATTATTAAGAAGCATTTAGCAACCAATTCGCTCAAAATACTGTCAAATATTTTACTATTTATAGTAGGGATTATATTAGTAGATTTAATATTAGGTTTAGTATTTGTTGAAAAGAATAAATTCAATATAAACATGAGTTTAAGTTTTGTAGTTTATTTGATTTACTTTTTTATTATTTATAATTTGTGTAAAGTTGTATATAGTACGAATTTAACACCATTTTGTTTTGAAAATGTAAGAAAGTTTAAAACAATTGGATACGGTATGTTTATGATTGGTATTCTTGATGGAATAATTAATTTTAAAAGAAAAGGTGGTTTAGAGCTATTAGCCACAAACTATGGTTCCATTAAAGGGAGTTTTATTATGTATATTGTGCTGGCTTTTATGGCTTTTGTTTTAGCAGAAATATTTAAAAATGCAGTAGAAATAAAAGAAGAAAACGACCTCACCATCTAAAGAGGTCAATAAAAAGGAGGTTACTTATTTATGAATCAAGGGACAACATTGTTTTTAAAAATTGCTGTTATTTTAATAGGACTTCCGGTGCTGGCATTATGTATCTTTTGGCTGCCCGGATTTATAAACTACTTACCATATGCCATAATAATCAGTGCGTATTTATCAGCTATATTTTTTTATTTTGCACTTTACCAGGCTTTAAAACTTTTACGTTATATTGACCAGAACAAGGCTTTTTCAGAGTTTTCTGTGGATGCATTAAAGAATATAAAATGTTGTGCAATCCTAATCAGCATTATATATACAGTGCTCACCCCCTTCTTATATCCCATTGCAGATGCAGATGACGCTCCAGGACTTGTAGCATTTCCTATCATTATTGTTTTTGCTTCAATTGTTATTTCTGTTTTCGCTGCTGTACTCCAAAAGCTGTTAAAAGAAGCTATAGATATAAAATCAGAAAATGATTTAACAGTTTAAGATATGGGGTGAATGGTATGGCAATTATAGTAAATATTGATGTTATGCTTGCTAAAAGGAAAATGAGCGTAACTGAGCTTACAGAGAAGGTTGGGATAACCATGGCCAATCTTTCTATATTGAAAAACGGAAAGGCAAAGGCCATTAGATTTTCGACCCTAGAGGCAATATGCAAAGCATTGGAATGTCAGCCTGGGGATATTTTAGAATACAGAAATGATGAGTCCCTTTTATGAGGTAATGTATGAAGATTAAATTAATTCAGCCTGAGATGCAACTAAGACCTATGGATACAAAGTTGAAAACAAGAATGTCTCCATCCTTGGCATTACTTACAATAGCAAATCTTACACCAAAAGAGCATGAAGTTATTATTACAAATGAAAATGTTGAAAAGATAGATTTTGATGAGCCTGTAGATTTAGTAGCAATAACCGTCACTGTAGATGTTATGAAAAGAGCAGCGGTAATATCTAGGGAGTTTCAAAATCGAAATGTTACTGTAATAGCAGGGGGTATTCACATTACAGCAGACCCAGAAGGCACTTTAAAATATTTTGATGCAATATGTGTAGGAATGGCCGAAAGAGTTTGGAGTAAAATCTTAAAGGATATAGAAAATAATTCGCTTAATAAGATATATTATGATATGGAAAACATACTGGGGAAAGAGGTGGAATCACCAAAATACAATATCATTGATAATAAAAAATACTTATATACAAACATAATTAGTACAAGCAGGGGATGTCCTTTTCAATGTGATTTCTGCTATAACAGCTGCAAAAATTCACTGAAAACTTATATTAACAGACCTGTTGAAGATGTACTAAAGGATATTAAAGCATTAAAAACAAGACACATAATGTTTATTGATGATAATTTTATTGGAAATCCAATGTGGACAAAGAAATTATTAAAAGAAATAAAACCTCTTAAACTAAAGTGGAATGCGGCGGTTACATCAAATGTTGGAGAAATGCCTAAATTATTGGATGAAATGAAGGAATCTGGCTGCCAAAGCCTTTTTATAGGTTTTGAGAGTATTAATAGCAGCTCATTAGACAGTGTACACAAGGTTCAGAACAGTGTTAACAAGTATGATAAGTTGGTAAATGAAATTCATAAAAGAGGAATAATGATAAATGCGAGTTTTGTTTTTGGATTAGATGAAGATGATGCCACAGTATTTAAGAGCACACTAGAATGGATAGTTAAAAATAAGATAGAAACAGTAACATCCCATATTCTTACCCCATATCCTGGAACAAGATTATATTCTTCTTTTACTCAGGAAAACAGAATTTTAGATTATGATCTTTCAAATTACAACACTGCTCACGTAGTATATAAACCAAAAAATATGACCACAAGAGAATTGTATGATGGGTACTTATGGATTTATAATGAAGTTTACTCATTAAAAAATATAATGAAAAGACTACCTAGTTCTAAAAAACAATGGATTCCATTCCTAGCATTCAATTTATTTTATAGGAAATTTGGAAAGCTAACTGAAAAATTTTGTAATATAGTTTCATTCAAAAATGTTGGCAGTTTTTTTAGGTTGTTAGCGTATTGTATTAAGTAAGTTAGGAAAGCAATATAACGGATCAATAAATATTAATTTCTAATTTAAAACGGGGGTAGGGTGTAATATTCTTAGACTACTAATGCTGAAAATCCAAGGTCTTGTCTACCCCGCCTTAAAAAATCCAATTAATTATTTCTGGATTCTATCTTCCTAGTGCCGTTTTTTCTTTTTCAAGATTTATTTTGGCATCCCCTCCATTAGGAATGTCATCCCACTTTGTTCTCAAATTTTCGCAGATATAATTTTCACAACTAGCACATGTGAGAACATTTTTTTTCATGGCACATTTTCTTAGTTCACATGCTTCACAGTGTCCTATAATTGCTGTCCCATTAAGTGTGGCTTTAACGCACCCTGTACAATTAATATCCTCAGGCTTAATTTGTACATTATAAGCATTAAATAGCATTTTGGATACCTCGTCTTTTTTTTTAAAATCATTTGCTTTAGTTGCAATATAAACTGGACATTCACCACAATCCACTCCACAGAATCCTAATATTTTTTTATCCACCATAGCTACCTCCTTGTATTTGATAATTGAATTATTAGTACTAATTAGTTACAATTGAATTATAGGTATTATTACCAACAATATCAAGTACGCACATTTATGTATTATAGTTCCAAAAAGGAAACTTAATATCATCTGCGAAAGGAGTGTTTTTTATGCCACAAATACAAGAAAGTTACAATTGCCCCATGAAATTGACTATGGATTTAATTGGTGGAAAGTGGAAGCTTACAATTTTATGGTACTTAAATGAAGGAACAAAAAGATTCAATGAAATAAAAAAATTTCTGCCTGATATTACGCAAAAAATACTTACTGAGCAATTAAGAGAGATGGAGGAGAATGATCTGATTGTAAGGAAAGTATATGCTGTAATACCACCTAAAGTAGAATATTCCACCACAGAATATGGAAAGAAGCTCCAAGTTATATTAAATCAAATGTCCCTATGGGGAAATGAATATGCTGAATGTCATGATATAAATATATGTTAAACCACACTATAGATTATTAAGAAGAACCAAGGTGAAAATGTGGTTCTTCTTTTTTATTATCTACATTAAATCTACATATCCATTTGTTATATTAAAGCCAATATATACTTTATGGAGGGTAAGATGAGTATAAAAAAAGAAAAAATAAAAGTATATGATATGACTTGTAATTCCTGTGAAAACCGCATAGAAAAAGCTGTGAAGACACTTCCAGGAGTAATCAATGCATCTGCCAGCTTCCAAAGGCAGGAGATTGTGGTTAAATATGATACTGAACTTTGCAGCCTTGAGGCAATTAAAAATAGCATTAAATCAGCAGGTTATAGTACGGAATCAACAAACACATATAAGCTTGTAGGTATTTTTATCATTGCTGCTGCAGTAATTCTAATTGGGAATTCAACATCAGGCTTTGATATGAATGCTAAGCTTAATGGAGCTTCCTATTTTGTGTTATTTGTAGTTGGTATACTTACATCCATCCATTGTGTAGGAATGTGTGGAGGAATCATGCTGTCTCAGAGCATAACAAAAGAAAATAAGGGCAGGTTTGAAACTATTTATCCATCACTATTGTATAACGCTGGAAGGGTATTATCTTATACATTGATTGGTGGAATTGTAGGAGCCTTAGGGTCTGTATTTTCACTCTCATTAAATGTGAAGGCTGGATTACAGTTAGCAGCAGGATTATTCATGGTAATAATGGGAATGAATCTTGCTGGTTTTGGTCTATTTAGAAAATTTAATATTAAGCCCCCATTTGGGTTTTGTAAATTAAAGAAAAGACCCAAATCACCATTTTTAGTAGGTGTTTTAAATGGCCTTATGCCTTGTGGACCACTTCAGACCATGCAATTATATGCTTTAGGAACAGGCAGCGCAT
>JBLNDT010000016.1:0-13468 GCA_050261915.1 Solirubrobacterales bacterium
TAAAAGCCCAGGTCATTCGCCTGGGCTTTTACTATTTTTTTGATTTTTTCTTTTGTGGTAATCCAATAAATTGGTTTAATCTTCTTGTAAAAATAAGCTTTTCTTCTGCAGTTAATTCTATAATTACAGAAGTATTTTCCTGTTCCATTGCTTACCTCCACCATTTTATTTTACAAAGGTTATATATATTATATAACTTTATCTATAATTTTTAAATACTTTTTGTAAAAATAATTACACTGCTTTTCAAATTTGTCAAATAGTGTTATAATATTAAGCAGCATAGAACTCTCCTTTGGTTATATTGATAATTCAAAGGAACCCTAGAAATTTTTCTAGGGTATTTTTTTATTCAGGATGGAATCAACCCTATGGCTGATGCTTCAGCTAATAAATACATTTATTATCCTATGGTGCCTTCAGAGGACTTTTTTTTCATATCCTCTGCAGATATTGATTTTGCCTTTGTTTTTTCTTTGCTGCCTTTTTTAGCCTGTTTTTTCTGTTCCCTATGACTCATTTATATCACCTCTTTCTTTAAGAACCCTTGAACTTTCAGCTTGGGGGCTGTGATTTATATTTTTCTTTTTGAATTTTCCATCCTCTTTATCCTTTTCCTTGGTGTTTTTCATTTTACTATCCATAAAAATCTCCTTTTATAATTTTATATAAATAATATTTACTTAAATGAGGTAAAATATACTTAATAATATAAGAAATGGTTGAATATCCATTTTGAAAGGTTGATAATAATATTAAAAGAATGTGGGGTGGGGTTAATGGGCAAATTATCTGATATGCCTAACATAGGTAAAACTTTAGAGGAACTGCTAATTGAAGCTGGCATAGATAGTGAAGAAAAGCTAAAGAAACTTGGCAGCAAAGAAACATACTTAACTATAAGAAAAATTGATGAAATCGCATGCTTTAGCAAGCTTTGTGCCCTAGAAGGTGCAATTCAAGGAATAAGATGGCACAATTTAAGTGAATCTACAAAGGAAGAATTAAAAAAATTTTTTGATGAAGTTAAACAGAAATAAACAAAGGAAGTGAACCTATGGTGGATGCAGCTTTACTTGGAACAGGGGGCGGAATGCCAATGCCTGAAAGGTTTTTGGCATCTTGCTTAATTAACTACAAGGGACGGAAAATTCTTATAGACTGTGGGGAGGGAACCCAAGTTTCAATGAGAATACTTGGCTGGGGCTTTAAGTCCCTTGATGTTATATGCCTTACCCACTGGCATGGAGATCATACTGTAGGAATTCCAGGGCTTCTTACCACCCTTGGGAATTCTGGAAGGATAAACCCTGTTACTATAATTGGTCCAAAAGGAGTAAAGGATATAATTAGTGGGTTAAGAATAATTGCACCATATCTTCCTTATGAACTTAATATTATAGAGTCACCAAAGGTTTGCAGCTTTAAACTTACCACATTGGGGCTAGTACCGATGAATAATGCTCAAGAGTTGGTTATTTCAACATTGGAGCTTGACCACTCTGTTCCATGTCTTGGGTACAATATAAATATAAAAAGAAACCCAATTTTTGATATAAAAAAAGCCTTTGAAAATAATGTTCCAAAGCATTTATGGAACACTCTCCAAGGTGGAAATGCTGCATTTTTCGAGGATAGTGAATATAAGCCATCTATGGTGCTTGGAGAAGATAGAAAGGGAATTAAAATAAGCTATATTACGGATACTCGTCCTATAAAAGCCATACCAGAATTTATTAATAACAGTGATTTATTTATATGTGAAGGTACTTTTAAGGATAATGAATCTATTGAAAAAGCTATATTGAGCAAACATATGACCTTTAATGAGGCTGCAGAACTTGCTTTATTAGGAAATGTAAAAGAAATGGTTCTAACTCATTTCAGCCCATCTATTCAGAAACCGGAGGAATATGTTGAAGAAGCAAGGGCCGTTTTTGAAAACACAACTATTGGAACAGACAGAATGATAAAAACATTAGTATTTGAAAAATAAAACTTAGGGGGGTACGTATGAAATTAAGGGGGGAATTAAAAATTGTAGCTGCTATGGCTATATTTGGCAGTATAGGAGTATTCGTTAAAAATATTCAACTGCCATCTATGGAAATAGCTTTTCTCAGATCTGCTATAGCAGGTGCGGTGCTTATATGTTTAAGTTTAATTTCAAAAAGTAAATGTTCAGCAGAAAGTGATAAGCATAGTATTTTTGAAAATAAAAAGAATTTCATGCTACTTGCTGCCTCGGGAGCTGCTCTTGGTATAAACTGGTTTTTTGTTTTTCAGGCATATAAATATACAACATTATCAAATGCTAATCTTATATATTATTTTTCACCTGTATTTGTAATACTTTTTTCTCCATTTTTATTTAATGAAAAACTAACAAAGATAAAGGTTATATGTGTATTAGTTGCAGTTTCTGGACTTGCTCTAATATTGTTAAACCAGCCTGAAAATACAGGTTCAAACTATAACCATCTCTTAGGTTCAGCTTATGCATTACTTGGGGGTTCCCTTTATGCAGTAATAATATTTTTAAATAAGAAAATTGAAGGCATTGAGGGAAATGATAGGACTATGGTGCAAATATGTGCTGCAGCTCTTGTACTGCTGCCCTTTATAATATACAGGAATGCAATTCATATTTCAGGAATAAAAATGCTGATGTTTATTTTAATACTGGGTATTGTGCATACTGCCTTTGGACTTTCATTATATTTTTCTGCAATGGAAAAGGTAAAGGCGCAAAATATTGCATTGTTAAGTTATATCGACCCAATATCTGCAGTTATATGGGGTGTGCTTATTTTTGGGGACAAGATGAATATGTTCCAAATTGTTGGAGGGTTGTTTATATTAGTATCAACCTATTACGGAAGTGTGGAAAAGGAAAGCGTCTAAGGGCGCTTTTTTCTTCGAACAAATCTAACCCTTTTACATACTATAAATAATAAGTAGGAGGTGAAAAACCATGCTTGCACCATTTATTGTATGCTTAAGAGAAGGTGTAGAAATTTTTCTGGTAATTATACCACTTGTTGTTTATTTTAACAAAAGTAAGCTCTATGAAATGAGCAGGGGTATTTATCTTGGTGGTACCCTTGGTGCACTTGTAGCCACTGTCATAGGTACAATAATATTTTCGCAGGCTGCATTACTAAATGGTACTGCAGGGGAATTGTTTGATGGAATACTAGGCGTCGTATTAGCCGGTTTAATATTATACAGTGTAGTTTTAATAAGAAAAAACAAGTTTCTGAATACAGAAATTGATAAAAAATATATTTCTTATACTAAAAAAGGTGTGTTTATACTAGCAGGGATAACATTTTTCAGGGAGTTTTTAGAAGCATTTTTATTTATATTGGCAAGTTCAAGCAAGGCACCAATGTTAGTAGTGGGTTCAGCACTGGCAGGGTTTATATGTGCTGCTGTCATAGTTTATTTAATAGCTAAAGGAATATCAAACCTGGATATAAGGGTTGTATTTTATGTATTAAATTTATTTTTAGTTGGATTAGGTGCATATTATTTTGCAGATGGCCTGGAGGTATTGTTTGGAACAATAGTGCCTCAGATTTTTGATATGGGACTACTTGTTTATGCAATTCCCAGCTATATAATTATAATTAAAAAAGATCTGAAAAAATATTTATCAAAAATCAAGTAAAGAATGTCCCATACTTTGTGTTTTCAAGGTATGGGATTTTTTATCACCACATTAAATATCTATGAATAATATATTTATGAACATAATATGATGGAGGAAAGTAATGGAAAAAAATAAATCAAGAAGAATGATGCCCCCTTGGCAGGGAATGTCTGGATGCATGCAAAATCAGTGTATGCATCAGCAGATAATGCCCGAAAAAATGCAGCATCATATCAATGAACAGTGCATGCAAGAATGCATACCTCAGGAAGAGGTAATACAAAATGTAAGGCTGGCCGCAGCATACGTTCCCTGGCAGAAAATGTGCAGTATTTTCTCTCCAATTGAAGCATTAAAACGAGGCACTGTATTTCCTGAGCTATTCAGTCCCTACAACAGAGGTGATAATATGCGCTCAGAAATAGAATCAATTTCAAGGAGAGATTCTCATGGAAAATAATATGTGCCAAAAGGAGCTTTTAGAACAAATTACAGCTTGTAACTTTATGAAGGAGGATTTGGCTCTTTACCTTAATACGCATCCTATGGATAGGGAGGCCATTTCAAAATACAACAGTTATGTAATGGAAGGAAGAGAATTAAAGAAAAAATATGAAATGAACTTTGGCATGCTTTGTGAAAATGATTCCCCTAGTCCTTATCCTTGGCAATGGATAAACAACCCTTGGCCTTGGGAAGCAGAAGCAAATTTTGAAATTGATAAGGAGGGGATGTAGTTAATGTGGACATATGATAAGTTTTTGGAATATCCAGTTAAAATAAAAAGGCCGGATCCTAGAATGGCCAAAGTTATAATTACACAATATGGTGGTCCAGATGGAGAATTGGCTGCTTCCCTAAGATATCTCAGTCAAAGGTTTACTATGCTTACCCCACAGGCTATATCCACCTGTAATGACATAGGCACGGAAGAACTTGCTCATCTTGAAATGGTTGGTTCCATGGTAAAACAGCTTATGCAGTGTGCAACCTTAGAGGAAATAGAAGAAGCAGGACTTAGTCCATATTACGCAGATCATGGTAAGGGGGTATACCCGGTTAACGGATCCGGAGTTCCTTTTAATGCATCATATATACAATCTAAAGGGGACCCAATAGTTGATCTTACAGAAGATCTTGCAGCAGAGCAGAAGGCCAGGGCAACTTATGAGTATTTAATCAATATGGCAGATGACCCGGATGTTATAGAACCTTTAAAATTTTTAAGAGAGAGAGAAGTAGTACATTATCAGAGGTTTGGAGAAGCCTTAAGAATTGTAAAGGACTATCTGCAGGAACCGCATCTTTTCGTAATTGAAAAACCTGAATTTATGAAATAAATATACTTAGCCGGCATATAAAATGTCGGCTTTTTAATTGTATACTTTTTTGAACCCTTAATGTATACTCATAAGGATGGAATAATTTATTATGATATGATATTTAAATAAAGTATGGGAATAATAAAGTTAAATTATTAAGGGGATGAAATACTTTTGAAAAATATTGATTTTAAAACCATCTATACTATATTTGTATTTTTGGCACTGGCTGCCTTTGATTATATAATATTGGGATTGTTTCCTCCGCTTTTTTCCTCCATTGCATTGGATCTTAATGTTCATATTTCCATGCTTGGACTTGTTCTTGCGGTTAATATTTTTGTTTCCTCAGTATCTGCAGTTTTTTGGGGGTATCTTGGGGGTAAATACAACAGGAAAATGCTTATAATCATAGGGACTGTGTTTTGGGCTGTTTCAGTATTTTTTACATCAAAATGTGCAAATTACAACCAGCTTATTATCTCTCAGGTTTTTACAGGAATTGGACTTGGGTGCATTTCATCCATAGGCTATAGTGTTTTAACAGACTACATACCTCATAGATATAGAGGTACAATATTAAGCTTATGGGGTATTTCACAAGGTTTTGGCGGTATTGCAGGTGCTATTATGGCATCCCTTGTTTCAACTTCTACAAATTGGAGAAAACCCTTCGAAATAGTAAGTATAATAGGTTTTTTGCTTATCATTCTCTATGTTTTTGTAAAAGAACCTGCTAAGGGAAGCAAGGAACCTGAGCTTCAGCATGTAATAAACAATGGTGATTATAACTATACAATTAAACTCAAAAGTATGGAGAGTATAATAAAAAAGCCAAGTAATATACTTTTGTTCCTGCAGGCATTTTTTTATAATATTGCCACAGGTACCTTGATATGGCTGCCTACTCTTTATAATTCAAAGGTAATACAGCAGGGGTATAGCCCTAAAACTGCAATTATTGCCAGCGGATATCTTTATGCTCTTTTTCAGATAGGTGGACTTACTGCCACATTTTTTGGATACTTAGGCGACAAGGTACATAAAAAGAGTTATCGTGGAAGATCAAGGCTTGCTGCATTTTTCATGTTTGCATCAATTCCTTTTTATTTCATTATGTATTTTATACCAATGAACAATTTAAAGCTTTCTGAGGGTAGTAATGCAGTTTTGCTTCTTTTTGAGCTTTTAAAGCAGGTATTTATGAACCCTTGGGTGGGATCAATTTTCTTACTATCCTTTATTGCCTGTCAGGCTCTTTCTGCAAATACTCCAAACTGGCTGGCACTTATTACAGATGTTAACCTTCCCGAGGACAGAGGTGCAGCCTTTAGTATAGCCAACCTTGCCAACGGAATTGGAAGAACCATTGGTAATGCTGCCTTTGGCGTTTTTCTTGGTTTTATTTCACTTTATGTTAAAGAACCTATGAATTTCATATTAACAATGTGCGTATTTACATTGTTTTTTATACCTGCAGGTGGAATATATCTAAGGATGTCTTCTCATAATAAAAAGGATATAAACAGAGTAAAATCAACCCTTAGAATGCGTGCAAAACATATAAATAGAAACCTATAAGCTGGAGGTGGATTAATTGGAAAAAGAAAAATTATTGGTTTTGGATGGAAACAGTCTTATGAACAGGGCTTTTTACGCTCTTCCTCCATTAACTAATTCAGATGGACTTAATACAAATGCCATATATGGCTTTACAACCATGCTGCTAAAAATGAAAGAGGAAATAAAGCCTGATTACATAGTTTCAACCTTTGATAAAAAAGCACCTACTTTCAGACATGATGAATACAAGGAATATAAAGCTGGAAGAAAAAAGATGCCCCCTGAACTTGCTGAGCAGTTTCCTGTGGTTAAAGAGTTATTAAAGCTTTTAGCAATAGATATATTTGAAATTGACGGATTTGAAGCTGACGACCTTATTGGAACCCTTTCAGTTTATGCTGAAAAGAAAAACATAGAGGTGTTTATTGTTACTGGAGATAAGGATGCCCTCCAATTGGCAACTGATAATGTAAAGGTAGTAATAACAAAAAAAGGCATTACTGAAAAAGAAATTTACGATAGAAAAAGAATGGTAGAGGAACTAGGAATAACTCCAAAACAATTTATAGATGTAAAAGGTCTTATGGGAGATACCTCGGATAACATTCCGGGGGTTCCGGGAGTAGGCGAAAAAACAGCATTTAAATTAATTAAGGAATATGGCTGCATAGAAGAAATTTTAAAGAATATAGATAATATAAACGGAAAAAAATTAAAGGAAAATCTTCAGGAATACAGCGAACAGGCTATTTTCAGCAAAAAGCTTGCTACAATCATTACTGAAGTTCCTATTGACATCGATATGGATTCTATAAAATCTACGGATAATTTTGATTATAATGGATTAAGAAGCTTATTCTACAAGCTTCAGTTTAAATCATTGCTTGAGAAAATACCTGAGGGTAAACCAATGCAGACCAATGAAGATACTGAAGAGCTTATGGTTAAGAATATTAAGGATATTGATTCCCTAGAGGATTTTGCACAAAAGGTAACTTCAAATGGAGGCAATTATTTATATTTACTTTTTGATGTGGAAAATTATAATGTTTTTTCCAAGGGAAGTATAGATAAAATATATGTTGATTTTATGGGTGAAAACTATATAATCAACTTTAATGAAATTCTAAACAAAGACGAAATTAAGGCTAAGGAACTTCTCAATTCAATATTCAAGGATGAAAAAATAAAAAAGATAAGCTTTGATGTTAAGGCTCCTTATGCTGTGCTTAATAAAAATGGAATAGAACTTAAAGGTGTAGAGTTTGACCTAAAGCTTGCTGCCTATTTAATTGATTCAAGCCGTGGGGAATACGAGGTTGATACACTGATTCATGAGTTTTTGAATACGGATATAAAGGCGGCAGGAGAGGATATAAAAATAAAGCAGGCACATAAATTAAAACCTCTTTATGAAAAAATGAAGACTGTAATTGAAGAGAATAATATGGAGAACCTTTTGTATAATGTGGAGCAGCCTTTAGCTGAAGTGCTTGCTTCTATGGAAGGGGAAGGCTTTAAAACAGATAAAAATATATTAAATGAACTAGGAGAAAAATTTACATCGGAAATTCAAAGAATTCAGCAGGAAATATATTCTTTAGCTGGAGAAGAATTTAATATAAATTCTCCAAAGCAGCTTGGGAAGATATTGTTTGATAAACTAGATCTTCCTGTTATTAAAAAAACAAAAACAGGCTATTCAACTAATGCAGAGGTGCTGGAGGAATTAAGCGGTAAACATGAAATAATAGATAAAATTACTTATTACAGGCAGCTAGCTAAGTTATTTTCAACCTATGTGGAAGGATTAAAGGCAGTAATTGATATTGATGGAAAAATTCATTCAAATTTGAACCAAACAGTAACTACCACAGGAAGACTTTCAAGTACAGAACCAAACCTTCAAAATATACCAATAAAATACGAAATGGGAAGGGAAATACGAAAGGTATTTATTCCAGAAAACGATGACTGCATGATTCTTTCTGCAGACTATTCCCAAATAGAGCTTAGAGTGCTTGCACACATAGCTGCTGATGAAAATCTTATTGGTGCATTTAAGAGTGATTTGGATATTCACAGAAAAACCGCTTCTGAGGTTTTCAGGGTTCCGTTAGATGAGGTAACTTCAAAAATGAGGAGCAACGCTAAGGCGGTAAACTTTGGAATAGTTTACGGGATAGGAGATTTCAGCCTTGGTAAAGACCTTAAAATATCAAGAAAAGAAGCAAAGGCTTATATTGACACTTATTTTGAAAGATACCCTGGTGTTAAAAAATATATGGAGGATATAATTGCCTTTGCTAAGGAAAATAATTATGTAACAACAATACTGAACAGAAGGCGTTTTCTTCCAGAGATAAAATCTTCAAATAAAATTGTTCAGGCCTTTGGTGAAAGGCTTGCCATGAATACACCTATTCAAGGCAGTGCTGCAGATATTATAAAGCTTGCAATGATTCACGTTTATGATGAAATTAAAAAGAGAAAGTTGAAAAGCAGATTAATTCTTCAGGTTCATGATGAATTGATTTTAAATGTATACAAGGATGAACTTGATGAGGTAAAAGCAATCGTAAAAGATGAAATGGAAAATGTTATGGATTTAAAGGTTCCTTTGGAAGTTGATATTAACCTGGGAAATAGCTGGTACGATGCTAAATAGGAGGATGTATGCTGAAGATAGGATTAACAGGGGGCATAGGCAGCGGGAAAAGCACAATTTCAAAGTATATAAGTGAACTAGGCTTTAAGGTTGTAGATGCTGATGTTGTTTCAAGAGAGGTGCTTGAACTATATCCTGAAATTACAGAGGAAGTAAGGAAACAATTTGGTGATGAATTCTTTATGGAAAATAATCAGCTTGACAGGAAAAAGTTTGGGAAATGCCTTTTTCAAAACAGAGAAAAGCTTAAACAATATGAAAAAATTATAATTCCATATATTAAAAAGGAAATATATAAGAGGATAGAAACAATTGAAAAAGAAGGGGAAGCCGTATGTTTTCTCGATGCTCCAACATTAATTGAAAATGGCATGCATAAGGAAATGGACAAAAATATACTTGTTTGGGCAGATAGAAATATTCAAGTTAAAAGAATCATTGAAAGGGACAAAATGTCTCTGCTAGATGTAAACAATAGAATCAATGCCCAGATGAGCCTTGAGGATAAAAAAAAGGTTGTTGATTTTGTTGTTAACAATTCTGGTAAAATTGAGGATACTAAGAAGGATATATACAAAATAATATATGATTTAGGATTATTAAAAGGGAGGTGTATTTGTCCTAACAAATAGGGCAAATTTAATTTGAAGGCAATAAAAAGATTAACTATATTATTAGCATTTATTTTAATTGTAATGAATGCAAGTACCATAGCAAAAATTTTTTTCCCTTTTAATCACGCGGAAACTATAGCAAAGTATTCTTTGATGTATGATGTGGACCCTGTTATGGTATCGGCAATAATTAAAACTGAAAGTAATTTTGATGTGGATGCAAAATCTCAAAAGAATGCATATGGACTAATGCAGTTAACGCCAGATACAGCAAGGTGGGTGGCGGATAAAATGGGAATAAACAATTTCAGCTTGGATATGCTGGCTGATTCCGACACAAATATTAAAATGGGATGCTGGTACCTGGATAACCTAAAAAATGAATTTAAAACCACAGAACTTGTCTTGGCAGCATATAATGCAGGAAGGGGAAACGTTCAGAAATGGCTGAAGGATTCCAACTGTTCAAATGATGGCGAGACTCTAAAAAATATTCCTTTTAAAGAAACAGACAGATACATAAAAAAAGTTAATTTATATTACAAGGTTTATAAATTTCTATATTTTTAAAAAGATTAGAATAAATTTTGCAAATATGTTGACAATGTAATAAATATTTGATAATATTACAACAAGTTTAATAACAATCTATTTATGGTTATGAAAAGGAAGAGTAAGCAATTAACTGTTCTAAGAGAGAGAAATCCATTGGCTGAAAGGTTTCTTGAACAAGTAGTGTTGAAAACCACCTTGGAGCCGAATGCTGAAATTTAGTAAGTATATCCGTTGTCCGCGTTAAGGATTTTGAGATAATGAATTTATTTTACAAAATGATTCATTAACTTGGGTGGAATCGCGATTATACTCGCCCCAGGATTGGGGCGGGTTTTTATTTTTTTAAAGGCATTGAAAAGGAAGAGTAAACAATGAACTGTTCTAAGAGAGAGAGACTCACCGGCTGAAAGGTTTCTCGAACAAGCAGTGTTGAAAACCACCTTGGAGCCGAATACTGAAATTTAGTAAGTATATCCGCTTGGCGGCGTTACAGCTTTGAGTGACAATGCATCTGCATTGTAATTTGGGTGGAACCACGGTTAACATTCGTCCTAAAGTATAGGGATGAGTGTTTTTTTTATACAAAAATGAGGGGGAATTATTATGGAAAGCGGTACCAAAGGCTGTTTAACAAAAGAATTTAATTTTAGGAGGAGTAAAAATGGCAAATATAGCAATGTTAGGTTACGGCACTGTTGGAAGCGGAGTCGTTGAACTCATAAGCAATAATAAAAACAAGTTTTCTAAGGGAATGAATGAAAATCTTGAAGTATCAAAAATACTTGTTAGAAATGTAGATAAATATAAGGGGAGCAAACACAGAGCAAAAATAACAGATAATTTTGATGATTTGATGAAGGAAAAGGTTGATATAGTAGTGGAAGCCATGGGAGGAGTATATCCATCCTATGATTATGTTAAAAGGGCTCTTGAATCAAAAAAACATGTGGTTACTGCAAATAAAGACCTTATTGCAGAACATGGAGCAAGCCTTTTAGATATAGCAAACAACAATGGAGTTGAGCTTAGGTTTGAAGCTAGTGTAGGTGGAGGTATTCCCATACTTAAATCCATCAGCGACTGCCTAATAGGAAATAATATAAGCAGCATAAAGGCAATTTTAAATGGTACAACTAATTTCATTTTATCAAAAATGAATGATGAAGGAATGCAGTATGAAGAGGCTTTACGTTCAGCACAGGACCTTGGGTTTGCAGAGGCTAACCCAGACAGTGATGTTTTAGGTCTAGATGCAGCAAGAAAGCTTTCGATTCTTTCTACTATGGCATTTCAGCAAAAAGTGGATTGGAAAAATATAAATGCCCGAGGCATTAATAATATAGACAGTACAGATTTCAAGTTTGCAAGAAGAGAAGGGTATAATATTAAACTTCTTGCCATAAGCACACTTTCAGAGGACGGTGTATATGCATCAGTTTCGCCTGTAATGGTGAAAAGGGATTCCAACCTTGGCAGAGTTCATAATGAATATAATGCAATAATGGTGGAAGGTGATGCAGTTGGTGATGTTATGTTTTCAGGAAAGGGGGCAGGAATGATGCCTACAGCAAGCGCTATGTTTGGTGATATAGCTGATATAATACAAAACAAAAAAGAAAATCCTTTAGCTTTTGATTATGAGGATGCAAAAGTAAAATGTCATTGGGAAAAAGAAAGCAGATGGCTTTTAAGGGTAAGGTCCAGCAACAGAATAGGTGCAATGAAAACTTTGGCGGATAGTTTTTCCATCTGCAGCATAATAGCTGGAGAGTTTGGAGAATACGGAGATGAGGTTTCAGCTTATGTAAAAGCTGAAAATGAGAAAAAAGTTGATTTGTGTATGAATAAACTTGAAAAATCAGGAGAGCTTAAGGCTTTCAAAAAAATAATGGTACTGGAAGAAAATTAAAATTAAGGAGTGTTAAATTATGATAAAAGTTAGAATACCTGCAACTACTGCCAATATGGGACCTGGTTTTGATGCCATGGGAATGGCCTTGAATTTATATAATGACATAGAGTTTGAGGAAAAGAAAGGTGAAACTTTAATATACAATAATGGGGTTTTGAACTCTGATGACTATAGAAAAAACATGATTTATACAAGCTTAATTAAAGCACTGGATAAGTGCAACTACAAGTATGAGGGCTTTAAAATAAATGTTTCTAATTGCGATATTCCAATGTGCAGAGGACTTGGAAGCAGCTCATCATGTATCGTTGGAGGAATATTTGCTGCAAATGCCATAATGGGAAACATCATGAGCCTGGATGATATAATTGATCTTGCTACTGAAATCGAAGGACATCCAGACAATGTTGTTCCTGCTATAACTGGAGGAATGGTTACTTCCCTTGTGGAGGAGGGGAGGGTATATTACTCAAAGATTAAGGTTCCTTCAAACTTAAGATTTATAACAATGATACCTTCAATTCAAGTAAGCACAGAAAAAGCAAGGGGAGTTATGCCAGGGAGTTACAGCAGACCTGATTGTATTTATTCCCTTTCAAGGGCAGCTATGCTGATAAGTGCATTAAACAATGGAGAACTTGATAAATTACGTGTATGTTTTGGGGACAAGATACATCAGCCATACAGAAAAACTTTAATCCAAAATGCAGATGAAATATTTTCTAAATCAAAGGAATTAGGAGCCCTCGGAGAATTTATAAGCGGTTCAGGGTCAACTCTTATGGCTGTTGTACGAGAAGAGGTTTCTGAAAAATTTAAAGCGGATATGGAAAAATACCTGTGTCAGCTTGAAGGTAATTGGAGAGCAACAGTGCTTGAACCTGACCTTGAAGGAGTAAGACTTGTATAGCAAAATTTGAACCTGGATTAATTTCCGGGTTTTTAATTTTTCGTGTTGACAATTAACATAAATGTAGTATAATAAAAAAGGTAATGCGAGAGTGGCGGAATGGCAGACGCGCACGTTTGAGGGGCGTGTGGGAGACCGTACGGGTTCAAGTCCCGTCTCTCGCACCATTAATTGAATATTTTCTGAAATACTCGTAGAGCTCTTATCTTGAACCTACATTTCAAGTAAGGGAACCCAAAATCATGACTACAATATGTACCTTCTGTGAG
>JBLNDT010000017.1:0-36447 GCA_050261915.1 Solirubrobacterales bacterium
GCCTTTTGCCCAAGAGCTGAGAAATGAGAAAATAAGGTTAGGTAGTGCGTTGGCAGAATGATTCATAATAGAAAAGAAACTAATTGGACGCAGAGGACCACAAATAAATATCTTTATTTGCAAGGTAAAAACTCAAGGGAAATCTCGTGGGCAATGCCCACGAAATTCCGTGCAGAGCCTACGCAGTAGGGCTTTTTATCGCATATCCACCTTGAAGCACGACATGGAATGGCATTTAAAGGACTTTTAGAAAGATATTTTGTAAAGTAAAGATATAAGGAAAAAGAGGAATGCAATGCATTCCTCTTTTTTATGTAAATTATTTTTGTAGTTCTAAAAGAAGGTCGTCCACAGCATGGGTAACCTTTTCTGAAGCTTCAATTTGAAGGTTTGACAATGTTTTAAGGGAGCTTGTTTCTTTTGATATGTCCTTAATCTCCACCATTAGCTTTGAAAGCATGCTGCTAATTTCATCTCCAAAGTTTTTTGTGCTTTCAGCAAGTTTTTGTATTTCTGTGGATACAACAGAAAATCCTTTACCGTGCTCTCCAGCTCTTGCAGCTTGTATTGATGCATTTAATCCCAAAATTTTTGTTTGTTTTGACATTTTGTCAACGTAATCAATTATTTCGTGGCTGTTGTTAATATAATTTGAGGAATTTGAAGTTGACAATGTTAATTTGTCACTTACGTTATGGATATTCTCTATTGAAAGGTTTATTTCATTAATTTGTTGTTTAATAAGTTCTGATGCTTCACCAATTAATTTCATTTCATTGTTCAGTTTCGCAAGAGTCTCTGCATCTTTTTCAACTAATGTAGTTATAAGGTGCGCAGCTCCTGAATTAATAACTGTACATTTGCCGCAGAATTTATCATAAATTAGCTTTGAAAATTCATCATTTCCTGTAACTTCGATTATTATATCTGTGGAAGAAGTATCTATTCTGTCGATGGAAGAAGCATATGGTATTTTCATTTTTTTGGCATATACAATAGCGGGAGCATCCTCTCTTTTGTCAATTATGAGATTTACATTAAAGCCTTCTAAAATGGAAAAATATCTTGCAATACCATATCCGCCCTGGCCTCCGCCAACAATAGTTATATTCATAAATTTTCCTCCTCGTAAAATTTTTATTATGCAGTTAATAATTTAATTTTACATTATAATTGTATTAAATTCAAATAAAAATTATAATATATTCATAGAGGTTAGGAGGTGTTTAATTTGCAGGATGAAAACTTTCCGGTTTGTAAGTTAGTTAAGGATTTAAGATGTTTTTATGCTGAAATTAACAACTTCTGCTCAAATAAGATATCTTATGAATACTTGATAAATCACATTATGAATAGAATTAATGAAGACACTGGCATTAATGTTAAGTACAAGCTTCCGGATATACAATTACCGGAGCATGTACAAAAAGAAATTCTGAAAACCTTCAGCCCTTTAATGTACAACTTTAAAACAGCTATGGAGCAAGATATAATGGGCTTTGTTTATGAAGAATTTCTAGATAATAATACTAGAAAGAACCTTGGGTTATTCTATACACCGGAACCAATAGTTGATTTCATTATAAAAAGTACAATAATGAAGGCTGATGTAGTAAAAAATCCATTTATAACAGTGCTGGATCCTTCTTGTGGAAGTGGTTTTTTTCTCATAAAGGCCTATGAATGTTTGAAAGAAAAATTTATAAATAACATAAATGTACTTAATAAAAAATATAAAAATGAAAAATACACAATTTGCAAAAATGGAAAAGAACTTAATATAAGTGGAAGCGAATATTGGAAGATTGAAAATATCCATTACCATTTAATAAGGAACTGTATTTATGGGGCGGATGTGGACAGGTTTGGAGTAATGTTCACAAAAAACAGTCTCAAATTCAAGGAAGTTTCAAGTGTTTTTATTGAGCCCAATGTGGTTGTTTGCAACAGCCTTGTTAAGTGGGAAAGAGGTTTTGGAACATTAAAGGAATTTTGGAATAAAAAATTCAACTATATCATAGGCAATCCTCCCTGGGTTTCACTTGCAAGAAAGCAAGGGAGAAAAATCTCTTCCAATATAATGAATTATTATAAGGATAATTATCAAGGTAATACATATCTTCCCAATTTATATGAATATTTCATTTTAAGAGGCTTGGAGCTCCTTGAAGAGGGTGGAATTCTTGGCTTCATAATTCCTGATAGATTTGCAAAAAATCTTCAATTTTCAGAGCTTAGAAAGAATATTTTAAAGGAATATAATCTTAAAAATATTTTATATGGAGTTAAGTTTAAAAATATCTCTGCAGACTCTATTGGAATTATTATTGAAAACAGCTTTTCGATAGATAATAAGGTTAATTTCAGTAGTTTAGAAGGTGAAGTTTTTAATTGCTTACAGCAAGAAGTTCTTAATACTAAAGACGTACAATTTTCATATAAGTGTATAGAACTTAGGGAAACTTATAATAGTATAAGAAAAAACTCAATAGCACTAAAAGATGCAGCTATTACCTTTACAGGTTTTATAGGGATAACAGATAAGGTTACAGAAGAAAAAATCTGCCCTTTCCAGGTTCCTGTAATAAAGGGAGTAAATATTGGAAAGTATAAAATTAAGGATAACAAATATTATCACCTGATCTCAGAAAATATTATTGGCGGCACAAAAAATATTTCGAAACTCAAAACAAAGGAAAAAATTGTTATAAGAAAAACAGGTAATACATTAGTTGCTGCCTATGACAATGAAGGCTATGGCTTGGAGCAGTCTTTGTATGGGATAATACCATTTAATCCTGAATTTAACCCTAAATATATACTTGCAGTTTTAAATTCAAAGCTAATGGAGTGGTATTACACAAATTTCTTAATAACAAATGCTGATTCTACACCTCAAATTAAAAAAATCCATCTTGATGAGATTCCATTAAGGCGCTGTAGTCTTGAAAGACAGCTTTACATTGAAGAACTTGTGGTGAAAATTGAAGATAGTACAGGGGGAGAATATAAGGAATTGATTGCTGAAATTGAAAGGGAAATATTGGATATATATTCATAAAAAAAAGTCCACATGGCCAACATGTGGAAGAATATAAAGGGGTATTATTCAAAAGGAAACTAAGGGTACTGAAGTAATATAGTTTCCAATTTTGCAATAGATAATTATTTAACAACTAATACATCTATTACTTTTATTAATATATCAAATTCATAAGTAAAAGTCAAATATTATTTTGATGAAATTGATATATTTTATGCTTATTTTTATCAAAATAAGAAAAATGTATTATTTTAAAACTATTCATTGACTGAATATATTTATAATCATGATGGGTTTGATAAAATATTAACTAAATTTTGAGAATACTTGAGCAAATTCCTGAGCCATTAATTTATGACCGACCTTAGTTGGGTGGAGGCCATCTATGTATAGCTCTCTAGCTGATTTGCTGTACATGGTTTCCATAAATAGCTTATAAAAATCTATACATAATATATTATTTTCTGTTGTATATTTCAAAATCCAGTTTCTATAATTAGAAATGTTTTCTATAGCATAATCATAATCACAATCAAAACTCCATTTTCTAATAGCCATATCCTTAATTATAGGTATTTCTGTGCAAAGTATTGGTATTATACTTGAATTTTCCGCATCCATTATTATTTCTTCTACATTACTAACAACATTTTCAAGAGTTCTGTGGCTTAGGAAATCGTTACATCCTGCCATTATACTTGCATGGGTGGGATTTAAAGCAATTACGTCCTGGTAAAATCTAAGCATGATTCCAGTAGTGGTATCCCCATTAACTCCTTTGTTCACTATATCCAGTTTGTAATTTTCCATTAAAATATTTGTCCATCTTTGTTCTTTGAATACACCAAAACCTGTGGTGAGACTGTCTCCTATACAAATAATTTTCATATTAAACCTTCCTTCTATGGGTTTGTATTATTTTATCACATTATGGCTTATAATAGCAAAGTTCGTATCATTACGAACAATTGAACTTTAAATGCATTGAAATATGTCTAAAATACGAATAATAATATATATTTTGGAGAAAATATATTGATTTATGTTTTCCCCTATGATAATATCTATATTAGGTAATTAAAGGGATAAGGAGGATTTTTAATGAAGGTTGCAATTATTTTTGGCAGCAAGTCTGATGTAGATAAGATGAAGGGTGCCGCTAAGGCGTTAAAAGAATTTGATGTGGATTACAAGGCTTATGTGCTTTCAGCTCACAGGGTTCCGGAAAAACTCATGGAAACATTAAAAAATGCAGAGGCGGAAGGCTGTAATGTAATTATAGCAGGTGCAGGAATGGCAGCTCATCTTCCAGGTGTTATAGCTTCCCACACAGTACTTCCTGTAATAGGAGTACCTATAAGTGCTGCAATTAATGGTTTGGACGCATTGTTTTCAATAGTACAGATGCCGAAGTCAATCCCAGTGGCTACCGTTGGAATAGATAACAGCTATAACGCAGGTATGCTGGCAGTACAAATGCTGTCTTTAAAATATCCTGAAATAAAAGAAAAACTAATTGAGTATAGAAAAAATATGAAAGAAAAATTTATAAGCGATAATGAAGAAGGGGTGGAATTATAAAATGGAAAAAAGAGAAATGATGTATGAAGGAAAAGCTAAAAAGGTATATGCTACTGATGACAAAGATAGAGTAATAATTTACTACAAAGACGATGCTACTGCATTTAATGGTGAAAAAAAGGGACAGATAGAAGATAAGGGAGTATTAAACAACTCAATTACTTCAAGCCTTTTTGAACTTTTAGAAAAGAATGGAGTAAAAACACATTTTGAAAAGAAGTTAAGCGACAGAGAACAGCTATGCAAAAGGGTTGAAATAGTTCCACTTGAAGTTATAGTTAGAAATGTTGCAGCAGGAAGTATGGCAAAAAGACTAGGTTTAACTGAAGGTTTAGAGCTTAAAACTACAGTTCTTGAAATAAGTTATAAAAATGATGATCTAGGAGATCCATTATTAAATGATTACCATGCAGTTGGTATAGGCTTAACTACTTTTGAAGAATTAAATAAGATTTATGCTATGGCAAGCAAGGTAAATGATGTTTTAAAGGCATTTTTCCTGGAACAGGGTATAAAACTAATAGATTTCAAACTTGAATTTGGCAGATTTAACGGTGAAATTCTTCTTGCAGATGAAATATCACCAGATACCTGCAGACTTTGGGATGCAAAAACAAATGAAAAACTTGATAAAGACAGATTTAGAAGAGACATGGGAAATGTAAAGGAAGCATATATAGAAATACTTAAAAGAATAAGTAAATAATCTAATTTGGAGAGGTATAAAATGGATAATTCTATTTGCATGAATTTAGAAGAAGATAAATTTCAGGACGAATGTGGAGTGTTTGGTATTTATTCTCCTGAAGGCTATGATGTAGCGTCAATAACATATTTCGGATTATATGCACTGCAGCATAGAGGACAGGAAAGTGCAGGTATAGCAGTAGCTAACGGAAAAACTGTAAACTGCTATAAAAACATGGGATTAGTTTCAGATGTATTTAATGAAAAAATATTAGCAGATTTAAAGGGTTTCTCAGCAGTAGGTCATGTTAGATATGCAACTGCAGGTGCCAGCAGCCTTAATAATGCCCAGCCTATAACAGCACAATACAAACTTGGTTCTCTTGCTATTGCTCATAACGGAAACCTTATAAATGCAGACGTAGTAAAAGAGTTGTTAGAAGATGCAGGAACTGTATTCCAGACTTCAAGTGATACTGAAGTAATACTTCACCTAATTGGACGTGCCGCAAAAAAAGGTATCGAAAGAGCTATAGTTGATGCTATGCAGGCAGTTAAAGGCTCCTATGCAACAGTTATCCAGACTGAAAACAAACTCATAGGTGTTCGTGATCCTAATGGAATAAGACCACTATGTCTTGGTAAAATTAATAACAGCTACGTATTCAGCTCAGAAACCTGTGCACTGGATACAGTAGGTGCTGACTTTGTAAGAGATGTAAATCCAGGTGAAATAATAATAGTTGATGAAAATGGAATAAAATCAATCAACTTTGCTGAAAAAACTAAGTGTGAAACCTGCTCCTTCGAATATATATATTTTGCAAGACCAGACAGCACAATGGATGGAATAAATGTGTATGAAAGCAGAGTAAGGGCAGGCATGAAGCTCTACGAAGAAAATCCAGTGGAAGCAGATGTGGTTATAGGAGTTCCTGACTCAGGTATACCTGCTGCAGTTGGTTTTTCAAGAGCCTCAGGGATTCCATTTGCAATAGGCTTTATAAAAAACAAGTATGTTGGAAGAACCTTCATAACTCCATCCCAGGAGATGAGAGAAAGAGCTGTTTCCGTTAAGTTAAACCCTCTTAAGGCAAATGTAGAAGGTAAAAGAGTAGTTATAATAGAT
Organism: Solirubrobacterales bacterium; assembly: GCA_050261915.1. GTDB lineage: Bacteria > Bacillota > Clostridia > Clostridiales > Clostridiaceae > UBA699. Next base: position 6,441 of record JBLNDT010000017.1, read on the forward strand.
GACTCTATAGTTAGAGGTACAACAAGCAGAAAGCTTGTGGAAACTTTAAGAAAAGCTGGAGCAAAGGAAGTTCACTTTAGAATTTCTTCACCTGTGGTTAAGTTCCCATGTTATTTTGGAATTGATACTCCATACAGAAGTGAGCTTATTGGAGCTAGATTAAGTGTTAAGGAAATAAGTGATGAAATAGGCTCTGACAGTCTTGGCTTTTTAAGCATAGATGCACTGCTTGAAACACTTAAAAAGGATAAAGGCTTTTGTCTTGGATGCTTCAGCGGTGTGTATCCATTATCTGCACCAATAGAAAATAGAATGGATTAAGGAGAGTTTATATGATAACTTACAAAGATTCCGGAGTTAATATAGAAGAAGGATATGAATCTGTAAAACTAATAAAGGACCATGCGAAGAAAACATTTATTCCAGGGGTAATCAATGACCTTGGAAGCTTTGCAGGTATGTTTGAATTAGGAAAATACAACAACCCTGTACTTGTTTCAGGTACTGACGGGGTTGGAACAAAGCTTGAAATAGCTTTCAAAACTGAAAAATATGATACTGTAGGAATTGACTGCGTTGCAATGTGTGTTAATGACATTCTATGCCATGGAGCGAAGCCTATATTTTTCCTTGACTACATTGCCTGCGGAAAACTTGAAGCACAGGTTGCTGCAGAAATAGTTAAAGGTGTTTCAGATGGTTGTATTCAAGGTGGCTGTGCGTTAATCGGGGGAGAAACAGCAGAAATGCCTGGTTTCTATAAAGCCGGGGAATATGACATTGCAGGTTTTGCTGTTGGTGTTGCTGAGAAGGATGCAATTATTGACGGAAGCAAAATTGAAGAAGGAGATACTTTAGTTGGTATTGCTTCTTCAGGACCACACAGCAATGGATACTCCCTTATAAGGAAGCTTATAACAAATCTTGATGAAGAATTTGAAGGAAAGAAAATGGGAGAGGTTCTCCTTACTCCAACAAAAATATATGTAAAGCCAGTACTAAAAGTTTTAGAAAAGTTTGAAATCAGAGGAATGGCTCATATTACAGGCGGCGGCTTTTATGAAAACATTCCAAGAATGTTCAAGGAAGACTTTACAGCTGTTATAGAAAAAGGCAGCTATGAAGTTCCTTCCATATTCAAACACATAATAAGCTTGGGTGTTGAAGAAGACCATATGTATAATACATACAATATGGGAATAGGTTTTGTTCTTTGCGTTAAACCAGAGGATGCTGCTAATTTAGTTGCTGAATTGGAAACCCTAGGTGAAAAGGCTTATATAATAGGAAGCGTTAAAAAGGGCAACAAAGAAGTTGTTATAAAATAAAAAAACTGGAGGATATTCTATGTTTAAAATTGCAGTGCTGGCTTCCGGCAGTGGAACAGATCTTCAGTCTATTATAGATGCCATTGAAAATAATTTCATGGATGTATGTATTGAGGCTGTAATAAGCGACAAAGAAGGAATTTATGCCTTGGAAAGAGCAAGAAAACATGGTATAAAAACCTATACCTTCGACAGAAAAACCTATGGAAGCAGCATTTCAGATGAAATCTTAAAGGTTACTTTTGGAAAGGTTGATTTGATTGTACTAGCAGGATGGCTTTCAATACTTAAGGGAGAACTCATAGAAAAGTTTAAAAACAGGATAATAAATATCCATCCTTCCCTGATTCCATCCTTTTGCGGAAACGGCATGTATGGATTGAAGGTTCATGAGAAGGCAGTGGAATACGGTGTGAAAATATCAGGCTGCACTGTGCACTTTGTGGACGATGGTACTGACACCGGTCCAATTATTGTGCAAAAGGCAGTGCCGGTTTTCCATACAGATACTGCTGAAACCCTTCAAAAAAGGGTTCTAGAACAGGAGCATATTATACTGCCTGAAGCCATAAAGCTTATAGCTGAAGGAAAAGTAATGATTCAGGATAGAAAAGTAATTATATTATAATTTGGAGGAGTATTATGTTAACACGTGCATTAATTAGTGTTTTTGACAAAACAGGAGTGCTTGAGCTTGCTAACTTTTTAGTATCAAATAATGTTGAAATATTATCTACTGGAGGCACATTTAAATATTTAAAGGAGAATGGAATTGCTGTAACAGAGGTATCTGATGTTACAGGTTTCGAGGAAATCCTTGATGGAAGGGTAAAGACTCTTCATCCAATAATTCATAGTGGAATACTTGCTATTAGAGACAATAAGGAACACATGGAAACAATAGCAAGAAAGGGTATAAAACCTATCGACATGGTGGTGGTTAATCTTTATCCTTTCTTTGAAAAGGTTAAGGAAGATTTAACATTTGAAGAGAAGGTTGAGTTTATTGATATAGGCGGACCTACAATGCTTAGGGCCGCATCAAAGAATTTCAATGATGTTATTGTGCTTTCTGATGTAAATGACTATAGTGATGTAATAAATCAGATAAAAGAAAATGGAAATGTGGATTTTGTAACAAGAAAGAAACTAGCTGGAAAGGTATTTAACCTTATGGCAGCTTATGATGCTGCAATAAGCAACTTCCTATTAGAAGACACATATCCTGAATACTTAACGTTATCATACAAAAAATCCATGGATTTAAGATATGGAGAAAACCCTCATCAAAGTGCTGCATACTATACAGCTACAGTTGAAAAAGGCTCCATGAAAGATTTCGAACAATTAAACGGAAAAGAATTGTCCTACAATAACATAAAGGATATGGACATTGCATGGAAGGTAGTTTCAGAATTTGATGAAATTGCATGCTGTGCATTAAAGCACAACACACCATGTGGAGCTGCCATAGCTGATTCAGTTTATAACGCCTACATGAAAACCTATGAATGTGACAGCACCTCAATATTTGGAGGAATAGTTGCTTTCAACAGAAAGCTCGACAAGAAAACTGCAGAGGAACTTGTTAAAATATTCCTTGAAATAGTTGCTGCTCCAGAGTTTGACGAAGATGCTCTTGAAGTTTTAAAAACAAAGAAAAACTTAAGAGTTATTAAATGTGATGTTAAGCCTCAGAGCAAAATTGAGCTTGCAAAGGTTGACGGTGGAATACTTGTTCAAGGTGCAGACGACAAACTTGTTAATGATATGAAGGTTGTAACTGAAAAGGCTCCAGATGAAGCTTTAACAAAAGACATGATATTTGGCATGAAGGTTTGCAAATACGTTAAATCAAATGCAATAGTTGTGGTTAAGGATGGTCAGGCAATAGGAATAGGGGGCGGACAGGTTAATAGAATCTGGCCTACAATACATGCACTTAAAATGGCTGATGGCAAAGGTGTTGTTCTTGCTTCAGATGCATACTTCCCGTTCTCTGATGTAGTGGAGGAAGCTGCAAAAGGCGGAATAAAAGCAATAATTCAGCCTGGCGGATCAATAAACGACCAGCTTTCAATAGATGCATGTAATGAAAATGGAATAGCAATGGTGTTTACTGGCATAAGACATTTCAAACACTAGAATAAATATGGTGGTGATAGTATAATGAAAGTAATGATAATTGGAAGCGGCGGCAGAGAACATGCCATAGCTTATAAGGTTCTGGAAAACTCTAAGGTTGACAAAATATATTGTGTACCAGGTAACGGTGGTACAGCTTCAATGACAAAATGCGAAAATGTTAATATTAAAGGAAATAAAGAACTTGCTGATTTTGCCGAAAAGAACAATATAGATCTTACAGTAGTAGGACCTGAGGTGCCGCTTACAGAAGGGCTAGTGAATGAATTTAAGGCTAGAGGACTTAAAGCCTTTGGACCTGCACAAAACGGTGCAATGCTTGAAGGCAGCAAGGTTTACTCAAAAGCATTTATGAAAAAATACGGTATAAAAACTGCAGCATATGAAACATTTGAAGATAAGGATTCTGCACTTACTTACCTAAAAACAATTGAATACCCTGTGGTTATAAAGGCTGACGGTCTTGCTGCAGGTAAAGGGGTAGTTATCTGCGAAGACTACCAAATGGCAGAAAACACCATAATTGAATTTATGGTAGAAGATATATTCCAAGGTTCAGGAAAGAAAATAATAGTTGAAGAATTCCTTGAAGGACCTGAAGCTTCAATACTCTCCATAACAGATGGAGAAGTTATCCTTCCATTTATATCTGCAAAGGACCACAAGCAGATATTTGATGGAGGAAAAGGACCAAATACAGGTGGAATGGGAGCTATTGCACCTAATCCATATTATACTAAAGATGTTATGGAAGATTTCGAAAATAATATTATGGCTCCAACCTTAAAAGGAATTAAGGAAGAAGGTTTAGACTATACAGGTATAATTTTCTTTGGAGTTATGATAACAAAGAAGGGTGCATACCTTCTTGAATACAACGTAAGACTTGGAGACCCTGAAACCCAGGCTGTTCTCCCTCTTATGAAAAGTGATTTTGTGGATATGGTTCTTGCAGCACTTGATAAAAATCTTAAAAACTTTCAACTACAGTGGCATGAAGGTGCATCCTGCTGTGTAGTTGCAGCATCTAAAGGGTATCCAGGAAACTATGAAAAAGGTTTTGAAATAAACGGAATTGAGGAATGCGGAAGAGTCTTTGCTGCCGGTGTAAGCTATAAGGATGGAAAGTTCCTTACAGACGGAGGCAGAGTACTTTGTACTCAGGCTAACGGTTCAGGACTTCCAGAGGCAATTGAAAAAGCTTACGAAGACATGGAAAAAATTAAATTTGATGGTATTTACTTCAGAAAAGATATAGGAAGAATATATTAATTAAGGCGCTTTATAGCGCCTTTTCATTAATAAGGGGGTAAGTAATATGGTTTCAGGTTTGGAAATGCTGATTTTTATAGTAGTAATTTTAGCTTTAATTTTCACCCTAACAAACGGTTTCCATGATGCTGGCTCAGTAGTGGCTACTCTTATATACTGCGGTGCAGCTTCTCCGGAGCGGGCTGTACTGCTGGCATCTGTGTTTGGTCTCATTGGTGCAATGTTCAGCGGCAGTATGGTTGCAGACACGGTAACAAAAATTATAATAATGGCTCCAGGCAGGGAACTAATGGTGGTGGTTGCAGCAGCAGTATTTGGAGCTGTTGTATGGAATATAGCCACCTGGAAAATTGGGATGCCTTCAAGTTCAACACATGCACTTATTGGAGGGCTTATTGGTGCAGCTAGTGCCTATAATGGAGTTCAAACAGTACAATGGGGTGTTACCGAGTTGTTTTCCGGCCATTTGGCTGGAGTTGTAAAGGTTGTAGCTGCTTTGGTGTTTTCCCCTCTTCTTGGGTTTACTCTTGCATTTTCAATTCAAAAAATAACTCACATTGTTTTAAGAAATGCAAAATTTAAAATTAATGAAGTAATTAAAAAAGTGCAGTGGTTTATGGCTGCAGGTCTTGCTTTCAGCCATGGTGCTAATGATTCCCAAAAAGTCAGCGGTTTAATTGCTGTATGTCTGTTTTCAGCAGGAGTATTAAAAAACAGTAACGTTACAACAACAATTAAACTTGGTGTAGGTACAGTAATGTTTTTAGGTACAGCTCTTGGGGGTTGGAAGATAATGAAGACTTTAGGCCGTGGTATATATGTACTTAGACCAATACACAGCATGAACTCAATGCTTTCTTCAGGGCTATCCATTATTCTGGCAACCTTTACCGGAGCTCCTGTTTCCACCACCCATGTAGTAGTTGGAGGCATAGCTGGAGTAGGTGCTGCAGATGAATACAAAATGGTAAATTGGAATGTTGGAAGAGAAATAGTTACTGCATGGCTTATAACTATACCATGTTCAGCATTAACAGCTGGAATTTTATTTAGTTTGATAAATGGGAGGCTTTTACAATGAAAAAATATAATTTTTTTGACAAGATGTTTCCAAAGAAATACGATTTTTTCTCAATGCTGATTCAGCAGTGCAAAATAACTTATGAGGGCATTAATTCCATGGAAAGCTGGATTAAAGATAAAAGAGAAGCAGATTACAATGATTTTTTCATGTATGAGTCCGAAGCAGATAAAATTAGATTCAAGCTTGAAGAAGATTTACTTGAAGCATTTATGACTCCCTTTGACAGACAGGATATATATTCAATTTCAATTGAAATTGACAAAGTTATTGAATGCTGTAAGTCATCAATTAAAACCATAAGAGTTTTAAAAATAGAACCGGATTTAGCTATTATAAGCATGGTTCAGCAGCTTTGCCAGGGAGCCAGGGAGCTAACAGAAGCAATTTCAATACTTGAAAGCAATCCAAAACAATGTCAGATTATAATTGAAAATATAAGAAAATATCAAAGATCCTTAGAGGAATTATATATACTTGGTTTATCCGAGCTTTTTAACAAGGATGCTATAACAGTTTTAAAGTACAGAGAAGTTTATAACTATCTTAAAGAAGCAGCCTCTCTCCTTGGGCGTACAGTGGATATATACCACAGAATATGTGTGAGGCTTGCGTAATTCATTACTTTGAATTTGTATCCTTACATGATATAATCATAATATCTGATTACATGGAGGTGACTTATGAATTTTTCATACTTGATAATGCTTGTTGCAGCCCTTGGCATAGCGCTTGGGCTATATATGAAGTTTAATGCAAAGGATCAGCCTGACAAGGCATATATAAATTACAAAACCAGTTTTTTAATGGTGGTTGGTGCTGGAATTATAATAATACAGGGAATTAGTATAATGAGACCATCCTTATCAAGTAAACTGGACATGATAATGTCAGGGTTTTTAATTGTTGCAATACTAGTAGATGCAGTGGTAAAAAGATCCATGAGGAAAAAGTAAAACATATTCCCCGAAAGTTTTTGGGGATTTAAAGTTGGAGAAGATATGCTTATTGAAGGCTACATATAAAAACAGAATTCCCAAGTCTAGCCTGGGAATTCTGTTTTTTATATTTCTGTTAATTTTTCTTCTATATACTTTTCTAAAGGAATTTCTGCAATATTAAGTTTGCCTTCAGCATCAGGAATTATCTTAAAGAAATTAATAATAAGCTTATTTCCCTTTATAAGATATTCTTCCAAAGTAAGTGGTGAAAATACCACTTCTATTTCATCATAACTGCAGTCATTTTTTATTGTCCTCATTAGACTGTCCAAATTAAGCTTTTTTAGAGGTCTTATTATACTGTCTGTAAACTCAAGATCCTCCATCATCCACATGTTGTTATTCCAAAATCTGCTTTCCTTTTTTATTTTTGATGAAAATGGCTCTCTGTTTGTAACAGCACTTAAAACCTTCCTAACGGATTCTGCATTAAACTCGTTGTCATAAGCAAGTGCAAGTCCAGGCATTGCAGCAATATCATTTAGATATTTTTCTGAAACCTTCTCCCTGTCATTTGTTGCCTGCCAGTAATAAAGCATTCCTTCCATAAGTTCCATGTTAACCTTAATTCTCTGTACCATAATATACCCTCCCCAAGGTTTTATTTAGATAATATACCATACAACATTTTAACAGCTACCCCAAGTGACATGGTTACAAATATTGGTTTCATCAATTTTGCACCCTTATTTAGAGCAAGAGTTGTACCAAATCTTGCCCCAAGAATCATGGACAAGGCTACTGGAATACCAATACTGTAGTTAATTTGAAAGTTAAACGCAAAAACAATCAAGGATGTTATATTGCTTAAAAAGTTAAGAACCTTACCATTTCCACCAGCTCTTACAAAATCAAAGCCATATACACCTATCATTCCGAATATAAGAAAGGATCCAGTACCTGGTCCAAAAAAACCATCATAAAACCCTAATCCTATAGCAAGGAATATTCCAGAAACAATATTTTTTTTATTTAACCCTTTAAAATTATCATTAACACCAACGGTTTTTGAAAAAAGGCTGTATAATCCAACTAATGTTAGCAGTATTAAGACAACAGTATTTAAAAATCCTCCATTTACCGCAAGTACAGAATTTACCCCTAAAACTGCGCCAATTATAGTAAAGGGAGCAAGAATTTTAATAAGTTTAAAATCAACCTTACTTGATGTTGCAAATTTAACTGAACTAGTAAAGGATGCACAAGTGGATGCGAACTTATTTGTACCTAAAGCTATGTGTGGGGGAACACCTGCCATTAAAAATGCAGGAACTGTTATAATACCGCCGCCTCCAGCAATGGAATCCACCAAAGCGCCAAAAAAACCTGCTGTACAAAGTAATAATAATGTAATAGTCATCTCAATACCTTTTGTCCTTAAAAATAATAGTTCATTAAAATTATAGATATAATATATGAACAAACATTAAACAATATATGAACAAATTGTTACAATGTTTACTAAACTAAAATTGTATTGCATAATAATTATATTATGTAATACAGGAGGAAACTAAATGTCAGGAAAAAAACCAAAGGGACCGGTGTCATTTTGGAAGGCTTTCATAGCAAATGGAATAGATATGATTATAATAGTAGTGCTTTCAGTTACACTACTGCTTATAATGGGTGTAATACTCTCGGCATTGGGAAGGTTTATCTCAGATATTACAGGAATGTTTTTAATATTGATAATTATAACTACTGTGGTTTATAATACAATAATGCAGAGTTCAAGAAATAGCAGCACTTTAGGTGAAAAAGCTGCTAAAATATATTTAAATACCAGAGAAGAAAAATAAAGATTGGAGAATTACAATTGAAAAAAGGAAACGAATATGAATTTTTAATAGAAAAAACTAAATTCCCTGGGTATGGAATAGCAATTTATGAAGGCACAAAGGTTAAAATAAAAAATGCTTTTCCAGGTCAGAAGGTTCTGGCAAGAGTAACTAAAAAGAAAGGGGACAACGTTGAAGCTAAGGTACTTGAAATCATAGAAGACACTGATTATGCAAGAGAACCTAAATGCATCCATTTCAAAGACTGCGGAGGCTGTGTGTCCCAAAACATAGAATACAGCAAGCAGCTTGAATTTAAAAAGGATCAGGTACTGGAACTCTTTGACAAGGCAGGAATCACTAACTTTGAATTCATGGGAATAAAGGGAAGTCCTGAAGAATATGAATACAGAAACAAAATGGAGTTCACCTTTGGCGATTTCAGAAAGGGTGGAGAACTAACCCTTGGTATGCACGTGAAAGGGATGAGCTTTGGCATACTAAATACTGAAGGCTGCCAGATAGTAGACTGGGATTTTAGAAAAATACTTGATATAACAGTAAAATATTTTAGAGAAAAGCAGCTTACTCATTACAAGGTTATGAAAAGAGAAGGGTATCTAAGAAACCTTGTAATTAGAAAAGGAAAGAATACAGGAGAAATCCTTATTAATATATTTACCACATCTCAAGTGGATTTTGACTTTACAGAACTAACTGAAATATTAACAGGACTTAACTACGATGGAACCTTAAAAGGAATAATCCATTCTACAAATGACAGTCTTTCTGATGTGGTTCAGGCAGACAAAATAGATATACTATATGGAAAAGACTATATAAATGAAAAATTATTCAATCTTAACTTTATAATAAAACCAGAATCCTTTTTCCAGACAAATTCAAAGGGAGCAGAAAGACTTTACGGAATGGTTCGTGACTTCCTGGGAGATGTAGATTCCAAGGTGGTTTTTGACTTATACTGCGGCACAGGAACCATAGGTCAGATTGTAGCACCCAAGGCAAGCAAAGTTATAGGGATAGAGCTTATTGAAGAAGCAGTAAAATCTGCAAATGAAAATGCAAAGCTTAACGGTCTTAACAACTGCAACTTTATAGCAGGAGATATTGCCCAGGTAATAAAGGACGTAAAGGAAAAACCTGATGTTATAATCCTGGATCCACCAAGACCGGGAGTTCACCCAAAAGCCATGGAGTACGTAATTGAATTTAGCGCAAAAGACATAATATATGTTTCATGCAACCCAAAAACCCTGGTAACAGATTTGCAAGTACTTATTGAAAATGGGTATGAGGTTAAAAAGGTGGAACTGATGGACATGTTCCCGCACACGCCGCACGTTGAGGCGGTCACTTTGCTTGTGAGGAGCTAAGCGACGATACAAGCATTAGTGCCGCCCATGCAAGGATTGCCCAAGAAGGCAAGCGAAGCGCAGCCTGATTGGTGCAATCTACTGCTGAGGCATGCGTTCTCTTAGTGAGGTAACGAACTTAGAGACGCAGCCCATCTACCGTAGCGAAGCGGTGGTAGATGTTCAATAAAAAAATGGTTTGCCAGGAACGAAGTGCCCAGTAAGTAAAATAGTACCGCTAGTGCAAGTATCGCCAAATCAGGCTGCAATGTTCATTTAGTAATCACTGAAGTATGGTAGGTGACAATGATGAAAGAGTATTTTATAGCTTTTAGGGAATGTTTAAATAATCCTATAGGGATAATAATAAGTGGTAAGCTATGGTTAATATTAATTTTTATAGAAATGATAACATTAGCCTTTGTTATCCTATTGCATAAAAAATATGGAAGAATTTTTGGTATTACCAAATTATATTGGAGTATTGCAGCAGGTTTTCTAATTGGATATTTTATTCATTTTATTTTCGTGGTAGTTTTATTAGAGAGCTTCTATAATAGTTGCGATTTTATTTTATAAATCCTAGCAAGTATATTTATAGAAAGGGGAATTGATATATGTTGAAAGAAGATCTAATTGCGCCCTGTGGTATGAACTGTGGTTTATGTATTGCATATCAATTCAAAGAAAATGACTTGAATAAAAAGGGGTTCCATAAGGCATATTGCCCAGGCTGCATGCCTAGGGGGAAAAACTGCACCCATATGGGAGACAAATGTGAGCTTTTAGGAAAAGGAAAAGTCCGATACTGCTTTGAATGTGAAACTTATCCCTGCAAACAATTAAAAACTCTGGATAAGCGCTACCGTACTAAATACCACATGAGCATGATAGATAACCTGAATTTCATTAAAGAGAATGGAGTAGTAAGCTTCCTAAAGGCAGAAGAGGATAAGTGGAAGTGCTCAAGGTGTGGTGGTACCATCTGCTGTCACAACGGTTTGTGTTTAAATTGCAATATTGATATTCTGCTTCAGAATAAAAAATATAGATGGAACGAGGAATAGCTTTATGGAATCCATGAACGATTATATAAATGAATATACAAAGCAACTTAGCAAAGGTCAGATTCAGAAAGCATATAAGGGTATTATCACATTCATGTCAGGATTAAAAAACTATATGGAAAACAAGTACCCGGAATACACTTCAAGTTCACTTTATTTTGGTTATATGGATATGACATATTTTGCCTTTACCCCACTAAAATTAAAGAAGAAAAACCTAAAAATTGCTGTAGTATATTTGCATGAACAAAACAGATTTGATGTTTGGCTTGCGGGAGGAAATAAGGGGATTCAGGCTGAATATATTGAGAAGATGAAATACATAGACATTGGAAACTATAAACTCTCACGAATTAATCCGGGTGTTGATTCCATTATTGAGTTACAGATTATTGAACATCCCAATTTTGATCAGGTAGAAGATTTGATGAAAAAAGTTGAAATAAAGACAATTGAATTTACAAAAAATATCCTTTTAATTTTAAACGAGTAATCTATTTATTAAGCACCTATATGGTGCTTAATTTTTCCATCGCCTCTTCTAAATTAGATACAAAAAAAATGTCTTTGCCTTGGTTACTCTCATATATAAAGTCTTTTAGCGGTTTACTGGTATAGGTTGAAAAGTTACCAATAATTGCGAGTTTGAAATTATAGTTAATGAATTTTTGTAGAATATCACCAGCAATTTTAGAACTCAGATTAAAAAATTCCTCTATCACTGCTTCTTTGTTTATTACAATGCTGCGGACACCTATTTCATGATTAATGTTCATCATGAAATCCAGTGCAGACTGAACATCTGATATACAAACTACATCACTATTTACAACAGCTATTTCATTACCTTTTATAGCTATTTTTTTTATTTTCAATTAATTCCTTCTCCTTTCCCAATGCACTTTATTTTATAAGTTCTGGTTTGATTTATTCAAAAATGGAATTATATATTCCATGGTATTCGTAAGCACATGTCCACAATTTTTCAATAAATGAATTTCAGCTGATGATACTAGATTTCTAAGTCTTTGAGCTGATTTATCCCCATCAATAATAACATCATTTTCTCCATCTATGAATAAAACAGGCATGTTTAGATGCTGCAACTCTTCATCATCATAAACAGGTAAATATTGAATAGGGTTATAGCTCATAGTAATCAGGTTAATAAAATCAAGGACTTCTTTTGGAAGGTCATGGTTTCCTAAAATATTAGAATCAGCTGTTACACTCCCATCTTCCGTCTTTTTTTGTTCCACATTGCTTATAAATTCCTGGCGGACTTCTGCAAGGCCTGCGGAAGCTATTAGAGCCAGCTTAGAAACACATTCAGGAAATGTTACTGCAAATTTAAGAGCCATCCATCCCCCAAGTGAGTTGCCAATAATAATGGCTTTTTCAATATTAAGCTCCTCCAGCACCTCTTTCATCCAAACAGCAAAAGCATCTGAATTGAGATCAGGTCTGTATTCCTCGCTGTTTCCTGCTTCACCTATGATATCTACGGCATAAACTCTATAGTTATTTGAGAGAGCCATAATCTCAGGGAACCAGAAGGCACTGTTGCTGCAAGAACCGTGCAATAGGATAATTGGAGGATTTGCCTCATTACCTGCTGTTAACATAAAGGTCTGCCCAAAAGTTGTATTAATGTATTGCTGCCCAAAGGGGAACTTACTAAGGACTTGTTTATAATAATTTCGAAATTTGTCTCTTTGTTCATTGCTCTTAAATACACTTTTTTTCATACAAATCACTCCTCATCATTTATTTCTGTAAGTGATGCAATTGTGTCCATCATTATCGCCATGAAACGAATTTCTCCCCAAAGGGTAATACGAACCAAATTTTCACGTTCTATATATTGTGACTGCATGGAGGATTTTCCGTATTCTGCAGGTTTTGCATTCAAAGAGGCTGTCAGTATATTCATAATTCGCATTGCATCTTCTTTTCCCACCGTAACAATATCAATTACCGAGGATGCAATAACTTTTCTTGAAGGTTTATTTTCTTGGACAGATGATTTATAGCTGTCTCCTTCTGTAAAAGCACTTAAATCATGCCCTGTAATTCGCCAGCTCTTACCTATTTTTGATGCACGAAGTTTTCCTTCTCTAATATATCTCTGAATGGTCTTTGGGTGTATATCCAGCATATTCGAAATTTCCTCAACTGTATAATAATCTTTAAACATAAAATCACTCCTAACTATTTCTTTTAAGGTAATTATAAGTAATAATAAGTAATATGTCAAGAGGGCAGATTCTTATTATTAATCATAAGTGTTTTGTATAAAGCTCAATTTTTTATCTTTAAAAAAGCCATATGAAACACCCAGCATCTTTGAAAGCAGAAAAAAGCTGATGATAGTTCCTTCCCTTATAAAAAGGGGCTGCTTAGTAACCATAGTTATTATTAATGTACTGGTTAAAAAGAAAATATCAAAGCTCATTCTGATTTTCCCAAGGCTGTATTTTAACTTCTCACTTAAAATTATACATAAGCCTTCAAGCGGAAACTGAATGATTCCTATAGAAAGGATTAAACCAAGGCTGATGGAAGCTAAAATCAGTCCTAAAGCAAAGGTAATTACCTTTAAAGGATAAGATTCAATTGCAATATGATTTAATAGGCCGTAGGTAAATATATTTATTATAATTCCATTAATCATTATTGCTGCAATTTGAATAATATCTTTTAACTTTGGAGGGCCAGCCTTCAAAATGAGATATACCAGGAAGAAAAGGAAGTTAAAAACATTGATCATAGTACCAATTTCAATAGAAGCCAAATTTGACCCAAGCATACAAAATGAATTAAATATACTTTGGCCTATGTCTGCCTTAATTTGCAGAGAAATCCCGAAACCAAACATTAAGAATGCAAGCATGGAGTATGAAAATTTTTCAATATATTTCTTCATTATATTTCACCTCATGTATTTTATTTTCCTATTTACAATGATAGAATGAAATCAAAAAATCAGATATGAGAAATATCACATTGGGAGAAAATAAATGGGTTTTAATAATGAAATACCATCAGTTATTATTGAAAAAGGAAGAAAAAGAATTTTTAAAAAAGATGAAAATATTTATAAAACAGGGGGCCAGGTAACAAAATGCTATTTTATTTTATCTGGTATTGCAAAGATATATGTTGACCATGAAAATGGAAGACGTTCAATTTTGGACTTTGCAGGAAGCTGCTGCTGGTTAGGTGAGCTATCCTTATTTGGGAAAGAAGAGGATATAAAAGAAAACAAAGTACTTCAGGAGATAAATTGTCTTGAATTTGATTTACAGGAATTGCAGAGGCTGTGCAGGGAAAATGCAATGGTGTCATTCTATTTTGCAGCATACATTTCTAATAAATTAGTATCAAGGAGCTATAGAATGAGCGAAGGCTTAAATTATCCTTTGAATAAACGTCTTGCAGGGTTTATTCTAAAATATCAGCAGCAGGGTATATATGAGATACCACACACAGATGCTGCTGAATATTTAAATGTTAGTTATCGCCATATCTTATATGTTATGAAGGAGTTTCGTGATTTAGGAATTTTGCGAAAAGAGAAAAAACAAGGCTATAGAATTGTTGATATTGATAAATTGGAGGGAATGCATATCAATTAAATGTTTACAACTTCGATATATAAGTTAAGAAGGGATGTGGGGAATATGAACAAATATAAAGACTGGAGATACATAGCTATAGTGTTGATGGCATCACTGACTTTGTTTTCCTCATGCAGCTATGGAAATACCGGTGATGGGGAGAGTAAGAAAGAAGATAAAAACACCTCCTTTGAAGTTTCAAAAATTCAAAAATATGAAGGGATAAGAGGAGAAGGGTGGATCAATGATGGAGATATCATTATCACAAAAGAAAATCAGGAAAGGTCGCCTATACATATCTTTGATCAGATGAGCCTTGTTAGGAATATGTATTCCTATGACATTAATTCAAAAGAAGAAAAAAGTTTGACTGAAAAGTCAAAATATATATGGATGCCTAGTATGTCCCCAGATGGAAAGTATATTTTTTATGAAAAGTCGGATGAAAACAGCAATACCTGGGTGATTACTGACATTGATGGAAATGAAAAGGCAGTTGTGGCAGAAGATAGTTCAAAAGGCTTCAGTCTGCATACAAGTGGTGCAAGGTGGATAAATAATGAAGAAGTAATTGTTCCATATTCTGATGATGGGATATTACTCATCAATATAAATTCTAAGGTTTCAAAGATAGCCGGTATTGGCTTAATGCAGACAGATCATGCTGCAAAAGTGGATAATAATATATATTATATATCCACTGAAAGAAATTTGGTTTCATATGATATAAACACCAAGCAAAGCAAGGTTTTGAAGGAAAATCTGCTGGACTTTGAATTGTCTCCTAAGAAAGATATTTTTGCTATTGAAAAAAGAATAAGTGAAAGCAGGAATCAACTTGTTTTAACAGATATTTCGGGGAATGAAAAAGATACTCTTGCTGAGGGGAAATCAATTTTTGGGATAAGCTGGTCCCCTGATCAAAGCAAGCTGGCATATGTAATGACTTCTGATGATGAAAGCAAGGCAGGGCTGCATTTAATAAATTTGAAAAGTAAAGAGGATATTTATGTTTCACATGATTTCTTGAATGTAGACAACGGCTTGAAATGGAGCCCGTCTGGAAAAATGATTTTGGGTAGCATTACAGAGGTAAAGGATATGAAATCAATAGACAATACCTACATTATCTTATTGAAGTGAGGTATAAAGCTGAGTTTGACCAATTATTTGGTAGAAACTCAGCTTTTATATTTTCTAATCATAATTGTGCCATATTTTAATCGTATATTGAAATTGTAAATAGCAATAAAAACGAAAGGTGGTTACGGCTATGATGATTGGTTTATTGATTATCGTAATACTGGCATATGTGGTTTTGAAAGATGGAAAAGGTTTTAACTTCGAAAAACAGAATAAGGATACATCAATTGAAATGTTGAAGTTAAGATACATTAATGGAGAAATTGATGAAGAAACCTATACAAAAATGCTAAAAATTATTAAAGATTAGGAGGTGTTTTGCAATGATGCATGGAAGAGGATATAATGGTATAAACAGCTGCTTTGGGTCATATGGCTTTATGCATAATGGACTTGAAATGGGGCTTATGTTTTTAATGGTTCTTGTAATAGGGGTTGTGATTATTCTTTTACTAAAGAAGTACAAAAAGAATTATATTTATAATGGGGCTGTGGAAGCACTAAAGATTAGATTTGTAAAAGGCGAAATCACTGAAGAGGAATACATTAAAATGAAAAAGCTTATAGAGAAATAATAAATAATATATAAGCGGGGTGGAATAGTGAAGTATCAAATCTTAGTTGTTGAGGACCAAGAGGAAATAAGGAGCATTGTAGAAAAATATCTTATAAAAGAAGGCTACAATGTTTTAGTGGCAAAAGATGGCTTTGAAGCATTGAATATGTTTAATACAAATACTATCCACCTGGTTCTGCTTGATATAATGATGCCTGGAATAGATGGCTTTGAAGTTTTAGAGGAGATTCGACATGTTTCAGAAGTTCCAGTTATTATGCTGACAGCTAAACAGGAAGAAATAGATAGGATAAAAGGCTTCAAAATTGGGGTGGATGATTATGTAGTGAAGCCCTTCAGTGTTAAGGAACTTATACTCAGGATTAAACGGCTGATAAAGCGGGTATATCATGAGACTGAAGAAATCATTTACCAATATGGAGACTTAAGCCTGTACACCAGCAGCATGAAGCTATACCGAGGAGAGGAAGAGATTGTTATCACCTCTGCTGAGTATAGCTTGCTTCGCGTTATGTTCATGAATCAGGGCCAGGTTTTAACACGGGAGCAGCTGATTGAATTGGCTTATGGTCATGAATATGAGGGGTATGATAGGAATATTGACAGCTATATCAAACGGATAAGACAAAAGATAGAAAGAGATCCTCGCAATCCTGAAATTTTAGTAACAAAGTATGGGGCAGGATATATGTTTGGGGGTGTAAAATCATGACTATAAAACGCCAGTGGATGAGAGTACTGATCTTATCTGTAGCATTATCCGTTGCTGTTAATTCAATTTTTTTGAGTTTATTGATAAACAGATATTTTATAGACTATTCTAAAGAAAATTACAACTACCATATATCCCAATTAGAAGAATTATCGAAAAAGGTCCTTCTGGAAAAGGACTATAATAAAAAGCAAATAAATATGCAATTAGAATCTCATTTAAGTGATCCTATAAATGAAATCAAATTATTTGACAGCGAGGGAAATTTATTGGCTGATGTTGTTTCCGACAACCATCAGACTATGGGTATGATGAGGAGCAGAGTGATAAATCATATGATGGGAACTGCGTCAGGAGAAATTGATTCTATAGATATTATACAAAATGGTAATGTAATAGGGAAACTGAACATAACAAGGTATAGTTCAATAGGGAATTCTTTGGGAACAAGAAGATTTGTTGTATCACTTATATTTAACAGTCTAATGTCCTTTGGTTTTGTTTTTATTTTGATATTTATTATTGGCAGGGTGATAAGTAATAAAATGAGCAAAGATTTAATGCTTACAGCTGAGCAGGCTCTTGATATAGACCTTGGAAATATCAGTCATATAACTCAATCTAATGTTAAAGAAATAAGGACAATACAGCAAAGTCTTGAAACCTTACAGACAAGATTAAAGCTTAAGCAAACCAGCAGAAAAAAGCTCATAGAGGAGCTTGTTCATCAAACCAGGACACCCCTTACAATTCTAAGGACACATTTAGAAGGCTTTCAAGATGGGATAATCCAGTTGACTCCTGATGAGATAAAAACTTGTGAGGTTCAGATTGACAACATAACATCCATTATCACCAACATGAGCGGTATGATTGATGCTGAAAGAGATATTGATTCAATTAAGATTGAACAGGTTGAGCTTAATACTTTGCTAAAACAAATTGTTGGTGGATTAAAAATTCAATTTGAGAAGAAAGGCATAGTATTAGAACTCCTGAACAATGAAAAATTAACTTTGGAAACGGATCATTATAAACTCAGCCAAATTATATACAATTTGTTGACAAATGCATATAAATTTACAGCGTCCAAGGGAAAAGTTACTGTTGAATATAAAAAAATAGGAGACAATATTGAAATAGCAATTGAAGATTCTGGGATTGGTATAAGTGCTGAAGAGCAATCTAAAATTTTTGATGCCTATTATAGGGGGAAGAATTCTTTAAATGCAGCTGGAGATGGAATTGGTTTGTATATAGTGAAAGAAAACATGATGAAAATTCATGGTGAAATTAAAGTTCAGTCAGAACTGGGTAAGGGCAGTAAATTTATTATAATCATACCTCTGAAATACGGTGAAGGACCACAGAAATCCTAAGCCCCGTATGCTTTGTAAAAATCATATGTTAGGATTTATATAGATTATGCTGGAGGGGATAAATAAATGAGCAGAAAAAATTATACTATTTATATTGCTTTAGTTGGGGTAATATGCTGTTATGTCATAATAAAATCAATTTTCTTCATCCCTGTAAGACTTGTGCGAACTGATATAGTGCAGGGCATATTTGCGGGCTTTGGTATGGCAATTGTGGCGTCACAAATTACAGCAAAAATAAAGGGCACAAAGGTAAATGGATGGACCACCATATATGGATGCAATGAGCCTGATAATGGCATGCTGATGAGAGCAGCTTGTACCTTGGCTTTTCCGGGTCCAATTAACACACCTGAAGAAGCAATGTATTGGACCACTACAGTAGATGGTGAAAACCACAGTCTTTCAGGAAAGAACAACTATGTAATAAGGTTTCATGCAGACGGACTGCCCCCTAATAATGGCTTTTGGTCAATTACTATGGGAGATGATAAGAACAGCTTTGTTCCAAATCCTATAAATCGTTACAGTGTAAGTGATAGATCAGGGCTTGTGCCAAATGAAGACGGCTCAGTAAATATTTACATTCAGAATATGCCGCCAACAGGTCATGAATCCAATTGGCTGCCTGCCCCTACAGGTAATTTCATCTTATGGCTTAGGGTATATATTCCTGGAGAGACTATTTTAAATAAGGAATATACCGTACCCCCAGTTATGGAGGTGAAATGATGGAGCAATTTCAGTATGAACATTTGCTTATATTTTGTTTGGTACTTACGGCATCCTTTGCATTAGTGCTATATCTTTTACCAAGGCTGCTTTTAGGGGTTTATAAGAGAGCCATATTAAATAGGGGTTTTGGGGAAGGGCCTGTTCCTATTAATACACTTTATATTGAACCAAAAGAGTTATTTAAAGACCCTATAAAAGCCTCAGGCTCAAAATTAATGACCACCGGAGTTAATCGAGACACACTAATGATTCTAGGGTGGCTGGATTTAAGCATGGGACCAAAAGTTTTGCAGGTGCCGGATATGGGGGAACGATATTATAGCGTTCACTTTACAGATCCCTCTAAAAATGTTAACTTCGCCTATGTTGGGAAACGCACCACAGGGACAAAACCTGGAGAATATTTAATATGCGGACCTAATTGGAAAGGAATCCTCCCCCTTGAAATTTCTAAGATTTCTTCACCAAATAATTCTGTGCTTGTTGTTGGACGGGTGTTGGTCTACAATGAAAATGATATTTCAAAGGCTCATGAATTGGCCCAGCAGATAAAACTCTTTGACATGAAATAATAACTTTTAAAAATAGGATTAATATATGGGATTTAGACAATAATAAAGTAGGAGTATTATAAATATGGATGGAACTAGAAGAAAAGATATAAAAATAGGAACAAAAGTTCTTGTTGTTCAAAAACAAGATCAGCGTTCAGGAAAGTTAACTGAAGGTGTCGTTAGTAGACTTCTTACAAACTCAGCGGTTCACCCACGAGGTATTAAGGTTATGCTTGATAATGGAATTGTAGGAAGGGTTCAAGAAATAAAATAATAGAAATTCTATATTATGCAAATTTGGAACGGGGTAAAACATAATTGAAAAATAAACATACAAATTAAAATGGGCCAGCATAATGCTGACCCATTTATATTATGCTTTTATCGCCCAGCGCAATTTAGCCGAACGAGCACGGCCATTGTTACTGCGTTCTTCTGCTGATGCTCGAATCGGTTCATCTGCAATTTCTCGATAAACCCCGTCGCGAAAAAGACTCTGAAAAGATTTTTTAACTAGACGATCTTCCCCTGAGTGAAAGGTCAAAATTGCAACCCGCCCCCCTTCGGCAAGTGCATATGGTAACTTATCCAAAAATTTACGTAGTACTTCAAATTCGTTGTTAACTTCAATTCGTAGTGCTTGAAAGCATCTTTGACACGCTTTCTTTATTTCTTCCTTGCTGTTGCTCTTGCGTATAGCTTTTAATGTGTGCTCGATTATTTGCTGGAGCTGTGTGGTGGTATTAATGGAGGCTCCTTTTCTGATTTCAGCAATGATTCCTCTAGCAATTGCTTTGGCATTTGGCTCATCTGAGTTTTCTCTTAGTATACATTCCAATTTGTCTTGTGAAATTGTTTTTAAAAGAACAGCAGCAGATTCTCCCCTTTTAGGATTCAGTCTAAGATCCAAAGGTCCTTCAGCTTTAAATGTGAAACCTCTATCTGGATTATCAATTTGCATAGATGAAACACCTAAATCTGCCAGAATGAAATTCAAGGGTCCTGATTCAGCAATGATTTGATTGATACTGGAGAAGT
This sequence comes from Solirubrobacterales bacterium, assembly GCA_050261915.1. Taxonomy (GTDB): domain Bacteria; phylum Bacillota; class Clostridia; order Clostridiales; family Clostridiaceae; genus UBA699. Next base: position 27,247 of record JBLNDT010000017.1, read on the forward strand.
TCATCTGCCGTATTGTCAAAATTTCTGGTCCATACCCTAAACTTTCTAAACGAGACTTTGTGCGAGGCAATTCAATGGGATCTACATCAATTGCGTATAAATGCCCCTCGAAGTTTAAACACTTAAGCATTTCCCGGGTATGGCCCCCATAACCAAGTGTTGCATCTAAACCGATTTGTCCGGGAGTTATTTGCAAGAATTCTAATATTTCATCAACACAAATAGAGCGGTGCATACCAGCAGGTGTACTGCCCTTTTGTATAACCTTTTCCACAGTATCTGCGTATTTTTCGGGTTGAAGCTCTTTGTACTTATCCTTATAGGCTTTTGGGTGAGTGCCCTTATACCGAACTCGTCGCTGATGTTTTTCTTCATTATTATCCATTGGGACCTCCAACTAATTTTTATCATTTTGTTCTAGGCTTTTAAGACATATCATAACAAATAGCAAGAAAAAAAGCAAAAAATTTACGAGAGGGATCAACTCCTTATGATTACATGCTGACTTCAAATAAATATAAATATAAGTATGTAGCATAAAAATACAAATTGATTTTCATATGAAGTAATGATATAATTGTTAAAAATTGTAGATTGGAGTTGGAAAGATGAGCAATTTTTCTTGCTAATATTTAAGGCACTATAACAATAAAATGTAGAACGGTTTTAGATATCGTTTGCTTTTTGGTGCCTGTATGCAAGAAAGTTTATGTCTTTTCAACCAATAATGGTATTAAGCTTTTATAGCATTTGTTTGTCTATTATATTGGTTGTAAGAAGTTGTTTTCTTGCAGCCAATTTTTTTTCAGGAGGACAAAGTAATGTCACAAATAAATATTTCAAACCTTACCTTTGCCTATGATAGCAGCTTTGATAATATTTTTGAAAATGTATCCTTTAGTATAGATACTAATTGGAAGCTTGGCTTTACAGGAAGAAATGGACGGGGTAAAACAACCTTTATGAATCTTCTTATGAATAAATATGAATACATGGGAAATATTTCATCATTCGTTACATTTGATTATTTTCCATTTGAGGTAAATGATAAAACACAAAATATAATAGCAGTGGTTGAAGAAATATGTAATAATTTCGAACTTTGGAAGCTTCTTAAGGAACTATCTTTACTAGAGGTTGAAGCTGATGTGTTATACCGTCCATTTGAAACCTTGAGTTATGGTGAACAAACAAAGGTTTTGCTTGCCGCACTTTTTCTTAAGGATAATAATTTCCTGTTAATTGATGAACCAACTAATCATCTGGACATGAACGCCCGTAAAATTATGAGTAATTATCTGAAAACAAAAAAAGGTTTCATACTTATATCTCATGACAGGGCATTCTTGGATAACTGCATAGATCACATACTGTCCATAAATAAAACTAACATTGAGATTCAAAGCGGAAATTTTTCTACCTGGTGGATCAACAAGGAAAATCAAGATAATTATGAAATAGCAAAGAATGATAAATTAAAAAAGGATATAGAAAAATTGGAGAAAGCAGCCAAAAGGACTTCTGCCTGGTCAGATCAGGTTGAAAAAAGCAAATTTGGAAATGGTCCTGTTGATAGAGGTTATATAGGTCACAAAGCTGCTAAAATGATGAAACGGTCAAAATCAATAGAAGCCAGGCAGCATAATGCTATTGAAGAAAAATCAAAACTGCTAAAAAACATTGAAGCAGCTGATAGGCTTTCAATATCACCGATAAAATATTTTAAGGAAAAATTAGCTGAAATAAACCATGTTTCTATTTTTTACGGTGAAAAAAAGGTATGTGAGAATATAAACTTTACTATAAACCAAGGGGATAGGATTACCCTAGTTGGGAAAAATGGCAGCGGAAAATCCAGCATTATTAAACTGCTTCTTGGTGCTGAGATTGCTTATACTGGCAGTGTAAATGTAGGGAGCAGACTTATCATTTCCTATGTATCTCAAGATACGTCCTTCTTAAAAGGAAATCTTAAAGAGTTCGCTAAAAAGAATAATCTGGATGAGAGTTTGTTTAAGGCTATTCTGCGTAAATTGGATTTTTCAAGAGTTCAATTTGAGAAGGATATGGTTGATTTTAGCCAGGGTCAGAAAAAGAAAGTTCTTATAGCAAAGAGCCTTTGCGAAAAAGCACATCTGTATATTTGGGATGAGCCCCTGAACTACATTGATATTATTTCAAGAATTCAGATTGAGGAGTTAATATTTGATTATAATCCAACAATGTTGTTTGTTGAGCATGACAGCTCATTTGTGAATGCTGTAGCAACAAAATATATTAAACTTTTCTAATTTAGTAAAATATAACCTTTATGAGTCAGAGTCCTTAGGTGAAAAAAACGACCTACAGACTCTGCCCTTTTTTATAAATCAAAAAATGGAATTATTGAAAAGCAAAAAGAATTTTTTCTACATCCTGAACTAGTGCTTCCTCAGATAGTTTCTTTTTCTGCATAATCCACCATCTCACCGTGTGTATAATAGCACCAGTAAAAAAGGATGCTGTTAAATCAGGAGATGCTGGTACATTTATACCCTTTTTTATACCAATTTTAATCTTCTCTGCTATATCAGAAGTAATCTGTTCTGAAAGAATATCAAGAAGTGTTGGGAGCAAATTACTACTTAAGGCATTTTGAACAACCTTTTCGTGTTCTTTAAAAAAAACAATCAGATGACGGATGATGCTTATATAAAAGGACTGAGTGTCTTTGTAATCTGCTGAAGAGGGATTTATTGCATCAAACTTAGTTTGAAGATCCCAGACAAAAAAACGAAAAAACTCATATTTATCAGCGAAGTGCTTATAAAATGTTGTTCTACGAATCATAGCTCTTTCACATAATTCGTTAATTGTTATATCTTCAAAGTGTTTCTCGCTCATTAGCTGTAAAAAAGCTTCTGTCAAAGATTTATATGTGCGGACAATACGCAAGTCATATTTTTTCTCCAAGATTATCCTCCTTTTCGGAAACAATATGGTAATAAATGTATTTTATCTTACGTTATTTACCTTTTTGATTCTTGAATTGATGATAGAATTATCTTACACTTAAAAATAACAAATGTCAATTAAATAACATTTGTAAGCTAAATAAGGAGGATAGTTTATGGGTACAAAAATATTGTTTAATCCGATTCAAATTGGAAACGTGGAATTGAAAAACAGAATTGCTATGTCACCAATGAATATGGGCTACACTGGATCTGAAGGATATGCAAGTGAAGAGTCTAATGCATGGTATGCTGCACGGGCAAGAGGGGGCTTCGGTCTTATCATCACTGAATGTGTGGTTGCGAATCCTTATCCATGGCGTGGCAGTGACTCTCTTAACCCTCTATTATGCGACAGTCAAAAAAAATACCGTTTTTTGAGTCAAATGGCTGAGGTTATTCACTCCTATAAAGGTGCCAAGGTTTTTATTCAAATTTCCCCAGGATGGGGACGTCAGGGGCATCCTGATATGATTCATAAGTGTATTTCCTCCGGTGCTCCATCAGCTGTTCCTATGGAAATGGATTTGAGGAACTTTAATCATGGCTGGGCAAAACAAATGAAGAGACTAGGCATTACACTGATTGATGAGATTGGCGGTTTAGATAAACTCAAAAGTCTTAGCGATGAAGAATATGAAGCTGCTAAAGAAATGGCCTTTAGTTACATTAAGAAGAAAGCGCCTGAATTAATGCATACAGTGAAAGGAGAAACTCCTAGAGAACTAACTATTGCTGAAATTGAGAAGATGGAAGATTTCATGGTGGAACATGTATGTGCCGTATATAAATTGGGTTATGATGGTGTTGAACTACATACTCCTCACGGATACCTTCTGCATCAATTTCTGTCACCTCGTTCAAATCATCGTACAGATATGTATGGTGGCAGTACCGAAAACCGTGCAAGGGTGGTTACAAATATTATCCAACGCATTCGTAAAAAGGTTGGTCCGGATAAGGCGCTTGGATGCAGACTATCTGGTGATGAGTTGGTACCTGGGGGACTGACACATGATGAAGTATGCAAGATAGTGAAGCTTTTTGCAGAGGCAGGGGTAAACTTTGTTAATGTATCACAAGGGTCATATGAGAATCCAGGAGCTGGATTTGCACCGGATGGTGAAGATGAATTCACACGCTGGGCACCAGGATTCAAGGAAGCCAGTGGAGGATTGCCAATAATCACACCAGGTTTTGTTAATGCAGAGACTGCTGCAGAAGCAATCAGAAGTAAAAAAACTGACATTATTTCTCTTGGTCGTCAGTCCATTGCTGATCCATATTGGCCTGCCAAGGTTAAAGTTGGACGCTCTGGAGATATCGTTAAGTGCATACGTTGTCAACAATGCTATATGAATTTATTTGAATCACGATGGATTCGATGTTCTGTGAACCCAACCGCAGGATTTGAAAAATACTATCCGGAGCTTTGGCAAGACAATGGTTTAATGGACGTACGGGCTAAAAAATATATAGATAAAAGAGAAGGTTTACCTCAAATATAAGAAAGGAGACACTAAAATGAATAGTAAATATGTAGATGATGGTTTTTTTAAAATCGATCCTGAATGTCATTTGATTGGTGATATGGAACCAATCAATCATTTTCCTGGCGTGCAAATGTGGTGGCGTGCTATTGATGGAATTATGCGCCCCCTAATGCAGGGAGCACCAGAAAAGTATTATGATATTCTTGAAACCTGGGAGCTTCAAAAAAGCTCCGATCCTGAAAATATAATCAGAGCAATGGATAAGTATGGTGTTGATATTGCATGTCTTTTACCTGAATCAATGATGGATACTACAGGATATTCCAGCCGTTGGTGTACCAACGGGGATACTTGGAAGGCCGTGGAAAAACATCCTGACAGGTTTATTATTGAGCCAAATCTTTCTCCAATTAAACATAGAGGTGTAGAAAACGCCATATGGGAGATGGAATATTGGGTAGAACGCGGCGCAAAGATATTTAAATACTATTCTCCTGAGGATACCTATATCAACGATCCTGCTCTATGGCCTTTTTACAAGAGAGCTGAAGAACTTGGTATCGTATTGGATATTCATACAGGTTTCTCTTGGGTACCACCAGGCAAGAGTAAATATTGCCTGCCTATCCAAATTGATGATGTTGCACGAGACTTTCCAAACTTAAAGCTTGTAGCCTTTCACATGGGTTATCCATATTGTGACGATCTTAATATGGTAGCCATGGGACATCCTAATGTATACTTATGCCTTAGCTTGCTTGTTCCTTGGGCAATAAGTGCACCCTATAAATTTGGGAAAATTCTTGGGGAAGCAATGAGGTTTGCAGGGCCGGATCGTATTATATGGGGCACAGACAGTGCCGGGTATGGCGCTCAAATTGGTGCTGCAGTTATGGGGCTTCGCGACTTCCAGATTCCTGAAGAATTGCAGCATCAGTATGGCTATTTACCTCTTACTGATGAGGATAAGCGTAAGATCTTCGGCGGCAATCTCGCAGAGCTTCTGGGAATTGACCCCTCAGTACGCCGCATAGGTAAGAAGGATTCTGATGAATTAGCTCATGCCTCTGTTATAAAAGTGGAAAAAAATTTAAATAACATGGAGTCTGCTTATGAAGTTCTGGTTTCCACACCTATGGGAGAGCTTCCAGGGAAGGTTAGATTAAACATAGACGGAACCGTCTTAAGCGGAGTACTTTATTTGATTAACAACGAAAACCCATTCAGTGGTGGAACCATTGAGGACGGAAAAGTAACTTTTTCAGGCGAATTGAGAACTCCAATGGGAAAGATGGCTTACACTGTCATTGGTACTTTTATTGAGGGCAGGATTGAAGCAGTAGCAAAGACTAAGATAGGTAATCTTGTAATTAAATCAAAATAATCAAAACTTTAGGATTGGCTTATTTAGCCTCTGATGATTATTAGCAACAGAGGCTATGTAAGCCAGAATTCATATTATTCAACTGGATTATAGATCACTAAAGGACAATCTTGTCTTAGCTGCTCAAATGAGATTTTTCCTGATGTCTTTACTACCAGCCCTTTGATATTTTCAATACTTCATCTGGAATGTTTCCAGAATTAAATTCAACAATAGCTTCTTCTATGATGTTAACAGCCTTGTCAATTTCTTCGTAGCTTATTACAAGTGGGGGCTGAACCCTAAGTACATTATTTGCAAAGAATGTTAACAGAAGTCCTTTTTCATAGCATCTGTAGCATATTTTGGCACAAGCTTCCTTATATCTCTCTTTAGTATTTGGATCTTTTACAAGATCAACTCCTAAGTTAAGCCCCAATCCTCTTACATCACCTATTATTGGATACTTCTCCTTCAGTTTATTGAATTTATCCTTAAGATACTCTCCTTTAACTTTAGATGCCTCTACCAAATTTTCTTCTTCAAGAACCTTTATTGTAGCAAGAGCTGCCTGACAGCATACAGGGTTTCCAATTGTGGTGAAAAGGTGTGCAGGAGGTCCTACTGCTTCAATAATCTCTTCTCTTGCAACCACAGCACTCATAGGCATACCTGAGGCAATTGCCTTTCCTAAGACCACTATATCTGGCTCTACACCAAAATTTTCTATAGCAAACCATTTTCCTGATCTTCCAAAGCCCTGCTGCACTTCATCTACCGCAAAAAGTATTCCGTTTTCTTTGCAGATTTCATATAATTTCTGAGTGTATTTTACAGGTGGTATTATTATGCCTCCATCCCCTGCTATTGGTTCCATTACTATTGCAGCTACTTCTTCTGCAGGAAGGTAAGTTTTGAACTTCTCTGTAAGCTCATCCAAACATTCAAGACTGCAGGTCTCAATATTTTTGCAGCATTTACACCTGTAACAGTCAGGATAATTTATATGATATATATCAGGAACTAAAGGTCCGATTTTCCTTCTCATATTCAAGCTTAAGGCTGAAAGTGATATTGAGCCGTAGGTAGACCCGTGATAGGAACCCACAAATGATATTAATTTTTTTCTTCCTGTATAAGCTCTTGCAATTTTCATCATTCCATCATTTGAATCTGACCCTGACAAACCAAACATAACTTTCTTTCTAAATTTTCCTGGTGTAATCTTTACAAGCTTCTCAGCTAGCTCTATCATAGGTTCATTGTACATATAAGCCGGGGTGTAGTGAACAATCTCTTTGGCTTGTTTAGTTATTGCTTCAACAATTATAGGATGGCAATGTCCCGTATTTGATGCTCCAGCACTGGCAAGAAAATCTATATATTCATTTCCATCAGCATCTTCAAGTATAGCTCCTTGTCCTCTTTTTACTACAAGAGGATAGTAAGGAACTCTAGCTCCTGTGCCTATCACATTATTGTCTCTCTCTACCAGTTCCTTGCACTTTCTTGTTTCAAATGTCATAGCATTTCCCCCTTAATTTTATTTAGACCCACCAATATATCTGATAACTGGATTGTAACTTTTTACTAATAATTGCGTCAAAGATTGTGCACAACTGGAACCATATGCACATATAGGTTCAAGGGTTGGTACAGAAAAGGGTTATTATATTAATATATGATTTTTTTTACAGCCATATTTTAAAAACCTGAATTTGAACTTGAAGAATTTCTATGTTATTATGATTTCAACAAAATCAGGAGGTATTTTATGGATAGCAAGGAATTTCAGGATACAATAAAAAAACACCCCTTTGCAGTGCTGAAGGATGTTGTTTTTGATTTTCTTTTGAAGGATATCATAATGCTAAGGCTTACACCTGGTCAAAAGATATCAGAAGCAAACATTGCCAGTGAGTTAGGGATAAGCCGTTCACCTGTGAGAATGGCAATAGATAAGCTCATTAGTGAAAGGCTTGTGATAAGGAGTGAAAATAAGGTTCTTCGAGTTGCACAGCTGGAGACCATGGATTATCTTGAAATATGCAATGCCCGGAAAGCATTAGAAGGCAGTGCTGCGTTTTTTGCTGCCAATAACATAACTGAAGAGGAAATTATAAATTTGGAAAGGCTCACAAAGGAATACAAAACAGCCCTTTCTGAACCCTCCCTTACCAATTTCGAATTGGCAGATCACCAATTCCACACTGCAATAGTACGGGCCTCCAACAATGGATACCTTATCGAAATGTATGATATAATTCAACTTAGAATTTTAAGATACAGGTATTATGCAAGATATCGTCTAGGCGAAAAAACACTTCACAGCATGATACAAAATGATCCTAGAAGTCATTTTGCAATTTTCAGCGCCATAGCTAATGGATATTCAACCTTGGCTAAAAATGAGATTGAGCTTCACATAGACGGGATGAAGCCCTTTGTAACAAATCTTAATCAAATGCCAGATCTATAAAGGGGTATAACCACCTAAAATATTAACAAAATAATCCTGTGATATTTTATTGCATATTTTATTATTTTCAAAGATTTTGTCTGCAAGTCTGTGTACAGGCATAATACTCATTAAGGAATTTGTAACAAAACATTCATCAAAATCTGAAATTTCTTTGGGGGTAATTATTGTTTCTTTTACAGGGTATGTTTTGCAGATATAATTCCTGATTATTCCTGGCAAAATGCCGCATGAAATTTTTGGGGTATATATAGTTTTGTTTTTAATAAAAAAAATGTTACAGGTGGTACCTTCACAAATTTCATCCTTTAAATTAAGGAAAATAATTTCATTTATATTCATTTCACCAGCTCTGCGTTTTTCAATTATACATTCACCGTAATTTAAAGTTTTGTGTAAAACTAAGGGAGATGTATTGTTTCTTTTTATTTTGCTGTATTCCATCTTGAACCCATTATTGTAATCAATGCTTCTATAAGGAATATCTCTTTTATTAATCAATATATTTTTTTCTGACACCAGTATTTTCAAAGCATAATAATCTGGTGAATCTTTGGTTAAATAAGGATTAAGTTCATCTTCGGTTATATATTGTTTTATCCCTAAAAAAGAAAGGGATTTGTTTAAGCGCTGAAGATGTTCACTAATAAAAATTGGTTTTGATTTATATACTGCTACTGTTTCAAAGGCACCTAGCCCATACTGGTAGCCATCATCAAATATCATTGTTTCACCATCCCTTTGAAGCTTCAATAATAGCTTTTGATTTTTGAATCGTTTCATCATACTCAAACTCTAATTCAGATTCACAGGTTATTCCACCACCAACCCCAAGATGATAAGTTCCATTTTGGTGAACTGCTGTACGAATAA
>JBLNDT010000018.1:0-19509 GCA_050261915.1 Solirubrobacterales bacterium
ACTGTGTATATTACATCCGCTCCCTGGTCAATAAGCTGATTTGCTAGTTCATATCCTCTGTCAGGTACTAAAAATGGATTGGACCCGTCAACATATTTTGAAATAATTTCAGCCTTTGGATTTACAAGTTTAACTCCCTGGTCATAGCCGCTTTGAAACTTTTTAAATATTGGCGTATCCTGTGCTCCTATATAGCCTATTTTATTTGTCTTAGTTACAATACCTGCTACTGAGCCTACTAAATATGATCCCTCCTCAGATTTAAAAATTAAACCTGTTACATTGGGCGCATCAGCTGTAGCATCAATGATAACAAACTTTACATTTGGATATTCCTTTGCCACCTGTTCACAAGCATCTTTAAAAAGAAACCCTGTTGCAATCACAAGGTCATAATTTTCCTTGGCATACTGCCTTAAATGATTTACCCCTAATTTAACTTCAGAATCTATATCAGTGGAAGGTTCTATATAATTGTATTCTATACTAAGGTTCTTTGCTGCCATTTGAATTCCCTTGTATGCTGAATCGTTGTATGACTTGTCTCCAAGACCTCCTATGGAAAATACAATTCCCACCTTGAAAGGTTTCTTAGTATTCGTTTCTGTGGTTTTATTATTGCCTTTTGATGAATTATTACTGCATCCTGCTGCAAACAAAGTCAGCCCTATGAAAAATACTATCATGAATCTGCTCATAACTACATTTAATCTTTTCATAATCCACCCCACATTCATTAAATATTTAAGAAAATTGTCACATTATGCTTATTTGAATATTCGTATAAAATTGGCTGAACTTTAGATGTATCAATAAGTATAGTCCTTATTAACTTTTAAATATTTGATGAATATTATATATATATAAGATCAAAGGAGATGAGATTTTTGTTTCATAAAAATGCTGATTGTATAATAGATATCATTAAACAAAAAGAGGTTGTTAGCATTACTGTTCCATTGTTTAAATCAATTGAAGGCAAGTATTTCGTAGGTCAGACAGAACCACTTTTTGTAGGTAATAATTCATATGCCTGGGCTGGGCTGGTAAATCCTCATGATTCAGGTGTAGATTTATATGCTAATGTATTCACTGTTTCAAATTTTTCTGATGATTATTTAACTGCGGAAATATGGCTTAACACAAATTTCCCTCCAGGAGGGAAGGTATCTACTAAAGTTTCTCCAACAAATACTGCTTTAAGGCCTATTCCAAAAAACAAAGTAGACATTCAATTTATAGAATCCACTACCGAACTTCCCCAAGAAGGGGTTAATGTATACGAAAGGATAGTGCCACCCCATACAACATTAGTCGGTGAAGAAGATGGGAAATTTATTGAAGCCCCTAAGGGAAACTATATGTTAATTATAAAATCCCTGAGTTCAAGACCTGAAAGAGCAAAAGCTATAGTTGCCCTTGGATGGTGGGAAAAACCAAAACACTAAAACAGCAAAATGCCAGGGAGCACTTATGCTCCCTGGCATTTTAAATCGTATTGAACAAAACAGTTTTATATGGTACATTTAACCTAATATGTAAATTGTTATAAGAGGTAAATATTTATGAAACTCAGCACATTAAAATTACTTTTTACGGATTCTTTGAAAAATATTATTAGGAATCGTCAAGGAAGCATAAGCTCTACTGTTGCAATAATATCATCCCTGCTTCTTTCGGCAATATTGTTGCTATGCCTTTTAAATATACGGATTGGAATCTTAGGGATTTATTCACAATTTGAAACAAGGATTACTTTGGATAAAAATTTAAGTGCTTTTGACAAACAAAATATATATAACCAGATTAGAACAGCATCAGCTGCAGCAGATATAAAATTAGAAAATGAAATAGTTCCTATGTATGTAATTAATGTTAATGATTCTGCAGTCTCAACTGAAATAAATAATGTACTAAATGGAATAGATGGCATCGCCTCAATTATCTCAACTCAAAAACTGCCAGCAAAAATTCTTTTTATTACAAAATCAATTCAACTTTTAATATTTATCCTTTTCCCTCTGATTTTAGTTATATCATTTTTTGTAATTAAAAACACAATAAAAATAGCCCTTTATTCTAGACAAAATGAAGTCAGCATTATGGAATACGTTGGTGCATCCCCTTGGTATATTAAGAGTATTTTTATTTTTGAAGGAGTCACTGTTGGACTTTTAGGTGCAATAACTGCAGTCATTATAATTTATTTTTTATATAATTTTTTATATACAGGCATAATACCTTATTTAAAAGATCTGCCTGTTAATTTTATCAATCCTTCCTTTATATATACAACAATATTATTAGCTTTCATACCAGTTGGAATAATATTTGGAGCTGCATCAAATTACTTTGTAGTCAAAAATATGCTGAAAGTATAATAAAAGGCAGCCATCACTGACTGCCTTAATATTTTTAGTTCATTGCCACACCATTTACATAAAGTGTGTGCCCATTTGTATTTACATTACTCATACTTCCATGGAATTCTGTTACATAACTATCTGCTGTAAGTGTCCATTTACTTGAAGAATCCACTGTTACAGATAGTGATGCAGCCTTAGTTCCATCTGAATTTATTGAACCTGTAAAATTTGATGAATCTGAAATATTCATACTTAGCTTTGAAATTGAATCTACTTTAATATCCCCAGTTAGGGTTTGATTAGAAGCTGTAAATCCGCACACTCCTCCATTAGCACCAACTGTACCCCAGCCTCTTGATGCATCATTACCTGAAACCACTAAAAGATTTGTATTATCAGCAAGGTTCACATCAACATCAGTTAGCTGAATTGTACAATCTGTGTTTGTAACATAGAACATATCCCCATTCTTTGAAGTAAGTGAACCTCCAGTCATTTTGAAGCTGCTGTTTCCTACTTGTGCATCACCTGACATACTCTGATAAAGCATAACATTATGAATGTTTTCGCTGCTGTTGCCAGATGTGCCTGTCATGTTTCCTGTAACCTTACAGTTGTTCAGTGTGACTGAGTTCATCCCCTCGACCACTACAGCTTCTGAAGTGTTAGCTGTTAGTGTTGCATTGCTTACTGTTATAGCTGCAGTGCTATATATTGCTGGTGCTCCAGAGCTCCCTTCAGTTGTGTAAGTGCCTCCCTCAACCACCATGGTTCCACCTCCCCTGTCACTTCTGATTGCGGCTTTAACCTTTGAGTTTACAGTAAGGTTTGTTGCATTAAGTTTGCCGCCTCCAGCAACTTCTATTCCACCTGAATTTCCTCCCGTTACATTTATTGCTGTATCTTGTATATTTATAGTAGCTCCATCATATGCAAAAACTCCATTTGCTCCTTCAGCACTTGCATTTACTGTACCTCCAGTAATGTTAAGAGTAGAGTTGTTCGCAGCAAGTACTGCTGAATTAAGCCCATAAAAGCTGCTGGCATCATTGCTTGATGCAGCACCTAGGGTTTTGTTTACTGTTACATTATTAAGTGTAGCTGTAACTTTGTTGTCAGCTCTCACTGCATTTTCGTCAGCATTAATTGAAGAATATGTACCACCTGTGAGGGTTTCACCGTTTGTAAGATTGTAAGCTCCTGTACCTGTGTTTACTGTTGGAGAACCTCCATTACCACCATCTGGAGGGGCACCAACAGGCTGGCTTCCACTTGGAGGTGTCCCCCCCATCTGGCCGCCATTTGGTGGGTTTACCCCATGCTGGTTACTACCTGTGCCCGAGGTTACTTTTGCACCTGTGGAATCAACAGTGCTTCCGTCAGGAGTTGTGGTGTTCATTGCCAGGTCTCCACCTGAATTCAGATAATATGATTTCCCATTGTATTCTACCCAGGAACTTGTAGCCATTATCCCAGTATCACCTAAATAAAACCAGTTTTTTGATGAATCCTGTGCCCACCCATTAGTAACAACTGCTCCGTCACTGCCTAGGTAAAACCAGTTTTTTGAGGAGTCCTGTGCCCATCCATTAGTTACCATAGCTCCATTGCTTCCTAGATAAAACCATCTCCCTGAAGTGTCCTGCTGCCACCTGTTTGAAACTTTTGCCCCTTTAGAATTATAGTAATACCATGTACCATCAACCTTCACCCACCCGGTTTTGTATGGTGATGCAATAACACTTGCTACCGGAAATATAATGCCTGATGCCATAACTACAGCTGATACAGCTGTAACTCTCTTCTTAAATTTTTGATTCAAAATATAACAACACCTTTCCACTGCATTTATTATAAACATAAATAATAACTCATCTGCTATGATTTAAGTTTACTAGCAAAATTAGTAATAATTATCAATATAATATGTGAAAGGTGTGTGAAATAATAAAAAGCTCAAATGAGCTTTTTATTATTTATATATCCTTTTCTTCAGTGGCACAAACTAATTTGTTTCTACCTTGGCTTTTAGCGGAGTACAATGCTTTATCCGCTCTTTTGTACCAATTGGTAAAGGATTCATTATGTGATCTTTCTGCTGCACCAAAGCTTGCTGTAACACTTACACCAACAGGATGCATATTACTTTCCAGAGCACTTCTTATTTTTTCTGCCACAACTTCAGCTCCAGAAATATCAGTTTCCGGCATCAGTATAATAAATTCTTCTCCTCCAAACCTAAACAGCATATCAGTACTTCTTATAATTCCCTTTGCAATTTCAGAAGTCTGCTTAAGAACCTCATCACCAATTGGGTGTCCATAAGTATCATTTATAGTTTTAAAATGATCCAAGTCAAATATAATCATTGTTAGGTGCCTTTTATACCTGTCTGCACGCTCCATTTCCTCAAATACCTTTTCATCAAAATGATATCTGTTGCCAAGTCCTGTTAATTGATCTGTAATTGCAACCTCATGAAGAGTCCTCTCTAGCTTTATCCTTCTTTCAACCTCTCTTAGCAGAAATATAAGAATGGTACATATGCCTAGTACCGGCAGGGAATAAAATATACATTTACTCAGAAGTGAATACATTGGTACCACAGAGTATAATCCCCAGGGGGCATTTGCTACATTGACTTTATAAATATAGTATCCACCTATTACTTCAAATTGATTATTTTTAACTTCCATGAGTTTCCTGCTGTCCTCAGCTGAAAGTTTTAATAATGCATTAAGATTTTCGGGCTTATCAGAGCTTAAAATATTTTTGTTTGTAGCTATAATGGAACCTTCAGCATCAACCAGATAGCTGTCATATTTTGAATTCATCAAATCACTAAGTTTTTTATTTGTTAAATCCAGGGAAACTGCTCCTCTAAATGTATTATCATCATAAATTGGACTGGATAATGTAACTACAATACCCTTCCCTCCATGATCCAAATATGCAGGGCTCCACTTAATTACTCTTGAAGGGTTATTTTCAGCATTTACACTCCTGTAAAACTCTGAGCTTTTATTGTCCTTTGTATTTGTAAAAGTGCTTGATAAACTCCATGGGTAAATATTCCTAAAATTGTTTTCGCTTGTGTAATATATCCATGCTGCATTAGGGAATCTTTTATAAAAGCCACTAAAAAACTCATTATATTCAAATGCAAGATTTAGTTCATTTTGCTCTTTAGTACCTAGCTTAGGTATATTTCCTACACCTATCAGATTACCAGCACCTTTTTCATATGTTGTATCTTTAATTGTATCTAGAGAATAGGTGTCTAAATCAGCATTGTATTTCAACAAATCATAATAATTCGAGGTTATACCTTTTTCTTGTTTGAAAAACAAGTGCCCATATACAGTCATATCATTAATAAAGTCAGTGCATAATAAAGTGTAATCATTTATGGACGCCTGTTCTGAATTAATGGTAAACTTTATTTCATCAACCAGTGAATTGTATTTAGTTCGAAATGAAACAGTTAGGGCTACAATAGCCGTTACTGCTATGAAAAGTATAATTGTTTTTTTTATATCCCTAATTTTTAACCACCACCTGTATTTGCTTTTACTATTATCGCACCAAACACACTTAGCTTTAGGTTAAACTCTAAATATATTTATATACCTGAAAAATAAAAACTACCGACAAATTATGTTGTCCGCAGCTTTTATTAATTACTCAGAAGTTCTGTTCTTTATATCATTTTTAAGCAAGGCATATAAAACTGCTGTTATTGGCAGTCCTAATAAAATTCCAAGTACCCCAGCCAAACTTCCTCCAACAATAATGGATAATAGTATCCATATACTAGGGAGCCCTATGCTGCTGCCAATTATTTTCGGATAAATAATATTTCCTACAACCTGAATTAGTATTATTAGAAAGATTATAAACCAAACTGCTTTAATCGGGTTTATCATGAGTAAAAGTATAAAGGCAATAAATCCTCCTATATATGAACCAAGTATCGGTATTAAGGAAGTTATTCCGATGATAACTCCAATTAATATAGGATAATCAAATCTGAATATGAACATTAAAGCCATACAGAGGACTCCTGTAATCAGGGCGCCAATAAGTTGTCCAATCACATATTTATTGAAAATATCAATTACAACAAAGTTTACATAATAACAATTTTCATAAATATTTTGTGGAAGGTATATGCTGAAAAATTTCTTACACTGAGCCAATAACTTTTCTTTTCCAAACAAAATATATATTGAAAATATGAAAGCCATTAGAAGATTTACAAGAAAAAACAGAATTCCGGTGGTTATACTGATTATTTGAGACAACACATCTAACAATCCGCTTTCAAGTTTGTTTATATACCCCAAAACTGGTGTTTCTATAGATGTAAGGTCAATTTTATTCATATGTAAAAATACTGTTATTTTATTGGATAAAGCTTGCAGATTGTCAGTGTATGCCCCTATATTGTTTAATATGAGCTGAATGCTTTTAACTAATTGAGGCAGAATAATTGCAACTGCTATTACTCCAGTTAAAATGAATACAAGATATGTAATTGTTATAGACAGCCCTCTTAATATTGAGCTGTTAATATTTCTTTTAAATAGGTTTTCCTTTAACACCTTTTCAATATACATACATGGCTTATTTAGCACAAATGCAATAGCTATTCCCACAAAAAATGTATTGAATCCTGATTCAAACTTCAATAGGAACTGAGTTATTGATTTAAAATTCATTATAATTAAAATTAGCAATGCTGAGTATGTAATTGCAGAAAATATGTTTCTTTTCATTCTGCCATCCACTTAAACAGCCTCCCTTCAAAGCATTGGAAATTTCATTTCCAATGCCATTATCAATAATATTATACCACAATTACCAATATAACTTCATTTAGCTATTTACTTTCAACCATCCTCCAGGCAGTTCTGTTTAGAACTTTTCCACCAGCAAAGGTGTTCATATTTATAAACATATGTTGGAACTCACCAGTTAAATTTTCTGGAATTATTAAATGCAGTATATTTCCTTTAGATTTGTTTTCAACTAAAAATTCAGCCCCAGTGTTGGTATCAAATATCTTGTTATTCTTAAGTGAAATATTAAGCCTTTTAGTATCTGTAACATTAAAAAAAATTAACCCAAGATTATATTCAACATACTTATCATATTCATCATCAAGAACTGCAAATATATGGATGCTTTTTGAAGCTGATCTTTCTGCATTTATACTAATAATATTGGCTCCTTTTATAACTTCAACCCCTAGGGTATCCTCCTTCGGGTTCGCAATTATCAAGTTTGAAGGACTTGGAACAATATTGTCATCTTTTCCACCTGTGTTTTTAAGTGCTGCATTGCCGTATACTCCAAACAACTCGTTTCTCCTCTCAAAAGCAGTCATTAGTGGACCTAACAACTTAATTTGAGTATTGAAATAATGTATAACTTCTGTCTTTTCTTCTATATCAGTGCTATCCATGTCAAGAGCATACCAGCTTGTTCCCGTGTTCGCAAGTTTTGCTGGAGGTACCAGATACATATTAGTATCCCTCTTTAGGGGTGTTGGCCAATCTCCTCTGTGCACCAAATATAAAAGCTCCCTTGAAGGATTGTAATTAAGTTTTGTAACAGCATACTTTACAAATGCATTTGAAGCCAGATGATCCGGGTGCCTGTCATTTGGATGGGGATATATTATATATGTGGGCTTATAGCTTTCTATTATTCTTTGAAGGTCATTTTCAAGATTATAACCACAGTAAACCTCACCCTTTGAAAAACTGTTGGTATATGGGTTTTTGTCTGTTTTAGATCCAATGCTTGTATAGGGATTATCCTTATCCCAGTTTTTATTAAATAATTGAACTATACCTCCGTCAGGATATCCTAAAAAAATAACATCATTCTCATCTACACCGAGCCTTTTCAATGCTTTGAGAGACTCCTTCTGACGTTCATATCCAAAATTAATATACTCAATAGGCTTAGGACTGGCTTCAAAATAATCAACCTGAAGTGCACTCTTGAATCCATCTCCATTGGTTATGAAAGCTACCTTAACATTACCACCCTCTTTTATTGTTTTTTTAATGAATTCAGCTGACCCTAATACTTCATCATCGCAATGTGGTGCAATTACAAGTACTCTATCACTTTTGGAAGCTGGATTAAAATCTGGCAGATTCATTCTAAAAAATAAATTTGAAATAAATTCTCTTGCAAAAAAAACTGTTATACCTAAAAGTAAAACAGAAATGCTTATATAAAGAATAAATTTTATATCTTTTAGTATTCTCATTAGCCTCACCCCATAAACTTATTAGCAGTGAAAAGTAAAAATCCCTATGGGAGTATGATTTACATAAGTTTAACACAAACTTTAGAAGAGTTAAAGATTCCATCTCCAATAAAAAAGAGCTCTGAAGAGCTCTATGTACTATTCATTGTTCAAAACTTTTTCGTAACAATTAAAAGGTTTTTCCTTTCCTAAAAAATTCATTTTCCCAACAAAGGTATAACCACATTTTTTAAATAATGCATTCATTTTTGTATTTATTGAATAGGTGTCAGTTTTTAAATATCTTATATTATTTGATAAGGCCAGATTCTCTGCAAATTTCATTAATTCTGATCCTATCCCCTCTCTCCTGAAGTTTATGTTAACTGCCATTCTATGAACTACCATACAAGTTTCCTTTAATGTCCATTTCAACCCAGCATATTCAACTGGCTCTACCTTGTTTATGCATACAAAGCCTACTAATTTATCATTTTGCTCTGCCACATATAAGTCTTGATTATTTATGTCATTAATAAAATCCTTTTCACCTGGGTAGTTTTCATCCCACTGAGTATTGTTGTATTCTCTCATCTCAGCCACAGTAGCCCTAATTATTCCCATAATCTCCTCTAAATCATCAAATAGAGCTTTTCTAATCATTAATAATCCTCCTAAAAATTTTTAATATCCTTCCAGTCATTTTCAATATTTTCTCTCATTCTTATTATTAACCTGTTGACAAGCTCCTTTTCTTCCATGGTGAAATCGTGTAGACAAGTATCAATGCTTCTATTTTCTTCTTCAATAATAAATGAGTATACCTCTTGTGCCTTATCCTCTGGGTATAATCTCCACATTCTTTTATCTGCTTCATCTCTTTTTTTAAATATATATCCTGCTTCAATAAGTTTTTGTATAGCCTTTGTTGTAGTAGTTTTGTCAACTTTTAACAGATTCGATAAGTCAATTAAATTAATTCCCTTATTTTCACATATTCTTGTTAAAAATGTAAACTGTCCTTTTTGAAGATTAATCTCTTTGAATTTAACATCATTTATTGAATTTATGCATCGTGATAATGCTCCAATTTCTCTTAACAAATTGCTGTTTAAATTCCCCATATTCCGCCCCCAATAAATATAGTTGAATATTCAACTATATTTAGTATAACATTTATTAGTTGAAATTTCAACTATATATTTTTATAAAAAAACATCAAATATTGTATATTCCAATATCTGATGTACTTGTTTAAATTTTATTTATGGTCTTTCAACACTATTTTTGCAAATTCTTCAAGAGAGTCTCCTTCTCTTGGTTCTGAATCCTTAACTAAATTAAAAAAACAATTTGGTATTTCTTTTAATTTTAAATTTTTATTAATACAAGGCGTACATCCCCTATCATGCTTTGTAGGATGCAGAGAACAATTGAAATTTTTACATGTACAAAATTCACTAAAATTGCCCATACATTTCCCCCTTATTATTAAGAGCCTAATCAGTATAACTGACTAAGCTCTCTCATACTTAAATTTTTTATTTAGCCAACAGAGTATCAATAAGGTCAACCAGCTCACCAATTTCCGGTTTGCTTAACTGAGCATCTACTCCTAAAGACTCTCCTTTATGTTTTAACTCATCTGTAATTAAGGATGAGAATATAATTACAGGCAATTTTCTCATAACCTCATGTTCCTTTATTTTTCTTGTAAGAGTGAATCCATCCATCTGAGGCATTTCAATATCTGTAATTAATATTTGAACATCCTCAATAAATTTTTCTCCCTTTTTATCAAGAATGTCTTCTATGTAGTTTAAAGCCTGTTTACCATCATCAAACATTTTAATACTGTTGAACCCTGCCTTTGTAAGTGTTTCCGTTATAAGTCTTCTTATTAATGGTGAGTCATCTGCCATAACAAGCTTAGCTCCAGACCTGTCTTTATATGTCACATCCACTATTTTATTTTCATTTATACCACTGTTAGGATTAATGTCTGTGACGATTTTTTCAAAATCAAGCATTAATATAATTTTTTCATTAAATATTATATTTCCAATAACAAGTGAATTTGCTGTCAAGTCCTCAGGTTTTAATATCTGATCCCATTTAATACGATGTACTCCAACTATGTCATCAATATAAAATGCAACTTTAACCTTATTAAATTCACAAACAATGACTCTAAATCTATTTTCAGATTTATGTTGGTTTTCCAGAACAAATTTTAAATCAATTAGTGGAATTATTTCTCCTCTTACCAATAGCAAACCAGCTATTGCAGCATGAGCATTAGGCAATTTTGTAATATTTTCTTCTTTAACATCTATTACCTCTTTAACTTTTATTACATTAATTGCATAAATCCTTTTGCCAATTAAAAATTCAAGTATTTCAAGTTCACCAGTACCAGCTTCTAATAATATATCGCTGCCCATTCTTATCCCACCTTACTTATTTTTTATAATCATTACTGCAATGTCATCATCTAATTCCGTTCTTTCCTTGTAATTAAAATGCTTTACAAGGTAATCGAGAAACTTGGATTTATCTTTGTCAAATATTAGATCGTATTCATTGCAGTATTTCAAAACGCTTGTCCACCCAGAAATGTTTGCCTCTTTCATATTACTAAAAAGCCCATCTGTGTACAAAAATATATGGTTTCCTTTTCCAAACTCCATATTCTTTGATTCAAATACCACGTCTTTTAGCATACCTATTAAGAAACCATCCTCCTCCAACAACTTAATGTGTTTTTTAGAATTATTGTATATCACCGGATATGGATGTCCTGCATTTGAATACCATAGCTTATCTTCAATTATGAACCCTGCAAAGGCAGAAATCAAGCTTAATTTATCTTCTCCAAATACTTCAAAAAACATATTGTTTATTATATTCAATAATTCTCCTGGAGTCTTGCAATATTCTACCTTTGCATTAAAAATTACAGTCAGCATCATGGACATCATTGCAGATGAAATTCCGTGACCGCAAATATCTGCAATGATAAACCAAAATTTATCATTAACCTGTTTTGTACAAAATATGTCTCCGCCAACTTCTTCACAAGGCACATATCTTGCCCAAACCTCCACTTTATCGTAGCTTTTATAATCAAATACCAATGCTTTTTGAAGCTGCTCGGCAAGTTGAAGTTCTTCCTTGATTTTCTCTTTATACTTTTCAAGCTCTAGCCATGTATTATAATAATTAATGGCATTTTTAACCTTTAAGGGTAAGGTTATTCTTATTGCATCTGATGTCAGTGGCTTTGTAAAATAATCTACCGCCCCTAATTCCAGTGCCTTTTGGACACTATCTTCTTCATCTAATGCTGACCACATTATTACAGGAATATTTGCGCTAAATGGATCTTCTTTTATCTTGGAAAGAGCTTCAATTCCATCCATTATTGGCATCATGATATCCAAAATAATAACACTTACGCTGTTCTTGTTAATGACTTCCAAAGCTTCTTTTCCATCTTTAGCCTCTAGAAAATCAATGCCCTCTATTGCCTTGGACAAACATTCTTTTATTAGCTTTCGGTTAATAAGAATGTCATCCACAACCAAAACTGTTTTTGACATAAAATCACTACTTTCTTGAGGATCAATCGATCTCGAATACTCTGTCTAATCTTGTAAGTTTAAATAACTTCATAACATCTTCGTTTAAACCCACCAGTTTTACATTTCCATTGTGCTCTCTGCATTTTTTATAAACAGTAACCAAAACCCCTAAGCCTGTACTATCTATAAATGTGCAGTAGCTAAAGTCAAACATAAATTTATTATGACCCTCTTCTATAAACTTATTAACCTGATTTCTAAAATTTGCAACTTCATTAACCGCAAAATTTTCTGGAATATTAATAGTTATAACATTATCCATTTAACTCACCTCAAATCTTAAATTTTTCAACAAGTCTAGACAGCTCTTCTGACATAGAGCTTGTTTCCTCTGCTGTAGCTGTTATATTTTCCATAGCAGATACTTGATCATTGGCTGCTACTGATACACTTTTACTCTGAGCTGTGGTATTTTCAGTTAATGTTGCCAGTTCATTAATCAAACTTACTATTTTATCGGAAGATGCCACTTCATCTTTAGTAATTTCGTCAATTTCATTTATATTTCTTACCATTTCTTCTACAGAATTTATTATGTCAATAAAAGATGCATCAGTATCAGAAGCTACTGCAACTCCCTTGTCCACCTCTGCCTTTGCCTTATTCATTGAAACAACAGCACTTTCAATCTGATTAACCATCTGGCCTACCAATGTATCTATTTCCTTAGCCCTGCTGTTTGATTCTTCAGATAAATTTTTAACCTCCTCAGCAACCACACTGAAACCCTTCCCGTTTTCACCTGCTCTTGCTGCTTCTATTGCTGCATTTAATGCCAAAAGATTTGTTTGCTCTGCAATATCATTTATTGTTCCTATAATTCCTGCAACTTGATTTGATAAAGAATTTACTATACCTAAAGAATCAGAGGTCTCTGCAGCAGATGAGCTTATTACATCCATTGCTCTAACCGTCTCCTCAACTTTGTTTCTTCCTAAATCTGCAACTTTCCTTGTATTTTCTGCATTTCCGCTTGTAATTTGTGCTCTATTTTGTGCAAGCTGTACCAAGCTGGAAAGCTGAACCATTACCTCGGAGGCACTAATTATTGAATCGTTTTGCTTCTCTGCATCGTTTGACACTTCAATAATACTTGAATTTATTTCTTCAGTAGCTGCACCCATTTCTTCTGAAGATGCTGCCATTTCTTCTGAAGCAGCATTCAACTGCTGTGCTGCATTTTGTACATTCGTTACTATATCCTTTTGATGGGCAATCATTGCATTAAAGGAATCCCCAAGCTCTTTTATTTCATCATTGGTTTTTATTTCCACACTGACTGTTAAGTCTCCCTCTCCTGCCAGCTTCATAAGTTCTTCAAGCTTTTTAATTGGATTAATTATATATTTTGAAGAAACAAAGTATGCAATGCCCATTGCTATTATTATGGCAATGATAATAAGTATAATTGTATTTCTTTTTATAGATAATGTTGAGGACATATAATCATTGTAATTTGCAGTTACTGCTATTGCCCAGTTTCCAGTTTGCTTAAAACTTACATATTTATATACTCCCTCATATGTATAAAATCCCTCTCCGGATTTTCCCGCTATCATTTCCTCTACTAATTTTTTAAGTTCAGGGCTTTTAGTATCTACTAAATTTTCTTTAAGAACCTTTTCTGAAACAGGATGATAAACCACAAGACCTGTTTTATCTATCATATATGCATATCCACTATTCCCAACCTTAATGCTTGCAGCATATTTTGATATATAATCAAATGGAATTACTCCAACTATGACCCCTGTTATCTTCTCACCATTTTTTAAAGGGTATGCCACAGTAATTGATGGTTTTCCGCTGATTTTAGAAATTATAACATTGCTTACCGAAGCTGAACCACTCATTGCAGCTTTAAAATAATCTCTATCACTTAAATCCATGCCTGGATTTACCGCTTCACTGGTCATTACCGCTTTACCAGTTGAATCTGCTATAATAACTGATTCTATAGAATTATTGCTGCCCTTTTGAATATTTTGAATATAACTAAATGCACTATCTATGTAAGCTTTATCTGAACCTTCAGCAGCAATTGCAAGGTTCGTATTTAGGCTTGCAATCTGCATGGCACTCTTTACGGATTCTATTTGCTTGTCTATTATTTGAGAAGCTTGTGTTGTACATTCAACTAACCTTTGTTGAACTTCCGTTTGAATTGTATCATGGGACATTTTATAGGAATAAAACCCTAAAATACCCAGTGGAACAGAAGTGAGAACTAGAAAGATTACCATTAACTTAGCTTTAAGTGTGAACTTCATAATTTTACTACTCCCCCTTACATATATATTTAGTCATTATTATTGAATTCCCTTCATATTGAACTTTATCTGCAAAGCATTCAATTAGATAAAGTCCTCTTCCACTTTCATCATATAGTCTGTTTTCGTTTATTTCAGTCATATCTTTGACTTTATTAAACCCATTCCCTGAATCTTTTACCTTTATAATTAAGGTTTCATCTGACAATTGGTATTTCAGTTTAACCAATTTGTTTACATCCCCTGCATTTCCATGCAGTACTGCATTGGTGACAGCTTCCATCATGATAAGTTTTATTTCGAATATTTCCTCTTTCAAATCTAGTTCTTCAATTATATTATCAATTTTTTCACAAATATTATCAAAACCATAAATTAATAATTCACCACTTTTATCCGCCATCTTCATCACCTATTCATTTTTAAATATTTTTTAATTAAATAATAGCGACTATTAACTACAGTATATTACATTTGTATCATAATGATAATACGTAATCATTCTTCCAATTTCGACAGGATATTTTGGCTTTTTTGTATCATTATATAATTTTATTGAAAATACTCAAGTTATCCTTCCATATTTGATGTGTTGTTATACAAATACTTTTCAATAACTTTTTCAATGGACCTCATCACTATTGGCTTGCTTATATAATCATCCATACCTGCTTCAATACATTTTTCTCTGTCACCCTCCATTGCATTTGCAGTCATTGCAATAATAGGAGTTTTTCTGTTTTTAATACTGCTAGTCTTGATTATTTCTGTTGCCTTGTAACCATCCATAACGGGCATTTGACAATCCATAAATATCAATTCATACTCTTTACCATTGCTCATTTCCACAGCCTGTTCCCCATTATCTGCTATTTCACATTGATATCCAAGTTTTTTTATCATTAGACTTTGTAATTTTTGGTTTGTAACAATATCCTCTACCAATAAAATAACTCCCTTTTCATTATCTGCAGTTATCTTATTATAAACAGCCAAATCATTTGTTTCAGCATTCCAGTTTTTATTATCCAAGCTTTGAACATCTTTAATTACATTAACAAAATCTGCTTTTCGGATAGGTTTATACAAGTATCCGGAAAAGCCAGAATCAGCAATTTCCTTTAAGTCATGTTTTTGAGCAGCATGGGTAATCAGCACCATTTTAACTGAATTAAATTTCTGATTTTCCTTAAGTTTTTTGCTGATTTCAAAGCCGTTTACGCAAGGCATATTATATTCTAAAAATAATATATCCGGTATGTCAGAAGGTTCCATAGTCTCAAGAACGCCAATAGCCTCCAAACATTTTGAATACTTAATCAAAACACATTCAGTGTTTTTAAGATACTCATCAAATATGGATGTTATAGATGAATTATCTTCCACAAGCATAATCTTTAACCCACTTAGACTGCCATCCTCAAATTTCTGAAATTCATCTGTGTAGTTTGCTTTATCAAAAGATATTTCAATAAAGAATCTGCTTCCTTCTTTAATTTCGCTCTTTACATAAATGTCACCATTCATTAGATCTATTATTTTCTTGCTTATAGCAAGTCCAAGCCCTGTACCTCCATATCTTCTTGTAGTAGATGCATCGGCTTGGGTAAATACCTGGAATAATTTTTCCACATCTTTAGCATCTAAACCTATACCAGTATCTGCTATTTCAAACTGTACTGTTACCTTTTTATTATCATCTTCCAGGTTTCGTACAATTATTGCTACTTCTCCATTCTCAGTAAACTTTACAGCATTGCCTATTAAATTGTTTAAAACTTGTCTTAACCTATTTGGATCACCCATTATTAAAACTGGTACATTATTATGAATCTTGGAATATATTTCAATCCCCTTTTCATATGCAATAGGTGAAAATAATTTTACTGCATCTTCCACCAAATTATATAAATCAAAAATAATATCTTCCAGTATCAATTTATCCGCTTCAATTTTTGAGTAGTCAAGAATATCATTTATTATAGTTAGGAGTCCATTAGTTGCCGAATTAATATCCTTTAAGTAATCTCTTTGTTCTTCATTTAAATTTGTCATGGACATCAATTCTAAAAATCCAACAATCCCATTTAATGGTGTTCTTATTTCATGGGACATATTGGCAAGAAATTGACTCTTTGCAATATTAGCCATTTCTGCATCTTCTTTAGCTTTTATTAATTCCATTTCAGTTTTCTTTTGCACTTCAAGACCAATAATGAATTCATTAAACCATTTGCATAATTCCCCTATTTCATCCTTTGAAGATATAGCAATACGGGTTCCATAGTCTATGGATCCATTTTGTATATCCTTGAACAAATCTGTTATCTTTCTTATTGGAACCGTAAATTTTTTTGATATAAAAAATGCAAATCCCAAAGCAAGAAAGAAACAAATGGACAGAAGTATTATTGAGTTTCGACCAATTATCCCTACTTTTTCTTCAATGGCTTTTACAGGCGTTATAGCCATAAGCATCCATGAATTCTTTTCATTCTTATATAATGTTACTATATTGTCTATTCCATCTATGCTTGCTGTTATTGTTTTGCTGTTATTATTAAATTTGTTAAGCAGATTGTTGTCAATTACTTGTCCAATTTTTGTTTTATCCGGACTATAGACAATCCTATGTTTGGAATCCATAATAATGTATTCTGTGCTGTCATTATTTAAATTGTTGAAATGATCATAAAAAACTTCTACATCATAATTTATTAAAATAAACCCAATAGGTTTTTCCTTCATTGTACTTTTATCAATTTTTTTTATAATCTTTCCTACCATAATGGTTTTGCTGTTTGTAGATTTTAAATTAATATTATTATCAATACCCACCCAATATATTGATTTACCTGAATTTAATATTTCATTATATATGCGTTTTTCCTCATCTACATTAATTTGTTTTACATCCAAAGTATCTCCAACATGATAGTTTTGTCCATTTAAGGAGTATACATCAATAGATACAAGCCCATTAAGGTTCGTATATGTACTTAAAATATAACCAATCTTTGCTTGAGTTGCCAACCTATTGTAGTTATCAGAAGTATCTAGTGAACTTTGCAGATTTTCACTATCTAAAACATCTTTTATATCTTCAACACTGGATACATTTGAAATCAACCCGTCTATATCATCAATTATTAATCCTAAATATCTTTTTTTCTCATCTAACAGTTCCAATGATGATTTGTCTATTTCAGAGCTCAAAATAGCCATTGAACTCTGATATGACATAAAACCTAAAAATGCTATGGGCAAAACAGATGCCATTAAAAAATACATCATGAATTTTTGAGAAAGATTTAAATGCTTTAACCTTTTTAACATTTAATCACCCCTTCTAAACACAGCAAAAACAGTCAATGCCAATATTTTAGTTTAAATTATTTATAGTTATTAATTTTACATCTACAGTAGTTTCAGCTGGTTCTGACTTCCCATTTATCATTTCAAGAGCATACTTAACCCCTGTGTACCCCTGAATATCAGCCTGCTGATTTATAGTGACCTGCATTTTTCCGCTTTTGATAGCAGCTGCTGCTTCATCTAAGTCATCAAAACCTGCTATTAAAACGTCTTTTTTATTATTAGCATCCAAAAATTGTATAGCACCTAAGGCCATCATATCATTTGCACAAAATAAAGCTCCAATATCAGGATTTCTTTTAAAAATTTGCGCAGTTACATTTTGCGCCTCATCAATTTTCCAATTTGCAGTTTCTGAAGCTACAACCTGAATATTTGGATTTGCATCGAATGCCCTTAATGAACCTTTTCTGCGGCTTTCAGCATTATCTGCATCTTTAATGCCTTCTATAATTGCCACCTTAGTAGGCACTTTAATTTTATCACTTATATATTTGGCAGATTCATATGCACCTTCTTCATTGTTAACACTAATGAATGGAACATCCTTAAGTCCAATTTTTTCACAAGCCGCCTTATCCAATCTATTGTCTATATTAACTATTTTAATATTATTATCTTGAGCTTTTTTCAATACGGGTATAAGATCTGTAGAACTCCCGGGAGCTATTACAATTGCATCTACCTTGCTGTTTATCAAATCTTCAACTATGGAAATTTGCTGTGCAATTGATGTTTCCTGAGCTCCAGTTTTAACAATAAGCTCTATTCCTAATTCACTTTCAGCCTTTCTGGCCCCCTTTTCCATTTCGATGAAGAATGGATTTGTTAGTGTTTTCATAACCAATGCTATTTTCTTTTTAGGTTTAGAATTCTGACCTGAATCAGCATTGTTATTTGATGTTGTTTTAATGCAGCCTGTAAATGTAAAGATTAATAAAATAATTAATAATATAACCAACTTATTGTATTTTAAGGATTTTGATTTTCTATTATACTGCATTAGAATTCCTCCATAATATTCGGTTTATTTCATCAATTGTATCCTCTATTGAGTTCTCTATTTTTTTTATACTATTGTTTAAATCACTTTCGTTTTTCTCACCATCTCTCAGCTCATCATATACTTTGCTGGATAGGTCCCACACTTTCAAGGCCTTGTAATTTCCTGATATACCTTTTATATTGTGTATTGTTTTTTTTAATTCTTCCAGCTCCATTGATTCAATTTGAACCCTCATTAAATTTTTTTGCTGATTAAGCTCTTCTATAAATATTTTATATAATTCTTTCAAAGTATCATTATCAACTTCTATTTCATCCCTAAATTTATTAATATCAACAACCGGCACAGTGCCATTCATAAAATCACTCCCTGTAAAAATCAGAATTATTTTAATTATCGAAGGTTGTTCTATAAACCTAATATTAACATGAAAAAAGTAGACATTTTTTCATGTCTACTTATAAATTACAACTTCATAAAGCTTCATCGCCTTTTTACTTCAATTTACCCATTTGGCTCATTACCATATCATAATAGTATCCTTTTTTATTCATCAGCTCTGGGTGACTTCCACTTTCTAACA
>JBLNDT010000019.1:0-64174 GCA_050261915.1 Solirubrobacterales bacterium
TTACTTCTTCATAATCAGTTTTATGGTGCCAGGTGGGACATATAAATATTTTGCTTTCCACAAGGTTTAAGAGATATTCCACCTCTTCCTTGTGATAACACATACCTATTGGGTTTATAACCGCTCCAGCCTTCATACAGGCCACGATTAAAATCACGTATTCAATCCAAACAGGAATTTGGATTGAAATTACGTCAAGTGGTTTAATCCCCATTTGAATAAAATATGATGCAGCACTCCCTGCTTTATGGTCTATTTCTTTGTAGGTATATCTGTTACCCTTGTCATCAACTACAAACTCCCTGTCACCATAATTCTTAACAGAAGAATTCCATTTGTCTAAAAGTGTATCTTTTCCCCAGTAGCCCATCTCTTCATATTGTTTCTTTAGGCTGCTATTTATTTTGATTCCATCTATCATTTCTTATCTCCTTATACAAAGAGCATAACGAAAAGCTTCTATGATTATAGATTCTTTGCTTGTCGAATCTCCTTAATCAATGCTGGAACAACTTGAAATAAATCCCCAACAATGCAGTAATCTGCTACTTCAAATATTGGAGCTGAGGCATCTTTGTTAATTGCTATTATAGTGTCTGATGAGCTCATTCCAGCAATGTGCTGAACAGCTCCTGATATGCCGCAGGCAATATATATTCTTGGTGCAACAGTGCTTCCTGTTTGGCCAACCTGTCTTGTTTGAGGAATCCATCCAGCATCAACTGCCGCCCTGGATGCCCCTACAGCTCCACCCATTAAATCTGCAAGTTCTTTCAGCATATTGAAGTTATCAGCACCCTTCATTCCACGTCCACCGGATACTACTACCTCTGCCTCATCAACCTTAAGTCCGCCTTCTTCCTTGGCCTTTATAAAATCAACAACCTTAGTTAAAATATAAGCTGGATTTGTTCTAATATCTTCCTCTATTACCTCAGCTTTATTATCTAAGTTCTTTACCTGTTTTTTAAATGCACCAGGTCTTACTGTACCCATTTGTGGGCGAGTTTCACTGCATAGTATCTGTGCATAAAGATTTCCTCCAAAGGCAGGTCTTTCCCAAACCACATTCCCAGTATCCTCTTCAATGCTTAAAGCTGTACAGTCTGCTGTAAGTCCTGTTCTTAGTGCTACTGCAATTTTCGATCCAAGTTCTCTTCCTCTTATGGTTGCCCCTATTAGAATTGTATTTGGATTGTATTTGTGGCAAAGTTTAAGGAATGCATGTCCATATGCATCCGAAGTATAATTTTCATACTCCTCTCCTTTAACCACATAAATTTTGTCTGCTCCGTATTCAGATGCTCCTTTTATTGCAGCATCAACATCCTTGCCTATAACCACAGCACAAAGATTTTGTTTTAAACCCTCTGCTAAAATTCTTCCTTGTCCCAGCAATTCAAAACCAACATCTTTAGGCTGTCCCTGGAAGCATTCTATAAATACCCAAACGTCCTTGCAATTTTCCAAATTCATTTTAACGCCTCCTATAACAATTTCGCTTCAACTAGTTTTCCAACTAATATTTTTGCTGTAGTATCAGGATTTACCGAATCAATTACTTCACCTGATGCACTTCTTTTTGGTGTAAAAGTAGCTTTTACTCTTGTAGGTGATCCTTTTAAACCTATTTTTGTTGTGTCCATATCAGGCATATCGGCCAGATGGATTTCTGGTATGTCAGCCTTAAGTGAAGCAATTTTTCCTTTTATTGTTGCATATCTAGGTTTATTGCTTTCCTTAGTTGATGTGCACAGTATAGGAAGTTTTGCTTCCACAACCTCAGTTCCTTCTTCTGTCTGGCGTTTTACTATAAATTTTTCACCTTGCATTTCCATATCAAGTACATAGCTTAATCTGTTTAAATCTAAATGCTCTGCTATACTTGATGCTGTTTGTCCTGTGTCTCCGTCAATTGCCTGCTTGCCTCCAAGAACTACATCAAAAGGTCCAAGCTTGCTTATTACCTGTGAAAGAATATAGCTTGTAGCATAAGTATCAGATCCGCCAAAAGCTCTGTCAGTTACAAGGTATGCATTATCCGCACCCATGGCAAGAGCTTCTCTTAGTACAGCTTTTGCTTGATCTGGTCCCATGGAAATTGCAGTAACTGTACCACCGGACTGCTCTTTTAATTTAAGAGCCTGCTCTAGTGCATTTCTGTCAAAAGGGTTCATAATACTTGGAACTCCTGTACGTATAAGAGTGTTTTTAACTGGATCTATTTTTATTTCCGTTGTATCAGGAACTTGTTTTACGCAAACAACGATGTTCATTTAACTTCCTCCTTACTTGTATTCCTTTTCTAAACAACCTGCTATTGTTAACCTTTGGATTTGGTTAGCTCCTTCGAATATCTGGAACACCTTAACATCTCTCATAAGTTTTTCAACAGGATATTCCTTGCTGTAACCGTATCCCCCAAAAATCTGAACAGCATTAGAAGTTACTTCTTGAGCACAGTCTGATACAAAAGCCTTTGTTATAGCTCCCTCTTTACGAACCAGACTTCCATTATCCATTAACCTCATTGTGTTGTTAACAAGACACCTTGATGCTTCTATTTTCATAGCCATATCTGCAAGCATTCCCTGTACCAGCTGGAAGCTGATTATTGGCTGTCCGAATTGTTTTCTTTCCTTGGCATATTTTACAGATTCATCTAAGGCCCTCTGCATTATCCCTACAGCCAGTGTAGCAACAAAAGCTCTAGAAAGGTTTAATGCATTTAATGCAAGCTTAAAGCCAGAGCCTTCTGGTCCAAGCATAGCTGAAGCTGGAACTCTAACATTTTCAAAAGTCACATCTGTGGTATTTGAAAGCCTGAGTCCCATTTTATTTTCATGCTGTCCTATAATTATTCCAGGAGCATCCGCATCTACTATAAATGCTGAAATTCCTTTTGCTCCTGCTTCAGGAGTAGTTTTAAAGAACCCTACCATAACTGAAGCTATTGCTCCATTTGTAATGAATGTCTTTGTTGCATTTAAAATATAGTCATCTCCGTCTTTAACTGCTGTTCCTCTCATTGCTGCAGGGTCTGAACCTGCATTTGGTTCAGTAAGTGCAAATGCAGCAAAATTTCCTTTTGCAATTATGTCAGCAAAGTATTTACCTTGCTCTGGAGTACCTGAAAGTATAACGTTTCTTAAAGCAACAAATGTGGTAACAAGAGTTATTGCGTAGCCTGCATCAACCTTTGCCAGCTCTTCGAAAATCATTGCTGTGGTTTCATAGCTTAAACCTGTTCCGCCGTATTCCTCAGGTATTTCAAGCATATGAAGACCCATGTCAAAAGCCCATTTAAATAATTCTCTTGGGCATTCACCTTTTTCATCTGCTTCCTGCACAAATGGCTTTATTTCATTTTCTGCCATTTCTCTAACTAGTGCCAGCAGTTCCTTCTGTTCTTCCGTGTAAATTAAGCTCATTTATTTCACCCTTCCTGTTTATTTTTTTAGGAGTTTCAAACCTTCTACTGCACCAGCTGACATACTCTCATTTATATCTTCATTGCTGTAGCCAAGTTCTTTCATGATTTCTTCTGTATGCGCCCCCTGAGGTTTGCATGTTTCCAGTCTGATATCAGGATTGGACTGGAATATTATTGGGTTAGTTGGAACATTTCTTTTTCCTGAAGGGTAATCTACCTTAGCCAGAATATTATTTGCCCATACCTGTTCATCTTCATAAACATCCAATGGTTCATTTGCTGATTCACATGGAAGTTCATTTTCGGAAAGCATCTTCACAAGGTCAGCCCTGTTTATTTTTGCTATAGCCTCATCAAGTTTGTCCACTACTTCACGATTCAATTTTTCTGCATTCAGCCTAGCACAGTTATTGTACTTTTCATTTCCAACCATTCCAGGCACATTCAATAAGCTCATTATCTTGTCATAATCCCTGTCATATTCAGGACAGCACATTACAACCCACTTATCATCCTTTGTGCGGTAACAGTTATTGAAAGGATTTACAATTTCTTTTCTTGTCTTTGGATATTGGTTTCCATATTGAGCTGATATCATAGCAACACTTAACATAAAGGAAGCTGCATGCTGAAGACCAACTGTAACCTTATCCCCTTTTCCAGTTTTCTCTCTATTATATAGAGCCCCGCATATTCCAGCTGCAAGGCATAAGGAAACCTGGAAGTCACCAAAGCCATTTGGAGGATTCATTGGAGAACCGCCTTTTTCAACTGTTGTACCTAAAACGCCGCCCCTTGCCATATAACAGGTAGCATCAAAGCCAGGCTTATCCTTAGCAGGTCCCTTTTCTCCATAACCTAAGCACTGGGCAAATATAAGTCTTGGAAACTTTTCCTTTAAAGTGTCATAATCCAATCCAAGTTTGACCAAGCCTTTTGTTCTTGTATTTGTTACAAAAACATCTGCTTCTGATAGAAGCTTGTTCATTACTTCAAGACCACGTTCTGTTTTAAGATTTATTGTTATAAATCTTTTATTCATATTAGCTACATCAAAAGCCAAGTTTTCTTCATCGGAAAATGGCATATTGAACACTGAACCTTGTCCTCTTGCTGGGTCCCCTTTTGGAGCTTCAACCTTTATAAGTTCAGCTCCCCATTCTCCTAAAACTCTTACAGTTGTAGGAGCAGCCAAATATGTAGTTAAATCTACTACCTTAACACCACTTAACGGTCCCATTTTTTTACCTCCGATTTCCTGTTTATATAAAGCCTTCCGGAGTTATAATCCGAAAGGCTATAATGTGTCATTTCATATTAGAATAATTTGTCTATTACTCCGCCTGTTTCAATAAGTTTTCTTGAAGCAGTAAGTCTTTGAACTGTTCTTGGACCTTCTTCAAGCCACATTGCTCTACAGTCTCTGTATAATCTTTCAACTGGTCCGTATACACAATCTTCAAAGTATCCGATACCGCCGAATATTTCTAACATATAGTCTGAAACAAGTTTAACTGTGTTTATACTGTGTAGTTTACACATAGCAGCCTTCATTTCGATTTTGTCTCCGTGTGGGTCAATTTCGAATTCTTTTGCAAAATCGTAAACCATCATTCTTAAAGCATGTATTTCAGTTCCCATATCTGCAATTGTCTGCTGAATTGCTTGTCTCTGTACTAGTGGTTTTCCAAAAGTTACTCTGTCTTTAGCTCTCTTAATTGTCATTTCAAACATTCTCTGAGCCATACCAAGGTTACTTACAGCTATGTGAGCTCTAGATACTGATAAGGAATGCATTGCAATCTTAAGTCCGTCTCCTTCTTCTCCTAGAAGATATTTCTTGTCAAGCTTCATGTCTGTAAACTTAAGTCCTGCATGTCCAGCTCCACGGCAGCCCATCATGTGAGGCATAGGAACTATTTCATAACCAGGAGTGTTTACTGGAACGAAGAATGCTGATAATCTCTTATCTTTTGGTGCATCTGGATCAGTAACAGCTATTACGTAAGCAAATTCGCAGCAGTCTGTATGGGATATTAATGTTTTTTCTCCATTTACTAAGTAGTAGTCACCTTTGTTTTCTGCTCTTGTATGAAGGTCTGCACCAGTTCCGCCAGTTTCTTCAGTTAATGCAAAGCAGGTAAATACTGTTTTGTCTGCAAACTTGTCCATGTATTCTGCTTTTAAATCTTCGTGTCCAAAGTCATCAAGTATTCTCCAGTTCATGTCAGCTGCATAGTGAAGATGCATACGCATTCCGCCTGGTCCTCTGCTGAACTCTTCCTGTACCTGTAATATTTCTAACTCGCTTAATCCCCATCCGCCATAACATTCAGGCAAACAGCATCTGTAAAGATTGTTTTCGATGGCAAGATCAAAGAATCTTTGTGGAAACTTATTTGTTACCTCAACTTCTTTCTGAATTTCTTCAAAAGGGCCCTCAGCAAGCTCTCTTATTTGTTTTAAATACGCTTTAAATTCCTGTTCATTTAATTTAGACATTTTCTTTCCTCCTTGATATTTTTATAACGATTTCTACGGTTTTATTATACTTCCGTTTTCAGAATAGTTCCAATTGTTGGTATCCTCACTTTTGTAAACGATTAATAGGTTTTTCCTATGAATAAATTTTTAAAAATATAAAAAGTCCATGTATAGGTTGATTTACCTATACATGGACTATAATATAATATTTGTTTAAATTAGTTTCATCCCATACTTTTCAAGTTTTTCTTTAAAAATATCTGCATATTTTAAATGATTTGACCCTTTTTCATAATACATTCTTTTATCAGCTTCTTTAATTATCTCCTGCATACTGCAACTTATACCAGGTTCTCCAACACACCATCCAATAGAAATACTTAATGGTATTCTAGATTCATCCTCATTTAGTAAATTTATTTTATCTCTCAATCTGTCGCAGGCTCTTTTGACTGATTCACTGCGGCAAAAAGGCATAAGTATTGTAAATTCATCTCCACCGTTACGAACCATCACATCGCTTTCCCTGAAGTTCTTCTTTATTATTTCACTTACCCTTATAAGCAGATTATCTCCTGCATTATGTCCATAATTATCATTAACAAGTTTAAGCCCGTCCACATCAATGGATACAACACCAACCGGATTGAACCTGCCAGTTGAAAGTCTGTTGATCTCCTCAATCATAAATCCGCGGTTATAAAGGCCTGTTAAAGAATCATGAAAACTCAACCTTCTAAGCTGTTCCTCAATTATCTTATACTCAGTCATATCTGCAAACAGTACTACAGTTCCTGAGAACTTCCCGCTTATATCAAGCATTTTATGAAATTGAATATTCATATTTCTGATTCCAAGAGTTTTTGATTTAAAATCATTTTCAATAGTTATTTCAAATATATTTCCATTTAGATAATTCTTAAACTCACTTTCAAGCCAAGGAAATATTTCGCCAAACTTCAATTTGGTTTCCGATTCTGCATAATATGAAAAACCAGGGTTTTGAGGATCCTCCAAAATCAGCTTTTGAGCAGCGTTGTTAATGTTTATGCAGTAATCTTCAGCATCTAGGAGCAGTGCGGGAGTTGACATGCTTTCAAATATGGTTAGGTACTTATTTTTCTCGTTGGTTATTTTTCTATTTGCTTCCTGAAGCTCAGTTATTAGTTTATCCTTTGTATTTGAGGACCATTTAGTGCAAAAAGCTATTTCATTATAGTCAAAATATCTATTAACCCATATTAAATAATGCTGCTTCATTTCATCATTGGAAATTTTTTCTATAATCAAATCAAAGTAAGCCTGACGGTAATATTTCATAAGGCCGAGAAACATATCAAGGCTGATACCACGACCTCTATGTTTTTTTGCTTCAAATACTCCAAAACTGCAGATTGGGTTACTTAAAAAATCACAATCAACTTTAAACTCAGGAATTGCTGGGCTAGTTTTTATTGCAACTGTCATAGACTTGGATAAACCTGAAATTGATGCTGCCCAAGCCTCTTCTAATGTTGACGTATATTTTACATAGCCGTGAATCTTAGCATAGGTAAGTATCCTCTTTACTAAAAACTCTTGGTTTTCTTTAATCAGCTCTAAAAACATATCCATATCAGCACCCCCATTATTATAATTCTATTTCACCTGTTCTAAAGGCCTCCATCATCTCACCTGTAAGACTTATCTTAAGCTCCTCCGGTGGTATATCCTCCCTTTCTACCCAAACCCCTAAAGAAAGTTCATCTTCTTGAAGGGTTATTGCATCATCACCATCTAGTTCAGCATAAAAACCTGCAAGTATTGTATCCGTAAAGGGCCAGGGCTGACTCTTGTAAAACTTTATATTTTTCACATTTAGTCCTACCTCTTCTTTTACTTCCCTTTTAACAGTCTGTTCCAGACTTTCTCCAATCTCTGCAAAGCCTGCTACAAGAGCATACCTTGTATAAGCTCTTCCTGCATACTTAGTTAGTAGAAGTCTGTTACCATCATGAACAGCCACTATCACGCAAGGTGATATGGATGGATATTCTCTATGTCCGCAAGATTCGCAATAAAGCATGCGTTCATTAGAAGAGTGTTTTGTGGGCTTTCCGCATTTGCCGCAAAATAAATGGTTTTCATACCATCTGTTTAGCTGCCAGCCAACAGCTCCTGCAAATGAACGCCAGTATTTTGGTTCTGTTCTAAATCTTGCTGTGGTAGCGTAGTTCCACCCTTTTACTGAATCTAGGCCCTTTTTATCAACCAAATAGTAGTTTAAATCATCTATAGTAAATAGAAACTTAGCTTCCCAAATGAGATCAGGATATTCCACTATAAAATCAGAAAAGGAAGGGTACCATAACTTATCCTTTTCTTCTCTCACAAGAACGGAATCACCTTTGTATGATAAAAACAAATCCTTAAGTTCCGGTTTTCTTTCTTTAAAATTATTATGGAATATTCTTGGTTCTATATCGTGTATCATAACTTACCTCTTCTTATTGTTAAATTTTCCAACATATATTTATTATAACAGAAAATTCACACATATTAAGCTATGTTTTACACAAAATACTTAAGAGGTGACTAAACATGAATAAAAAATCTAACAGTTCTGATTCAAAAGGTTTCAAACCAGATCCCAACTGGCCATACAGCCCTGAGGATCCAGCAAAAGATCACAGCAGCAAGCCCAAATTAGATATTGAAACAGGTTTAAAAAATTCAGATACCTTAAGTAAAATTTCAGATTAAAAAATCACCAACTTTATGTTGGTGATTTTTTATAAATATTATTTATGATGTTCCCCTAACTATTAATTCAGGTTCAAAATATATTTGTTTCTTCTCCATTGTTTTTCCATTAATAATATTTATAAGAAGTTCACATGCGCATTTCCCCATTTCATATATAGGCTGGCTAACAGTTGTAAGCTCAGGCTCTATAAATTTAGACATTTCAATATTGTCATACCCAATAACACTTATATCCTGAGGAATCCTGCACCCTCTTTTAACTAGTACTTTAATTCCACCAAATGCCATTATATCACTGCTGTATATTATGGAATCAACTTGTTCCCTCATGTCTAAAATTTCCTTTGTGGTTTCAATTCCACCTTCAATAGTAAATTCATTTTCGAAAATAAGCTTTTCATTAAAAAGTCCATACTTTTTCATTGTTTCTTCATAGCCTTCTAGTCTTTGAGTTGATGTTTCCACTGAATGAGGTCCCCTTACAAAGGCAATTCTTTTTCTTCCATTAGTTACAAGATAGTCTACAGCTTTCGTTATACCAAGTTTATTAAGACAGTAAACCCCATAAAACTTCTCATAGCCCTCCACATACCTGTCCACTAGAACAAAAGGCACGTTATTGTTAATTAATATTTGGAGATTATCAATGCTTTTGCCTCCAGGAATAAAAATAACACCATCCACCAGTTTGCTTATGAGCAGCTTAACATATTTATTTTCTTTTTTTATTTCATTGTCAGAATTGCAGAATATAACATTATAGCCAAGTATGCTTGCAACATCCTCAATAGCCCGGGCCATTTCAGAAAAGAATGGATTTGTTATATCAGGGACTATTATTCCTATCGTTTCAGTTTTCTTAGTATTAAGACTTCTAGCTAATGAATTTGGGATATAATTCATATCCTTTGCAATTTTTAAAATCCTGTTTCTAGTATCGCCGCTGATGCTTTTATCTCTTTTATTTAATACCATTGAAACAGTAGCCTTTGATACTCCAGCTTTTTCTGCAATATCTAAAATAGTGACTTTTTTCATAAGCACCTCTCAATTAAATGTAATCTACTCTATTATACTATGAAATGAATGAGCTGCCACCCATCTAACGTAAAGTTAGCTGGAGGGCAGCTCTTATGCTTACAATAATTATTTTGTTATTAATTTTAAATCTACTGGAATTGATTTTTCAACTGTTTGGTTGTTTATTATTTTTCCAGCATTTTCTATTGCTAAGCTTCCCATTAAATCTGGCTGCTGAGCTATTGTTGCTGCCATTGTTCCATCTTGAACAGCCTTTTGAGCATCTGCTCCACCATCTATACCAACAACTAAAACTTTTTTACCTGCTAATGCTTTAACAGCACCTAATGCCATTTCATCATTATGAGCAAATACTGCATCAAATTGTGGAGTTGACTGCATTATATTCTGCATAACATCAAGTCCCTTTTGTCTGTCGAAGTCAGCTGCCTGACTTGCAACTATCTTCATGTCTGAAATAGCAGCTAAAGCAGTGTCAAATCCCTTACCTCTGTCATTTGTAGCAGAAGCACCTGGTTTACCTTGAAGTTCAACTATGTTACCTTTGTTGCCAAGCTTTGAAGCTAAGAAATCTGCAGCCATTTTTCCTGCCTGTACGTTATCTGAAGCTATGTAGCATGCAACATCACCACTGTTAGCTTTTCTGTCAACAGTTATAACTGGAATCTTCTTGTCATTAGCAGCTTTTATTGAATTTCCAACAGCATCGCTGTCTGTAGGGTTGATTATTAAAACTGAAATACCCTGCTGGATTAAATCATCAACATTTGATCTTTCCTTAGCAGCATCGTTGTTTGAGTCTTCAACAATTAAAGTATAGCCTGCTTTGTCAGCAGCTTTTTGAGCTCCATCCTTCATTGATACAAAGAAAGGATTGTTAAGAGTTGATAATACCAAACCTACCTTTTTCTTTTCAGTGCTTTGTGATTTTGCACAGCCTGTTAAGCCAGCAAGCAGCATTGCTCCAGTAAGAGCTAACGCCATAAATTTGATGTGATTTCTTTTCATTTAATTTCCCCCTTTTTATTTATTATTTTTCCTTCTTGTCCAATAGGACTGCCAGAAGGATAACTACACCTTTAGCAATGGATTGATAGAATGGTGATACCCCCATTAAATTAAGTCCATTATTAAGTACCCCAATTATTAGAGCTCCAATTATTGTTCCTGTTACTTTTCCTTCTCCCCCTGCAAGACTTGTTCCTCCAAGAACTACTGCAGCTATAGCATCAAGTTCAAAGCCTGCTCCTGCATTTGGTGAAGCGGAGCCTATTCTGCTTGTTACTATAATTCCACCAATTGCAGCTGTTATACCGGATATAACATATACAAGTGTTTTTATTTTATTTGTATTAATTCCAGAAAGTCTTGCTGAATCTTCATTTCCACCAAGAGCATATACATACCTTCCAAACCTGGTTTGATTCAAAGCATACCAAGCTATTAATAAAACAATCAATATTAAGAATATTGGTATTGGAACTCCAAATACCAATTTGTTTCCAATAAATGATATGTTGTCCCCAAGACCTGATATAGGATTTCCATCTGTAAATACATAGGTAACTCCTCTAAATATTGTCATGGTTGCCAATGTTACAATAAACGCCTGGACTTTACCCTTAGATACTAAGAGACCATTAACCAGACCTATTATGGCCCCAATAGCTATTGCTGCAAGGGCTCCAGGGATAATATTTCCCCCTCCTCTTGCAAAGGTTGCTACAATTGCTCCTGTTATTGCAAGCACTGAGCCTACTGAAAGGTCTATTCCTCCAGTCAATATTACAAAGGACATTCCTATTGCTAAAATTGCATTAACTGATACCTGAGTAAGTACGTTTAAAATATTTGAAACTGTTAAAAATCTTGGTGATATCAATGAAATAATAATACAAAGCAATAGTAATCCAATTAAAGATACGTACTTTAATAAAAAGTTCTTTAAATTATTTGCCATTTTGTGTCTCCTTTTCAATTCCAACTGCAAATTTCATTATGTTTTCCTGATTTGCATCTTCCCTCTTAAGTTCTCCGGTAATTCTGCCTTCATGCATAACAATTACCCTGTCACTTATTCCAACTATCTCAGGCATATCAGAGGATATTAATATAATTGCTTTACCCATTTTTTTAAGTTCATTAAGTACATCGTATATTTCTTTTTTTGCACCAACATCTATACCTCTTGTAGGTTCATCAACAATCAAAACCTTAGGTGACAGCATAATCCACTTTGCTATTATTACCTTCTGCTGGTTACCGCCGCTTAGATGCTTAATCCTTTGATTAATCCCTGTAGTTTTTACTGAAAGTTTTTTGATATATTCTAAAATATGATCATTTTCCTGTTTTTTATTTAATCTAAAAGCTGCCTTTTCATATTTCTTCAAGTTGCATAAACTCATGTTATTTCCAACTGTCATGCCAAGTACCAGGCCTTCCTTCTTTCTATCCTCTGAAAGATAGGCAATTCCATGTTTTATGGCACTTTGTGGTGAATTTATTTTAGCTGTTTCACCATCAATATGTATGCTGCCTTTTGATTTTTTCAATTCCCCAAATATAAGCTTGGCAGTTTCTGTTCTTCCTGAACCCATAAGCCCTGAAAAGCCAAGTATCTCACCGCTGTTTACTTCAAAAGATACATTTTTTACTTTATCTTTGTAGCATAAATCTTCAACCTTAAGCATTACATTCCCTGGTTCTGCTTTTCTATATGGAAATTGTTCCTCTAATTCCCTGCCCACCATCATGGATATTAATTTATCTTTTGTAACATCTGAAACTTTTGCATTTCCTATATGGTTACCATCTCTAAGTACAGTAACCTCATCACAAATCTGAAATATTTCATCCAGTCTGTGTGAAATATATATTATTGCAATACCTTCAGATTTCAGCTTCTTAATTACTTCAAAAAGCTTTTGTGTTTCCACATCTGTAAGTGCTGTTGTAGGCTCGTCCATAATAATTATTTTGCTGTGCTTTGAAACTGCCTTGATTATTTCGATCATCTGCATTTCACCAACACTGATTGCATCTACCATTGTTTCAGGTTCCACATTGCATCCTATTCTTTTAAGCATTTCAGCACTTTGCTTTTTCATTTCATTTTTATTTAATTTCTTGAAAAAACCACTTGTTTTTTCATTGCCTAAAAATATATTTTCATAAACAGACATGTTTGGCAGAAGACTTAGTTCTTGATGTATTATAGTAATTCCAAGTTCCTCTGCAGACCTTATGCCATTTATATTAACTTCATTTCCTTCTATTAAAATTTTACCTGTATCTTTATTATAAAGACCACATAAAATTTTCATCAAGGTTGATTTCCCTGCACCGTTTTCACCAAGAAGTGCTAGGACTTTTCCTGGGTAAGCCTTAATATTTATATTTCTAAGTGCTTTAACTCCAAAAAAAGATTTTGATATATCAACCATCTCCAAAAGAGGTGTGTTTGTTTCCATGATTCTCCTCCTAAACCTGTTAGAATACAACTCCTGATTGCAATATAATATTTGCATACGGAGTTTGTTCTCCAGTTCTGATAACAGCTTTGCAGTTTTTCAGCCTAAGCTTTAAATCTTCATGACTAATAAGCTTTATTCTTTCATCTCCAAGCAAATCAATTATCTCTTTGTACAATACCGGGCTTTTAATCTTTGTTTCTTCTGCCATTATTATTTCTTGAACTTCCAGTTCAAGAAAAACTGCCCGTAATGTATCCATAAAGGTTGGAATATTTTTTGTTAAAGCCAGGTCAATCCTCTCTGTTTCAGCAGGTATTGGCAGACCGCAATCACCGATTGCCAATTCGTCAGTATGACCCATCATTGATATTACTTCTGAAATTTTGCTATTTAAAAGTCCTGTTTTTTTCATGATTATTCCTCCCCGAATTCTTTCAAAACTTCTTCCAAGGTTGGAAGTGACGTTTGTGCCCCAGGTTTTTGAACAACCATAGAGGAAACCTTGTTTGCAAATCCTATTGCTTTTTTTATTTTCTCAAAATCTATTTTTTCACACTTGCATAACCTGCATGAAAGAGCACCAATGAAGCTGTCTCCTGCTGCAGTGGTGTCAATTGCATTAACTTTTATTGCATTTATAATTTCATAAGACTCATTTGAAATAAGGGATGCCCCTCTTTCACCAAGTGTAATTATAACGTACTTAACTCCACTATTCAGGAATTTTTTTGCTGCAAGTTTAATACTGGCTTCATCTTCTACTTTTATATTAGTAATTTCAAAAGCCTCTGTTTCATTTGGAATAATTATATCTGTCAATGCCAAAAGTTCCTCTGGTATTTTCCTTGCTGGTGCTGGATTTAAAATTGTTACAACATTATTTTCCTTAGCAGTCTTAAAAGCTTCAATTGTTGCAGCTACTGGTGTTTCAAACTGTGCAACAATTATTTTTGATTTTATTATTACGTCTTTGGCCTTTTGCAAATCAGCTGAGTCTACACTCATATTTGCTCCAGGTATAACGATTATTGCATTGTTTCCAGCTTCATCCACTGTTATAACAGCCATTCCTGTTGGATTTTTATCATCAATTCCTATATATTCAATATTTATATTATCCTCAGCGAGTTTTTTAAGTAAAACATCTCCAGTTTCATCCTTCCCTACTTTTCCTATCATATGTACATTTACTCCTAGTCTACTTGCGGCAACTGCCTGGTTTGCCCCTTTCCCACCAGAATTTTTATAATACCCTTTAGACAAAATGGTTTCACCAACTTGAACCATTCTATCAACCTTAACTACAAGGTCCATATTTATACTGCCAATAACGCAGATATTTTCCAAACTTACCACCTCTAAATTATCAAACAATTATTTAGTTAACCGGTTTACTAATTTAATAGTATTCGTTTTCATTTCTTATGTCAATACACAAATTCGTATAAATTAATACATATTTAACATATAAAATAAAAAAACTCCCTCAAACAGTGGTTTGAAGGAGTAAAATATTTTTAACCTATTGGTTTTCTCCATTAATAACTTTATCTATGAAGATTTTAACAAGTTCAGGATCAAACTGAGTTCCGGCGCATCTTTCCAGTTCCAAAGCAGCATCTGCTTCACATCTGGCTTTACTATAAATTCTGTCTCTTGTTATTGCATCAAATGCTTCAGCTATTGCTATAATCCTTGACTGTAGTGGTATTTCATTCTTGGATAACCCCTCTGGGTATCCCATACCATCCCATCTTTCGTGATGATGAAGTACATAATTTGATATAGTTTTTGTTTCTTGAGATCCCCTTAGAATTCTATAGCCAAGTTCAGAATGCCTTTTGATTTCCTCAATATCTTCCTTTGTAAGTTGTTCTCTTTGATTTAGAATATTTTCGTCTATACCAATTTTCCCAACATCATGAAGAAGGGCTGCAGTTCTTAGTTCATTAATTTCGCTTTCACTCATATCCAGAGCATAACCAAAATTAACACAAATATCACTGACTTTATCAGAATGAAGTTT
Source organism: Solirubrobacterales bacterium (assembly GCA_050261915.1). Classification (GTDB taxonomy): domain Bacteria; phylum Bacillota; class Clostridia; order Clostridiales; family Clostridiaceae; genus UBA699. The sequence goes on from JBLNDT010000019.1 coordinate 15,206, forward strand.
TTCCCATGGATTTTTTTCATGAAGGGCTGCAATAATTGAAAATATTATGTTGCTTCTTATGCTTGGACGTTCCAATATTTTCATCATATACATCCTGTCTTCTGCTCTCCTAAGTGTTTCATTTATTCCCTCATTGTCATCGTCTTTGGTTGCAGCTCCAAAAGCTACCGATACATTAACAGGGCCAACAGTTTTATTCCGATTATAATTAACTATAATTTCAATTAAGGACTCTGCACTTTTTAAATCCGTATTTGGAAGCAGTATGACAAATTCGTCCCCTCCAAGCCTAGCTATTACCTTATCTTCTCCACAGCAATATCTTAGGGAATCTGCTACTGCAATTAGAAGCTGGTCCCCTAGGTAGTGGCCGTAAGAATCATTGGCAACCTTTAATCCATTTACATCTGCCATTATTATAGCTAGTGGATAGTTTTTCAATATATCTGAACGTTTAAGTTCCGCCTCGAAATATCTCCTATTGTACAAGCCAGTAAGCTGATCATGATAACTAAGATATGTTATTTCCCCTTCGGAAGTCTTTCTATCCGTTATATTATCAAACATTACACCTAAACAATTTTCTGGTATGGAAAATGCATTGAAGGAAAACCATGTTTTATTTTGCCTTTCATCTAAATAACATAATTCCACAAAATCATTTTTTTCAATTTTAGCAGCTATTCCAATATATCTATCCACGATATTTTTACTCAAATTAGGCAAAATTTCATTTATTCTCCTGCCAATCATGGAATCGGGCTTAAAATCAAGAAGTTCATAAGCAGCTTTGTTTGCTGACTGCAGAACAAGGTTGTTAAAACCGTTAAGATTGAATACAAGAAGTCCTGATTTCATCTCCGCTACTATATCAGCATACTGCTGTATCTTTGATATATATGACTGTTTCTGAAGTGTTTTCATACCTGATTCTGCAAGCACAGTTATATAGTTTTGGTAGTAGTCCAACATACTATGGACTCTTTCTTTAGTAAATATTGGAACCTTTTTTAATGCGGCAATATATTTTTCGGTATCAAATCCAAATTTTTCAGCCTGTTTTTCAAATATTTCATAGTCTATTACATCCTCAGGATAAAAGAACTGCCCTACAAACAAGGTGGCAACATGCCTTCCCTCTATGATAATTGGCATGGCTATATCCCACATCCCATTCAAGCATTTATATTCGACAAATTTTTTTTCATGAAGATGTTCAAAAACATATTGGTCGCTTATTTTACAATTTTTGCAGCTTTCAGGATTTGCCCTGTGATATTCTGTACATATACTTTGCCACCCGGCCTGTACAGCAATATTCCCGTCAAGGTCAATAATCCCGATTGGTATCCCTGCAGCAATATAAAGCTTTTCAGCCATATCCTGAAGCAGCGGAATATTAACTATGTCACAAAATTCATACTGCAAGTTTATCATCCCTTCCTTAAACAATTATGCTAAAAGTTATATATATTATAATACATTTTTTAATAAAATTAAATAAAATTATATATTTACCTTGAAATAACTTCTATGTTAATATTTATATCAAAGCAAGGAGATGAAAACATGGTAAAAAAAGTGGCTATAATTACTTTTATGGCATCCGCAGCAAGGTTTTATTCAAACCAGTTAAAGGAATTGTTTGGAGATACAATTGAAACAAGCCTCTATTCAATAGAAGAGCACATACCAAACAACTTGATTAATGCCGATATTATGGTTGTTTCAACCTACTCAATATTCGAAACAATAAAAAACAACATTTCAATAGGCAGTGAAATAGTAATACCAAATCTAACTTTTTCCAAAACAGCTCTTGGTAAAATAAAAGAAATTCCCAAGGGTTCAAAGTGCATGCTTGTTAATTCAAGTGTGGACATGTGTATCGACACTATTTCATTAATAAGCCAGTTAGGAATTAACGATATAGAATTTGTACCCGTTTATCCTGGAATGAATGAGGTTCCAAATTTAGATATAGCAGTGACCCCTGGAGAAGGAAAGTTTGTACCAAAAAATGTTAAACAGCTCCTTGATGTTGGAGATAGAATAATCGATACCAGCACAATGATAGAAATTGCACTTAAACTTGATCTTGAGTACTTCCTAAAGGATGAAAAATTTATTAGTTATTTTGAAAAAATCGCCACAAACAGCTACAGTCTTGAAATGCTGGCAGGTAAAACCACTAAACTTGAAAGCCAGTTTGACATTCTGCTTAGAATTTTAGACGAAGGAATAATCGGGGTTAATGCAAATGGAATAATTTTCGCATTAAATTCCAGTGCAGAATCCATTATAGGCAGACTCAAAGGTGAAGTTATAGGTCGAAAAGCAAAGGATGTCCTTTCAGATATACCTTTTGTGGATGTTATAAATTCCTTTGATTCAATAAAAAACAGACTTGTAAAAATAAATGATGCATATGTTGACTTAAGCGTGGAACCTGTCATTAGCGGAAATTCAGTTATAGGTGCTTTTGCCACTGTTAAGAAATTCAAGGATACTGAAGTACAACAGCAAAAACTCAGACTGCAGCTTTTAAACAGGGGTTACAGAGCAAAATATACCTTTGATGATATTATCGGTGAAAGTTCTATAATAGTTAAAACGAAAAAAAGAGCTGAAAAGATGGCAAAAACCAACTCCCCTGTACTTATTACCGGCGAAAGCGGAACCGGAAAAGAACTTTTCGCCCAGGCTTTGCATAACAGTTCCTATAGACGGGAATCTCCTTTTGTTGCTGTTAATTGTGCTGCAATACCTGATAATCTTTTGGAAAGTGAGCTTTTCGGATATGAGGATGGTGCTTTTACAGGGGCAAAAAAAGGTGGGAAACCTGGATTATTCGAATTTGCACATATGGGTACCCTCTTTTTAGATGAAATTGAAGCTATGAGTCTTAATTTACAGTCAAAACTACTAAGAATTCTTCAGGAAAAGGAAGTTGTACGAATCGGTGGAGACAGAGTAATTAGTGTAGATGTTAGAATCATAGCAACTACTAACGAAAATTTAGAGGAGCTTATTCATAAGGGGAGATTCAGAAAGGATCTTTACTATAGGCTTAATGTACTCCCCTTATATATTCCCCCTTTAAGGGAACGTGAAAATGATGTGCTTATAATTTTAGAAAAAATTAAGAGGGATTTAAACAGTAGTTTTCATTTGAATGAAGAAATTGAAAATTTATTCTTAAACTACTCCTTTGACGGAAATATACGTGAGCTAAGGAATTACATAGAATACCTCACATGCTTATCCGAAGAAAACATTTCCATGGAAGACCTTCCTATTAACCTTATCAACCATGGAAATAGAATGGTAAACAGCAAAGCACATATAGACATAAATGAATATAAGGATTTTCTAGATGAAGCAGGTGATAAGTTAAACAACTACACATTAGTGCTTCAGCAACTCGCCCTATGCTATAAAAACAGAAAAGGCATAGGAAGAAGAGCCTTATCTAAAATAATGGAAAATAATAATATATTCTTAACAGAACCTGAAATCCGTACAATATTCATAAATTTAGAAAGACATAATATGATAACAGTTTCAATCGGCAGAGGCGGAAGCAAATTAACAGAAAAGGGTTTAAACTATATAAATTCAATTTAATGGGTTAAATAGGTTAAATGTAAATCTATTTAACCTATTAATTTTGTAATGAACTGCACTAACCTCTTATTTATGTTAACCTTTACATTGGCATGGCATTTGCTATTAATATTTTCGAACAAAATAAATTCTCAGGAGGTAAGCAAATGCATTATAACTTTGACGAAATTATCAGCAGGGAAAATAACTTTTCTGCAAAATACGATGAAATGGAGGCGAAATTTGGAAGGACCGATCTTATTCCTATGTGGATTGCAGATATGGATTTTAAAACAGCAGCTCCAATTATCGATGCCATGAGAGATAGACTTGAACAGGGAATTTTTGGTTATGTATCAAGACCTGATTCCTACTACAAATCCGTGTGTCAGTGGTATTCAAAAAAACACGGCTGGGATATTGACAGCAGCTATATGAGCCATGGTCATGGGGTTGTACCTGGAATGGTAAGAATTATGAATGAATTTACACTGCCAGGTGATAAAATAATGATACAATCTCCAGTTTACAATGAATTCTTTGAAATTGTACAAGACCATAATCGTGAACTAGTGGTAAATAATTTAAAGTGTTTTAATGGCAGATACGAAATTGATTTTGAGGATTTTGAAGAAAAAGCAAAATCGGGTGTAAAAATGTTTCTCCTTTGCAATCCTCATAACCCTGTAGGAAGAGTATGGACCAGGGATGAGCTTGTTAGAATTGGTGAAATATGCATCAAGCATGGTATCAAGGTGATTGCAGATGAAATTCACTGCGAACTTGTTTATGGGGATAATAAATATATACCTTTTGCTTCAATATCAAAGGAGTTTTTTGAAAACTCTATAACATGTATTGCCCCTAGCAAAACCTTTAATTTAGCCGGACTTCAAGCATCAATAATTATTTTCGGAAACATGGATATGAAAATAAGGTATGATTATCTTCTACAGATAAATGATATCAAGAGAAACAACTGTTTCAGCCTGGTTGCTGTGGAAGCAGCCTACAGACACGGTGAAGAATGGCTGCTTCAGCTCCTTTCATACCTAAAGGGTAATATAGATTTTGTTCATGATTACTGTGAAAAATATATTCCTAAGATTAAAGCCAATGTACCTGAAGCAACTTATCTAATATGGATGGACTGCAGTGAACTTGGATTAAATCCTGAAGAATTAAAAGATTTTATGACCAATAAAGCAAGACTTGGGCTTGGTTTGTGGTATGGCGATGAAACATTGGATCACGTAAGAATGAACATAGCATGTCCTCGTTCAATCGTCGAACAAGCAATGGATAGATTGAAAAACGCTGTAGAAAGCATTAATAAATAAGTGGAGGTATAATATGGAACAGGCAAAAAAGATAGAAAATACAAATAATCAACAACTTAAGAAAACTATGAATGTATTTCAAGGAATTATGTATGTTATAGGTTTAGTAATCGGCTCAGGTGTATTTTTGAAACCATCAGTTGTTTTAAGAAATACAGATTCAACCGGCATGGCCCTTCTGCTTTGGATTTTCGGCGGAGTAATAACCATTGCTGCTGCCCTTACTGTGGCAGAGCTAGCAGCATATATCCCTAAACTTGGAGGTTTATATACATATCTTGTTGAACTTTACGGTGAAAAAATCGGATTTTTGTTTGGATGGGTTTCTGCATTAATAAACGCCCCAGGAACTTGCGGAGCAGTTTCAATAGCCTGCGCCACTTTTGCAACCTTTTTCCTGCCAATGACAGAGGGACAGCAAAAAATATTTGCTGTATCTTTAGTAGTAGTCCTAGTAACAGCCCAAATAATTTCTACAAAATATGGGATATGGCTTCAAACCATCGCCACAATAGGAAAGCTTATTCCAATAGCCGCAATTATAGTTTTTGGTCTTATAAATGGTACAGCACACGAAATAAATTTCGCTTCTGTTGGTCATATGCAGGGAGCAAGTACAGCAGCAGCATTACTTGGTGTTCTTTGGGCTTATGACGGCTGGGTAACTACTTGTACACTAGCTGCAGATATGAAGGAGCCTGAAAAGAACATACCAAAAGCAGTAGTAATTGGAATACTAGTTGTTATGGCAATATACGTAGCTTTCAATGCAGCTATATTTAATGTACTTCCAGCAGCCCAGGTTGCAGCTTCTAAAAAAATCGGTGTAGATGTTTGCGCACAACTTTTCGGCCCTGTTGGAGCAGCCTTTATAACAGCAGGAATGATGATTTCAGTTTTCGGAACATTGAATGGTATGCTTACCTGCGGAGCTAGATATACTTTAGCAATGGGTGAACGTGGACATTTACCTGCAGCACATATTTTAGGAGCGTTAAACCCTAAGCTTGGCACACCAATAAACGCGCTAATATTCCAAGGTGTAGTTTCTGTTGTATATATAATGACTGGTACTTTTAACTCAATAACAGACCTTATAGTATTTGTTTTATGGATATTCTTCAACTTTGGTATAGGGGGAGTTTTCATATTAAGAAAAAGAGTTACCCACAATCCCAAATTATATCACGTTCCATTTTACCCTATCCTTCCTCTAATAGGTTTCTTTGGAGGATGCTACCTCATATTTGCAACTTTCAAAGATTCCCCAAAGAGTGCTTTGCTTGGACTTGGGATAACTTTACTGGGATTACCTGTTTATTATTATTGCAAAAGAAAAAACAGCAGTGTAAGCACTTCATGAAGTAATAAAAAATCCGCCTTAGGCGGATTTTTTATGTTTTAAACTTTAAATTTTGATACCAACTTTACCAAATCTTCTGCAAGCTCTGTCTGAGCCTCTGATGACTTCGCTATAGCTTCCATTGCATTTGAAACTTCTGTAACATTGCTTGATATTTCTTCTGAACTCGCTGCAGTTTCTTGAATAGTTGCCGCAACAGATTCTATTGCAGAATTAACCTCCTCTACTGAGGCTGTTATTTCCTGTGCACTAGCTGCAATTATACCGGCAAGTTCACCTATTTTATCTGCATCCTTTTTATACTGATGGCCAACTTCCAAATAATCATCATAGTCAGATGCAACTCTACTGTCAATAAACTCTAGTATTCCATTGGCATTGTCAGATAGATTTTTAAATGCATCTTGCACTTTAACAATAACTTCTTTAATGTTATTCACTGTAGTAGATGAACTCTCTGCAAGCTTCCTAACCTCATCTGCCACCACAGCAAATCCTTTACCCTGTTCCCCAGCTCTTGCAGCTTCAATAGCTGCATTAAGAGCCAACAGGTTTGTTTGCTCTGATATCCCTGAAATAACATCTGACATCTTTTTAATATCTTCAACAACTTTTCCATCTTCAATAGCTTGAGTAATGTGCTTTCGCTTTTCAATGTACATTGCCTCTGCATCTTGTTTTGCCTTATCAGCATTTTCGCTTATTTTATGTGCTCTTGCATTAATTTCAATTGATTGTTCACTTGCTTCCATAGCTTTTTCAGTTATTCCAACAACTGCTTTCTGAACTTCATTTCCCGAAGCATTAACCTCTTCCACTGAAGCACTGGTTCCCTCCATACTTGCAGATATTTCTTCAACAGACGCGGTAACATTTTGCACCTGCATTGATATTTCTTCACTGGTAGCGGATAACTCTTCACAAGAGGAAGAAATTGTAGATATACTTTCATTTAATGTTTTAATTAAGTCTTTAGTATTTCCAACAGCAGCATTTAAAGCATCTGCCAGCATTCCAAATTCGTCCTTTGTACTCACTTCATATTTTTCAGTAAGATCCCCTTCAGCAATACTTTGAGCAAACTTTACTCCCTTTTTTAAGGAATTTACTATTAAACTGCTTAGGAACAATCCTAATATTATTGATAAAAGTGTTGAAACACATGTAATTCCAACCATAAGCTTATATGCTCTGGCAAATGTCACATCCCCCTGGGTATTTAACTTATCCGCTTCATCCACATTAATTTTTATTAGTGTCTCTAAATCTTTTTGCGAAGCTTCTCTTGCAGTACTAACTTGTGACATCAAAGTAGTAGACTCATCTTTTTTTGATTCAAGCATCAAGTTAATTACTTTTGTTCTCACTTCTCTATATGATGCAGCATCCGCCTTGAACTTGTCAAAGGCTGTTTTTTCTTCATCAGTAAACTCTGAAGCTTCATATTTCTTTAATAATTCATCATCCTGCTTTGTAAGTTCTTCTATTTTTTTAGCGCTGGAAGAAACCTGAGCAGAATCCGTTGAATAATTCATTAGCAGCATTTCACCTCTAACCGCCATTTCATTTTCAGAAATAGTGCTGAGCTGCTCAATTGGAAGAAGTCTGTCATTGTACATGGAAGTCATCCCGTCATTAATGTTTTTCATGCTTAGTATCCCATATACCCCAACAATAACCACAAAAGCCGCAACAACCAAAAATCCCCCTAATAGTTTAGTTTTTGTTTTTAAATTGCCAATAATCCCCATATTTATGCCCCCTATTTAAAATTATATAATTAAATTAAATTTGAACTAAATTAAACAATTTATTATATATATATTTCTATGTTATTATACAATATCCTCTATTTTTCATAAACCTTTTTTCACCACTTTTCGACAATTTTCATTTTTATGAAAAAAAATTAAGCATTGCTAATATGATTTAGCAATGCTTATAATTATTTTTTAAGTGTTCTTTTAAGAAATTCCTTAGTTCGATCTTGAGTTGGATTGTTAAATATTTGCTCTGGATTTCCTTCCTCGGCAATTACCCCCTTATCCATAAACACAACTCTATCTGCCACTTCTGCTGCAAATCCCATTTCATGAGTTACCACCAGCATTGTTAGCCCAAGTTCTGCAAGTTCCTTCATAACCACAAGAACCTCCCCAACCATTTCAGGGTCTAACGCAGATGTGGGTTCATCAAACAACATAACATCCGGTTCCATAGATAGAGCTCTCGCTATGGCAACACGCTGTTTTTGACCACCAGAAAGTTGCCTTGGCTTAGCATTAACAAAGGCCTCCATACCAACTACCTTCAGGTATTTCATTGCTGTTTTTTCAGCTTCTTCCTTAGAGCGTTTTAAAACCTTGATTTGCCCCACAGTACAGTTGCTTAAAACATTATGGTTGTTAAAAAGGTTGAACTGCTGAAAAACCATACCAAGCTTTGTTCTATATGCTACTAAATCATGTTCATCATCTAAAATGTTTTTTCCATGGTATATAATTTCCCCGCCGCTTGGCTTCTCAAGAAGGTTTATACACCTTAAAAGTGTTGATTTTCCTGAACCTGAAGAGCCTATTATGCAAACAACCTCACCTTTTTGAACTGAAAAATCTATGTCCTTTAATACCTCGTGGGTACCGAAGGATTTGCTTAAATGTTTTATATCTATAACTTTATCCATAATATCCTCCTTAGCCCTGATTGATATTTTTATGTCTGATTGCATCTTCAGGTGTTTCTACCTGCATTTGATTTGCATACATTATGTAATCCTCAGGACCATCTATTTTATGTTCTATGTACCTAAGTATTCTTGTTACTGTAAAGGTCATTATAAAATAGATTACGCAGGCTACAAAAAAGGATTCAAAATATCTAAAATTATTTCCTGCTATTGATTTAGTACTAAAATACAATTCACTAACTGAAATAACATTTAGAACTGAGGTATCTTTAATATTTATTACAAATTCATTACCGGTGGCAGGAAGAATATTTCTTACAACTTGTGGTATTACAACATTTACCATAGTTTGAATGTGAGTCATTCCAATAGCATGGGAAGCTTCAAACTGACCCTTGTCAATTGAAACTATGCCCCCTCTTACTATTTCAGACATATATGCACCAGTATTAATGGATACTATGAATATTGCTGCAAAAAGCCTATCCATATCAACTCCAAAGGCTAGTGCAGAACCATAATATATAACCATGGCCTGAACAATCATCGGTGTTCCTCTGAAGAATTCAATATACATCGAGAGTATCATATTTATGGTTTTTAGCAGGCCCCTTTTTGCACCCTTTTCCGGCATAGGTATAGTTCTTATAACGCCTATAAGCATACCAATTATAGAGCCTATTATGGTTCCTGTAATTGAAATTAATAGAGTTACACCAGCACCTCTTATGAACATGGGTGCATTTTCCGTGGCAATTTTTATAAGCCATTGTAAGCTCATAGTTCCCCTCCTTTTTACGTATAAAAACCGGCTGCACTTTAATGAAGCCGGCAAGTCTTATTATTTTGCTGCTGGTTGATTTTTTATAGCAGTGTCCATTATAGCTTTTTGATCTGACTCAGATATACCGGATAATACCTGATTTATTTTTGCAGTTAAGTCGCTGCCCTTAGCAACACCTACAGCAATGGAAGTATCATCAGGAGATGTAACAAATCCATCAGTAAATTCAACCATTGCAAAATGGTCATTTGCTGTTGAAGCACTTACACCTTCAGGACGTTCTGATACATACCCGTCAATAACACCTGATTCAAGGGCAACTCTCATTGCTGGGAAGTTATCCATAGCAGCTTGCTTATTTACTCCCTTTATCTGTTCAATTACTGAATAGTGGAATGTATTTAACTGTGCAGTAATCTTAGCACCACTGAAATCCTGAATGGATTTAGCATTTTCATATTTTCCGCCTTTTTTAACAACCATAACTAAATTTGATTTGTAATAGTTGTTTGTAAAATCAATCGTTTTCTTTCTTTCAGCAGTTGGTGACATACCAGCAATAATTGCATCAATTTTACCTGATGTTAATGCAGGAACAAGTCCATCCCACTCTGTTTTAACAATTACAAGTTTCTTTCCCATGGAAGCAGCAATTTTCTTAGCTATTTCTACGTCATAGCCTCCGGCATACTCAGAAGTTCCTTCAATTTGAACTGCTCCATTTGAGTCATCCTTTTGAGTCCAGTTGAATGGTGCATAACCAGCTTCCATACCAACCTTAAAAGTTCCCTGGGTTGTTTCAGTTTTCTTTGAGCCGCATGCTGTTAAAAGCATAGCAAATGTTAACGCAAGAACCATTAGAATAGATAATTTCTTTTTCATCAATTTTCCCCCTTTTATTTAATAAAAAAAGTCTGAGACGAGCTCAGACTGAAATAGGTATTCTTATAGCTATAATTATACCAAAGCCCTCATCTTTCCCATAGGAGATAGCACAACTCAACAAACCGGGTAGTTTATTGAGACAGTCCTGCAATTCTTAACTGCAGACCCAGCAAATAATACGGAGCGTATTACAAGCTTCGGCGATATTTCCTTCTCCATTGACTCAAAGCCTGCTCAAGCTAATCAAAGGACTGTTAAATACCGCGCCTCTACCTCACCATAAAAGTGAGGCCTTATTAAATTATATGTTCATTTTACATTAACAGACAATGTATGTCAACTATTGTTCAATGTTAAAATTCAATTTCTGGATTTAGAGGAGTCACAACATATCTTTTGTAAGTGCATTTATATTTATTTGAAAGCACCTCTTCCAAATCCTCTAAAGCCTTGATAAGAGGGCTTCCCTCACTGTGATTAAAACCTGTAAGCTGAAAGAATACATCCGTTGTATCCAGTGTCATTTTACCTAGTTCGCTTTGACGCCATACCCACTTTCTTGTTTGAACAACATCCCCGCTGGTGAACACAAGCTCCCCCGCTTCTACTGGTTCATAATCATTTGAACCAAAGGGAAGAAATTTCTCCGTGCCCTTTGTAAAGCACACTAAAAGGTCATCCTCTATATCTGCCAAGTCATGTCCCCCAAGGGATACCTGGTTTTCAATGGATATTGCATTACAAACATCCACAAGAGAATTTATTGTAGGAAGCATATTGCCTTTAAGAACCCTTTTCATCATAGCCTCCATGGAATTAACAAACTTATTTGGATTTATACCTGCATTTTCTAGTACAAGCCTGTATCCCTTTATTATTGGCTGAGCCTTTAATTCCTCAGGATTTATTAAATTTCTTGCTTTTTCTTCTGCCTTTCTTAATCTTTCAGTTTCCTCAGGCAATGTTTCGGTATTATGAATTCCTCTTGCTACAATAATCCCAAAGCATAAATCAGGATTTAATTCAAACACCTCTGGCTTAACAGTGTATTTCATATCTTTACCCCCTATCTCTACCTGTACTATAATCATGAATAAATCTTTCAATTTCCACTGGACTAACTGCCTTGCTGAAGAAATACCCCTGAACGTAATCACAACCCATTTCTATTAGAGAATTTAACTGTTCTTCAGTTTCAACCCCTTCAGCGCAAACACTTTTCCCAAGATGATGTACCATATCAATAATATCCTTAATCAAGCTTTTATTTATGGTTGTTACATTATCTACAAAATATTTATCTATTTTTATATAATCAAGTGGAAGATTCAACATATTCATAATTGAATTACAGCCTGTCCCATAATCATCAATGGATATAGTTATTCCTTTTTTCTTGAACTCATTTAACAAATCTACATGTTTCCCATTGTTTTCTATTAAGGACCTTTCCGTTATCTCATACTCAAAATAGTTAGGATTTATACCATATAAATCAAGAATTTTATTCATATGTTCAACAATTGTATAATCTTCCAAGTCCTTAGCAGATATATTCACAGATACGTTTATGAATATACCTTTTTCATTCCATTCTTTAATCTGTTTTACAGCTTTTTCCGTAGCCCATCTTGTCAATTCACTTATAGAACCTGAGTTTTCAACTATCTTTATCATTTCTGCAATGCTTATACTTTGACCTTCGGGTTCTTTCCACCTAAGAAGCGCCTCCACCCCATAAACTTCATTATTTTGTATATTAATTTTAGGCTGGTAATGCAGGGTTAGTTTATCCTTCTTAAAAGATTCATAAAAATTCATTAATATATTGTGACGTTCAATCTTCTTTTTTGATAAGTTTTCATCAAATACCCCAATATGTTTACTGGAGTTTTTAACTTGATCCAGGGTAATTCTTAATTTCATCATAATGTTGTCGAAATCACTTCCATGAAAAGGATAGTTAACAACTCCACAGCATAGCTCATAATTAACCGGCACACCCTGTATGTACTTTAGTTCATTATATTTCTGCAGAAATCCTCTTCCCTTTTCATAGCATGTTCTAATATCAGCATCTGGGAAAACCACTACGAACATATTTAAATGCACAGAATATACATCAAGCAATGAAAATTCTGAAATGAGATCCTTAATTAAATGATTCATAGATATTCTTCCTACTTTGTTGCCTAAAAAGCTGTTGATATCACGAAAATTTAAATATTCAAAGCAGATCAATGTAACATTCTCTATAACATCAGGTTCCACAATAGACTTGAAATCAATTTCAAGTTTATTAATATTAGGAAGACCGGTGCCAGGGTTTTGATATGCTCTTTTTTGAATTACGGCGTTTAGTTTTTTTATTTGTGCCAGCATAATACTTACAGTTAAACTTACTATAATAAAAAACAAGCCTCTAACTCCCCATCCAATTGTAGTCTGCATAGTACCAGCAGCTACATTTTGCGGCATAAAAGGACCCAGCGCAAGGCCGGCTGCTATTGGAAAGAGTATGCTTATCTGTACTGGAAAAATAAAAGCTGCAATTATTATTGGAATATACATACAATGTGAAAATGAAGTTCGCGTTCCTCCTGTAATATAAACAACATATGCAATAATTGCAATTACCAGCAGGACTCCAATAGCATAATATAACGATTTTCTTCCAATTTTACATTTTTCCTGCATTGTTTAACTCCTTTATTCCTAATAATATAAATTATAACATATATTTCAATTATAAGAAATTAAACTTAAATACTTCTGAAAGTACATCTTCTCCAAGAAAAGCAGAATTAATATTTAATATAGCTTTAACCCCTTTATTTTCTAGTTCATTAAATCCTTCACAAAGTTCCTTTCCAGAATGATAATATCTTTCATCCTTATCTGAATTCACTATCATACTTGAAAATTCACCTTCCCTGTTAAGCTTTTTTTCCATATACTCAATAATTGCTTTTTTAGCATGGAAACTGCAATATAAAATTTTCATATAAAACCTAAAACCTCTTAAGGATTTTTTTATATCTTCAATGTTTATTTCCCTATATATATTTTTTAACCACTCTGAAGAGCTTATATTTATTTCTATAAGTTTATATCTTTTAAATTTATCTGGTTTTTCATTATAATGTTGTTTAATTATCTGCCTGTCTATTTCAGCTTCTAAAAATTTATGTTCTATATCCTCCGGAGCAATCTTAGATATTTTTCCATGTAAACTACTGTCCAGTATAAAATGGCATACATACCCAAAGATATATGACAATTCGATTATATCCTTGCTTTTTTTAATAGAATCAACAGCATTTGATATGATGTAATCTGCATCAATACTGTGAATATGGTGCCCATATGATGTTACAGGGTTGCTTTTTAATGGTTTATAGAAAAAAAATAAATCTGGCCCTTGAAGTCCTAAATTGAATGCCTCCATATTTGTATATATTATGTTTTGAATTTCTTTCGGAAGTTGTTTCAAAACCTGATGTCCAAAATAATAGTGTGCAGCTACAGCAGGCATACTATCCCTCCAGTCCTTAATATTTTATATATTTAAGCTTATTACTGAACTCACAGCCTGTTTTTGTGGCTGCAAGTCCCCCAAGGCATGTGCACCTAAGCTCCCTAGGGAGTATTTCACCAATGCTGTACATGGATTTAATAACTTCGTCAAATGGAATTACCTCATCAACTCCAGCTAAAGCCATATTAGCACAAGATACCGCATTGGTCGCTGCCATGATGTTTCTTGTCATACATGGTATTTCCGCAAGTCCGGCTACAGGGTCACATACAAGCCCTAATACATTTTGAAGTGCAATTGATGCAGCAGTAATACTCTGCTTTATTGTTCCCTCTGCAAGATACACTATGCCTGCTGCAGCCATACATGATGCGGACCCTTACTTGGAAATTCATTCATAGGTGTCCCCTCTTCCTAAATTTAGTTCACCCTTTAATTATAACTCCGAATTTAAATATATTTCCATAAAAAAAAGCAGATGCTTTTAATCGCATCTGCTGAAACATTACTTCTTTACATTACCTATAGGCAATACTGTTTTTCCATATAACTCATTAAGTACCTGCGCCATAGCTGTGTATAATGCTGAAAATCCGCATATGATTCCTTCATAGCCTGCTATTCTTGTGATAGCTGCAGCTCCAGTAAAGTCTCCTGCAGCAAGCAGGAAAAATAATACTGCTAGTGATCCGAATACAAATTGAAGAGCCTTGCTGATCTTTAAAGTTCCTATAAACATTGCAAATGTAAACAAACCCCACATAAAGAGATATGCTGCCATTGCTTTTCCAGATGCGGCTTCTCCTAGGCCCATCTTAGGCATAAGTATAAGTCCTACTAGTGATAACCAAAAGAAACCATAGGATGTGAACGCTGTGGTTCCAAAGGTATTATTTTTTTTCCACTCCATAATTCCAGCTATAACTTGAGCAAGACCACCGTAAAATATTCCCATGGCCAATATCATAGTACTTAATGGAATAAAACCTGCATTATGAATATTCAGTAATACAGTAGTCATTCCAAAACCCAGCAATCCAAGTGGTGCAGGATTGGCAGTCAAGTCTTTTAGGCTAGCTGTCACATTTCCTGGCTGACTTAGGTTGTTGTTATTCATTTTTAAAATTCCCCCTTATAAATATAAATTTGTTAAAATATGTGCAATCAAAATTATACCTAGAAAACCCTGGTTTAGTCAATGATTTTTTTTAATTTTCAAAAATGTATTTTTATTACTTTCCATACTTCTCTAGACAATTTCTGCATACACAGGCTTTTCCGATTTTTTCTTTAGGTATCATGTCTAAAACTTTCTTAGGAAATACCACTTTGTCGCACCAGCATCCTCCCATTCCGTGCTGGCAATTGTTGTTATTTCCACAAATTGGGCATTTCTTCTGCTTTTCCTCCAATTATAAATCCCTCCTTAAAAAACCGCTTGAATTATATTCAAGCGGTTTAAAGCAATTATTTGTTTTGCAATTGGTCGAATCTCCTCATTACCTCTGCAATTGTATCCTGACAAATCTGAGGCAGATCGCTGTCTGTAGCATTTTTAAAGTCGTAACCCGCTTCAGCAAAGCCTTTTTCTACTGCATCTCTCATTTGTTGTAGTTTTTCCGGGTCATCTCCTGCAAAATACTGAGCCATAGTCATAATACGGTCCGCAACAGCATTTACAGAGTATGCCCCCCCGTCTGTAATTGCAGCCTGAGCCCCTTCAGGGCTAGTAGCAAGGGGTGGGTAAGCATTTTCCACAGAACCAAAAATCTTTGTTAAAAGATCGCTGCTTCCTTTTGAAATTCCCGATTCTCCATTATTGGATTTTCCAACTAACCTGTTTTGATTTTTTATAGTGTCACTTATGAACTTTTTAATAAGCTCAGCCTTCTGGTTTTCCTGTTCTTCCTTCAATGACTTAACCTCTTCAGCAGAAAGTTTGTTTTTTACAGGTTTATAAGTTAAGCTTCCTGTATCCTCAGATTTTTCAAAAGTATCAATCCCTAGTTCTGTTTTAGTTTTTTCAGTATTATCTATATTTTTTTTCATGTTAGTAGCTGCCTGATAACTTGAGGTGTCCGTTCCTTTTATTCCAATGATGTCCATAGAACCGCCTCCTTTTATTTATTACTATCCTTTATTATCGTTTGATTTTCATAAAAGTTTAATATTTTCACAGCTCTTAATGTAATCCATTTTGAAGGCATTCCTTTTTCTTCTATATTTACAATTGTTTTTCCATTATTTGAGGTTTCGAGAACCCACTTTCCATCTTCATTTCTTTTGCTTTTAACTATGTTTATTGGATCCTTAAGTCTTGAATCAATAATTTTAAGGTCTGCAAATATTTCCAGCATTTCAAAAATATCAGTTTGGTACATCAAAGGAAACCCAGGTCTTAACCACCCAGGTTTAGCTACAGATTTTAAGTTATGGCTTTTTTTGTATATGTGATGCTTTAGAAAATACTCTGCAAGCTCACCAATTTTCTCCTTCACTTCATTATTTCTACTTTCACAAGGTATTGCTGCTAACGCCTTCAATGCTTTTGCCGCTCCCATGTGACAAGTGTGTTTTCCAAAGCAAGCCTCGTATCTTTCATAAAACCCTCCACTTGGAGAAGTTTCTAAACCATCATCCGTCCTTTGAAATTTTACTATCCAGTTAATTGCATTCTGAACTCTTTCATCTTGAATATATCCAAGTTTAATTAGGGTGTAAACCATATTTCCTGTTAGGCATGGAATTACCCCGCTGGTTAGTCCTGTAAAATTTTTTTTGCTTTGAGTATATGAAAAACCTTTTGTAATCGGATCCTGTGAATGATTCAGTATAAACTCGCAGGATTTTTTTACTTGTTCATCTAAAGGGTCTGCACCTAATTCTGCAAGAATCAGCAAAGTCCATACTGTTCCCTTGTATTTCTGTGTATAAAATTTTTCTGATGCTCCAAAGAATCCGTCCTGGTTTTGACATTGAAGAATTTTGGGAACCAGTCCATGTTTCATTATTGATTCTTTTGCAGATTTCACTTCTTTATCATTCATAGTGAGAAGAGATTCCATGGTAAAATATCTTACAGATGGATTATCTTCTTCAAGGATCCAATTAATTACTCTATCCTCCATAATTTAATCTCCTAAGCATACGCAATATTATTTCTTAGCATTTTGGCTTCATACAAAGCTTTATCAGCTAATCGAATAAGCTGTTCAGCGGAAGAGGACCCGGATGGAACCACAGTGTGAACCCCAAGGCTTATTGTTATATAATCAGATATTGTAGAGCTTATGTGAGGTATTTGAAGAGCTTCCACAGCTATTCTTAGCTGTTCGGCAAACTCAATGGCATCATCTTTTTTCATGTATGGAAGTATTATTGCAAATTCTTCTCCCCCGTATCTTGCAACCACATCTGAAGAACGACGCACATTTGATGACATTGCCTTTGCAATCTTTTTAAGGCATTCATCCCCTGCAAGATGCCCATAACTATCGTTATATGCTTTGAAATAATCGATATCAACCATTACTAAGGACAAAGGCATAAAATGACGCCGACACCTTCCCCACTCTGCATTTAATGTTTTATCAAATAATAAACGGTTTGATATACCAGTTAAACCATCTGTATTTGACAGCTTTTCAAGTTTCAGGTTTGCTTCTTTTAATTCCTGATTCAGCCTTTTTAATTCCTCACTATTTTTTTCCAAAGTCTTGCTATCATAAAAATAATGAATATGTCTTTTATATCTCATGTATGATATTGCCCAGCATATCAAAATAAATCCCACGCTGTTGATAAAAATTCCAAATTGCATCAAGGTGGAGGTTTGAAAATTTGGCAGGAGCATGATAAATACTATGTGAACAGCAAAATAAATTAAAAGCAATAGGATAGGTTCATAAATTGGAGTTACTGAAACAGCAAACAATGCTACTGTATACACAATAATTTGGCCGTAGAACCTTTGATCCAAAAGGGATATCCCTGCACACCAGCTTAATATAAACAATGGAAAAATTATTTTTAAAACAGAAATTTCTTTTTTGTATTCCGGCATATTTTTACTTACTTTTATAAAAACAAGTAAAAATACAACCATTGCACAAATCATTAAAATATACATGGACTCATAGTAAATATATGGTTTGCTGAAGGCTTCTGCACTCTTAAGTATTATTGTAGCAATTAGCTGTATTATCTCCATAAAAATAAATGCAGCAGCTGTAACTTTTCCTCTTCCAAAATTAATTTTATTGATTGAGTCGGAAAATTCAGCCTTATATTCCTTCTGCACAGATATTAATAGATAATATCTAATTGAACTAATAATCTTTCCAAGCATACTGCTCACCTGCCTTCTAAGCAAAATCACTTTTACCTTATTATTTTTCTAGACAAAACTATTAAAAAATAGCTCATTGAAGTAAACCCCATAAACGCTTCGATTAAAACTACAATTTTACTAATAGAATTTAGAGGAAGGATATCCCCGTAACCAACAGTAAAAAATGTTATTCCGCTTACATAAAAGTAATCTATGAAATTTACAGCATGTTCAAACATAATAAATGGACAAATATAATACAAAAATGAAAAACTGAAAATTAAGGTTAAAATAAATATGAAAAGTCTAAGTGGCTTTGTTCCATAGTCACTTATTAGATATGTCAAATGATTTCTGACTTTCTTAAAAACATTCTTAACATTCAGCTCGTTTTCCATTTTTCTAGATTGTGAATAACAAACATCTTCGTTTTCATACTCTCCTAAAGTTCGGAAGTTTTCTTTAAGCATAAGAAGCTGATTTATATCTCCATTTTCCTTAACACTATTAATAACTGGTTCTATAAAGTTTTTAAAATTTCTGAAATAAATCCTACCATTGTTAATTGTGCTGTCAAAGCTTATCTTGTCAGGTGTTCCTTCCAATTGAATTTTTAGAATAGAATTAATAAGGCATGTAATGAAGGCTATTTCATAATCCGTCCTCAACTCAATTTCACTTAACCCATTGAACTCGCACTCATTAAAAATCAAAGAAGTAGCCTCACACTCTACAGCATCTATTCCTCCTATTTTACAATAACTTGCAATGAATTTATCCAGCTTTGAATTTGCTATGTTTATAATTCCAACCGGAGATCTGGTATTGTTAATCTCTACCTTTGTTCCAGTCATCCTTGACATCATAAAATCAATATCCATATTATCCTTAAGCATGAATAACTCCACAGTGGAATTGTTGAATTCAGTATAATTCATAGATATTGTAGGATTATCATAAAGGTTCTTATTACACCCTATTCCCATCAAACTTAAATCCACATGCATAAATTTAGTATTATCAAAATACAAGCTTCCCTTTAAAATATTAACGTTTGTTAAACTAAAAACTGTTTTATAAAATATTGAATAGTCAAAACACACATCCTCGCTTATAATGTTTAACTGAATCAGATTTACCAGTTTATCACTTAAATTTTCAGCATTCCAAAAAGAACAATAGGCACTAAATCCTTGAATATTCCTATAAATATTCTCATCTATTTCATAAAATTTTTTTGATCCACACCATGAAAAATCGTCAATATATGTATAGTTTAGATTAATGAATTCTCCAGCTTCGTATTTTTGTTTAAGAAGATCATAATCAACACATGCAAGCTTTGCTATCTGTTTCTTTTCATTATGCTCATTAATATAATATACAGCTACAGTCTTAGAGTCAGCAACATCTGAAGTTTGGGTCGGATAAATCCTGCCTTTATGTTTATTGGAAATTTTTCTTTCACTTATCCAATATATTTTTTCATCATTTTCTACATACTCTACTACAATTTTTTTCATGATATCACCCCAACTAATATACGTCATTGGTTCAAAATACTATTCTAAACTTTAATTCTACACTTATTTTTTAATTCCTCTAAATTCATGTAATTTTTTAATAAAATTCCTAATAAAAAACCCTTGCTAAAATAATTTATCTGTGTTATTATTATCTCGTTGGCAATTGAAATTGCTGGCTTGGATTTAAAATGATTGAGACATTCCCTTTTAGGAATATTATCAGATTTAAGTCTAGTATTTTTAAAAGGAGGAATGTAAAATGGCAGATAGAACTTTAGTTTGTAAAGACTGTGGAAATGAATTTGTTTTCACTGAAGGAGAACAGGCTTTCTACAAAGAAAAAGGATTTGAAAACGATCCAGTTAGATGTCCTGAATGTAGAAAAGCTAGAAAACAGCAGAACAACAGAGGATACAGAGGTTAATCTCTAAAATCAAACTGCAGGAATTATTCCTGCAGTTTTTTTATTATAATGTTTTAATCTTATTAAAAATATAGATCTCATCAAAAACAAATAACCCAATACACATAATTGTAGCAACTATCACCTCTGTATACCTTCCTTGAAATCCAGAAGCTGAAACATGCCTTAAAAGAATTCCTGAATATGCCCAAATGAGCACCACGCCGTATGCAATATTACTATATTTAAACATTACACCAATCCCAATTACAGCCCCTGCAAATAAAACCGCCACAGTAAACCAAACTCCCATGGCAACATTTTCAAAACCAATACTAACAATAAGCACAATTGCATTTGCTATTGCTGCCACAGTAATCCATCCAAAATAAACACCAAAAGGCAGTTTAATAAATAGCCTTTCCTTTTTAGACAGATTTTTTTTGTTTAATATCTGAGCAATCAATATAAGGCAGGCAAGAATCACCAGCATAAGTATCATTGAAACAGAGATTAAATTGTAATGCCAGGAAATTATCCAAGCTGCATTTGCCACTGAAGAGATTGAAAAACAAATTCCTACTTCATCGAGGAAATTTTTATTTGAGGAATTTGTGTTTCTTAATTGGTATATTGTGTATAGCCCTAAAAGAAGATATATTACACCCCAAATCGAAAAGGTAACCCCTGAAGGTGTAAATAGATTTGGGTATAATTCAGACACCCTAGAAGTACTTACACCATTAATAGGTAAAATACCCCCAAGCAGATTGGAGGCAATCATTATGAAAAAAGTAATGGTTACAAGAATTTTCATTGTCCTCACCTCTTTTCAACAAATTCTCTTATTAATTCCAATTTACCATAAAATTAGGACAAATAATATATATGTTGTAAATATTTTAAACATATACTAAGTTTTTACTTGCAAATCCTAATAAACACATTTATAATGATATTACTATATCTTAGTTACAGCGTTGATAAAAGATACGATTTATTAATTTCTCAAGAGAGCCGATGGTTGGTGTGAATCGGTGAAAGGTTAAATCTTTCCACTTTTGGAGCTGTTGGTGATGAACCAAAGGCCGGTAGCCTTTATACTACTTTTGTCGAGAGGCAGGTATTTATATCTGCAATTTGGGTGGCAACGCGGATCCTTCCGTCCCATGTATACATTAAGTATGGGATGAAGGATTTTTTTTATTATATTATATTATTGGGAGGTATATTATGTTAGATTTAAAATTTGTAAGAGAAAACCCTGAAATCACTAAAAAGAATATGGAAAAGAAGTTTCAGCAC
Organism: Solirubrobacterales bacterium; assembly: GCA_050261915.1. Taxonomy (GTDB): domain Bacteria; phylum Bacillota; class Clostridia; order Clostridiales; family Clostridiaceae; genus UBA699. Next base: position 36,972 of record JBLNDT010000019.1, read on the forward strand.
AGCAAGGTGGGCTTGGTTGATGAAGTAATCCAGCTTGATGTTGAACTTAGAAATGCAAAGCAGGAAGCTGATTCCCTTAGAGCTGACAGAAACAAAATTTCAAAGGAAATCGGTACCTTAATGGCTCAAGGCAAAACCGCAGAAGCAGAAGAAATGAAAAAGCAGGTAACTGCAGATTCAGAAAGATTAGCTGAACTTGAAGCAAAAGAAGCAGAACTTAATGAAAAAATCAAAAAAATTATGATGACAATTCCAAACATAATAGATGACAGTGTTCCAATAGGAAAAGACGACAGTGAAAATGTTGAAGTTGAACGTTTTGGAGAACCTTTGGTACCTGCTTTCGAAGTTCCATACCACACTGATATTATGGAAAAACTTAAAGGTATAGACCTTGACAGTGCTAGAAAGGTTGCTGGAAGCGGCTTCTATTACCTAATGGGAGATATAGCAAGACTTCATTCATCAATCATTTCTTATGCAAGAGATTTCATGATAGATAGAGGCTTTACTTACTGTATTCCTCCATTTATGATCAGAAGTGAAGTAGTAACAGGTGTTATGAGCTTTGCCGAAATGGATGCCATGATGTATAAAATCGAAGGTGAGGATCTATATCTTATAGGAACAAGTGAACATTCAATGATAGGTAAATTTATTGATACTATACTTGCAGAAGATACACTTCCCCAAACCTTAACAAGCTACTCACCTTGCTTTAGAAAAGAAAAAGGCGCTCACGGAATAGAAGAAAGAGGAGTTTACAGAATTCATCAGTTTGAAAAACAGGAAATGATAGTTGTATGCAAACCTGAAGACAGCATGATGTGGTATGATAAACTTTGGCAGAATACAGTAGATTTCTTCAGAACACTAGATATTCCTGTTAGAACTTTAGAATGCTGCTCAGGGGACCTGGCAGACTTAAAAGTTAAATCTGTAGACGTTGAAGCTTGGTCACCAAGACAGAAAAAATACTTCGAAGTAGGAAGCTGTTCAAACTTGGGAGATGCTCAGGCAAGAAGATTAAAAATCCGTGTAAATGGAGAAGATGGAAAATATTTCGCTCATACTCTTAATAACACAGTAGTTGCACCTCCAAGAATGCTTATTGCATTCCTTGAGAACAACTTAAATGAAGATGGATCAATTAATATACCAAAGGCATTGCAGCCATATATGGGCGGCATGACTGTAATAAAACCATAAAATTTAAGGCTGGATGTAAATCCAGCCTTCTTTCATATCTGCTTAATTAAATCACAAATAAGCTCATACATAAATTTCTGTTCTGAAATAATGTGATTAACAAGTTCACTCCAGGCATCATTCCCCTTGCCATACTCAATAAGCTGAGGATAAAAGCTTAAAACATAAGTATCGAGATTAATAAATTCCTTTAATAGATTTTTTACCCCTGAAGATAAATGATTCTTTTTCATATAAATTGACTGCTTGTATATTTTCATAAAACCATTATGAATATTTAACAGTTTATCTTCCACTGCTTCTGGCAGCTCTATTTTTGACAGGGATGCCACAGTTTTAAAAAATATAGGATGATCACTTGAAATATGACTCCACAACTGAATTTCATTAAAAACACAGTTATATTGATTAACATAAGTATAGCAGTACATTATTTGCCTCCCGAAAATTATATATACTGCAGAATATGAATTAAGTCATAATTTAGTGATTTAAAATATTATAAAACTTATCTCTCTTGTACAAACCGATTATTTCCATAATTGCACAAAATTTATCAACAAAGCAAACCACCATGGCTTCCTTGTATTTTGGAATCTTTATTGTTAAAGGCCACATGTGTTTAGATATGATGTCCTGCTCAACTTCATTCAGCAGAAAATACTTTTTCGAATTATTCAACGCAGTTTTAGGATGTGTGAACCCATGAAAATTATGCTCCGAACTTGGTATATGCCAGTCATACTGAAAAAAGTCATGAAGCAGTCCTCCTCTGGCGGCAGCTTTATAGTCAAATCCTAGAACCCTGCATATGGAATAACTATAATAAGATACGCTTATACAGTGATCCAGGCAGGATATATTACTATGCTGTATATAATTTTCCATGGATTTAACTTCAGGGTGATTTAAAATATTCAAAACCACATCTTTATAATCTACAGAACTCATTAAACCTCTCCATTCCTAATAATTAAGTATATTATAGCACATTCTATATAAGTTATCTCTACAAAACAACTAAATTAAAAAAACGTTAATTATTTTTTTAATCTTATTAACTTTTCTATTGATATTTTCTGTAAATCATGTATAATATAATTAAATAATAATTTAATTTGAATTTTAATTTAAATTAAAAATATATATAACGAAGGTGATTATGATGATGAAAATAATAACTTTTATGATAATATTTATGACTCCATCAATAATATTAACTTTAGCTTTATGTAAAGCTGCTTCAAAGAGAAGAAGAATAGAAGAATCAGTTTGCAAAACACCCCACGAAGCTTACCCTGCATTCAACTATAACAATCGTCCAAAGGGCGGTCACCTAGGGATGACTCACTAAAATGGTGCTTATAAATATAGAAAAATTAAGGTTAATCTAATCCTTTATTACAATATGTATTAAAGGATTTTTTTTATATAAAAAAGCACCTCAATGAGGTGCTTAAACAATCTCTATTTATCAAATATAAAATTATGCATCTGTTTTTTTGTAGCCTCCAAATCAAATACAAGATACCAAACACCATTTATGGTTTTTCCCTCGCAAAACCCATCCTCAGGGAATCTTTGCTGTTCAATATTATTAATACCCATGGAAAAAATCGAAGTACCATACTTTACAATATCAGCATTTGACAAACTAGTCTCAGTATAAGGAAGCAATTCTAAAACTTCCTTTGGAACATTAGCTGCACCAGCTGCTTTTATTTTTTTAAACAACTCCGCAAGAACCGTTCTTTGTCGTTCAGTTCTTTCATAATCCCCTCCCGCTGTATATCTTATCCTTGAATACGCCACAGCCTGTCTCCCATTCAAATTCTGCACCCCAGTACTTGTTATAAGGGGTGCCTTTTCATTTTCAAGAGTAGAGGTTTCATCAATATAAAAATTTATGTATTTCAATTCTTCAGAGGTTATGTTTATTTCTATCCCCCCCACACTGTCTATAATTTTTTCAAGTCCAAAAAAATCCACCGAAGCATAGTCCCTAATGTTTAAATCAAAGTTTTCATTTAAAGTTTTTATTGCAAGAGTTGGACCTCCGTATGCATACGCATGAGTAATCTTCGTATTTCCATACCCAGAAACATCCACATAAGAATCTCTCATAATAGAGGATACCTTTACCTCCTTGTGTAATTTGTCCAAAGTTAATACAAGTAATGCATCCGATCGTGATGTCTCATCCTTAGCCCTTCTATCAAGACCAAAAAGTGCTATGTTAATTATGTCATTATCCTCCTTAGCCGCATTATCACTGATATTCAATTCTGAATCAACCTTCGGAAGTTGAACCTTCTTCACTTTATTAAGCTGCGAATTAAAATATACTACTAATACTACAACAACCGCCAATAAAACCATTAAACTGGATATCACTATTTTCTTCTTGCTCACAACATCACCCACCTAAAATAATTATAACTTAAGAAAGCACCGAAACTCATTGAAGCTGCATCTGTAATACGCTTCACAATATTGTACATTATCCTTAGCAGGAACAGAAATTGCCCTGTATGAATTAAGCCCAATAATTTTTTCAGCATAATCATAACACTGTTTTTGGGACTCATGCATATTTATTGCCTTTTTTTTAATCTCCACGAAATTTGATATATCAATAATAACATTAGGATTCAACGGACTCCATATCTCATACATCCAAATAGCTGAATTAGCATTCCTATATTTTTTTAAAGCACAGTATACAGCAAAGGCTGTTGCTTTGTGATCTACATGAGCATCTAAAATATTAGGTATAAAAATATTTTCATATTGTTCCAGATTACCAAGCTTGTCAGAAATTAATTCAATATTTTTATCTGCACTGCGGTCCTCTACACCAAGAAAATCAATATCATTAATACCTAAATAGTTTAATGCATGTATCGCCTCCGATTTTCTTACTCCTACAAGTTCTTCTGCACTAATTGCATCACTTCCGTATCTTCCATCTGTAATAAATACAACTTTTATTATTTTACCTCTATTCTTTGCCAACAATCCACCACAACCTATTACATCATCATCTTCGTGTGGTGCAATAATTAAAATATTGTTCAGATCCCCTGAAATTAATTCAGGTCGTTTTGTACTGATTCTTCTAATTAATTGAAAATATAATTTATTAAATAAAATAAATTTAATATTATTAATAACTCTCATTAACATGCATCTCCTAAAACCTTTCCTTAATAGAACCCTTAAAAAGTTCAATATAACTTTTATACTCGACCATATTGCGGGTATAAGCATAAAATACAATGTTTGTGAGAAATACACTGATTAACAATCTAAGCAGGAATGCACTTAAAGAATACCCGCTTATATGATAGCAAGCAAAAGCTGTTAAAACACCTGCACTTAAAGTAACAATAACATATTTAGAATATAACCTGAAATAAACCCATGTCTTTTTTTCAAATCCATATTTAAATAACACAAAGGGTTCTATCCAAAAGGATGTGGTAAGTGTACTAATTAAAGTCCCAAGAAGCACTCCCACCATACCAATTTTTTGTAATAGTATAATAGAAACAACAAGATTGATTATCGATTCGAACAAAGGCTTATATCTGTCATTCCAAAACAACCCAAGAGTATCACTATAAGTTAAATTACATTGTCTCATTCCAGCTATAAAAAAATTAATAACAATGAGCAATACTATCCTAGCATCCAGTAAATACCGTGTTCCAAGCCACATCATAATAAATGGGTTAAATAGATTCCATAAACAAACCGAACAAAATCCATATATCCAAAAATTTAGAAAAAATATTTTGTTATAAACCTCGTATGACTTTTCTTTGGATTCTAATGCATTTAAATTTCCAACACTTCCCGTTATAGCCTTAAATACCTGACTAATAAAAGCGTTAAGCATCTGCAGTATCAAGATATAATTCGAATATAATCCCACCCAGAAAACCCCAACATAATGTGAAATCAGGATATTATCCGTACTATTAACCACCACATCACCTATTTTGTGATACATTGCTGCTCTTACATATTTATAAATATTTTTTTTCTCATTCAAATCCAAGGGTTTTATATCTTTTTCCTTAAGATAAGGGTATATGGAATTAGCCTTAATGGATATGATAATATTTGAGGCAAGTCCGCATACTATTTGAACCACCAGATATAAAATATATGATTTTGATGCAAAAAGAATAAAAATCTGAATAACTGTCTGTATGATTTTAAAAGCCTGCTGTCTTATAACCACAATATAGTTTTTCTGGTCCGCCATAAGAATGGAGGCCTTATATGAAAAAAAATAACTTATTACTGAATTTAATAAGAATAAAAGATATATACTCTTAATATTAGCTATATTCGGCGTGTCACCAATTATTGTTCCAAGAAAAGGCATTAATCCAATTCCACATAGAGCCACTACCAAGGCAATTACTTTATAAGCCTTTGCATAAAATGCAGTAAGAGATTTCAATTTTTCTTCATCTCTCACAGCCAAAACCCCATACATGTTATAGATTATAGCACTGCCTACTCCTAATTCAGCTAATGACAGCATAGATAATATATTCGAAAAAAGCCCATTAACACCTAGATACTCTGCCCCTAGAACATATATGAATACAGTTCTGCAGACGAAGGCAGATAAAACATTTACCAGCTGCCCTATTAAAGCAACCATAACATTTTTTATAGAATTTTTAGTTCTCATAATTATTTACCAAGCAATTATAGATTTTTATATAGTTTGAGAGTCTTGTCTACAATTACATCCCAATTATACTTATTTAATATATAATTTGCAGCATTCTTTTTATATTCTTCTACCAGCTGCTCCTTTTCAAGAAGCAGTTCAAGCTTTAACTTAAGGTCCGAAACATCCCCTTTTTTAAAACTAACCCCTTTATCTTCCACCACTTCAATATTTTCAGGTATATCACTTACCAAACAGCAGTTTCCAAAGCTCATCGCTTCAAGTAAAGACACAGGCATACCCTCCACATCGCTTGGAAGTACGTATATTAAAGGATTACTAAAGAGTTCCTCCAATTCAGCACCTTGAACAAAACCTGTAAATATTATTCTATCATCATCCTCGGACAATAGTTTCAATTCATTTAAATAGCTGTCAGAATGGGATACCCCTCCTGAAATTACCAACTTCTTATTGGTACTCACTTTTTTATAGGCATCAATTAAATAATGTACCCCTTTTTCAGGAACAAGCCTCCCTAAAAACAAAATATATTCATTCTTATCTAGATTATATTTGTTTTTTATTATATCCGCTTCACGATTTTCCGATATATCTATTCCATTTGGAATAAAAACCGCTTTACGTCCATATGTTTTTAGAATATATTCTTTATTGTTTTGAGAAAGCACAATTAGCTCATCTGCATATTTAGAAGCTACTTTTTCACCAAACCTCAAATACCTGGAGGCAAATCCCCCCCATTTAGCCCTGGTACTGTCTATTCCATGAAGGGTTGCAACAGTGCGAATTCCAAATAACTTAGGTATCCATAACATTGCGCAGGGTCCTGAAGCATGAAAATGTATAACATCATATTTGCCAAACGTTGCCCTTATGGCAGCTAAGAACGAATATACCAATGCATTAAGCTGCTTGTTCTGAAATGTAGGTATGGTAATAATTCTTATTCCATTATAATTTTTAGATCTTTTCAGATCATTTTCTTCCCCTGAAACATGGTGCCCAAGACGGTTATATACATCTACCCGGTGTCCAAGATTAACCATTCGGAGAGAAAGCTTCTCTACAACTACCTCAACACCCCCTTCTCTTGAAGGAATCCTTTTGTGTCCTATCATTGCAATCTTCATTTTTACTTCACTCATACATTCATAAACTTATTTTCTGATAAGGAATATTTATTACCTTTCAACTTATGCATCAGCACCCACCAGCCAGGAACCCAAATTCTTCTTTTCATTGCAGGAGAAACACTTCCTATCATCCAGCAATTCTTTTTGCAGTTTTTTACACTTCTCCTTACATTATCAGCCTGCTCTGAATTCCATATTTCCTCCCAGCTTTTTTCATGCAGATTTCCCATTGACTCTTTTTCTGTCATACCGTTGCATGGGAGAACATCTCCAAAGGGATCTAAGAAAAACGCATCACTCCCCATTTCACAAGGAAGCAGTCTAGGTTGTCCATATATATAATTAATAAGTCCATGATTAAAGTAGGCCCTAGCCCATTTTTTAGGTGACTTGGACTTTAACAATTCATTAATTAAATTTTCAAATTCTTTTGCAACTTTATATTTATCCTCAATTTTATTTGTAGTTTTTCTAAAATAAAAAGAATTATGTAAAGTCGCTGTAGCAAATTCCATGCCTAGTTCATCTGATATTTTATACAAAGGTACCAAATCTTTACAATTTAAATCTTGTACAGTCATTCCAAACCCAACATCCTTGTGCCCCATTTCCACAAGCTTTTTCAAGGTACCATAGCCCCTGCTAAAGCCATCTGGTATGCCTCTTATTGCATCATTTGTTTCCTGTAGACCTTCTATACTTATGCGTATTCCAACCTGAGGGAACTCTTCACATAATTTTAAAATTCGATCTGTAAAATAACCATTTGTTGAAATAACTATCCTATCTGTTTTTTTGTATAACTCACGTACTATTTCATGTATATCCTTCCTAATAAAAGGTTCCCCCCCTGTTATATTGGTAAACTTCATCTCAGGCAGCTTTTTCAAAGTTTCAATGTCAATTTCCTCTTCTGGTTTTGTAGGATACTTAAAGCAGTCACACATATTACAGTGAGCATTGCATCTATACGTTATAATAATTGATCCAAATAAAGTTCTCTTTCCCATAAATGCCTCCTTTAGAAATCAATAATAAATTTCTGTTAATTATTATTTTAAATTACCTCATGTTTCCTGTAAACCCCAATATAGCATTTCCCACATTCCTGCCTAATTGGTATATTGAATACTTCTCAAGATAATCATTATATGCATTCTCTGTTATTTTTTTATATAGTTCAGGACAATTGCGCAGCATTGCTATAGCTTTTAACAATTCATCCTTATCCTTTTCAATTATTAATCCATTGTACCCATTTATTATATAATCCTTTGTGAGTCCTTCCGACTTTGTTATAATCATGGGCTTTTTAAACTGCATAGCTTGTACAAGAACAGTTTGACCTGCTGATACACTTGTATCCTTTATAGAGATCAAAATGCAAAAGCAGTTTTTCATGTATTTCCACATTTTATCCTCATGTATGTTATTATATATCTCAATATTGTCAATTATCTTTGGCTCAAGCTCATCACAAGCTATCTTTAGATTGTACTCCGATCCCTTTAAACTATTAATAAGAAAATCCCAATCCCTGTTGCTTCTCCCAGGTGAAAATAAAAATTGCTGTTTAGCTAAGGTCTCATCTATTTGAGCTTCTTGTGAATGATTTATCACTCCACCCCACGGAACAAAAGCAAATTTATTTATATTAAGGTCAAACATTTTACTGTAAAGTTCCCTTTCTGTATCCGAAGTGCAAGTGAACAAGTCAATATAACCACTTTTAACAATATAGGTCATATATTTATGATATATTAGTCCAACAATACCGCTTTTTTTCTTATATATAAAAGTCATTACAGTAATCTTATTAATTTTCTTTACTTTAAATAGTCTGCAATAAAAAGCAAAATTAAGACCATAAAACTGCTGCCAGGCAACTATGTTCTTAATTTCATTTCTCTTAAAGAATATTTTCAAGGGAAAGAGAAAATATTTAAGGTATCTTAAAATGTTGGCACTTTTTCTAACCCTTCCCTCATTGCTTCTATAATCAACTACCTGCCAATTTAATCCGGTCACATCCTGGAGAGCTTGTCTAAAATCTTTGCCTTCTTCCTGACTGCTGTCTATAAGGACAATGTTTTCTATATTATTATGCGGCACCCAATTCCCCTCCTTAAACAAGCTTTTATACCATTTTACCATCAAACTTAAAAGTTGACAATAATTCACAGTAGGTATTTGTTGTGTCAAATAACATGTTTCATATTATTTGTATAAAAAAAGAAAGGACTATTTAGTCCTTAATTTTTATTTAAATGTGCAGCTAGTAAAAGTAATTTTGCTGCTAGTTCTTGAAGTTCCGCCTAAACTTATTTTGTCACTAGTGCAAATTGCTGTAGTATTTGTTCCTGATACCCATGCAAAGTCGCATTTTCCTGTTCCAGTATAGTTGTAATCATTTCCTGATGATACTATTTTTGAATTTGCATCAGCACCAAATATCTGGCAGTATACAAAAGGCGCATTTATTATATTTCCGCTTAACTTCATAAGAGAGTTCACTGAAGATACTAAACATCTTCTTCCTGAAGTACTGCTGTTTGTATATTTATTATTAGTAAATGATATGCCATCCCTTGCAAACATTGTGTCATTTGTTTCTGTTCCTATTCTTGTGGTCCATGTTTCATATACTGATTGTAACAAATTGCCTGTAGGGTCTCCAGTTGTTTCAGTAATTGTGTTATTGTCAAATACCACATTAGTAAATTTGCTTTGAGCTACATCATTTAAGAATATTCTTTTTACATTTCCAGTTATATTTATTGTATTTCCTGAAATTTTAATATTGTTATAAGTTACTGTTGATGAACTTCCGTTGATTGCTATTAACTTGTCGCAAGTTGTGTTTAAAGTTCCTGGTGTAAAGTTTATTGTATTATTGTATATATTGTAATTCTGATGTACTCCACCAGATCCCCAGATAGCTATCGCTTCATCCTGGCCATTTTTAACCATTGTATTGTTATATGCAGCTACTGTATCTCCAACCTGACCGCTGTTATTCATGAACCATAGACATCCGCCAGCAAGTTCACCGCTTGTATTTTCAATGTAGCACCCATGTATGTCAACATTGCTGTATCCTTCTCTAAACCATACTGGAGTTATTTTTGTTTTAACACCGTTATTCTTTACTACAAAACTGCTGTCTTGAATAGTAGCTTTTGTTGTATTTCTGATTTTAACCATTATGCCTTCTATTCCGGCAGGGTTTACAGAGTAATCGCTAAATGCTGGAGTCTTATAGCCTTTATATTCAACATATATATTTTTTATAGTTATTTTTGCACCAGCTTCATTTGAAATTATGCAATCGTCGCCAACTACTGCAAAACTATCATCTATTATGAACTTTGTCTGTCCAGCAACACCTGCTAAAGTAATTCCATCCTGAAGTATTATTCTCTGATCTAAAAGATATTCACCAGCTGGAACATATATTGTCATTCCTTTGCCTTTGTTGTCTAAAAATGCGTTGTTCAAAATTGCTGCTATTTTCTGTGGTGTCTTAGTAAATGCACTGTCATTATAATTTCTATTTGTAGCACTGTTATAATATAACTTCTGTCCTGCAACAAGACCATAACTTTTACTCATGTCAACTACTGTTGAGGTTGTTGTGGTTGGTGTAGTTGTTGTGGTTGGTGTAGTTGTTATAGTAGTTGTTGTTGTAGGCTTAGTTGTTGTCTTTCTAGCCGCCGCATCAACATTATATGAGGATAGTGTTACTGTAATTGCTAGTGCAGATAGTACTGATATTACTCTAGACTGCTTATTCTTTTTCATTCAAAATTCCCCCTTAAACTTTAGTAACAAATTGTTCTTTTAAAGTTTGTTGCCGTTGTTTGGGGAATTAAATTAATATAACTAGAGCTGAAGTGTAAAACTTTCTTTTCGGTAACTGGCTGCCATATACTTTTCAGTACTTAGGCCCTTTAGCTTTGCGCCCTATATTTTCATATAGTTTGCCGCTTATCGCTCGAAAGTTATACTAGTTAATTAACTCAAACACGCAAAAACTTCCTTTTCGGTAACTGGCTACCATATACTTCATCAGTACTTAGGTCCTATAGCTTTGCGCCCTATATTTTCATATAGTTTGCCATTTGTCGCTCGAAAGCAATTAATGTTTAGTAATTTTAATATTTATTTTTAATTAAATTAAATATACCACTAATATTGTTGCATGTCAATATGTTTTTAATAGGTTTTTAATAAAAATTTAAACTAAATAATATTTATGGTTAAAAAAGCTTTGTCAAAGTTTTAAAAGCTTTTTAACTTTATTTTTATAACTGCCTGGAATTTTATTAGAATAATGATAAAACAAAGATAAAATCAATATGGATTTATGGCCTATTCTATTACTTGCCCACCTTTCAAATTTACCTTGTGTTTTCTCCAATTCCAGAGCTTTATATTTAGAATAAGTACTTATAACAAGAGGATCATTCAACATATAATAAACATAATTAGTTTTTTGAAAAAATTTATCTTTGTTTCGCAAATCAAAAATATTATTTATGCAGCATCTAACAGCCAGCATAAAATCTAAGATCATTACTGACTTAATCTTATCTGATTTTATATTCCATATTTCATAGTACTTCAATTTATACTCAAATATTTTAACAGAGTTTTCAAAGGCATCTTTATAGTATCCTTTACATGCACCTTCTTCATTATTTCTATAATTATATAAGTTCCTTGGTATATATGTTACAAGCTGTGCTGCATTAAATATATCCATGTTAAAGAAAAAATCCTCACGCAATTTAACTTCAGATTTAAAACTTATATCATTTTTTAGTATCATGGATTTACTATAAATTTTATTACATACTGATGTAAAAAAACCTTCAATTAACAGTTCAGAACATATTTCACTTATTATTTCAGTACGATCCAAAACCAGACTGCCCTTATTTTTATCAAAATTCTTTATAGTTTCACCATTATACACATTACTATAAAAATCGCAGATAACCACATCGCTATTATTACGGTGGCCTTCCTTCAACATTGTTTCATACATATCCTTCTCAATCCAGTCATCTGAATCAACGAAACCAATATAAATACCATTGGCTGCTGCAATACCTGCATTCCTAGCTGCACTTACCCCTTTGTTTTCCTCGCAAAGTACAATTATTCTGGAATCCCTTTGTTTGTATGCCTCTAGAATACCCCTGCTTCCATCCGTGGAACCGTCATCTACCAGTATAACCTCTATATTTTTTAATGTTTGCGCCAAGATAGATTCCATCATCATTTTTAAATAAATTTCACTATTATATACCGGTACTATTATGCTTATATCGGGCTGCATTTTTAACCCTCCATTAATTGTTTGAATTTAATCTAACGAGTAATAATAATATCTTGCTTTTCCTGTACTTGGTGAAAATACTGAAGATTCTTTGTTTTACTGGGAGTTTAAAAATAGGATAATTGTTTAGTACATTTTGAAGTATTGGATCACAGCAGATTGAGTTTATGTTTTCCAACACTTTTAATTTGCCAATATTATTTGAGTTTGCTCCTTCTTGTATTATGCAAATTCTCGAAGCAGCAATAAATGTTCTTTCTATCCTCAGTCGTGCATTTTCATAGATTCCCATATCACATGCTCTTTTAACAAGTTCAAGGTACAAGTCAATATACCTTTTAAACCTATCAGGTTTATATGATGTTGTTAATGAAAATTCATTTTCACAATGAAAATACAATGCATCAGGAATTACTGCCACAGATTCTGCACATTTGTAATAATCCATTTGAAAAATAATATCTTCTGATATGAACTCTCTTTCTGAATGGAACCTTAAAACACTGCTGTCAATAATCTTTCTTGAATAAATGCCTTTCCATACCGGCATGCCTATATAATCGTCATATGGGTAATCAGGAGGGGCACCAATTAAGTTTATTAAAATTGAATCCATTATCTTATCTTTAACATATCTGCCTTTTTCAACAGGATTTTCAAAAACCCCGATTGTACCATTTGAGTAAACCCTGTTGGAACCACATATACACGTGTCTGCATTGCTATTTATTGCAGAATTATAAAGTCTATCATACATTTCTAAGGAAACATAATCATCAGAATCAGCAAAAGCTAAAAATTCCCCCTTGGCAACTTCAATTCCGCTGTTTCGAGCATAACCCAAGCCTCCATTTTTTTTGTGTATTACTTTTACCCTGGAATCTGTTAAGGCATACTGGTCACATAAAACTCCGCTTCCATCTTTGGAACCGTCATCTACCATAATAATTTCAATATCCTTTAATGTTTGGTTCAGCAGACTTTCCATACAACGTGGAAGATATTTTTCTACATTATATACAGGTACTATTATACTAATTTTTGTCATTACCAATCCCCACCTTCGATATGCCACTTACGCTTTCATTATTATATAACACAAATGGAATAGAAATCATGAAATATATAAAATACCCAGCCTCTGTACGCAGTGTACTATTATAAATCAGGAGCAGGCAGCTTATTACCGCCAAAATCTGGGTTATCAAACAATAATCCATATACATCGGTTTTTTTATTCTAATTTTAATACATGAGTAAGCCACAGAGATGAAAAATGAAAATACACATACTAAACCCACCCATCCAGTTTCAATCAAAAGAAATGCCTGGGATAACCAAGTGTAGTGAAGAACATCCCCATAATCGCTGTAAAACTGGCTGCTAAACATTGATATTTGCGATGTTTCAGCACTTCCAAGGCCAAGTCCGAACAACAGGCTGGACAAATCACCTTTTAAAAACATATCTGTTACCCTGCTAGTTGCAGAAAATCTTCCTAAATCAGTTGGAGATGCATAGTACTGCCCGGTAGATATAATTTTTTCAAGACTGAAAAAATTCTGCCAGTTTGGAAATATACTATAAAATAATTGAATTCCAGAATACACTCCAAAAGCACTGCATATAAGTACCAGTATAGTTTTCTTATTTGGCTTGGAAAATAAAACAAAGCATAAAATTATAACAATCAGCTCAATATAAAATACTTTTATTTCTCCAACTGCCGATATATATACACTGGAAACAATAGTAAGCAACGAAATAACAGCAGATGTTTTTTTGTACATAAACTGAACTATGCTTATTACGGTTGTAATGCACATAAACGTGTTAAGATATATATTTACTCCTACATTTGTGCCAAATATGCCACCAAGATTATCACCACTGTAATGAAGAATATTATATTGGTAAATACAGACTATAACATTGATAAAAGCTAAATATATTATTGCTTTTAAAATAAAATCTATGTCCTTTTTTTTCATAAGAACAGCACAGCCAAAGAAAAAGCCATAAAATCTGAAATTATTTCTTATTCCCCATGTATAAAGGAATATAGATTGATTATTAATTATAAGTCCAAAAATTGTGGTAACAAAAAAAATTAATACTATAGCTAAGGGAAGCTTTAAATTATGGTTGCCCTTTTCCCGGATTAATTTTTTTATTGCAGCAAAAATTATAAGTATTGTAAGTACATCAGTAAGATAATTTGCAGCAGATGGAACACCTAGTGACTCAATAGCAAATTTTACGGCAAAATTATAGAATACCTGGGCATAAATTAGATTTACAGGATTATTTACCAGTATAAACAATATAAGAACACCTAAAATTAACATTAAAAGCAATATTTGTTTATTAGTAAGGATACTTGCACTCACCAATAATAAAATAGCTGAGCCAATAAATATGCTTAATTTCCTGTCTTGTGTAATGAACATTTTACCTACCGCCAATCAACTTATTATAAATGTTTATTAAGGTAAAATAATGACTCTCTTTGTTGTAGTCCGACTCTATGGAGTTTCTTGCATTTTTACCATATAAATTTAATAACTCAGGTTTTTGAATTAAGAAACTAATTTTTTCATTTAGTTCTTTATAATTACCTGATTCAAATATTAAGCCGGTTTTATTATTTTTAACGAGCTCAGGAATGCCGCCAATATCTGACCCAATAACAGGCTTTCCGGCTGCCATTGCTTCTAAAATAGAGTATGGTGCATTTTCATACCAAGTTGAAGGGACCACAACAAACATTGCTTTCTTTAGAATATCCTTCAACCCCGCTCCAGTTCTATAACCCATAAATTCAACCTTATTATTTAAGTTGTTCAATTTTGTGTATTCCCTTAACTGGTTTTCTAATGGTCCTGTACCGATTATTTTAAGCTTACCTTCAACATTTTCCATTGCCTTTATTAATATCTGGACCCCTTTTTCCTCGGAGAGTCTTCCAAAATATACAAAATAATCTTCATGACTGCTTTGAGTTTCAAATTTACTGATATCAAGAAAATTAGGTATATAAAACAACTTCTCTTTATTTACTCCAAATTCAACAAACTTCTTTCTATAGAAATCGCTTGGAGTAACTACTGCATCTATCATGTCATAACTTTTTAAAAACTTGTGAACATATGCCTCAATCATATCTACAAGACTATTGCTTAAAGACCCCTTTACACACTTGTTTTTTAAACAATTATAATATTTTTCACCAATACAGGCCTCACAAATTTCTCCGGAAGGAAGCATCATTTTGTAGTTTGGACATATCATTTTGAAATCATGGGCTGTATAAACTATAGGAATCTTATGTTTTTTTAAGACCCCTAGTATTGATGGTGTCATTTGGTGCTGAAATATATGAAGATGGGCAATATCCGGCTTGTAGTCCTTGATTAATTTTTCAATTTTATTTTTTGCTTCAAAAGAATATACCAGCTTAATTGCCAATGAAGCTTTGGTGATTAAAGATTGTTTTTTATTATAATCAATATTATCAATAAAGTAATCAGAATACTTACTTGGTAAATTTTTTAAATCATTCATTGAAAATTCTATAACTTCATGCCCGTGTTCTTCCAATAATTCCTTTAAACTAAAATAGTAGGTTTCACTTCCACCCTTAAGATAGTGGAATTTATTTACTAACAATATTCGCATATTATACCCCTATGATTCATACATTAATTTATAGTAATCTCTATATTCGCCTTTAGTTATATTTTCCATCCAATTTATATTATCAAGGTACCATTTTATTGTTTTTTTGATTCCTTCTTCAAAATCAGTTTCCGGGAACCAGCCTAGTTCATCTTTTAATCTCCCTGCATCTATTCCGTATCTCTTATCATGGCCTTTTCTATCTGAAACATAAGTAATCAATTTATCAGAAATTCTTTTGTCAATTGTATTTAAATTTTTAATAATTGTACTAACTATATCAATATTGGTTTTTTCATTATTACCTCCAATATTATATACTTGTCCTACTTTTCCAGATTTTATGATTAGTTCAATGGCCCTGCAGTGATCTATAACATAGAGCCAGTCTCTTACATTTAAACCATCTCCGTAAATAGGAATATTTTCCATTTTGAGGCAGTTATTTATGACTAATGGAATTAGTTTTTCGGGAAACTGAAATGGGCCATAATTATTTGAACACCTTGTAATATTCACCGGCATTCCATATGTATCGAAATATGACTTAACAATCATATCTCCCGCAGCCTTACTGGCAGAGTATGGGCTATGTGGATCTAAGGGAGTAGTTTCTTTAAATAAGCCTGATGGTCCAAGGGATCCATATACCTCATCTGTTGATATTTGCACAAATTTTTTACCTTCTTTGAATCCAGATTCCTTTTCCCATGAATTTTTGGATGCATTTAATAAGGTAAGAGTTCCCAGTACATTTGTCTTAACAAAAGTTTCTGGATCTATTATGCTTCTGTCCACGTGGGATTCTGCAGCAAAATTAACAACATAGTCTATATCATATTTTGAAAATAAATTTTCTACAAAATCTTTATCACAAATATCTCCTTGGATAAAAATATGGTTTTTGTTGCTCATAACACTTTTAAGGTTATTAATATTGCCGGCATATGTGAGCTTATCAAGATTAATAATAACTGCATCCAAGTACTCTTTCAATATATGCATTACGAAATTAGAGCCAATAAAACCAGCCCCTCCAGTAATTAAAAATGTCTTCATATTTCCCTCCAAAATTTATAGTGTGGCAGCTGCTTCTTTACTCACATCTATTGGTTCGTTTGCTATGTTTAATAAATATTTTCCATAGTCTACCTTAAGCAGAGGTTCAGCCAATCTGAGCAACTGTTTTCTATTAATGAATCCTTTTCTAAATGCAATTTCCTCAAGACATGCTACATAGAGTCCCTGCCTGGTTTGGATGGCCTCAACAAAATTTGCAGCAGCAAGGAGCCCTTTATGTGTTCCTGTGTCAAGCCAAGCCATGCCTCTTCCCAAAAGTTCCACATTAAGTTTTCCTCTTCTTAAATATTCATTATTTACTTCTGTAATCTCTAATTCTCCTCTAAAAGATGGTTTAATTGATTTTGCTATTTCTACAACATTATTATCATAAAAATAAAGCCCTGGTACCGCATAATTTGACTTTGGATTTTCAGGTTTTTCCTCTAATGAAATAACCCTTCTACTTTCATCAAATTCAACTACACCAAATTCCTTAGGATTACTTACGTGGTAGCCAAAAATTGTTGCTCCTTCTCTAGCAGAAGCTCTCTCCAGTCTAGGTGTAAGCTCATATCCAAAAAAAACATTGTCTCCAAGCACCAGTGCAACTTTATCATTTCCGATAAAGTTTTTACCTATAATAAAAGCCTCAGCTAAACCTCGAGGCTCCTTTTGTATCTCATAGTGTAGATTTATTCCCAAATCGCTTCCATCTCCCAATAGTGTCACGAAAGAGCCTATATCTCTAGGAGTTGAAATTATTAATATTTCCCTAATACCTGCAAGCATTAATACAGATAATGGGTAATATATCATAGGCTTATCATATATTGGAAGTATCTGTTTGGATACTGATTTTGTTATTGGGTATAGTCTTGTTCCCAAACCTCCTGATAGTATAATACCCTTCATCATTTTCCTCCAACTTATATTATTTACATGGCATCATCATCGCCAAATAAAACACTTACGGTTTTAAATATGAGCTTAATATCAAGCAATATGCTTCTGTCCTGAATATACTTTATATCAAGCTGCATCCACTCTTCAAAATCAATGGTATTTCTACCCATTATCTGCCAGTAACATGTTAATCCTGGCTTTGCAGCTAATTTTCTTTTTTGTTCTTCAGTGAACTTCTCCACTTCGCTTGGAAGGTTGGGTCTTGGTCCAACCAAAGACATATCCCCTTTAATTATATTAAAAAGCTGAGGGATTTCATCAAGGCTTGTTTTTCTTAAAAAACTTCCAACCTTTGTTACTCTGGGATCATTCCTCATTTTAAACATAGGACCCGACATTTCATTAAATCCACGTATATTTTCAAGCTGATCTTCTGCATTTACACACATAGTCCTAAATTTATACATTTGAAAACACTTGCCGTTTAATCCTACTCTCTTTTGTTTAAATATTATAGGACCTTGTGAATCAAGTTTAATTAGTATAGAAATTATAATCAATAGAGGAGAAAATACAATAATAGAAAATAAAGAAAAGCAGACATCCATTATTCTTTTAACAATAAAATAACCTAAGCCTTTTTGAGAGTTGCTGCATTTTTTATCTCTATAAATGCCTTCTGCTTTAAACAAACTTTCCCCCTCCATTCTTAGTTAATTTCTTCAAAAGCATTCTACTTATCTCTTAATTTTCTTCTTTTTTTACCTTCGCCTTCATTGTAGTAATAATCACTATAACGATCGTAATAACCTTTTCCAGAACTTTTCACCTTGTTTAAAACCACACCCAATATTCGGGCATTAACCTTTAATAACAATTCTTTTGATCTAATTGCAGCTCCTCTATCCACCTGATCTGCACAAATAACTAGTACTACACCCTCTGAATACCTGGACAAAACCTGAGCATCTGTAACCATAATAACTGGTGGGGTATCTAAAATAATATATTGATATTCCTCTTTTAATTTTTCAAGAAAGCTCTGCATTTTATTAGATGCTAAAAGCTCAGATGGATTTGGAGGTCTTGTACCACTTGGGATAACTGAAAGATTATCTACAGGGGTACTATTAATGATTTCATCTTCATTGCATTGTCCTGCCAAAAAATTTGATAATCCTTTATTATTAGAAATTTGGAATATCCTGTGAAGTTTTGACCTTCTTAGATCACAGTCTATAAGGATTGTCTTATGTCCCGATTGAGCAAATACCACTGCCAAATTAGAGGATACTGTAGATTTCCCTTCTCCTGGTCCGGAACTTGTTATCACAATAGTCTGAACCTGCTTGTCATAAGATGAAAACTGCATATTCGTTCTTAATGTTTTATACGCTTCCGAAATAGGTGATCTGGAATCATTTACCGTAATTAGATTGAGTTTTCCCATAACCTTCACCCCATAATATTATTATATTTTATCACTATTATTCCTTTGGTATTATTCCTACAACAGGTAATCCAAGATACTTTTCAACATCCTCTTCATCCTTTATAGTTCTGTCAATGTATTCCAATACAAAAGCCAAGGTTGTTGATAAAATCAAACCAAGCAACACTGCTATAGCAATATTTACTGATTTTCTAGGTTTAACAGGAGCCTTGGGATATTGAGCTGTATCCATCACCTGAATGTCACCACCTGTAGGATAAACCCTTTTGGATTGATCAATAAATGCTGATGTTATTGCATTTACAATTTGCACAGCATGTGAAGCATCTATGCTCTCTGCCTTAATATATAAAATCTGCGTTCCTTCCTTTGAAGAAATTGTTACAGCGGATTGAATATCATCAGCTGTAATGCTAAAATCAAGTTTTTGCACAGCACTTTCCGCAACAATTCTGGACTTAGCTATTTCTGTATAGGTTTTAACAAGATTTTGATACATTATCACATCAGTATACTGTTGGGATTTGTCAGTTGACTGTGGCTTTCCAACAATTACACTGATTTGTGCCTGATATACAGGCTTCAATACGTAAAAACTTAAAACTCCTGAAGCAATCGCACAAAGTAAAGTGATAGAAATTATTAAAATTATACGTGCTTTTATTACATAATAAAATTTTCTTATGTCTGCTGCCAAGCTTTCTCCCATAAAATCCTCCACATTCAAGATATCATTTATATCATAATATTAAATTTATTTTCTACATATATTACCAGTTTTTCATTAATAATATTTTATCAAATATTATTAATGGAGTAAATATAATTTAATTTAAAATAATTTCACAAATCCTGTCGATTGTTTTTATATCAAGATCTGCATAAAGAGGTAAAGTAAGAACAGTAGCAGCCACTTTTTCAGCCACAGGTGTTAAACTTGAATCGAATATCCCCTTATAGCATTCAAAACTGCTGGTTAATGGAAAGAAATATTTCCTGGTAAATATTTCATATTTTTTTAGTTTCTCGAAAACTTCGTCACGACTTAATTTGAAACCATCAAATATTACTGGGAAATACGAGTAATTGCTCTCGATGCCTGTTTTATTTTTATAAATTTTTATACCATTTATATTTTTTAAATTCTCAGTATACCTCTTAACTGCTTCTTTGCGCATTTCTATTTGCTTGTCTACATGCCTCAAATTACATATGCCCATTGCAGCTTGAAATTCATTCATTTTTCCATTTCCAGCCACACGTTCAATTGTTTCGGCACTAGTTATTCCAAAGTTTTTTAATTGATTTAGTTTAGAAGAAAGAGTGCTGTCCTTATATGTAACCCCCCCTCCTTCAATTGTATTAAATACCTTTGTTGCATGAAAGCTGAACATTGAAGCATCCCCGAAAGAAGAAATACTTTTACCGTTGCACTTCACTCCAAATGCATGTGCAGCATCATATATAACTTTTAAATTGTACTGTTTTGCAATATCATTGATTTTTTCCACATCACATATGTTTCCATATACATGAACTGGAACTATGGCTTTAGTGTTTTTTGTAATTAACTTTTCTATTTTATCAGCATCAATTGTGTACTCCTGATAATTTATATCACAAAAAACTGGTTTTAGGCCTTTTCTAACTATGGCATGGGTGGTGGATGCAAAAGTAAATGGAGTAGTAATTACTTCGCCTTCTAATTCAAACGCTTCCAAAATACATTCCAAGGCAAAGTGCCCGTTTGAAAACAAAGATATATTAGGAGTATCTAAATAACTGCAAAGTTCTGCCTCCAGCTGCTTATGTTTTTCTCCCATATTGGTTAACCAGTGAGTTTCCCACAGTTCTTTAATTTCTTCCATATATTCCTCTATTGGTGGTAAAGAAGAACGGGTTATTTGGATTGGCATAAGTATCCCTGCCTTTCTATTTATATTGATATAATTACACCAAAATGTACTGGAAATAAAATCCAATAATCAGGGTTTAAATTCTCCCCATTAATTTAAATATAAGTCTAGTTGTTTTAGGAAAGTATGCTTTGAATCGGATTTTATATCTAATTGATGGACATAATTCCATGAAAAAGTCTTTATATTCATCCGAAAGAGCTTCCTTGAATGAACCAATTTTCAATAATCTTGTAAAACTATGGTATGCTTTTGATTCGTTTATTTCATCAATATATTTATAATCAGTGTATTTGTTAAATTCGTCCAGCATATTATAAATTTCTTCAACATGTTTTGTATATCTTTCGTTGTCGTTATATATTGAATCTGTCCAAGAACCTGGATTATTTACTCTGTAACTAGACATTAATTCATCAAAATAATACACATCACCCTGTAAGGCTAAATGAAGCATTAAAGGATAATCACCAACTGGTGCTATATCATAATAGTATGGTAAATTCTCTGTATATTCCCTGCGGTAAAAATAAGAACTTAATTGTACGAACCCACTTCGCCTAAAAATAATTATATTTTCAGTACTTATATTTTGGTTTCCTGTACAAGGTCTTATAGGGCATTTTAAATCTTTTTTATCTATGGATATTCTTTTGCTGCCATGTACGCATATACTGCACTCTGGATGTGCTTCCATATAGTCAAATTGTTTTTGCAGCTTGTTAGGGTCTGTCCAAAAATCATCCCCTTCACAGCTAGCAATATACTTTCCCTTTGCTCTAGAGATGTTTAATGGAGTCAATTTCGCTCCTTTTGAATACTGATTTTCAGTCTGGTATATAGGTTTTATTATATCTGGATATTGTTTTTCATAACTTCTTATGATAGATGCAGTAGCATCTGTAGATGCATCATCATGTATTAGTATTTCATATGAAAAATTCGTTTTTTGCATTAAAAAACCATCCAAAGCATCCCTAATAGATTTTTCATGATTGAATGTTAAACAATGTATGCTAACCATTACCTCATTCACAACATAACCCCCGTTATTTATAACCTTTAATTTTCTTAAAAACATACTTTATAATATCAAACGCCTCGTTTAATTCATTAATCTTAAGTAATCTGCAAAGTAACACGTATAATACAATTCCAACTACTATTTGAATGATAAGCTTTAAGAGAAAACCAACCGTCAGAAAATACCCTACAGTGTATACAATTAATGCCATAACAACAGCTGCGATATAAATTGAAGCTATATCCTTGATTTGTGCAGCCGCAGGGTAAGATAATAATTCCGCTGAGTAATATGAGTTAATAAAATATACCGTATATGAGTTAATTACACCTGCCCACAGCAACCCTAGAATCCCCAGCTTCAGATATATAGCTGTACCTATAAATGCAAATGCAATAAATTTTTTAACTATTTCCAACCTCAGAAATAAATCTGATCGTCCTTTTACCTCAAGTATGCTTAAATTAATAGCATGCAGAGGATATAAGGCTCCTGCAAAGCAAATAATCTGAAAATACAATATGGAATTAATCCATTTCTCACCGAATATAACCATTATTAGCGGTTGAGCAGCAGCAGCTAATCCGAAAAGCATCGGGAAAGTAATAAAAACTGATGATTTTATTATTTTGCGATAGCTGTGTTTAAGTTTGTCATGGTCGTCACGGAGTGAACTTAATACTGGATAACTAACCTTTTGAACTGAAACAGTAATTGACTGACATGCAGTATCATTTAGTTTTTGAGCATTAGTGTAATACCCAAGCTGGGATGGTGAAAATTGCCTTCCAATTATTATGGAATAAATATTTTGATATACTGAACTAATTAAACCAGAAACCATAAGTTTCCAACCAAAATTATAAAATCTTTTAAAAGTTTCAAAATTAAAAACTAAAGATGGGGACCATCTCATAAATGAGCAAAGAAGCATTGTTTTGATTAGCTGGAAGAATACTGTTCTCCCAACAAGGCTCCACACTCCCATTCCACCAAAGGCCATAATAATAGAAATTGCCCCTGATATTACTGATGACAATATATTGATTTTAGTTTGCAGTTTAAAATTTAGATTTTTGGTCAACATAGTTTCCTGGATAATGCCAAAGGAGTTTATAACAAAAACTATTGTAACAACCCTCAAAATAGGCACAAGTTTAGGTACCCTGAAAAATAGGCTGATTTCATTGCTGGCAAAAAATAAAATTATATAAGCAGCACAAGACATGATAAGATTAAAATAAAAAACAGTTGATAAATCTTCTTGGCTTGGTTCTTTTTCCCTAATAAGTGCGCTGGCAAAACCGCTGTCTATTAGAGTTTGTGATACTGATATAAAAACAGCTATCATTCCAATTACTCCAAAATCAGCTGGAAATAAAAGTCTGGCCAGGAACACTTGAATAATAAATTGTGCTCCTTGATTTATTATCAAACCTGAAAAACTCCAAAATAATCCTGATAATGTTTTTCTTTTTAAAGTACTATATTGCATTGCAATCTCCTACAAAATTAGCCATTTATTTGTATATTACTAATAAAACTGTCAACCTTTTTAACATTGTCTTTTATTGGCTTACTAGTATCTATATTCAGTATAGGTACCCCATATTTCTTTATTAAATCCACCTTGCTGTTTGCCTCATCCAAATCCCGCATGCAAATTTCTAATATAGTTTCCTGACTATAATTGTTTTCAAGGATAGTCCCGAAGCCCGAGTTTATACGTTTATTTCGCCTTGCTATATTCTCTTCTAGAGACAGTTGGCAGAAAACTACCCCTTTTGGAATAATAATTTCTAATATACCTGGATTCTTATGAACCATATAATTAAAATACTTCTCATTATCTAGACCAATGGAATTATGCAGAATACCATCCTCGTAAACTACAAAATTATTATAATCAGAAAATTCTAAAGCAATAATATCTTTTTTCAGCATATCCATATAAAATTTTATGAACTCTGCCTTTCTATATGCATCAAAATCATAATCATTAAATAACGCTTTAAGCATTAAATCTATTATTTCATTATATTTATAAATATTCTCACTTTCCAATTGAGCCATATATTTATCAAGTACATCTATTGCCATATTTGAATGCTTGTTCTTCAAAATATCTAATTTCAAACATAATAATCTAAGAAGCTTTAGCCCCTTAAAATTATCAAATTTCATATTACGAGCTATTTCAATTCTGGCTTCAGAAGGGGTTTTCCATATTCTGTTTTCAGTAAACAAAAGCATCTCTTTGAATAATGTAGTTTTACCTACCCCTGATGCACCTATAAATTCAATCTTTTTCACTATATTTCTCCTTAACCATTTTTAACTAATTCATAATTATTTAGCATTTCCTTTACTTGTTCTATTGAATTAAACATAAGCACATCTATAATAGATAATCCTGAAATAAATTCATTGTTAAATTGAGTATATTCAGGTATACCCGGTTTAAGAAAAAAGAGAGTTAGATTGTTGTTCTCAAAGGTTTCATTTGAATATAAGCTAAGTCCGCCTATAGAATTAATATAAGTTTCAGTCTTTAGATTATTACATATTTCAATAATTTTATCCTGTCCCCTAAGCGAATTATTTTTTTTAATAGCGGATGATCTTATTATTTCTGTGCCAATTTCCAGATACCCGCAAATCTCTTTTATTGAAGTTTCAAGATACCTGCTTAAATTCATTTCCGGATTAAGAATTAAATTTTTTATTAAAGGATATACAGTTTCAAAGTACGGTGCACGCTTGTAATTGTTTTCCAAGGTTTTAAGAAGTTTAATCTTGAAGGCCGGCTCCTTAGATACTTGTATTTCATTTATAAGCTTATTTTGACTGCTATTATGTAAATGAAGATTAATGAACTTAGGTTCACCATTAATCAGAATTCTGTTTCTGTTAACCCATCCTCTATTAATATAATTTACATCATCATATACTACAAATTTATCAACAATACTAATGAGTTGCCAATATCCAATATACGGAAAAAAATACGGCTGCATTACCCCTAAATTCATTATAGATTCCTCCAGTAACCTTGTCCAAGTTCTTGATTATAGTGCTTACATTATAATACCATGAAAGTATTACATATTCCATTATTTTCTTATATTTTAAGTTTCCTTATAGTATTCAAAAATGAGTTTTATAGAATTCTTCATGTTTAAATCTGGCTGCCATCCTGTATCTTTATAAAAAAGACTGGAATCCATGGAAGCATTAAAGCTTATATCCTTTTTTTCTAACTCCAACTGGACATAATCGGATGAAAATGTTTTTGAAGCATCTACTACAAGCTCTGCAAGTTCAACAATACTATGACATTTATTGCTACCCAAATTATAAACACTTTTCCAGCTGCTTGGATTGTTTTTAAGTAAAGCTGTAATACCCACGGCCGCATCTTTTACGTCAAGAAAAGAAAAAATTTGTTCACCACCGATAATTTTTATTTTATGGTTTTTCAAAGCATTATATACAAATTTTGATACAATTCTCTGGTCTAATCCGGGTCCAATCAACCCAGCCATCCTAATGTTTGTTATGTTGATTTTATTGCCGGTGAATCTTTTTAAATTGTTTAATAATATTTCACTTGTATACTTTGCCAGGGCATATGTTGTATCAGGGGCTGGAGATGTAGCTTCAGTCCAAGGAATTTCCTTGTTTTGACCATATACACTTCGTGAAGATATATTTATTATGGAATTCACTTCTTTTTCTGCAGCCATGTTGAAAATTTCATTTGTAAAATTTAAACTTTCAACAAGCTCATATCCCAATGAAGACCTGGTAAAAGCACAATGAATCAATGTTTGTATTTTTTTCCATGGGAAATAAATTTCTTTTATTTCGTGATTACTAAAACAATGAATATTGGGATTGTCTTTAAACCTTTCACGTAGATTTTCAATATTTGAAGTTAATGCATAGATTTCATAATTCTCCTTCAGTAATTGATTAATGATTTCTTTAGAAAAAAATCCACCTGCACCAGTAAGTAAAACTGTTGAATCTTTCCTTTTATCCACAAATATTTCATCCACCTCCATATTTATACATTCAATAGTTATTTTTAGTATATCTGTCCCTCATTTTAAAATCAGTATATTTCTTAATTTACATTAAAAACTTATATGTTTCCCATATTACTTAGCATTGTTTAAATTATTATAATTTCCTTCCACCATTAAATCAGCTACATGCCTTAAAGGCCATGTCCATGTTATAAAATTGTTTATAATCACCATGCACAGCAGCAGAGGAATTGCTATAACCCTTTGAAAAATCTGGAAGTGAATTATATTTATTATCACCAAATCTTAAAATACACTACCCCTGTCAATAGGATAAATTGATGTATTAAGCATCATCTCCGCATTACTGTATATAAGAATTAAACGGAATATAATTGAAGGTTCTATCACAATAATTATATTTTTTATTGCGAAAGAACCTATTGATATTAAAGAAATTACTTTGAGCTTGTAAGTGATTTTTCATTTTGCTGATAATAATTACCTTTAATAATATTGTCAGCAACAGTCTGAACCTCATCTAAATGTTCAACATCATCAGGCTTACCAAGAATATCACCTGTAGACAATATAGCCATCCCTGAAGAGCTCCCAAATAGATTTCTGCCCATTACTGTAGTATCATATTTTTTAATATCAATTCCAAGAAGATATGCTAGTGTAGGCATCATATCCACTTGTCCTCCTACTTTGTCTATTACAATTCCAACTT
>JBLNDT010000020.1:0-4828 GCA_050261915.1 Solirubrobacterales bacterium
TAATGTATATTTTAGGTATGCTGATAACAATTTACTTTGGCATGGATGTAATTGAATTTCTTTCTGCCAACAGTTTTAAGCTTCTTGGCATACTTATAATACTTTTTTCAACGGTTACCACAACCTTTTTGGATATTTACTCCGCAGTTATATCATCAAAGCAAATTTTCAAATTTGAAAATGATAATCTTGTTATATTAATATACACAGTACTTGCAACAATTTTAGCATATATATTCCCAATAGAAAGTTATCAAAATTTTCTATTGACCATAGGTAGTGTATTTATTCCCGTATATACAATAGTATTCACAGATTACCTTTTAAAATCAGATAAATTTGAAGGAGGCTTCAATTTCCTCGGAGTTCTGCTTGCAGCTGCTGGAACTGCCCTGTATAGCTGGCTTTCAGGGAACTCCTTTGGTATACCAACAGTTATTGTGTTGTTTTCCATATCATTATGCTATTTAACTTTTAAAAGAATATTTAATTTTCGAGGTGTTGTAAATGAATAATGAATTATCAAAAGTATTAACTAGTGTTAGAACAAGGGTTCCACTAGTTCATGCTATAACTAATTATGTAACCATTAACGACTGTGCAAATATACTGCTGGCTTTTGGTGCTTCCCCAGCCATGTGTGAAGCTTATGATGAGGTATTTGAATTTGCAGGTATTTCTTCATCCCTATATATAAATGTTGGTACCCTGCACAAGGAACAGGAACAAGCTGCCTTCCTGGCAGCAGTATCTGCAAAAAACAGCAATGTTCCATTAGTTCTTGATCCAGTTGCATGTGGCGCTATTCCAAAAAAGAATACACTTATTTCTAAAATTCTTGAATTTGGAAAAGTTGATGTTATAAAAGGAAATATCGGAGAAATAAAGTTTCTCGGAGGATTTTCATCAAACACCAGAGGTGTTGATTCACTAGATACTGGAGATGATGCATTAGACGCATGTATGGCCCTGGCAAGAAAGCACAATTGTGTAGTTGCAGCTACAGGAGAATTTGACTATATATCTGATGGCAAAAGATCTGCAATAGTTAAAAACGGAACCGATATGTTTACAAAGATTACTGGTGCTGGCTGTATGCTTGGAGCTTTATGCGCTGGGACTGCAGGAGCTAGTGATGATAAATTCCTTTCAACTGTAGCAGCTATTGTTTCAATGAACGTAGCGGGAGAAGATGCATGTAAAAAATCAAAGCTTCCTGGGAGCTTTAAAGTAAATCTTATGGACTCAATATATTCCTTAACAGAAGAACAAATTGTAAAGGAAGGTAAAATAGAATGGATTTAGATCTTAAATTATATTTAATAACAGATAGAAGCTTCCTAAATGGAAGAAAGCTTTCAAACATGGTGGAGGATGCTATTTTAGGTGGAGTTACAGTAGTCCAGATAAGAGAAAAGGACGCCTCATCGAGAGTTTTCTATGAAGTTTCAAAAGAGGTTAAACAAGTTACTGACTATTATAATATTCCGCTTATAATAAATGACAGGCTTGACATAGCCCAAGCAGTTGATGCAGCTGGGGTTCATCTTGGCCAAAGCGATATGGACCTAGTATTAGCAAGAAAAATACTTGGAAATGATAAAATAATTGGAATTTCTGCAGGAAATATTGAAGAAGCATTAGAAGCCCAGAAAAATGGTGCTGACTATATTGGAATTGGTGCTGTATATCCTACAGGAACAAAAAAAGATGCAGATACCATAGGCCTTCAAGGTTTAAAAAGTGTAGTAAATTCTATCAGCATACCTTCCGTTGCAATTGGGGGTATAAATAAAGACAATTTCCTTCAGGTTTTTGACACCGGAGTAAATGGAATATCTGTAATTTCTGCAATACTAGGAAAAAATGATATTAAACATGCAGCAATTGAACTTTTACCTTCAAAATAACTTTACAAATTTAGCATGCTAAAGTATAATAGTGATGTAATTAACATACTACAAGGGGGAAATAAAATGAAAAGAAAACTAACTTTACTAGCCTTAACAGTATTCATGGTATCTATACTTTTAGCAGGCTGCGGAAGCAAAGCACCTTCCGATACATCACTTCAGGATATTAAGTCAAAGGGCAAATTTGTGGTTGGCCTTGACGACAGCTTCCCACCAATGGGATTCAGGGACGAGAACAACAATATAGTTGGATTTGACATTGATATGGCTAAGGAAGCAGCAAAGAGAATGGGAGTTAATGTTGAATTTAAACCTGTTCAATGGGACGGAGTTATACTAAGCTTAAACAGCAAAGATATTGATGTTATATGGAATGGACTTACTATTACAGATGAAAGAAAGCAGCAAATAGATTTTTCAAAAGTTTATCTTGAAAACAAACAGATTATAGTTGTTAAAGCAGGCTCCACTTTGGCTTCAAAGAAAGACCTAACAGGCAAGGTTGTAGGGCTACAGCTTGGAAGCAGCAGTGAAACAGCACTGGCTGCAGATACTGAAACATCAAAATCACTTAAGGAAGTTAAAAAATATTCTACAAATACTGAAGCTTTACTTGATTTAAAGAATGGAAGAATTGATGCAGTTGTAGTAGATGAAGTAGTTGGAAGATACTATATAGCAAAAACACCTGATGTTTATAGTGTTTTAACTGAAGACTTTGGAAAAGAATCCTATGGTGTTGGTTTCAGAAAAACTGACGTTACCTTTAGAAATGAATTGGACAAAGTTCTTGATGAAATGAAGGCAGACGGAACTGCGGATAAAATATCAAACAAGTGGTTTGGAAAAAGCATAATTACAAAATAGGATGTGTTTAAAAAATGTCTAGCGTTATAGATGTTATAGGTTTTATATTAAAGGGAGGAATTGTATCTCTGGAGCTGTTTGCAATTACAGCAGTTTTATCGGTTCCAGTAGGTATTTTAGTGGCCCTAGGAAAAATTTCTAAAAATAAAATACTAAGCTCCCTTTTGGGCCTTTATACCTGGGCATTTAGAGGTTCTCCACTGATTTTGCAGTTGTTTTTCATATACTTTGGTCTTCCTGCCCTTAATATAAGACTGGAAGCTATGACAGCAGCTTCACTAGCTTTCGTACTAAATTACGCTGCCTACCTGGCAGAAATTTTCAGGGCTGGAATTCAGTCCGTGGACTTTGGACAGCTTGAGGCTTCAAAAGCATTGGGCATGAGTTACAGACAATCAATGCAAAGGATAATAATTCCACAGGCATTTAGAAATGTACTTCCTCCAATATGCAGTGAAAGTATAAATCTTATCAAAGACACCTCTCTTATAGCTATAATAGGGGTTGGAGATTTACTTAGGGCATCCAAGGAAGTTGTAACTCATAATTTCACAATATATCCATTTTTAATAGCAGGAATGGCTTATCTAGTGATTTCAACCCTGTTGGTGCTTTTCTTTAACAGAATAGAAAAAAGATATTCAGTATACTAAAAGGTTCTGGAGATAATTCTCCAGAACCTTTCTAATTCATTTTCACTATTTCACTACTAGAAAATAAATATAAGTATTTTTCCTTTACAGTTTTTCCTGTGATTTTTTCCAAGGCATTTGCATATAAATCCACTTGTTTCTTGTATTTTTCTGCAATGTTCAGAGAGTCATCTACATAATCTGTTTTGTAGTCCACTAGAATTATTTCCCCATTTTCTTCAAAATAGCAGTCAATAACTCCCTGTAATAATATTGTTTCATCTATTTCCTTTTCCAGTTTAATTTCAGGGTATACATCCTTGACATTTAATTTAATAAAAAAAGGTGTCTCCCTCTTAATATAACCAGATGATGTCATTCTGACACCAAGGGGTGTTTTAAAAAATGAACTTATTTTATTTATTGACACCTCTTTGGCTTCTTCTGAAGTCAAAAATTCATTTTGCACCATCTGTTCAACCTGCAAAGCTATACTTTCCAGGTCAACCTTTTTTAAATCCAGATGCTGCATAACAAGGTGCATAATTGTACCCTTTTCAGCTCCTGTTATTCTTTTGCTTTTTTCTAGGAATCCAGGCTTTTTCAAAATAACAGGGTATTTTATCCCCTCTGATTTTAATTCAGAAACAGATATTTTTGCTGGTATATTTCCTAGACTTGAAAAATCGTATTCCCACTCCAGCTTTTTTTTAACTTCCTCATATATGGCAGGATCTTTAATTTCAAATTTTAAATCATAAACTTCTGTATCATTTTCTCCCTCAGAAATTTTTTCTTGAATTACATCATATTTATTCCAAATACGCAAGTTCCATTTACCATTATCATCACCAGAAAACTCTTGAAAACCACCAAGCTCTCTAATTATTTCACCACCATTATTTCTAACTACAGCAGCTCCTAACCAGTCTAGAAAACATTTTGAATTAAGAAGATAATAACTTGAAAGCTTTTCCCTTGATATATCTACTCCGCTGCACCACTTTTCAGAGTTTTTTCTAATATCTTTAACAACTCCTGTTATAATCAGCTTTTCCTTTGCTCTTGTAAATGCAACGTATAAAATTCTCATTTCTTCTGAAAGGGTTTCTGTTTTTATTTTTTTCTTTACAATTTGTTTAATCAAGGTAGGGTAACTTATTCTTCTGTCATAATCAACGTAATCAGGCCCATATCCAAGTTCCTGATGAAACAATATGCTTTGGTTTGCATCCATCATATTGAATTTTTTACCTGTACCGCATAAAAAAACTACGGGGAATTCCAAACCTTTACTTTTGTGTATACTCATAATTCTTACAACATTTTCATTTTCACCAAGAATTTTTGCACTTCCCATATCACCACTGCTGTTTTTCAACTTGTTAATAAAGTTAATAAAATTAAATAGGCCTT
>JBLNDT010000021.1:0-30860 GCA_050261915.1 Solirubrobacterales bacterium
AGTCCTGGTTTTATAATGACAGTACTTGCCCTTAAAAATGAACTCATTAACCCTACTGAAGAAGATGTTATCCACTACCTTTCAGGTAATCTCTGCAGATGCACAGGTTATATGGGACAGCTGAGAGCTGTAAAAAAATATCTGGGGGTGAAATAAATGAGAATAGTTGGAAAAGCTATACCTAAAATAGACGGCATGTCCATTGCCACAGGGAAACCAGTTTACACTGAAGACCTGGCAGTGAAAGGTACATTAATAGTAAAAATACTTAGAAGTCCTCATGCCTTTGCTGAAATAACCTCCATCGATGTTTCAAGAGCCTTAAGCCTTGAAGGAGTAGAATGTGTTTTAACTTATAAGGATGTACCTGATGCAAGGTTTACCCTTGCCGGACAGTCTTATCCTGAGCCTTCCCCATATGACAGGCTTATTCTTGATAAAATCGTTAGATATGTTGGAGACGAAGTTGCAATAGTTGCTGCTGTGGATGAAAAAACCGCGCTTAAAGCATTAAGGCTTATTAAGGTGGAATACAAGATGTTTGAGCCTGTGCTTGATTTTGAAAAGGCTGAGGAAGGTGCTGTTATACACCCAGAAAATGACCTTCACTGCAATTTTGACATAGGCACAAATAAAGATAAAAATATTGCTTCTCACCGATGCACTGAAATAGGAAATGTGGAGGAAGAGCTTAAAAAGTGCTCTATAGTACTTGAAGAAACCTACTATACCCAGGCACAAGCCCAAGCTATGATGGAAACTCACCGTTCCTTTACAGCATTAGATCACATGGGCAGGC
Organism: Solirubrobacterales bacterium; assembly: GCA_050261915.1. Taxonomy (GTDB): domain Bacteria; phylum Bacillota; class Clostridia; order Clostridiales; family Clostridiaceae; genus UBA699. Next base: position 800 of record JBLNDT010000021.1, read on the forward strand.
TAGTGGTTACTGCTTCCACCCAGATACCTTTTCATGTACGAAGAATGCTTGCCAGAGCATTAAAGATACCTGCATCAAAAATAAGAGTTATTAAACCAAGGATAGGTGGAGGATTTGGTGCAAAACAGACAGCCTGCACAGAAATTTTCCCCGCTATTGTAACCTTAAAAACAGGGAAACCGGCTCTTCTTGTGTATGAAAGAAAAGAAACCTTCAACTGCTCCACCAGCCGTCATGCCATGAGAGTAAATGTAAAGATTGGTGCTGATTTGGAGGGCTTTATAAGGGTAATGGATATACATGCCTTGTCAGATACCGGGGCTTATGGTGAACATGCCTCCACAGTAGTTTCTTTAGTTGGAGATAAAACTCTGCCACTTTACAATAAAACAAGAGCAGTAAGATTTACAGGCCACGTGGTTTATACAAACAAAATGCCTGCAGGAGCTTTAAGAGGCTATGGTGCAACTCAAGGTACCTTTGCTGTAGAAAGCACTATAAGTAAACTGGCGGAAAAACTTAAAATGGATCCAATTGAAATAAGACTAAAAAATCTTATCAAGGAAGGTGAAAATTCCTTATATCATTATGAGCACATGCTTGGCAGTTCAACCCTTCATAAATGCATAGAAACTGGAAAAAAACTTATAGAATGGGATAAAAAGTACCCTAAAGTTGAAACTTCAGACAATAAGGTCCGTGGTATAGGCATGGCTGTAACCATGCAGGGTTCAGGAATTGCAGGTATAGATACTGCATCAGTTGAAATAAGACTTAATGATGATGGAAATTACACTCTTTTAATAGGTTCAACGGATATGGGTACAGGCAGCGATACAATACTTTGCCAGATGGCTGCTGAAACCCTTGAAACAAATATGGATGACTTTAATATAATTGCTGCAGATACGGATATTTCACCTTACGACCCAGGCTCCTATGCCTCCAGCACAACTTATGTTACAGGAATGGCTGTGGTAAAGGCTGCAACTGAATTGAGAGAAAAAATACTTGCTGCTGGAGCTGAAATACTTCATATCCCTGCCGAAAATGCAGAATTTCTTGGAGATAAGGTCCAGGCAATAAATAAGGAGGATTTTGTATCCTTAAAGAAAATTGCAGAAGAGATGGTGCTTGGAAATTATAAAAAGCAGCTGGTTGGTTTTGCAACCTATGGAAGCAAAGTGTCCCCTCCTCCATTCATAGCAGGCTTTGCTGAGGTTGAAGTGGATAAGGATACCGGAAAGGCTGAACTCCTTCAATTTATTGCAGTTACCGATTGTGGAACTGTAATAAACCCAGCTCTTGCAAGAATCCAAGTTGAAGGTGGTATTGTACAAGGAATCGGAATGGCAATGTATGAAGATGTACGATACGACTTTAAAGGAAATATGCAGACAAACACCTTCATGCAGTATAAGATACCTGCTAGAAATGATGTGAAAAATATAAAGGTTTTCTTTGAGGAAAGTTATGAGCCTACAGGTCCATTTGGTGCAAAATCCGTAGGTGAAGTGGTGGTAAACACCCCTTCCCCTGCTATAGCAAATGCAATTTACAATGCAGTAGGTGTCAGAATTACAAATCTTCCAATAACTCCCGAAAAGATATTTATGAAATTGACAAAATAATGTTATAATATAAATATAAATATTATTGTGAAGGAGATTATTTTATGATATCGGAAAAGATGAAAAAAGCAGTTGGCGGAAACTCTGTTATAAGAGCCATGTTTGAAGAAGGAAAAAGACTTTCTGACATATATGGTGCAGAAAATGTATTTGATTTCAGCATTGGTAATCCAAATGTTGAACCCCCTGCCACCATAAAAAAGGCAATTATTGATATTCTGAATGAAGAAAAGCCTAATGTGGTTCATGGTTATATGAATAACTCCGGCTATGAGGATGTTAGAGAAGCTATAGCTCAGAATATCAACAAAAAACACGACCTTAATCTATCCTTCAAAAACATAGTTATGACAGTTGGGGCTGCGGGGGGACTAAGTATTATTTTTAGAACAATTCTAAACCCAGGGGACGAAGTTATTACCTTTGCTCCATACTTTGGAGAATATAGAAATTACGTATCAGACAACGGGGGAGTACTTGTGCCTGTTCCAACTCATGATGGAACCTTTGTACCAGACCTTGGTGCCTTAGAAGCTGCAATAACTCCAAAAACAAAGGCGGTAATAATCAATAATCCTAACAACCCAACAGGGGTAGTTTATAAGGAAGATTTAATTAAAGCATTGGCGGAACTTTTAACAAGAAAGTCAGAGGAATTAAATACCTGCATATTTATAGTATCTGATGAGCCATACAGAGAATTGGTTTATGATGATATAAAGGTTCCTTATATGCTTAAATATTATAAAAATGCTTTTATAGGATATTCCTACAGTAAATCACTTTCACTTCCTGGAGAAAGAATAGGCTATGTTGCTTTTTCTAATGAAATGGAAGACATGGATGATGTAGCACAAGGACTTAACATAGCTACAAGGTGCATAGGCTATGTAAATGCCCCTTCACTTTTCCAGAAAGTAATAGCACGATGCCTTGATTCAGAAGTGGATGTAAGCATATACAAAAAGAACAGAGATCTTCTATATGGACATTTGACAAGTCTTGGGTTTGAATGTGCAAAGCCAGAAGGTGCCTTTTACCTCTTTGTTAAAGCATTGATTCCTGATGATGCTGCCTTTGCAGCAGCTGCAAAGAAGTACAACCTTCTTATTGTTCCCGGTTCTGCTTTTGGAGGCCCTGGATACTTCAGGCTTGCTTACTGTACATCTTATGAAAAAATAGAAAAATCACTGGATGCTTGGACAAAACTAGCTAAAGAATTTTTAGGATAAAATTAATCCCTGGGTTTCCCCAGGGATTTTTATTTTGGAAATATTAATTTTGTGTCTGCTACAGCAGCAATTTCACCAGAATTACTATATGCATCTCCCCGCATATGTACGATGGTTCCTCCAAGATGAGTGATACTTACTTTTATAGTAACCTCTTCACCTGCATATATGGGCCTTAAAAAACTTGTGTTTAAATCCAGTGACAAACTATGTTTTTCAGAGGATAAAAAGCAAAGCAACCCAAATACATTGTCAAAAGCTGCACTTATAAAACCTCCCTGCATTGCCTTATTTGGATTTAAGTACACCTGCTGCACGGGAAATTTAATTGTCATACTTTGATTTTGTTTATATTCAACAAGTGTTGGTTTCATAAATTCAAAACAATTTGATACTGTATTTTCCGCTATAGGGACCAGTTCTTCCCTGCCCACAGTTTTTAAAATATCACCTAAATAACTCATAGTCTGCTCCTTATCATTGAAAACAAATCATCTAAATAATAATAGTCAATAAACTCTCCTCGCACTGCCATATTTCTTATATCTTTTTCCGATGCCCACCTTATATTTGCAACCTCTTCTGTTTGAAGGGTTATATCCTCAATATTTATATTTTGTTTTACAAGCCATATATCATCAAAGCCAAAGGAGAATTTATCTGTAAACAACATTTCAGCTCTTGTCATATCTATATCAATTCCAAGTTCTTCTTTGCTTTCCCTGTATGCTGCCATTGCACTATCGTCCCCAAGAGCTGCTGCTCCTGCAGTAGCACAGTCCCACAAATTAGGATATGGCTTTTTCCAGGGCTGCCTCTTTTGTATTAAATATTCACCTTTAGAATTTACTATCCATACGTGAACTACAAGGATAAAATCTCCTGAACATACATGAGTTCCACGTTCTACTGTTCTCCCTGTTTTTTCTCTATTTTCGTTATATATGTCAAGCAATTCCATTTATATATACCTTCCTGTTTCTAGGTCCGTCAAACTCGCAGAAATATATCCCCTGCCAGGTTCCAAGTTTAAGCTCCCCATTTTCAACTATTACATAACAAGAGGCTCCCATGGCAGAAGCTTTAATATGGGCATGGGAATTTCCTTCATAATGGAGGTAGTTGTTTTTCTCAGGAAATGCCTGGTTTAAACCATTTAATATATCCACCACCACATCAGGGTCTGCATTTTCATTAATAGTAACTCCTGCAGTTGTATGTGGAACAAAAATAATCACAGCACCATTTTTAATATTTTCTTTTTTTACAGCATCCCGTACTTTATCAGTTATATCTACAAACTCCTGTGGTCGTTTTGTTATTATTCCATACTCCATACTATTCCTCCTATATTATATTAAGCTTTTTCCCTGCCTTCTCATAAGCTTCCAGTGCTGAATCAAGCATTTCTTTGCTATGTGCCGCTGTAGGCATGTTTCTTATTCTTGCAGTTCCTGATGGTACTGTTGGGAAAACTATAGCCTTTGCATAAACCCCAAGATTAAATAGTTCTCTGCTGAATTCCTGAGCCTTGGTTTCATCGCCAATAATGCATGGGGTTATAGGTGTTTGGCTTTGTCCTATATTAAATCCAAGTTTCTTAAGGCCTTCCTTTAGATAATTGCCATTTTCCCATAGTTTATCATTAAGTTCACTGCTTTCAGATAAAATTTTTATAGCTTCAATGCAGGCACCAGCTGCTCCTGGTGTCATAGAAGTTGAAAAAAGGAAGGGTCTTCCTCTTAATTTTAGCCAATCTATTAAATCCTTATTTCCTGCCACGTATCCTCCAACAACACCAATAGCCTTTGAAAGAGTTCCTATCTGAAAATCAATTTTATCAGATAATCCAAAATGAAAGGCTGTTCCTTTTCCTCCCCCTAAAACACCTGAACCATGAGCATCGTCAACATAAGTAATTAAATCAAGGTTCTCTGCTATTTCTATAATTTCAGGAAGTTTTGCAATGTCTCCATCCATCGAAAACACTCCATCTGTAATTACCATTATTTTATTATAAAGTCCTGAATTTTTAGCATCTGTAGCTCTTTCTAGAAGGTCCTTCATGTCTGAATGATTGTATCTTATTATTTTTGCTCCTGAAAGCCTGCTCCCATCTATAATTGAAGCATGATTTAATTCATCAGATAAAATAAGATCTCCTTTTCCCATAACTGCTGATATTGCACCCATGTTGCAGTTGAAACCTGATTGAAATGCAATAGCTGCTTCGGTATGCTTGAACTTGGCTATGGTTTTTTCCAGATCTTCATGGATCTTCAAGGTACCATTGATGGTACGTACAGCCCCTGCACCTGCTCCATAGATTTTTGTAGCTTCTATAGTTGCATCTATTAATCTTTTGTTGGTGGCCAAGCCTAGATAATTATTTGAAGAAAGATTTATTGACTCTTTCCCTGAAATATTTATAACAGGACTATTAGCACCCTCCAAGCTGTTTATTGTGTTGTAAAGACCTCTATTTTTAAGATCCTCAATATTTTCCTTAAGATATTTCTTTAAAATTTCACTCCCCATTTTAATCCCCCCTTCTTAAATATTAGCATTTAAAGCCTCTTTAGTACATAAATACTTTTGTCTTCCATAAAGATAAAGAAAGCTCCAAATCGGCATTATATAAATATAAAAAAGGAAAGGCATACATGGTTATGATAGAAATTGCCCTAAAGTAAGTATCATGACCAGTTTTTCAACTTTTGTTGATAGCTTTGAGCGCCTAGTAGGCTTGAACTGTAGTTACAAAAATTAATGGTAGCAATAGTTAAAAACCTATTTTTATAATAAAGACTTATTCTCTACCCGATAATTTGTCCATTTAAAGCCTCTTTAGTACATAAATACTTTTGCTTACTATAAAGGAAAAGAAAGCTCCAAATCGGCAGTATATAAATATAAAAAAGGAACGGCATACAGGAATAATCAACTCCAAGTATTGTCATAGGCAGTAATAAGGAAAGATTCCATGGAATCAGTGCAGATATTAATACACTGGTGTTTTCAAGATCCAGGGCCCTTGAATAATTATCAATATTATTATTTTTGTATGATTTTTGATTTAGTATATCAGACAGCATAATGGTGAAGGCCTGGCAGCACCCTATAGCAGCTGCAAATATACTTGTTACAGTAACATTCCTGAAAATATCAAACCTTGATTCTGCCTTTTCAGTTATCTTTTCAATTGAATTCATGATCTTAGATTCATCAATAATCCCAGCTAAAGTTGATGCAATGAAAAGTACAATGCAGGTATTAACCATATTTAGCATTCCTCCGCCCTTAATTATTGTGCTTAAAGGTGAGTTATTCATATGGTAGCCATAAATAATATAGTACAAGCAATTTATTATGCTTACATGCTGATATATAATCCCAAGTGTTGCTGCAGTGATTATGCTGCAAACCATCGAAATTTTAACATCGATTCTAAGCACTGAAAAAACTATAATAACCAACACTGGCAAAAGCATTAAAATAGAAATATTATAGGTTTTTACTATTTCACCTGTTATAAATGACGAATTTGCTCTTAATGGGTATAAATAGGATAGACCTAAGTAAAATGCTGCTGAAATTATTAAAGGTACTATACTGCTTTTAAGCATATTTCTTACATTTTCATAGATATCCGTCCCTGTTACAAAGGCCACAAGATTTGCACTGGAGGACATAGGAGAGCACCTGTCTCCAAAGTATGCTCCTGCTATTATTGCTCCTGCAGCAGCTGGGATGTTTACACCGCCAGTTTTTGCAATAAGAATAAGTGCTATCCCCACAGTTCCTGAAGTTCCTGCTGATGTTCCCATAAGCAGTGAAGTTACAGCACTTATTATAAATGCAGAAAGTATAAAGGTATTTGGATTTAAAAATTTTACTCCATAATATATTAAGGCTGACACTGTTCCTGAAGCCATCCAAATGGACATAACTGCACCGATAAGTATAAAAATCTGAATTACTAATAAGGCTTTTTTGCCTCCTCTTCCTGCCATAAATAAAACCTCTTTATTTTTGTACCCTCTTTTTGCTGCTAAAAATCCGAAAATTATTACTGCTGCCATCATTGCATAGCCTAAAAAAATCCCCTTATATATGCTTAAAATTAATAGAAAAAATGATATCCCAAAAGCAGCTGCTAAATCCATATTTACACCACCTTGACTTAAAACTTATGATTTTGTATTATTATAGCAAGGTTTTATATATAATAAAAATATTTAAATGCTATATATTATATACATATTTATGTATGAATTGAGGTGGATTATGGATATAAAACAATTGCATTTTTTTAATGCCATATGTGAGGAAAAAAATATAACAAGAGCCTCTGAACGGCTTCACGTTGCGCAACCTCACTTAAGCCATCAGCTTAAGCTCATGGAAGATGAGCTGGATGTAAAACTTGTAGAAAGAAACACAAGAATGTTTCACCTTACAGAAGCGGGAGAAAGGCTTTATTACAGGTCAAAACAGATAATTGAACTATTGGACACCACAGTAAAAGAACTTAAGGATTTTAATGAGGGAATAGTTGGAACCCTTACTATAGGAACAATTCATTCTTCAGGAGACATACTTCTCCCTATTAGAATTCGTGATTTTAACATTAAATATGCAAATATAAATTTTGAAATAAGAGAATGCAGCAGTGATGAAATACTTGAACTTTTAAAGAATGGATTGATTGAGTTAGGAATAATAAGAACTCCTTTAGTTTCAAAATCCTTTGACACCATAAGTCTGCCTATGGAACCAATGGTAGCTGCCACAGGAGACAAATCCTTTTTTGAAGATGAAAAAAATATAGGACTTTCCAAACTTAGAGAAAGCCCTCTACTGGTACACAGAAGATATGAACCAAATATAATTGAAGCCTGCAGACAAGCAGGCTTCGATCCTAGAATATTATGCAAAATTGAAGATACTAAATCCATTTTGTACTATGCTGTTACAGGTATGGGTATAGCCATAATACCTAGAGACTGGGTAGACCTGGTTCCTGGAATAAACCTTGAATATAGAATTATTGATGAAACTTCCCTGGAAACAGGTACAACTATAGTATGGCTGAAGGACCATTACCTCTCCTCTGCTGCAAGGCACTTTTTAGAAACCTTTACTAATATGGTTTAAAACCCTTTAGCCTTAGTGCATTCAGTACTACTGAAACTGAACTGAAGCTCATGGCAGCTCCTGCAATCATAGGACTTAAGAGAGGTCCTCCAAATATGTGGAGTATTCCCATGGCTACAGGTATTCCAATAACATTATACCCAAAAGCCCAAAATAAATTTTCTTTTATATTTCTTATTGTCTTTTTACTAAGCTGTATTGCTGTAGGAACATCCATGAGGTCGCTTCTCATAAGCACTATATCTGCTGACTCCATTGCCACATCAGTTCCAGAACCTATTGCAATTCCTACATCTGCCTGAGCAAGTGCCGGAGCATCATTTATACCGTCCCCAACCATTGCTGTTAATTTCCCTTGAGCTTGAAGCCTCTTAACCTCTTCTGCCTTATGCTCGGGAAGAACTTCTGAAAGCACCTGGTCTATCCCAGCCTGAATAGCTATTGCTTCAGCTGTTTTTTTGTTGTCCCCGGTAATCATAACAACTTCAATGCCCATTTCGTGGATTTTCTTGATTGCATTTTTACTGCTTTCCTTAATTGTATCCGCTACCGCAATTATTCCACCAATTTCACCTTGAACAGCTACATACATAGGTGTTTTTCCTAGCTCAGCAAGCTTATTATATTGTTCTTCTATTCCCACCAGCTTAATATTATTTTCATTCATAAGCTTTTTATTTCCAAGCAAAATTGTATTGCTATCGATTATTACTTCTATGCCGTGTCCTGGAAGAGCCTTAAAGGCTTCTGCTTTTTTAAATTCAACTTTTCTTTCAAGGGCAGCTTTTACTATAGCTTCTCCTAGGGGATGTTCTGAACCTTTTTCAGCAGTTGCAGCAAGCTGAAGAATATAATTTTCATCACCCTTTATTGAAATAATATCTGTTACCTTTGGTTTTCCTTCAGTAATTGTACCTGTTTTATCAAATACTATTGTTTTTATTTTATGTGCTGTTTCCAGGGCTGCTCCTGTTTTTATGAGAATGCCGTACTCTGCACCTTTCCCTGTACCCACCATTATTGCGGTTGGGGTTGCAAGACCTAAGGCACATGGGCATGCTATAACAAGTACTGAAATAAATATTGTAAGTGCAAAAACGCTGCTTTCACCTGAAAGATACCAAGCTAAGGCTGAAAGTACGGATAGAGTCATAACTACAGGAACAAAATAACCTGCTATTGTATCTGCAAGCTTTGCTATAGGTGCCTTAGAACCTTGTGCTTCTTCTACAAGCCTTATTATTCCTGCAAGGGCTGTATCTTTTCCAACCTTTTCTGCTTTATATTTTATGCTTCCATTTTTATTTATACTTGCACCAATAACCTTGTCTCCAGGATTTTTTTCAACAGGAATACTTTCTCCCGTAAGCATGGATTCATCCACAGAGGTGCTTCCGTCTATTACAGCTCCATCCACAGGGAGTTTTTCCCCAGGCTTAACAATTATAACGTCTCCAACCTCAACTTCATCGATGCCAATTTCTTTTTCAACTTCATTTTGTATTATTACAGCTGTTTTTGGTGTAAGACCTATGAGCTTTTTAATAGCTTCTGAGCTCTTTCCCTTTGAAACTGACTCGAAGTATTTTCCAAGGGTAATTAGTGTCATAATTACTGCTGCAGATTCAAAATATAAATCATGAGTATAACTTGTATCTCCGTTAAATATTTTATATACCGCAAAAATTCCATAAAGAAATGCTGCAGAAGTTCCTACCGCAATAAGGGAATCCATGTTAGGACTTCTCCTAATTAGTGCCTTAAAACCAACTCTGTAAAATTTATTTCCAAGGACCACTACAGGTAGTACAAGCACCAGCTGAACAAGGGCAAAGTTTTCAGGATTCATCATTGGGTTAATCATTTCAGGAAGATTTAGTCCAAGCATATGACCCATGGATATTATTAGCAGAGGTACTGTAAATACTGCTGAAAACAAAAATCTCTTCCAAAGATTATTCATTTCCATATCCTTTTTTTCCTGGTGAGTATCTTGTTTTTCCACGCTTTGAGCCTTGAAACCCGCCTTATCAACAGCTCTTTTAATGTCCGAATCCCTTAGCTTTGAAGGTTCAAAAGTTATTGTCAGATATTCTGTTGCAAGATTAACATTAGATTCGATAACACCATCCAGTTTTTTTGTAACTCTTTCCACTGATTTGGCGCAGGATGCACAGCTCATCCCCTCTATTTTAAAGGTTTTTGTAACAGATGGTATCAAAGCCGTAAAGCCTGCCTTTTCTACTGCATTTTGTATAGCTTCCACTGAAGTTTTGCTTTCATCAAAACTTATGCTCAGTTTTTCGGAGGCAAGATTAACGCTGGCCTCATTTACTCCATCAAGTTTTTTTACGCTTCTTTCCACAGCCTTGGCACATGCCGCGCAGCTCATTCCTTCTATTTTAAAAATTTTATCCATAAACTAACCTCCTTATTTACCAGAAATTTTTGATAATAGTTCAATAATTTCTTCGATTTTCTTTTCTTCATTTCCATCTTTAAAGGCATCCTTAACGCAATGATGCATATGCTGCTTTAAGATAAGCATATTTGCTTTCTTTAGTAGAGACTGTGCTGCAATTATTTGATTTGAAATGTCCACACAATATCTTTCATCTTCTATCATTTTTATTATTGCCTCAATTTGCCCTTTTGATATTTTTAATGCCTTAACTGCATCTTGTTTTTCTTTATTCAAACTTACACCCCCTACCCCCCCTAGGGGGTATTTATAATTAAATAATATACCTAAGTTTTGTTTATGTCAATAGAGCAGCATGAACGCATCTTCACCTTCTTGAGTATTATGTTAACAAAGATAAACTATCTTTTATTATTAAGGAGGGATGTTTATGACTCTCTTTGATCAGTCATTAGCCGATCTGCAGGCTATCAAAAGCAAGCGGAATCCGGATAATTATAATATAGTATTTTTTGGTGACAGCTGGGTGCAACGGAGTACAGGAAACGATGTAAGATTTGTAAGCAACGACATTTTTGAAGCAGCTATGCAAAGAGCAATGGATTTTAATCCCTTACTTTTTGCATATGGTGGAGATGGTGCCTTTACTGGTACCGTAGATAACCTTAATTTCTTAGTTGAAAAAATTAATAGTTTAAGAATAGATAAAAATGGTGACAGAGTGCCATTTTTCATGGTTCCAGGTAATCATGATGCCGCAAGAATAGGTAATATGCTCTCCCTTGAGAACTACAAAAATATTATTGGCCCGGAAGATATTCATTGGTCTATTGATTTGCCTGAATTCAGGCTCAAGCTGATTGGACTTAATTCTTTATATCATTATATTTATAATGAATATGGTCTCACAGAAAGTGAGCTTGGATTTTTGGACAACAGTCTAAATAATGTTAAATGCCATACAGATGTTTTTGTCACTATGCATGTTCCCCCAAGAGAACCGAAGCTTGATTGGGTTGGAGATGATGCCTTCCCAAATGGAAGAGGAAGAATAGACTTTTATAGAATAGTACAGAACAGAGTCTCCAGAGTTCTTTTAGGCCACATTCATGATTTCCAGCTGGCAAAAGCACATGATGTTAAATTCATCCTGTCTGGCGGCGGTGGGGCAACCCTTAATGAAGGTGCCAGGTTCCATATCGTTGTATTAAATATACGAAGATATTTTAAGTTTAGTGTAATTACTACGCACTTTGTTCCTGTAGGATGGCAAAGAGCAACTGAACCTGTATCACCATAGAGAGTATAAAAGGTTGCTGGTAAAATATATTTACCAGCAACCTCCCCTTAGATATTTATCTTTCCTAACCCAACACAGCATTAACTGCATCTCCCTCCTTCAAAGTTTCTGATGGCAAAGCAATATACTGCTCCCCATCCTTAAGCCCTTCAAGGATTTCAATATAATCCCTAGTTTCTATGCCTGTGGTCACATACCTTTTAGCTGCCTTTCCACCGCTAATCACAAATACATATTTTTTTCGGCTGTCTTCAACCTTAACCGCACCATAGGATACTGAAAGGGCATCAGCCTTCTCCCTTAGCTTAATTGTGATATCTCCCTCATAGCCTGCCCTGAGGCTGCCATTTGGATTGTCTATGGATATTTCAACCTGAAATTTGGGCTGGGCGCTGTTTGCTGTTTCACTGGCTGCATCGCTTATTCTTGTAACGGTGCCTGTGTACTGCCCATCTAGTCCCTTTACTTTTACAGTGCATTGCTGTCCTGACTTAATCAGTACTGCATCCTCTTGAGCAACGTTTATTTTAACCATAAGGCTAGACAAGTCTACTACCTGAACCTTGCTGTTTTGGACTGGATATTGTCCTTCCCTTCCATCAAGTATTGTAATCGTACCATTAATTGTAGATTTAATACTGCTTTCCGAAATCTTTCTGTTAAAATTAGCTATGTCCAGACTATATGAGTCCATTTGGTCCTTTTTATCAGATTTTCCCGAAGCATCCTCCAGGCTGCTATATTGGAGTTCTGCGTTTTTAACCTGGTTTTCAGCAGTTTTCAGGGCTGCCCCGCTGGCATTTAACGCATCCAATGCTGCCATGCCGTGATCAAATAGAACTTTTGTATTGTTGTAGCTTTTCAGAGCCAGACTGTATTGGCTTTTGGCATTGTCAAGACTCAATTGAGCCTGATCTCTTTGCAGCGCCGTACTTTTCCTAAGAGCCTCCAGGCTAAGACTTGCCTTTCCCAGCTGATATTCAAGGTCTGAAGTGTCAAGTTTAATTATGGTATCACCTGCTTTAACAACATCCCCTGCTTTATTAAATATCTCCTTAACCTTCTGTGATGTGTTAAGTACTGCTTCAAAGGAGGAACCAGCCTCTATTTTTCCCGTGATGGTGGTGGATTGCAGCAAGGATCTTTTGGCTGCTGCATCCACTTTGGTACCTGACGGCTTCTTATTCATGGAGTTTATTAGTCCAAAAGCACCAACAGCGAGTATTATAGCTGCACCTGCTATCAGTGCCAATTTCTTTTTATTCCCTTCCATATAGTTGCCTCCTTCATCTTAAAATATCAAGATTTACCCTTCCATCAGTTATCTCAATAATTCTGTCAGTCTTTTCAGCAATTTTCCTGTCATGAGTGATTATTATAAATGTGGTGTTGAATCTCATGTTAATATCCCTTAAAGTTTCGTAAATCACCTCAGTGGTGTCAGAATCAAGGTTTCCTGTGGGTTCATCCGCTAGCACCAGCTTTGGGTTCATAATCAGAGCTCTTGCTATTGCTGTTCTTTGCTGCTGGCCTCCAGACATATTAATTGACAAATTATTCCTCACTTGGCTTAAGCCTATAATATCCATAAGTTCTTCAGCCCTTCTGAGAATTTCCTTAGAAGGCTTGTCATACTTAATAAGATAAGGCATTATTACATTCTCTAAAGCGGTAAACTCAGGCAGCAGGTAATGAAATTGAAATATAAAACCTATGGTCTCATTTCTAAGCTCAGCTAGCTGACTGCCTGTCATTTCTGAGGTATTGCTTCCTGCCACAAAAACCTCTCCGGAGGTTGGCCTGTCCAAAGTTCCCATTATGTTAAGCAGTGTGGATTTACCGCTTCCGGACTGTCCAATTATAGAGTTGAAGGAATGTTCCTTTATGCTTAGGTTTATATCAAATAAAACCTGGGTTTTTATATTCTGCCCAAAGGTTTTGTTTATATTTTTTAAAACTAGAATATCATCCATTTCTAATCACCTCAATTGGATCAAGCTTAGAGCTCTTTCTGGCAGGTACCAAAGCCGCCAGTGATGATGCAATTACTGCAATTATAAAAGATATTGCAAAGAATGCAGGGTCTAATGAAAGTGCAACAATAGGTGTTCCATCCGGGTTTCTGGCAAAAACGGTGAAGCTGTATGCCAGGCCTAAACCCATCATTATTCCTAAAATACCCCCAATAGCCCCAAGTATAAGCCCCTGATAGAAAAAAATCCTGCTTGCCTTGGAATTTTTAATTCCCATAGCCTTTAATATTCCAATCTGTTTTGATTTCTGTATAACGGAAATTGCAAGCACGCTGGCTATACCAAGTACTACTGATATTATTACGAATAATTGAATCATGTAACTGGATACGCTTTGTCCATTAAGTCCTGAAAGAAGCTGCTCATTTTCCTCCTTCCAGTTTGTGATTTTCAAGTCACCCTTTGAGTTCAGACCCTTTAAATCATTAGAGACTGTGTCTGCAGTGAAAATCTTGCTGCTGTCAATCTGCATCTCTATGGCAGTTACCTTCCCCCTCATATCTAAAAGTGCCTGGGCTGAAGGAAGGGAGGTTAAAAACCAGCTCTTATTTATGCTTTGAACCTTTAAGTCAAAAACTCCTGTGATTGTGAACTCCTGCTTAAGACCCTCAGGTATAGTTATCTCCAGTTTATCACCAAGGTTTACCTTTAATTCCTTCTGAAGCTCCTTCCCAATAACAGCCTCAAAATCCTTAACTGGCATAGTACCAGCAATAAGTCTCCCCTTGAAGTTGTATATTTTATCCGCCTCATTAAAAACCACACCTCTTATAATTATAGACTCCGACTTATCATTGTAGTTAATGAAAGCAGGCTGGTCCAAAACGGGAGAAATCTTTAACACTCTTTTTTCCTTTGTGTCAATGTATCTAACCAATCTGTCATAGTCACCTATAAGCTTGTCTTCGGTGGTGGATTTTATTGTAATGTGAGAAGAGTTTCCTACCGTTGTATTAATAAGACTCTTCTGCAATCCCTGAATAAGTGACCCTAAAAAAACCTGAACTGATACGCCAATGGCAATACCAAGTGCAATCAGAACAGTCTGGCCTCTGCCGGATTTTAAAAATCTAATTGCAATTTTAAGCGAAATACTCATAACTAATCCCCCTCAAGGGCTAGAATATCTCCAATGGAATTAACTACTGCCATGGCACCGATGCTCCTGCTAAGTGCCTGATCTTTATGGAAGGCATAACCACAGGCTAATATCTTAATATCACTATTTACTGAACGCACTGCATCAATAACCCTCTTGGCCGCCACAAGATTATAATAGTTAGAGGCACTGATAACAATATAATCAGGTTTTTCAAGTACAATACCGCTTATTATAACCTCCAGGGGAGTGTTAGCTCCTGTAAAAACAGTGGAATAACCACAGAGATTAAAGAAATCCGATCCCATTCTAGCCCCTAATTCATGATATTCCTCAGGTGGACAAACTAGAAGCACTTTCCCTTTACTAAGGCTTGTTCCTGATTTCTCCATCCTCTTCAGCACATGGGGATAGCAGCATTCTATAATAGTTCTTATTATTGAGCTCCTTACATGCTCGTTCCAAATAAAAATCTCTTCTCCGTACCTTTCCATCATATCATTTAGTGCCGGTGCCAGGATCTTTTCGTACAGCTCAACAATTTGTATGTTTCCAGATTCCACTGCATTCATTATTAAAAACACGCATAGCTGCTTGTCCTCTTTATCAAGATAGACGCAGAACTCATTATAAAAGTTACTAAGGTTCTTCATTTTATCACCCCTTGCACCAATCTTTAACAGAGTATTTTAAATATTATAACATACCAAATTGGACACTGTAATATGGCTATGAAAATATTGCTAACTATACTTTTAACACTTATGCTTTAATGGTTTTTCACATGAAAAAAACCGCAGAATAATCTGCGGCTACAATATTTTCATTAATGCTTTTATAAATACTTCCATTTCATTATCATTTCCAATACTTACTCTTAGGTAATTATCTATCCTAGGTTTCTTGAAATATCTAACAAGCACTGCTTCTTGTTTTAGCTTTATGAATATTTCCTCAGCAGGAACTTTAGAATGACTTATAAATATAAAGTTTGAGCTGGATGGCACTACATTAAAACCAAGCTCCTGAAGTTTAACCACCACATTTTCACGGGTTGCCATTATCTTTTTCCTTGTTTCATTGAAATACTCCTCATCTTCTATAGCTGCAATTGCCCCTGCCATAGCAAGTCTGTCTAAGGTATATGAATTTATAGAATCCTTAACCCTGTTAAGTCCTTCAATAAGTTCAGCACTTCCAAAAGCCCAGCCAACCCTTAGTCCAGCCAGAGACCTCGACTTTGAAAGAGTCTGGATAACAAGAAGGTTAGGATATTTATCTACAAGCTCTACTACAGATTCTGCACCAAAATCCACATATGCCTCATCAATAATTACTGCTTTTTCAGTGTTCTTCTTAAGTATGCTTTCTATTTCAGCAGCAGTAACAGCTCTTGCTGTAGGTGCATTGGGATTTGGTATTATAACTCCTCCCACTGAATTGAAAAACTCATCTATAGGAATTGAAAAATCATCATTTAGGGGTATAACCTTATATTTTATGTTAAATATATTTGCATACACAGGATAGAAGCTGTAAGTTATATCTGGAAAAAGAACTGTTTCATCCTGGTTAAAAAATGCCATAAAAGAAAATGCCAACACCTCATCAGAACCATTTCCAAGAAAAACCTGTTCCTTTTTCAAATCATAATGGTTTGCCAAAACAGTTTTAAGGTTTTCTCCAGTTGGGTCAGGATACAGCTTTAAGGTTTCATTTGCAGCTTCCTTTATTGCAGCTATAACCTTTGGTGAAGGTGGGTATGGGTTTTCATTGGTATTCAGTTTAACATATTTTTTGTCGTTAAGCTGCTCTCCAGGTACATAAGGTACCAGCGTGGCAGCAAGTTTACTCCAGTACTTACTCATAATTATTCACTCAGCTTTCGATTTTTATTTAATATTTACAATTATAATACAATAATATGCATATTCATAGTATAATTTTTATAGTTAGAAATGAGAAGGGAGAAAAACATGGAAGATAAAAAAATTCTTGGTCTTAATAAAAATGTATTTTACACCGGTGTTACAAGTTTTCTAACTGATACTACCACTAAAATGATTTATGCAGTTATGCCCATGTTTTTGATATCCCTTGGAGCTACTAAAACCCAGATTTCACTTATAGAAGGTATTGCAGAAAGCACTGCATCATTATTAAAAGGGCTTTCCGGGTGGTGGAGCGACAAAATTGGCAAAAACAAACCCTTTATGGTGCTGGGCTATTCCCTTACAGCGCTTCTTTCCCCTATGTTTGCTTTTGTATCAACCCCACTTCAGGTCCTTACTATAAGATTTACAGAAAGAATTGGGAAGGGAATAAGGACATCACCCAGGGACAGCCTTATTGCAGGTTCTGCAGGAATAGATAGTCAAGGTATTGGCTTTGGTTTTCACAAGGCAATGGACAACAGCGGTGCAATCATTGGGCCCCTTTTAGCATATCTTGTTTTATCTGCATCTCCCGGGAATTATAAAAAGGTTTTTCTTCTTTCAGCAATACCAGGAATTCTTGGTGTACTATCTATACTAGTTTTTGTAAAAGAAGCCAAGAAGAATAAAAGTGACCTTCCTGGCAAAATAAGATTTAAGGATTTTTCAAAAAAATATTATGCTTTTTTATTTATAATTTTTATTTTCACACTGGGCAATTCCACTGATGCACTACTTTTAATTAAAGCTAACGATATAGGTATACAGGCAGTTTTCATCCCCTTGGTTTATCTAATATTTAATTCAGTATCCGTAATTTTTTCGGTACCTGCTGGAATGCTTTCAGATAAAATCGGCAGAGAAAAGCTTATTATTTTTGGATACCTGATGTATTCATTAATTTATTTTGGATTTGGGTACACAAGTAGTAAATCTGCTGTAATAATGCTCTTTGCACTTTATGGCATATACAGTGCAGCAACGGATGGGGTTCAGAAGGCTCTGGTTTCAGACATTATTGATAAAGAAGTAAAAGGAACCGGTCTTGGAATTTATAACTGTCTTTTAGGGGTAACATTATTTCCAGCAAGCCTGATAGCTGGACTGCTTTACGATCATGTGAATTACAGTGCACCTTTTTACTATGGCTCAATACTGGGGCTTATATCAGCAGTGATGATGATATTGTTTTATAAAAAATACAAGAGGATGAATTAAATTAAATCCATCCTCCATAAGCAATTTTTATTATTTTTCAAATGACTTATTTTAATGCAGCCATTTCCTATAATTTTTACTTCCTTTTGTTTTTCTATTATTTCAAATACGCTTTCACCATAGCTCATGCCTTCACTAACCTGTATAAGGCTTCCTTTTGCAAATCCGCCTATTTCAAGGGAGCTTGAAGTTCTTCCGCAAATATGAATTATTGAATCTCCAATAATAGCTTCTGCTTTTTTAAGTATACTGCTGTTTAAACTTCCTGAATAATTTTTATACATCCTTGGTCCAACCAGTTCTATTGTTCCTGCAGGGTCTGCATAGGATATTACTTCTGCACCCTTAGTTATAGCTGTTTCAATGTATTCCAATATTCCAGCTTTTATTATGTTAAGTAAATGATCCATTGCAACAGCTTCCTTAAGAAGAGACTTATAAAAAAGGGTGGAATCCATAATTTGTGTGGCAATGGTAAAGGGACCTTCTATTTGTATACAAACTCTTTCACCCTGACTTTTTAATAACTCTACCGCCTTTAAGGTTTCTGCCATACTTTTATGATTAAAGTCCATTTTATTAAGCTTGTATATATCTTCTATCCTGTTTATTTTGTAACTGTCTATCATTGCTTGAATATTTTCACCTGGAAATTTTATATTTGAACCAAGGCTCTCCGCTTCGATTGTATTTGAAAAAGGTACTCTGCATATAGTATCCCTATTATGCTCCTTTATTGCTTTAGAAAGCGAGGCCATTTTATTTGAATCTTGATGTACCTCCTTAAAGGTGAGCTTTAATTTTCTTAAGACTTCTTCAGGAATGCTTTCATTATCCTTACTGTTACATATGTATCTGGAATCCATACTACACCACCTAAAAATTTAATTCTCTTATAAAATAATTTTGAAAACCCTCATCTGTTGAAAGTTCAAGAATTTCCATTTCATCCTTTATTTTATCCATTAAGACTAGCATGTTTTTATTGATTACTGCGAGCCTTGCCCCTTCAATTGAGGTATTTCCTGCAAAGGTAATTTCACCTTTAAAACCCTTTGGAATAAGTCCCATCTCGAGTATACTTTCAGGATTAATATGATACCCAAAGGCTCCTGCAATAACAATTTCCTCTACCTCAGAAATGCTTACATCCATTTTTTCAAGAAGCATAATTATACCTGCTGCAATAGCACCCTTTGCCAGTTGAATCTGACGTATATCCTTTTGTGATACAAATATTTTATCAGTAATATAAAACTTTTTATCAACAAATCTTTCCTTTATGCGCACATCCATATTTTTGTTAAAGCTTCCTGTGGAGGTTATTATATTTCTCTTAAGAAGACTTCCAACAATGTCAAGAAGTCCGCTGCCGCATATTCCTACAGGTTCATCTCCTTCCACTGTTGAATAGATTACAATATAATCTTCATCAATGTAAAAGCTTTCAATTGCACCTTTTTCAGCTCTGCAGCCACAGGATATATTCATCCCCTCCAGGGCAGGTCCTGCAGCAGTGGAGGTACATATCATTTTTCCATTGCTTATTGCTGCTATTTCTCCATTTGTGCCTATGTCTATGAATATACTCTTATGGGACCTATTGTTAAAACCAATTGCTGCTATACCTGCTATTATGTCTGCTCCCACATAAGCTGAAGCTCCTGGAAGAATAGTAACCCTTCCCTCAGGATTTATGTTTATTCCAATTTCAGACCCGTTAAATATGCAGCTTTCTAAAAGTACTGGTCTATATGGGGCCATTGCCATAGATGAGGGGTTTATTCCTAAAAGGAGATGAGTCATGGTAGTGTTTCCTGCCACCACCACATTATAAACCTCATGAACCGAATAAGTTTCACCTGTAAGCTTTTCAATGAGCCTGTTAATTTCATCTACTATTAGATTCTTTAGCTTTTTTTCTCCATCAGCTTCCTGGCAGCAAGTTATCCTCGATACCACGTCTCCCCCAAATTTTGTCTGGGGATTTAATGAGGAAAGTTTTTTAATTATTACTCCAGTTTCAAGATTTAAAAGGTATGCTGATATTCCTGTGGTACCTATATCAACAGCTGCCCCAAGGATATTTGGTTTTTTAATGCTTACATCTATGACTTCATCTTCATATAAAACCCCGTAAACATCCCCCTCTTCAAGGGTGGAAAGCTTTGCATAAACTCCAGGTTTCTTTATACTGTAATCTATTATTTCAGCAAAGGGTCTTGAACTTCCCTTTATTATTGAGCCAAGATTTTCAACACGAATATTGCTGTCTAAAGTAACCTCCAAGGACATTCCAGAATTTATGGTTTTAATAGATTTTTCCCCTTCCGTGAAGGTTACTGAAACATCCCCAATTATCCTGGCACAGCAAGCAAGCCTTTGATTTTCATCAATATTTATAAACTTCTTTTCATCCTCATCAGGCTCACTCAGGGCTCCTGTTGCTATAACAACACACTTGCCGCAAAAACCCATGCCGCTGCAGGGAAATTCAAAGCTGATATCAGCTGCCTTCATAGCTTCAGAAATTGTAGAATTTTCTTCTACATTAATGCTCTTTTCAATTCCATTACCATAAAATTTAATCAATGACATTGATATTTTCCCCTTTCACTAAAGCTGTCATTGCCTTAAGATTTATTACAGGAGTGCTCATACCTAATCCGCATGCAGGTGAAATTATATCAGAACCTGAATCCATGCAGTGCTTTGTATTAACAATTACCCTATCGGGAGTTCCATCCTGAAGAAGCTGTGTACTTACATTTCCCATTATTTTTGAATTAATTTTTTCTTTTGATATTTTTATATTTACTACTGAATCAAAGCTGTAGGCATCTGCTCCAATTAGGTTAAGGCTTTCAATTATGCTGTTGGTGTTGCCGCATATATGAATTATAAGCTTTGCATTTTTTCTATGAACCGCTTCTGCCATTTCTTTAAACATAGGCACTGCAAATTTTTCAAAATTTACTTTTCCTAGTATTTCTCCAGTTGCAGTAGGATCTGATATAACAATTACATCAGCTCCTTTATCCAGCATCTTTTCTGCATATTTAACAAGTTTCTTGTTTATAAAAGCAATGAATTCATATGCTTTTTCTGGTGCCTTTCTCATTAGCTTAAAAAGCACCAAAGGGTCTACCACAGAAGTTGCTGTACTTATAGCCCCGGTTATATTACCTATTACAGGAACACTGTCATTTTTAAGCTTTTCAATGGCCTCAAGCACAGCAGGTATCCTATGGCTGTTCAAGTCTATTTCATTGTATTTGCTTATTATTTCAGAGATATCCAATTCATTGTATTCCGTAACTACAGGTTCTCTTTCTTTGTCACCAAAATCAAGCTTTATGCCAAAGGGCTCAGACTCTACAGTCATACAAAATGGAACCCCATAGTTTTCAAAGCCTCCCATTTCTCTAACCAGCTTTGCTGCTTCAACCATAGCTGCACTTGTTGCATTGTGATTCCCATGAATATCCTTTACTATTTCTGATACAGCTGCATTCATCATGCCCCCGGGGCATATTACAGGAGGTCTGTCTTGAATTTCCCCCTCCAATATCCCTAACAATCTCTGTTTTTCACTAATCATCGTTTTACTCCATATGCCTTATTTTTTCTATATCAATTGGATATTGTCCAAAGTCCCTGGCTGCATCCATAAATGCTATAACATTTTCTATAGGTGTACCTAATGGGATCTGGCATCCTGTACTTAATACATAACCCTTTGGACTTCCATATCCCTTAATTATGCAATCCCTTGCTTCTTTTCTTATTTCTGCTATAGTTCCGTTTTTCATTGTATCTACAGGTTTAACATTACCGGCCAAACAAACCCTGTTTCCAATAACATTTTTTGCTTCCTCAATATCTTCACAGTTGTCTATGCTGAAGGAGGTTACTCCTGTTTCCATTAGTGATTCCCATATATCTCTGCTTTTCCCGCAAACATGTATGGAGGAACCTCTCCCGGAAAGCTCTCTCATTTTATCTACGCACATTTTTTCATAAGGCATTGAAAATTCCCTGAATTGTTTAACACTAATAAGACTTGTAGAAGCCACAGGGTCTGACATGCCAAGGTCAACTCCAAGCTCTGCAAAAGCTTTTACCACCCTTAAATTTGTTTCAGTAACAATTTGAAGCAGTGTATGAACCTTGTCAGGATGTTTTATCATACCCTTAAGAAGGTTTTCTGTTCCTACTACCATAGCTGCAGCACTTAATGGACCTGGTATGTCACTGCCTATATCAACAACATCCCCAATTTCCTTTACAAGTATTTCAAGTGCCCTTATGAACAAAGGAAGCTTTCCATCCTTGTACGGGTCTGCAGGGGATAAATTATCCACATCCTTAATATTTTTAAGCACAGGTTCTAAAAGATATGGTATTCCATTTTCAGGATATGCTATTTTGCTTCCCATGGCTTCTGCTATTCCTCTTAAGGAGGTTCCTATTCCTGCACAGTCTGGTTTTATCTTATTGAACAAAGCAATTTCAGCCTCTGCCATCTTTTCACCAGAGGTATAGTAAATATGGGTTGGAACACCAACCGCAGGAGCCATGGTTACTCCCATTTGAGGCATACATGGAATTCTGTCTATGGGTTCCCCCTTTCCAAATGCCGCCATTCTCTCTTTTGGAGTCATTTTATCCTGCATAGCTGAATACCTCCTTCAAGGCTTTTACTGCTGAGTTTGCATCTACTGTATAAATATCAGCTCCAATTGTGTCTGCAAATTTTTGTGAAACCGGACCTCCCCCTATCATTACCTTATACTTATCTCTAACATTCTTTTCAACCAGCATGTCTATTACCTTTTTCATACCAGGCATTGTGGTGGTCATTAAAGTTGACATGCATATGACATCTGCATTTTCTCTTTCGGCAGTTTCAACAAAGCTGCTTAGTTTAACATCTCTTCCTAAATCTATAACATTGAACCCAGAGGATTCCTGCATAATTTTAACAAGATTCTTACCGATGTCGTGAGTGTCCCCTTCAACTACACCTATAACAATCTTAATTTCCTTATCAAGTATATTTCTATCTAAATGCGGCTTTAATATATCAAGTCCTGCATTCATTGCATCTGAGCAAATTAGCACTTCAGGAAGAAAATATTCTCCTTCCTCATATAAAACTCCTACCTTATCCATCCCTGAAATCAAGCCCTTATTTATTGTTTTATGAGCAGGTATGTTATTTTCAAGTGAAGCCTCACAAAGTTCTGCCACCTGGTCCTCATCCATTTCTACAACTGCAGCAGAGATATCAGTAAACAGCTTATTATTATCCATATAATCCCCTCCAAAATTTATAGTCCAAATTAATTCTAGTTAATAACAACCTATTAAGCAAATAAGAAAAATTAATAATCAAGAATTGTAGTATTTGAATTTATTATTGACAAATTCATAATCATCCTTTATTATTGTTTTTAATACATTAAAACCTATGAATAAGAGTAGTAATCCGGAACAAAATGTTCAAAGAGAGTCGCAGTTGGTGTGAAGCGATAATATTTAACCGGCCGAATGGACTTATGAGGGCAGCCTGAAAGGATTTTTCCGAGTATGCGCTGACGGGAACTCTACCCGTTACAAATGGAGCATATATTATCTGTATATGAAATGAGTGGGTGATTTATTTCACCAAATTTGGTGGTACCGCAGGAGTATTAACTCTTGTCCTTTTACAGGACAAGAGTTTTTTTGTGTTTATTATTAAATTTATATAAATTCAAATTGAAGGGAGAAAAGAAAAATGAAAAATGTACCTTACAGAGTTTACTTAACTGAAGAGGAGATTCCTAGAAAATGGTATAATTTAAGGGCTGATATGAAGGAACAACATGATCCATATATTAATCCGGGCACAATGAAACCAGCAGAACTAGAGGACCTCTATCCTGTATTTTGCGAAGAACTTGCAAAGCAGGAAATGGATAGTGAAACAAGATATGTAGACATCCCAGATGAAATTCTTGAATTTTATAAACTGTATAGGCCTTCACCTCTTTGCCGTGCCTACAACCTTGAAAAGGCCTTAGACACACCAGCAAAGATATATTATAAATTTGAGGGTAATAATACCTCAGGAAGCCATAAACTTAATTCTGCAGTTGCTCAGGCATATTATGCGAAAAAACAGGGGATAACCTCCCTTACCACAGAAACCGGTGCAGGTCAGTGGGGAACAGCACTATCAGAAGCCTGTGCATATTTTGATATTCCACTAACTGTATATATGGTTAAGATATCATCTGAGCAGAAACCTTACAGAAAAGCAATAATAGAAACTTTTGGGGCAGATTTAATCCCAAGCCCTTCCTCAAAAACTAATGCAGGAAGAGCAATACTTGAAAAGAACCCTAATACCGGCGGCAGTCTAGGCTGCGCTATATCCGAAGCAATAGAGCATGCTGTTACCACTGAAAACTGCAGATATGTTCTTGGCTCTGTATTGGATCAGGTACTTCTGCATCAATCAATAATAGGTCTTGAAGCAAAGGCTGCCATGGAAAAAATAAATGAATATCCTGACATAGTAATAGGCTGTGCTGGTGGTGGTTCAAACCTTGGAGGCTTAATAGCTCCTTTTATGCAGGACAAATTAACAGGGAAAGCAAATCCTTACTTCATAGCAGTGGAGCCAGCTTCATGTCCATCCCTTACTCGTGGAAAATACGTTTATGATTTTTGTGATACAGGAAAAGTTACACCACTTGCCAGAATGTATACCTTAGGCAGCAGTTTTATTCCTTCGGCTAACCATGCAGGGGGACTTCGCTACCATGGTATGAGCCCTATTATTTCAAAGCTTTACCACGATGGTTACCTTGATGAAGCAAGAGCTGTGGAGCAGACTAAAGTATTTGATGCTGCATCCCTTTTTGCCAAGTATGAAACTATACTTCCTGCCCCTGAATCTTCACATGCCATAAGGGTTGCAATTGATGAAGCACTAAAATGCAGGGAAACAGGAGAAGCAAAAACAATTCTATTTGGCTTAACAGGAACAGGTTATTTTGATATGCAGGCTTATATACAATATAATGAAGATAAAATGTCAGATTATATTCCAAGTGAGAAAGATCTTCAAACAGGATTTGATGCCCTTCCTAAAATACCAGGAATTCAATAAAAAGATGCCCGAAAATTTCGGGCATCTTTTATGCATAAGAATCTATTATATTGTCACTTGAAGTTTGGACCTGGCTCACTGTATTTTGCTGCTGACTTGATTTTTCTGATTGTTTTACTTGTATTTCAGCGTCTATTTGCTGAATCTGCTGCTGAATCATTGCTATCTTTTGCTGCTTTGTACTTTCATCATCTTTACTTTGATTGATTTGAGTTAATTCAGCTTGAAGCTCCTGCTTTTTGCTTTCAAGCTGAGCTATGTCGCTGCTGCTTGAACTTGAAGCTATGCTTGTGGTTTGGTAGCTCACATTTGATGCTGAAGCTATTGATGAAATACTCATATTATTCCTCCTGTAATCCTGCCTGTAAGGCTTTTTGTATAGCTGAACTTTGGGTATCTGTTATCGTTCCAGCGCTTACCAGGTTTGACATCATCTCCTCCATTGGATTTGTTCCATCTTTTGGCGGTCCGCTGCTTATTGAATTTTTAAATGCCTCTTCTATTTCTTTAAGCTGATCATCTGTTATTGTTCCCTCTTTAACCAAATCCTCCAAGGAGCTTCTTAGATCATTCCCTTCTGTAGGTGGGGGCGGAGGTGCTGGTCTCGATTTTTCCATTGCACTTTTCACCGCTTCTGCCTGATCTGATGTTATTGTCCCTGAGGATACAAGACTCTCCATTGGATTAACACTTTTAGCATTATAAACCCCTGTGCTTTGAATTGATCTTCCTGCCTGAAGTGCACTTTGAATTGCTGATTCCTGAGCCTCTGTTATTGTTCCGGAGGATACAAGATTGTCCAAAACATTTGCAAATGGGTTGTTCATCCCTTGATTGCTGATTTCAATAGAATCACTGCTTTGCTTTTGCTCCTGTTCTTCCTTGAGTTTCAACTCATAGTTGTTCCTTAGAGTATTATTTGACTCACTTATTTTGGAATACATATTAATTGTGCTTTGATTATTATTTATTGTGTTCATACTTACCTCCTTGTTTTTAATACTAACTAAATAATCGGGCTGCTTTTAATAAAAATTACACGCATATTAGGGCAGTACTGTGGCAAAACTGCGGCATGAGGATTAACTTTCAATTTCACAGTACACCAGGAAATATTTATGCTAAAATTAATTCGAGGTGAATTACTATGGATAAAAATCTTATATATATAGTTGATGATGAAATAAATATTTGTAATATAATAAAGTCTTTTTTAGTGAAGGAAAATTTTGAGGTTGAGATATTTCATGAAGGCACCTCCCTTATGGAAGCCGTTAATGAAAATGAACCAAGCCTTATTATCTTAGATATAATGATGCCTGGCATAGACGGGTATTCCCTATGCTCACAAATTAGAGAACATTATTCTGTTCCTATTATTATGCTTTCTGCCAGAGATACAGAGCCTGATAAAATAGCTGGCTTAACAATTGGAGCAGATGACTACCTAACAAAGCCCTTCAGCCTGGTAGAGCTCACTGCAAGAATAAAAAGCCTTTTAAGAAGAATAATCCTTGATAAAAATAATTCAACAGATGTAATACAAAGTGTTTTTGATGTGCTTACAAATTCTGATATTAAACAGGCTTATTGTAACGGTAAAAGTGTTGGTCTCACTCTCATGGAGTTTTCACTGCTAAATTACCTTATAACAAATAAAAACAAAGCAATCAGCCGCAAGGAGCTTTTAGATAAAATATGGGGATTTGAAAATGATATTGAAACCAGGGCTACTGATGATATGATAAAAAGAATAAGAAAGAAGCTTGCTATTGCTGGATCCATCTTAGTAATTGAAACTATCTGGGGTTATGGTTTTACCATTAAGGATAAGGATTTATCTTATGAAAAGTAATACTATAAAATCCCGTATTTTAAAATATAACATTGCAGCAATCATTCTGCTTATTTTGCTTACTGCAATAATTTTCAACTTTGCAGTAAATTTGTATATACAAAAAAACATTATTGAACAGCTTGAAAATATAGCATCAAACACTGAAATAACTGCCTTAGAGCATGGTCCTGATTTCTTCCCTCCTCCAGACCAGCCTGATAATATAAAGGGCCCGAATCCTGGAGATAATAAACTTTTTGGATATTACTTGATGCTGGACAGGTCTCTGAAAGAGCCTTTGTCCCTGTTAAATGCAGACTTTATTCTTTTGGACAGTAATGCAAAAAGAATAAATCCTTTTACAGATAAGGCCTTAACCCAATCCTCAGAACTTCTAAACTCTATAACTGAAGAAATTAAGAAGTCTAATGATTATTCTGGTGAAAAAAGTGTAAGTTTTAATATTTCAGGAGTAAAATACATAGCAGTTATAAAACCTGTTTTTGATAAAAATTCCTTTGGTCTTGGATGGATAATAATATATTCAAGCCTTAAGGAAATATATCAGCTTCAGATTGGTTTGAACATTATTTTATTGATTATATTGATTTTTTCAGCTTTGGTAATAACACTATTTTCATCAATATTGTCCCAAAAAATTACCGAACCTTTTATATCTCTAAACCATAACATCAAGGAAATTGCAGAAAGGAATTTTTCATCAAAAATACGTCATCCAGTATACGGTGAACTTGAAGAACTTGTTACTAATATAAATATCATGTCAGATAAATTGGAAACCTATGATAAGGCTCAAAAAACATTCCTTCAAAATGCCTCCCATGAATTTAGAACACCTCTAATGTCAATTCAAGGTTACGCTGAAGGAATAAAATATAAAGTAGTGGATGAAAACTACGCATCCAATATAATATTGGATGAAACAAAACGTATGACAGATCTTGTGGAGGACATATTATATCTTTCAAGGCTTGATTCAATAGAAGAAAATTATCACTTCAACACGGTCAGCTGCACAGCCTTAATGCATGAATGTATTGAAAGGATGAAAGGCGCAGCATTAAAAAACAACATAAACATTAAATTAAATTTAAATTGCAGCAATGCAGAAATTATTGCTGATGAAGAAAAACTAATCAGAGCAATTACTAATATTATAGGAAACTGTATAAGATATGCCAAAACTAAGGTTGAAATAAGCACAATGATTATAGATAAAGATATTGAAATATCAATTTCAGATGATGGGTCAGGCTTCAAAACTGATGAACTTGAAAATATTTTTGAAAGGTTTTACAAGGGTGAGAAAGGAAATCATGGCCTTGGACTTGCTATTAGCAAATACGTGATTGAAAAAACAAAGGGTAAAATAACTGCGGTGAATTTATCTACAGGAGCTCTTTTCAAAATAATCCTCCCATTGATATAATAATAAATATTAAAATATAAATAATATTTACATTTACTGTTGATTTTAACGACCTGCTAATTTACTATTAATATATAGTACTTTCGAGGGAGTGATTAGAATGGATTTTGAAGGTTTCCAGGATTATCCGGTTTCCATAAAGGTTATTGGAGTAGGGGGCGGTGGAAATAATGCAATTAACAGAATGGCTGCCTCCTCAATAAAGGGTGTTGAACTTATATCCGTAAACACTGACTTGAAAAGTTTAAATGGTACAAATGGTGATAAAAAACTTCAAATTGGTGTAAAGCTGACAAAAGGCCTTGGCTCCGGCTCAAATCCTGATATTGGCGAAATGGCGGCATTAGAAAATGAAAAAGAAATTAAAGACCTGCTTAAGGGTGCTGATATGGTTTTTGTAACTGCTGGTATGGGTGGCGGTACAGGAACAGGGGCTGCTCCTATAGTGGCCTCCATTGCAAAAAAAATGGGTATCTTAACCATAGGAATAGTTACAAAGCCCTTTCCCTTTGAAGGAAAAAGAAGAATGGATAATGCCATTAAGGGCATAGAAAAGTTGCGCCAGAATGTGGATTCTCTTATAGTTATATTAAATGGGAACCTTTTGGATGCAAACAACAAGAAAATATCCTTTTTGGAAGCTTTTAATATTGTAGATGAAGTCTTAAGGGTAGGTATTTCTGGTATTACAGGAATAATAAACAACCCTGGTTTAATCAATGTGGATTTCAATGACATATGTACAATAATGAAGGATTCAGGAATTGCCCACATGGGAATAGGAGTAGCTTCTGGGGAGGATAGAGCAGTAAAAGCAGCTGACCAGGCTATGAACAGCCCTCTTCTAGAGACTTCATTAAATGGAGCCACAGGCCTCCTTGTTAATGTTTCTGGAAGTTCAAATATTTCGCTTCTTGAAATAAATGATGCAGTAAACCACATAGAAAAACATGTTCACAGCGATGCTGAAATAATATTTGGTACTACAATAGATGAAACCCTAAAAGATGAAATTTGCATAACCCTTATAGCTACAGGGCTTCAAGATACAGGCATTCAAGCTCCATCCTCACAAATTTCAAAGGAACAGGAACAGGAATATGAAATTGACATACCAGCCTGGCTTAGACAAAAAAACAGATCAAGATAAAATTAAGAGATGCCAAAGCATCTCTTTTTACTTTCCTTCATTAAATTCAAAATCGCATTTATCTAAGGGCACCACCTTTGTTTTTTTAATATGCTTATATACAAGGTATAATAATATAAATAAAGGAATGCATATATAGTTTGTTATAAAGTCAAACCAGCTGAAAGTGGCCGCTTGGAACACCCAAATATTAGCTCCAAATATTACGATTAAACATAAAATTATTGAAGTTATAGGCCCAAAGGGATAAAACTTTGCTTTAAACCTCAATTTCCCTAAATCTCTTCCTTGCGCAACATAAGCCTTTCTAAATCTATAATGACATATTCCTATCCCAAGCCATGCAAAAAATGCTGTTATTCCAGATGCATTATATAGTATATAATATATCTTTCCATCCCCTATTAAGGATGCAAAGAATGCAACGCTTGCAACT
>JBLNDT010000022.1:0-8682 GCA_050261915.1 Solirubrobacterales bacterium
TAGCAAATTATTTTTGGACGGAATCAATTAAAAATATTAACTCTGAACTAAGTGAGTCTGAGGTAAAAAAGTTTAGCAGTCAAGACTATTACTACCTTACAACTATTTATTATATGAATAACCCTAATTTTTCAGAGGTTGCAGAAAAACTAAATTTAACAAAGCCGGCAATATCAGTTATAGCCGCCAAATTGTCAAAGATGGGATTGTTAGAAAAAATCCAATCAAAGGAAGACAAACGTGTATATCATATGGCTGTAACTAAAAAAGGCAGGAGGATTGTTGAAGGGGATGAAGAGTCCTACAGAAGGATAGAAGCATTGATTAAAAATATTATAGGAGATGAAAATAAATACAAATACATAGAGAGTATTCTTGAGGAAATAGTAAAAAAACTATAACGGAAATGGAGGTTTTAATATGTCAAAAAATATAGAAACTAAGTCAGTTGTTATAATTGGGGCAACTGGGGGCTTGGGTTCAGGCTTCGCAAGAGCCTTAGCAGAAAAAGGTGCAAAACTTCTCCTAGTTGGCAGGAATGCAGAAAAACTTAACGCAGTGAAAAATAGCTTGCGTGGCGATATAAATATAGCCATTTCCGATTTAACTGATCTATCCACTTTAGAAGAATTATCAAATAGGATAAAAGAGTGGTCCCCTGAAGTTGACCTAATAATTAATGCCTCAGGGTATGATGTGAGAAAATCACTAGAAGATCATAGTATAGATGAAATAAAAAAATTGATTGATATAAATCTAATGGGAACCATTTTGATAACAAAAACATTAATGAAAAATCTTAAAGATATAAATGGTAGTACAATGATTCATATAGGGGGATTTGGTGACGGAAGAATGGCTTTCCCATACTATTCAGTTGATGTGGCTACCCGAGCTGGTGTTTTTACCTTTATTGAATCAGTGAATAGAGAAATGGAAACAGAAGGGAAGAAAATTCGAATAACATACTTTTGTCCGAGTCCAGCAGAGACTGAAGCTGAAAGGCCTTATCATAATCTATGGAGAAAGATGGGGATTAGGATTGTTTCTGTTGAAAAGGTGGCCGAAGAACTAATAAAAATTTATGAAAAGAAAATGACGGTAGGTATTATGGGAGGAAAAACAACTGTAATATTTGCAAAGCTAAATTCGGTAATGCCAAAACTGGCAGATCTAATTATCATGAAAAGATATGGAAAAATGTTAAGGGAATATCTATACAGTAAAAACGAAGCAAATAATGGTGTTGATATAAAAAGCAGAACATCCGGTAATTTCTTGAGTAAAATAGCTGTGGTACTGTTGATTTTGTCATTTGTGTTTTATGGATCAGCTTTTTTGCTTATACCCTTATCACTGCCTTACAAAGCTATGATAATACCTGGATTAATTATTCTTGGTGAATTTGTATGGTGGCTTGGGGTTGCCATTGTAGGTAAACAGGCAGTCACAAAATACAGGAAATTTTTAAATCCATGCAATTGGTGCAGAGGCAATAGCAGTAAATCTTTTTAAAACCAGGCACCTTTCAAATTCTGAGCAAACTTATATTTTGTGGTATAATTGGGAATAGGATCAAAATTAAATTAAAGGTGATTGAGAAATGGCAAGAATACTTATTATTGAAGATGATGAGCAGATATATAGATTATTGGAACTTGAGCTAAAACATAAAGGATATGAGCCTGAAATTGCTGTAGATGGTAATATTGGATTGCAAAAACTTCAATCTGATCATTATGATATTGTACTACTTGATATAATGCTTCCAGGGATTGATGGAATAGAGGTATGTAGAAGAATAAGAGTTTTTTCTGAGGTTACAATAATTATGCTTACTGCAAAAGATGATTTGGTAAGCAAGGTTATGGCATTGGACATTGGAGCGGATGATTATGTTACCAAGCCTTTTGCTATTGAAGAAATATTGGCAAGAATTAGGGCAGCGTTACGCAGAAATGAAGGCAGCACCGAAAAAAGCAGCCAGCTTCGTATTGATGAATTAATAATGTATATAGATAAACGGGAGGTTATCAGGGAAGGACAGGTTATACACTTATCAAAAAAAGAATTTGATATATTGGAGTGTTTAATGAGAAATAAGGATGTTGTTCTTTCCAGAGAAACCTTGTTGGAAAATATATGGGGATATGATTTTATGGGGGAGTCTAATACAGTAGATGTATATATAAGGTACCTCCGAAGTAAAGTAGACGATCCTTTTGAAAAAAAGTTAATACATACTTATAGAGGTGTTGGATACGCAATAAAGGAAAATAGTGATGCAATATAAAGGGTTCAGAAATATGAAGATATCATATAAAATTGCTTTAACACATGCATTAATGTTTCTTCTTTTGCAAATCATCATATGCTCCATCCTTCTATATTTCATAAGGATATACTATCCTATTGAAGCAACATATCAAGTACAGACTTTAGTAGATGAAATAAGTGAAAATGTAAGGTTATATAATAAACCCTTGGATGGTCTTTCTAAAAATGAAATAGTTCCAGCGGTTTCATCAAAACACAAAGTATATATAATTGCAACGGATTTAAACGGAAACAGGTTAATGGAATATGGCGAATTGAATTTTCATCCCGGCCTAACACAGCCGTATAATCAAATCATTAGAGAAAATAAAAAAAATGTGCATCTTATTTATTGCAATAGTATGATTAAGACAGCTAAAAATCAGGACATTCTATTACAGGTTTCTATAGATATAACACAACATTTAGAGTTTAATACTACTCTCTTTAAAGTATTACTCATATTAACCGTATTTGGATTTGTTATATCAATATTTACCGGATTTATTGCCAGCCGGATAGTTTTAAAACCCATATCAAAGGTTATTAAAACAGCACAAACCATAAATGCGGATAACCTAAATATGCGAATTGAAACAAACAATGCAAAGGATGAACTAAATGAGTTGTCAATTACCTTAAACAACATGGTTGACAGGCTTCAGGACTCTTTTGAAAAACAGGAACAATTGATTTCGGATGTTTCCCATGAACTAAAAACTCCCATTTCAGTTATTAAGGGATATACCAGCCTTTTAGAACGATGGGGAACAGAAGACCCTGCCATCATGCAGGAATCCATCACAAGAATAGGTAAAGAGTCTGAACACATGACTAAAATCGTAGGTGATTTGCTATTTCTTGCTAGAAAAGACAAAGGGTCCTTGCACTTAGATAAAATAAAATTTGACATGAATGAATTGGTTGATGAAATTATTAATGAAACAAATATTATCACTGGTAATTGCAGCGTTTCCAGTCCTGAAAATGATATCTGCTCTTACTTTGGAGACTATAGGCTGATAAAACAGCTGCTTCGGATTCTAATAGATAATAGTATTAAATATTCTATTGATAAGTGTAAAGTTATGGTTTACTCAATATTCGAAGGAAACCATTTGAAGATGGTTGTAGAGGATAATGGAATAGGTATACCACAAGATAAAATAGAAAAGATATTTGATAGATTTTATCGGGTGGACAAGGCAAGAACAAGAAACAAAGGAGGATGCGGACTTGGCTTGCCAATCGCAAAAGCTATTGTTGAAGCTCATAATGGCAAGATTAAAGCAGAAAGCGAATTGGGAAAATGGACAAAAATTATTATTGAGTTACCCTTTGCATAATTGCAAGGGGTATTTTTTTAATGAAACTCTAATGTTTAAATAATTAAAGTTTAATGTTAATATTTTATACTCCTTTTATAGTATGTTTATTAGGAGGGTTTATTTTGAAAAAGTTTATATTTCTTATACTTATTTGTGTTGGACTTCTTGTTTTAATTATTGCTACAAGAAGCGTAATGTTTGCTTCAAAGCAGGAGAATGCAGAACCTGCTGGTAATTTTTTTATAAATACAGATCAATTAGCCTATAATATGTCGGAGGCAATTAAATTCAAAACTATTTCATATGATCAAAAAAATAAATTTAATGGAAATGAGTTTACTGCGTATAACAAGTTTTTAGAGACAACATACCCAAATGCTCATAAGGTGCTTCAAAAAGAAGTGATAAATAATTACAGCTTGTTATACACATGGAAAGGGTCAGATGAAAATCTGAAGCCTATCTTATTAATATCACATACAGATGTTGTTCCTGCAGAGAGTAAATGGGAGCAAGAACCTTTTTCGGGAATAATAAAAGACGGTTTTGTATGGGGACGAGGTGCACTAGATAATAAATCTGCTACCATTAGTGCATTTGAAGCAATTGAGAGTTTAGCTAAGGAAGGCTTTAGTCCTAATCGAACAATTTACTTTGCTATCGGACATGATGAAGAATTGGTAGGACCTGAAGGCGCAGGCAAGACTGCGGAACTATTAAAGTCACGTGGAATAAGGTTTGATTACATTTTAGATGAAGGTGGTATTATTTCGGAGAATATTCTGCCGGTATCATCACCGGTTGCATTGGTGGGAATTGCAGAAAAGGGATATATAAGCTTGGAATTATCCGTTGAAGGTGAAGAAGGACATGCCTCAATTCCTCCTAAGAATACCTCCATTGGTATTTTGTCTGAGGCTGTTTGTAAAATTGAAAAAGGTAAAATGCCAGGGGGCAGCAATGCTGTCACTGATAAAATGTTTGAATATCTGGGGCCGGAAATGCCCTTACCAAACAGAATTATATTCGCTAATATATGGTTATTTAACGGATTAGTAGAGAAGCAATTGGAAAAATCTCCATCTTCCAATGCAATTATCAATAATACAGCGGCTGTAACCATGATACAGGGAGGAATAAAAGAAAACATTCTACCAAATCAAGCAAAGGCTGTTATTAATTTCAGAGCATTACCCGGTTATAGAACTGAGGATGTTTTAAACTATGTTAAAAAAACAATTAATAATGAAAAGGTAAAAGTTAAAGTAATTGGACATACAAGTGAACCATCAAAAATATCTTCTACAGATTCCGAGGGGTTCAAAACCATTGAATATTCCATAAGGCAGACATTCCCGGACACTATAGTGGCCCCATATTTACTTACAGGGGGAACAGATTCAGCACATTATGCTGATTTAAGTGAGAATATATACAGATTTAGCCCAATAATTGTAGATTCTGAGACATTAAAATCAATACATTCAAATAATGAAAAGATATCAATAAAAAATCTGGAACAGAGTGTTAAATGTTATAGACAGATAATAATCAATTCCTGTATAAAAAATTAATTCAAGAGCTAGATAAACTTACACAAATTCTTCCGATAGAGATTATGGGGTAGAATTCCGTAAGTGAAGATTTATAATCGAATAATGAATTGATTTGTGAAAGAGAAACTTAACATAAGCATGAAAGAAATGCCGTAATAATTGGTAACTTTCATGCCTATTTTTTATACTAAACTGTGGTTACAAAACTAAATGGTAGCAACATATTTTACATGCTACTACCATTTTAAAATCACCGTAGGTTTTGTTCATCTACTTACTACAGAATTTAAGTTATACCTTTAGGTTCATATTATTTTTCTAATAAATTTTCATTTCTATATTTTATTAAAACTATAAATATATATAATATTAAAATGTATATATTAACATACTAACTATTTTATTTTTCCTTCCCTCCTTAAATCATCAAATGATGCTTTGTCTGATATCATTCTATTATATAACTCAATACAAGCATCGTTCTCATTATCAAAATTATTAACATTTGATTCTAGACCTCTTTCAAAATAATATACACTCCAAGTATCGCCTTTTTTTTCAATACAAGTTTTCTGTTCCTTAGTATATTGAGGACCATATAAATAATACCATGAATAAGGTATATCACCTTTTTCTAACAACTCTTCTAATTTATCAACGTTCATATTGCTATTCTCCTTTAATTAAATATTTCTCTAATATATCCATTCTCAAGATAGTATTTTAATGATTCAGGTAAAATATATTGAGTTCCTCCACCACTTTGTCCAAATGCTTTTGCAATTTCTCCATACTCAACACCTTGAATAGGTTTTATTATTTCATATTGATGATATGCATTAGGATTTTTTAAATATGGTAATGCTCTTTCTTCATAGGTTACTGTTGGATACTTAGGTGATACATAGTTACCTGTTTCTCTTCCATATCTATCTATTACTTGTCCTACCTCTAGAGGCTTTATTGGCCTATTTCCTTTTGGCAAATCCGGTATAAAGCCATCATTTGGTGGCCATTTTATCCATCCACTTGTTTCATCTAAGAAATCTATACTTGCTGGAACTAATGTGTCTATTTTAGAACCATCATTTAATGCTTTCTCTACTATTGTCTTTTTTAGATTAACATTTTCAATTGTATTACTTATTGATTTATCAATATTTTTAAATATTTTATCTATTAAATCATTGTTAATACTTTTCAATGAACTATCATTAATATATTTATATAAATCATCTAAATTCCCGGATGATAATTTATTTTTAATAGTATTAATATCTACAGCTTTACCAGCCCCCTCAGCTATTTCTGCAAATACTACTTTACATGCCTTCCCTATAGCACATCCCACACCTAAAGCTGCTATCATATCTAGTCTATCTTTTATACTATAGTGTTTCCCTGATATTGGATTTTGTCCTGCAATAATTTCATTTAATATTTGATATTCGCCATAAACTGGTACAAAATATCCTAAAGTTGACAATACCTTTTCATCATTGGTCTCAAAATCAAAATCAGCTGATGTTACCATTTTGTTTATATAATCATCAACATTATGTATTTTTTGTTTATCTATCTCAGAATCAAATATATGTTTATCAATTGCCTCAGCTGCCACAGGATCAAATAGAGCCTCTACAATATAATCTGACAAGTGTTTTGAAGTATGTTCCACACTATACTCTGGCAAACTTGCATTATATTCATCTATTTTTGCCTTCATGTTTGCATATTCTTTTTGCATAGCTATTGATACTCTTCCATAGCCTAGCAAATCTAATATGTTGATCTTGTCCTTATAAATACTGGTTGCCGTCTTGGAACCCATGGCCATTGCAGGTGATATTATTCCTACATTGTTTTCTACATATATGTCCTGAAGCTTTGAATCTCTTAATTTCTTGAGGGTATTTTCTTGATCATAATAGAATATATCATCCACTTCACTTTGATACTCCCCAATAAATCCATTATAGCATACCCCGGTCATATCCTTACACTTATAATTATAACTGCCGCCGCCATCGCCTATTGCCCCAAACACTTTATATTTATCCCGATATTCTTCAATGTGGTTTATGTTGCTTTTTATTGAGGTGTAGTCTTCATATCCTAATTCATCATGTGCGTTTATCTCCGCAAAGGCCTTCTGGCTTGTCTCTTCAATCTTATCTAAAAGAGGGATAATATCACTTAGTATGTTATAGGCCCTTGTGGTTTTTTCAGATAGTAACTCAGAATCAAGTATGTAATCTTTCATCTATCATTCCCCTATAATTTACATTTCAAACATAACAATACCATAATTTATAATATTTTACAAATAAAATAATATGTGGGTATTTACTGCGAAATTGCCTGATTATTGTTTATGGTAAATATTATTATCTGCCGCCATGCCATAAAACTTCATATTAAATCCGGGATAAGCTTTGCAAAATTGAGCAAAGAAGGAATTTACAGCTCGTAAAACATTTTGAAAATATTCACCATATGGAGTATAATAATTGAAATGAATAGACAGTATATGGGGATATGTTAATAGATTTTAAGGAATGGTGGGGATGAAAATGGGTATTGAAAAAATCAAGGTATGTGGTAAATGTTCAGGGATTGATATTGATCGATTAAGAGAGGAACTGAAGAATTCAGATTGCAAAATTAAGGTTGGATGTATTGGTCACTGCAGAAAAGATAAAAAAGAACTAAAAAATAAGGCATATGCTATTGTGGACAAAGAATTGGTAGTCTGCGACAGTGAAGAATTGTTCTTTTCAAAATTAAAACATAAAAACAAGAAAAAAGAGCACAGCAAAATAAAAATCAGACCTTATATTACCTTAAATGGACAATGTGCTGAAGCAATTGAGCTTTATAAAAGAGCATTCAAAACTGATGCAATCCAAATTATGAAATTCAGCGATATGCCAAATGCTGATATTCCTAAGGGTTTTAAGGACAGGATACTGCAGTGCACTTTGAAATTTGGTGATGACTTTATTCGTCTATCCGACTGCGGTCCAAATCAAAAACTAAATGATCCTGAATCAGAGCGTATATCCCTTGCAATTGAAACGGATGTTGAAACTGTAAAATTTGCATTTGATGTTTTGGCGGAAGAAGGACGGGTAGGGATGCCTTTAGCTGAAACTTTCTACAGCCCATGTGCAGGTGTGGTGTTTGATAAATTCGGAGTAATGTGGAACTTTGTAGGCCAATAATTATATAATTTTTAAGGGAAGTAATTTCATTACTTCCCTTATTTGTTTTTTTAATATTTAAGATATAGTTGCCTGGAAGCACAATATTCCATTGCTATAACCTTTTATAATGTTTCCCTCATGCTTTAAATAAACTGGGTTACTACCATAAACAGGATGAATATATTTTACTTCTATCTCGTTTGTTTCAGTTGTGTCACAAAGTTCTTTTAAAATAAACATACCTTGTACCACTGGATTCTCTGTAAGATGAATGGA
>JBLNDT010000023.1:0-6403 GCA_050261915.1 Solirubrobacterales bacterium
GGATACAAGATAATAATGGCTGGGCATTTTTAGATGAAAACGGGGTTTGGGTACAAAATGGCTGGGTAAAGGACAACACTGGGTGGTGCTATATAAAAGATGGATATTGGCTTAACCATGCTGGGTATGTACAGGATTCTAAGGGTTGGCAGTTTATAGGTGCCAACGGTTATTGGGATTCTACAGTGCAGCCTTCAGAACAAAATCCTTTACAAGCTGCAGAAAATGCAGTAACTGAAGCTGAAGCTTCGAGACTTACCGGTGACATTGATGAAGCCTATGACAGGGTAAATGCATTAAGCAGCACTCTTTTGGAGAAATCTGATTTTAAAGTAAGGCTTCAAAAAATCCAGGCACTTGTTTTTGATAATACCTTTGATTACAGTAATATAAAAAGTCTTATGTTGAAATACAACACAACAGTACAAACAAATCAAAATACATTAGACAAGCTGTTTGCAAACTATACAAGCCTTGAAGATGCTATTGATAAGGCAAATAGTTCTATCAGTTCTATGAGCAAGGCAATTGCGCAAATGAAAGCAGCATATCCAACCTATACCCCATTGGAGCCAGGAACAGATGAGGTTGATACAATAAATGATATTTTATCGAATCTGGATGCCATAAACGCAAAAAATATCCAATCCTTAAGCGGCACCATAAGTTCTTTACAATCCCAAATTACAACTATGGAAAGACAGCAGGAGGATATCCAGACTTCAATTGACAAAATGGGGATACAGATAAAAATGGCTAATGCACAGATTAACTCTAGTGCGGAAAAACTTATACTTTCATATAAAGAGTTGAATATTGAAAAGAAAAAACTCGATGCAAACCTGGATACTCTCCAGAGAAACCTGGAAATGACTATTGTCTACAAGGAACAGGGCTTGGCTACGGATTCCGATGTGAACAATATTAAAATCAGTATAGAAAGCTTAAAGAACAACATTCGCAGTATTGAAAGGCAGAAGGAAAATATTATATGCCAGCTTAACCTTATGATAGGAGAGGATTATACTGATACTGCAGAGGTAATATTCAAACCTTCTATGCTGGATAGCTTTAATTTGTCTTCCATAGATAGAGAAAGTGATATGGATACAGCTATTGAAAACAACTACAACGTAAAGCTTCAGGAATATGAAATAACATCCTGCAAAGCGGCTGTAAGCAGAGCAGAGGAGGATGACGATGCAGGGGGAGTTCAAGCCGCCATGCTGGATTATAATAATGCTTTAATTAAATACGATGATACAATTAGGTCGGAAAAGCTTAAAATCAACAAGGCATATGAAGCACTAGATGATAGCGGAAAAACCTATGATCTTGAAACCAATAAGCTTAAACAGGAACAGGTAAATTTGGACAAGGCTAAGCTTAATTACAGCCTTGGGGCAATTTCAAAAAAGGCCTTGTCAGATCAGGAAAATACCTTCAAGCTTCAGCAGCTGGCTGTGGAAACAGCAAAATACAATTTATTTGATTCATATAGACAGTACCAATGGATTATAAATGGATTGTCAAATTAAAGGAGAATAACTATGAGCTTTATAGACAAAATAAAAAAATTAGAGCTATGGAATAAAATTAAAAATGCGGGATTATTTAAAAAGGCCAAAGGCTTCGTTTGTAAATCCAAAAAGCATAAGATAATATCAATTGGTTTGGCAGCAATATTTATTTTAATTGTTGTTTCCTCTATTATCAATGCGCAAAATGCAAAAATAAAGACAGTATCAGTTTCTACGGTAAACAGAGGTGAGTTAACCCAGTCTGTAACCATAACAGGAACTATAAAGGCTGGTAACAGACATAATATTATGCTTTCTCCTTCTTCAAAGGTAATGAAAATACTTGTAAAAGAAGGACAATCCGTTGCGGCTGGGGATGTACTTGCCATATTGGATGATTCCGAGTATAAAAATCAATTGGATAAACAGAAAATTAACTTGATTAGTGCAACTTCCACCTTGAATTATATTTCATCCAGTGGAAGCAAAAGCGACAAGGCTGCGTCACAGGCTGCCCTAGCACAGGCCCAGGCAACCTTGGATAGTGCAAGGTCAAGTTTTGATGATGCAAGCAAAAAATATGAACAAAGCAAGGTGCTTTATTCCCATGGATATATTTCTGCAAATGAACTAGATGCAGCAGCAAAGGCTTACACAAACTGCAGCAGCTCTATGGCTTCTGCTGAAGCAGCATTGTCTAGTGCAAATACAGCATATTCAAATATTAATGCCAGCTTAAGCGAAAAAATAACAAGCCAAAAAACCCAGATTGACCTTATTAATGCTGATATAGCATATCTGACTAAGAAAGTTGAGGATTGCAGTTTAAAGTCAAACATTGCAGGGGTAGTAACAAAAATGCCTGCAGTGGAGGGGCAGTATCCAGGTACAGGTGATGAAATTATCGTGGATGAAAACTCCTCATATTTGGTAAACCTTAAAGTAAGCCAGTATGACAGTATTAAACTTAAAGAGGGACAAAAGGCAAAGATAAAGGTTAAAGGCATAGACAAGGAATACAACGGCACAGTTACAAAGGTTGGCTCTTTGGCTGAGAAAAGTGTCACTACCACGGATCAGGATGTAAAGGTTCAAGTTGAGGCTGCTATAACCGACTCTGACGAAAACATTAAGGTTGGTTATGAGGCTGATGCTGACATTATCCTTGATGACAGGCAGGATGCTCTTCAGGTTAGTTTTGAAGCTGTACAGGATGAAGCAGGTACAGGTAAAAAGTACGTTTTTGTAGTAGGAACCAATGGCAAAGTTGAAAAAAGATATATTGAAACAGGCTTGGATACTGATTACTACATTGAGGTGAAATCAGGGCTTAAGGAAGGGGAAAAATGTGTTTCAAATCCTGACAAAACCCTTAAAAATGGAGACAAGGTTAAGGAATCCGGAGGGGCTTAATAATGATTATTAAAGTAGAAAACCTTATAAAGGTTTACGAAACAGGTGCTATTTCCCTTCAAGCTCTTAAGGGAATCAACCTTCAGGTTGAAGAAAAGGAATTTGTAGCTGTAATGGGAACCTCTGGTTCAGGAAAATCCACATTTATGAATATATTAGGCTGCCTGGATCGAGCCACTTCCGGTAGTTATTTCCTTGATGGAAGGAATATAGCAGAGCTTGATGATGACAGCCTTGCAGAAATAAGAAATAAAAAGATAGGATTTGTATTCCAATCCTTCAATCTCCTCCCAAAGCTTAATGCCATTAAGAATGTGGAGATTCCAATGGTTTTTGCTAAGGTTCCTCCAGCGGAGAGGACGAAGCGTGCCAGAGAAGCTCTAGAAAAGGTAGGTCTTGGAGACAGAATCAACCATAGGCCAAATGAACTTTCAGGAGGACAGAAGCAAAGGGTTGCAATAGCAAGGGCACTTATTAACAACCCAGCCATAATACTTGCAGATGAACCTACAGGGAACCTGGACAGTGCTTCCAGCGAAGAGATAATGGGTATTTTTCAAAGGCTTAACAATGAAGGTGTAACCATAATAATGGTTACCCATGAAAGTGATATAGCAAAGTGTACAAGGAGAAATATAGTTTTTAAGGATGGAGAGGTTATAGGGGATCATCCTGTGGAAAACAGAACTATAATAGGAGGACAGAGCTGATGTATATTGTTCAGATTTTCTTGTCTGCCTTTGAAAATATTAAAGCCAATAAATTAAGGTCTTTTCTCACTATGCTTGGAATAATAATTGGAATATCTTCTGTAATAACAATAGCCTCCATAGGGGGCGGTATTAAAGAATACGTTATTGGTGAATTTGCTGGTATGGGGTCAAATTCAATAAACCTTCAGATAGATACCTCCAAGGATATAGGGAAAAGGGATTACTTTACCTTAGAAGACGCACAGCTTGTACAGGAGAGAGTTCCGGAAGTTACTGCTGTTGTACCTATTGCGGAAGCATATGGAACTGTAGAAGTTGAGGATAAATCAAAAACAGCATCCTTTGAAGCATTAAATGACCATTATCCTGAAATTTTAAAAGTTGACATGCTCTATGGTAGGTTTTTAAACGGGCATGACGTGGATACAAAAAAGAATGTAGGTATACTGGATGAAACAAGTGCAAAAAAGTTTTTCAAGAGCCCTGAAAAAGCAGTTGGCCAGAAGATAAAGCTGAATATGGGCGATAAATATCTGGACTTGACTGTAATAGGG
This sequence comes from Solirubrobacterales bacterium, assembly GCA_050261915.1. Taxonomy (GTDB): domain Bacteria; phylum Bacillota; class Clostridia; order Clostridiales; family Clostridiaceae; genus UBA699. Next base: position 4,201 of record JBLNDT010000023.1, read on the forward strand.
GTAATAAAGAATCAGAACATAATGGCATCCTTTGGAGACAGCATGCCGGCAATTGTATATTTTCCAATAACAATACAAGACAGAATAATGACTGGAGCAAACATTGGATACATGTCTGTGCTTGTAAAGGATATATCAAAGGCTGATGAAATTAGCAAAAAGATAATAAGGATAATTGAAAACAAGCATAAAAATTCAGGAAAGTATTCTGCAAGGCAGGGGTTTGCAGAACTTGACATGATTGACAATGTCCTAAACATGCTTACAGCTGCCTTAAGTGCCATAGCAGGCATATCTCTGGTGGTTGGAGGTATAGGAGTAATGAATATAATGCTGGTATCCGTTACCGAGAGAACCAGGGAAATTGGTATATTAAAAGCAGTTGGGGCAAAAACCAAGGATATAAGAACTCAGTTCTTACTTGAATCAGTAATACTATGCCTCTTTGGCGGAATAATTGGAATGCTCCTTGGAATAGGCTTTAGCAAGCTTATTGCAGCATCCATGAATGCCAAAATACCAGTGTCCTTATTTGTTATACTAATAGCTTTTGCATTTTCATCTGCTGTGGGCATATTCTTTGGGATATATCCTGCAAATAAAGCTGCAAAGCTTGACCCTATAGAAGCATTAAGACATGAATAATTAAGTAAAACTTAATAAAACATTTAAAAGAAGGAGAGAACCGGATTATATGCTGGTTCTCTCTATTTTTTTTTAAAAAGATCATATTGACATAAAAATGCAATGAATATATAATGAATCATGGTTCATATAAATTATATTAAGGAGTTGGTATGAAATGCCAAAGATAATACCTGATACAGAGGGAAGGATACTAAAGGCAGCAAAAGAACTATTTTTAAAGTATACCTACCGTGATATAGAAATGAAAGAAATAGCCAAAGAGGCGGGAATTGCAGTTGGCACACTATACAATTATTTTTCCAATAAGAAGGAATTATACTATCAAATATTTGAAGAAAGCTGGCACAGCACCTATATAAACCTAGAGAAGGTGGTGAACCAGGACATTGACCCTGTGGAGAAATTCAAACAGTATATGACAATGACATATGATGAAATAGAAAAGAATGGAAGACTTGGTATTGAGCTTGTTCACAGCAGTCAAATTGATAATCCTGCTAGACCAAGAGAGTTTTTTGCAAAAAATAAAATTATTGTTATGTTATGTGAGTGTATTGAGGCTGTAAGAGAAAAACATCCATTAAGACTTGATAAATCCATGGATGTCAGGTTTGCGGAAACTTGTGTTCTCATGGTTATTGACAGCCTGCTCATTCATCCGGATGAAAAAGAAAAGAATATAGAGTATATTACTAAAGTTATAAGATATATTGCAGAATAGGGGGCGTTAAAGTGAAGGGAAAGGGATTAACCAGTATATGTCTGGCTATGGCAATAACATTTTGCACCAGCAGTTTAAACTTTGCCAAAGCAACAGATTCTTTCACTAGTATGACAAAAAAGAAAGCTGTGGATATTGCCACAGGAAACAGCTCAAAACTAGCGAAAGTGGATACTGCAATTGCGGCAATTAAAAGAAATATTGATAAATATGATGACCTTAGCGATGAAATTCACGGCCTTGAGAAAAACATAGAGGACTATAGATCTGCCTATAAGAAATTAAATGATCCGGTAAACCAGGAAAATTATAATAAACTGAAAACCCTTAAAGCTTCTTATGTACAAGCACATGCAATTCCAGATGAAGCAACTAGAACAGCCACTATAGCATATATTAATAGTTTGAATCCATACGGAACAGAGGCTGCACTAGATGTTGTGATAAAAAGCATTGAAGATAACATTGCAGAACTTACCGATGCAGGTGAGAAGCTTAAGGATGCAGGGTATGCAGAGGATGATCTTTCTCCGAAAGATTTGTCAGTTCAAGACTATTATGACACCTTTCAATATGGGAAGATTATGCCTCCTGTTATTGCCAGAAATATGCTGAGCAAGGCAAATCTCCAGAGGGATGTTGTATTAACAGCTATTGATGTTAAAGTTCAGCAGGGTTATGATAATTTGCTTTATGCTCAGGAGGGCTTGGCCCTTACTCAGAAGCTATATGATACTCAGCTTAAAGAGTACAACCAGTTTCTAGAGAAATACAAGCAAGGACTTAGTTCAGAGGTTGAAAAAAAGGTAGCTGACATAGGAATCCAAAAATTGA
>JBLNDT010000024.1:0-40803 GCA_050261915.1 Solirubrobacterales bacterium
CTGCGGCAGGAATACCAAATTCCTCTGTAATAAATCTGAAATGATTTGCCCCTTTAATTGATGCAACATGACCAGGACAAATCATTGCATTTATTTTATTTCTATCATCCTGCAGAATAAACCGGATAACCGGCTCCATACATTTTAGTGCTGTAAGAAAAACCAGATTATCAAGTGCTCTTGCCTTTGCCAGCTTCACAGTAACAGCAATAAGAGGAGCTGTAGTTTCAAATCCCACTGCAATAAAAACAATTACCTTATCTCTGTTTTTATCAGCAATGGTTAAAGCACTTTCCGGGGAATAGACAACGGTTATTTTAGAGCCTGTTGCCTGTTTATCTGACAGGCTGCAGCAAGTTCCCTTCACCTTAAGCATGTCACCAAAGGTAACCATGATCACATCTTTTACATCCATCAAATCTATGGCCATATCTATAAAGAATTCTGGTGTAACGCAAACGGGGCAGCCTGGTCCGGACAAAAGCATCACTTCTTTTGGGAGCAGATACCTTATGCCGGATTTTGAAATTGCCCGGGTATGGGTTCCGCAAACCTCCATAATCCGTACTTCCTCACCTTCAATATCTTTAAAACATCTGTTTAGCTTTTCAACTATTTTATTTTCATTCATTTTTTGTTCCTTCCAGCATTTCATAAAGTGTTTCATTTAGGAATTTATAATATTCCTGATTAATTTTTTCGATGGCAAAACCCACATGAACTAATATGTAGTCACCAGGTGAAGGAGAATCAATCAACTGAATATTTATTTTTTGATGCACCCCCAAAGTTTCCACCCATGCATGCATTTCGTCAACTGTTACAATCCTTGCTGGAACTGCCAGACACATATATTCCCTCCTTTATTATCTCAGCTGTGGCTGCTGCTTGGCCAAAGGCTATTCCCCCATCATTAATGGGTATTTTCATATTGTGATATACATGAAAGTCATGTTTTTTTAGTGCTGACTTCATATTTTTTAACAGATAAGAATTTTCGAACACGCCTCCGCCTAAAATGATATTATTTATGCCATATTTGCTTCTTAGCTTACACACACAGTCTATGGTAGCTTCACAAACTGTATTATGGAACTTTGCAGATATATAGGAAGATGCCTTTCCTTCTTCAATGTCTTTTAAAATCCCTACTATAATTTCTTCATAACCAATTTCCAGCTTCTCTTCTTTTTCTACGATAGAATAGGAATAAAAACCAATTATATCTTTATCAATTATACTTTCCAATTCAATAGCTGCCTGTGCATCATAGGTAATATGCATTTTTTTCATCACAAGTGCAGATACACAGTCAAATAGTCTCCCCATACTTGAGGACATAAAGCAATTAATATTATGGCTGATTGCATTTTGTACGGCTTTGATTTTCAAACTATCAACGCTATTAAGAAGCTTCCGGCTGTCTATATCCATAGCGTATAAATAGGAAGCTGCAGATCTCCAAGGCTGTTTAACAGCATTATCCCCCCCTTGCAAGGTTATGTATTTCCAGTGGCCAACTCGTGAGAACCGGCACTTTGAACCAATAAGAAATTCTCCTCCCCATATAGCTCCATCAGTACCCATTCCAGTTCCGTCATAAATAATTCCTATTGCATCCTCCTTCAGATCATGCTCTGCTATGCATGATGCCATATGTGCATGATGATGCTGTATAGAAATTTTTTCACCCTTCTGCTTTACAGCATACTGTGTAGAAAGGTATCCTGTATGCAGGTCATGTGCAAATATTTTGGGATCCCCGCCAAGTAATGCTTTCATCCTTTTCATTACCTGAAGATATTCCTCATATGTATTCATTTCTTCCAAGCTGCCAACATACTGCGTAGAATGAGCATAACCCCTGTGCAATAAGCAAAGTGATGATTTTTGCTCTGCGCCCATTGCTATAATTTCGCTGTCTGAGTCTATTTGCAAGGTGAAAGGTGAATAGCCTCTTGCATTTCGGCTTACCACTTCTTTCTCATCAATAACCCGAACTACTGAATCATCTATTGGAGTTAGTATCTCCCTATCATGTACAAGAAAAAAATCTACTATGTCCTTTAGTTTCTCCAATGCTTCTCCATCATTCCAGCATATAGGCATACCACTGATATTTCCACTAGTCATAACAATATATTGAAGTTCTTCATGGAATAGCAGATGGTGCAGCGGGGTATAGGGCAGCATCACTCCCAGGCGGTTTATCCCTGGTGCTATATTGCCCGGCAGTAACTCAGGCAATCTTTTTTCAAGCAGGACAATAGGCCTCTGTCTACCTGCAAGTATTTCTTCCTCCTTATCAGTTACCATACAGATTAACTTGGCAGCTTCCAGACTGGCAGCAATTATAGCCAATGGCTTATCCGGTCTTCTTTTCCTTTTTCGCAGCAAACTTATTGCGTTCTCATGGTATGCATTGCAGGCAATATGATACCCGCCAATTCCCTTAATGGCAATCAATTTGCCATCATTAAGCAGTTTCCCGGCAGTTGCAACCGTATCAATACTATCTACTAGGCTGCCTTTATTATCAAGAAGGGTTAGTTTGGGACCACAGTTTGGACAGCAGTTTGTTTGAGCATGAAACCTCCTGTTATCAGGGTTTTCATATTCTTTTCTGCATTCAGGACACATCTTAAAGGCAGTCATTGAAGTGTTGGCTCTATCATATGGAAGTTTATCTATGATAGAGTATCTTGGGCCGCAGCTTGTGCAATTTGTGAAAGGGTACATATACCTTGGATTATTCTTATCTTTCATTTCCTTTACACATTCATCACAAATGGCAGTATCAGGAGGGATAAATCCTTGAAGCTGGTTGTCTATAGAACTATGTATAATAGAAAAACTATCATATGCTTTATAACAATTGGATTTAATTTTTATATTGTTAATTTTTGAACCGGAAGGGGCGTTTTTCAATAATGCTTTTAGAAATTCCCCTATAGCTTTTTTGCTGCCTGCAATCTCCATGACTACAGCTGTGCCATGATTGCTTACCCATCCTCTAAGGCCATATTGCTTTGCTGTTTTATAGATACACGGTCTCATACCCACGCCCTGAACAATACCTGTTATATGAACAGTATATCTTTTCAAATCATTCATCTGAAGCTTCACCTTCAATGCTCTTAAGAACCGCGTTAAGTTTACCAACCTCCTGTTTTTCTACAATAATTTCTGTCCAGTCCCTAAGCAGATTATTATTTCGTTCATTGAAATATTCACGAAGGCTGTTTTCACTGATATGACTATCTGTATTAACCGCTAAATTTACTTTATTCAGCTTTAATATTTTATTTTCTTTGCAAAGCTTTAATATTGCTTCATAGATTCTTTCATTAAGAAAAGTATCGTGCATTTTATACCTCCTTCACAATTTCGGAAATTAATCTTTCAACTTCAATACATATATCCTTGAATTTGGTCTTAATAGCTTGGCTTAGCTCACAGCCCAATTCAGCTTCTGCTATTTCAATTCCAATAAAGCAGCCTTTTAGAGGCTTTGAGTATAGTTTTATTAAGTCAAAGACGCTCATATCATGTTGAGAGTTTGTTTCCCCATATGCATCGATTGCCTCCTGTAGCTCACATTTATGAAGGCTTCCAGCCGCTGCTCCCAAATATGCAGCATCCAGAATTATAACAAAGTCATCTTCCTTAAGCTGGTGGAAGCAAAATTGAAAATCAGTTTCTCCAATAACCACTTGAATCCCCATTGATTCCAGTTTGTATCTTATGCTTTCTAGAACTGCTATAGCAATACCATCATCCATCATAAGCCTGTTCCCAATTCCTATAACTTTTATCATGTCATAAAACAATCCCCTCAAATTCAATTGAATAATTACACTATTAAAAATTATATGTTATGAAAAAAATAAAAATGTGCACAACCTCAAAACTGCCCCTCAAACTATCAGCCTGAGGGGCAGTAGATGAATCAGCTAAGTTTATTTCAGAAAAACTACTGAATTGTGCATCTCAAGCTGAAATAGAGAAATGGATCAAGAGTATAATATAAAAGTATGAATTTGGTTAGAGTATACTAATCGAAATTTACAAAGACATGCCAATAGCCCTGGCGTTTTTGCCAGGACTATAACATGTTTTTTTAATGTTCGAATAATTTAGATGCATTTTGTATTCATCACGTCCACCTGATTCCAGTGAACTGTATCACAATATATTGCCATCTTACAAGCCTCGTCTGCTTACCCGCAATATTTTAGCCCGGCTTCTTATCTCAGGAAATTCAAGATAGCCGTATTTAACCCTGGTTTCCGTATTGCTTTGTAGTACGCAACTGCCTTTCCAGGACTCACATTTCTCACATTCTATACAATGTATAAATTCAAATCCGTTAGTGAAAGGACAAGCCTTAATACAATTTGCGCAACTAGCTCCATTTTCCTGCCAAAACCTTAAACAGCTTTCTCCATGAATATACCATTTTAACACTCCTGAGTTGCTGGTGTTATAATCGCTCTTTATAGTGCGTTCTCCAGTGCTGATGGCTCCTGAGGGGCAACTTTTTGCACAAAGAAGACAATTTTCACAAAAATCGGTGATGCCAAAATCAATAGGTTTGTCAGGTATTAGTGGCATATCAGTGAGAATTTTACACAGGCGCACATTAGATCCATACTCTGGTGTTATTAAAAGTCCATGTCTTCCCAATTGCCCCAAACCGGCATCTATTGCAAGAGGTATGCTAAGAGCAGTGTCATTCATACAAGGGATAGCCTGATATCCTAATGCACGAATATATTCAGCCAGAGAGACTGCAGTAATACCCATCCTGGAATAACCTAAAGAAGCAGCAGTGCTAGCCGATACTTCTGGTGAATTATTCTGTAAATCAGAATCCATAACAAAGGCCATTACAATAGCTCGGTTAATGTTCTTTGGAATATGAAATTCCCTCTCTGTTTCCTCAGCTCTGCCATCTTCTGTAATTACAAATGGTTTCACCATGTCTTGAGAATAAACCCACCTTGTATTAAGATCAGCTATACCAGTTAAATCAGCCCCATATAATTCTGCAGCGTTTTTCACTAGGACTGTTAGATTTTCAGGTGATAAGTTTACCTTACTATTTAAGAAAGTATCTGGGATATATAATGGATTCCACTTTAAAAACTGGCTATTTGGGAAACCATAAGTTCCTAGAATAAGATTCAGTGAATTGGCAGCCATATCAAGGGCATTGTCAATTTGAGTATATCCTGGTTCACAATTTTTCATCTTATTCACCATATTCATACTCATTTTTTGTATAAATCCCATATAGCTGAGCTCTCCCGTGTCTTGATAACTGATTGTTGCAAAGGCTTGTCTAGTAACAGGAAAACGATGATATAATTCTTCATTTATAAAATAATTATCTTCATTGGTTTGAACTTCGTTTCTAGGTAACATATGGTTAGCCTCCTTAATTTTTTATTTTTATAGAACAAATCAATTTGTTTACATATCTAAAAATAAAGTTTAAAGGTATATTAACTTTCTATTGATTATATCTTATTCCTTTTTTGAAATAAATCAATATAAATTAGTCCTTTAACAGCAAAGAACTCCCAAATTAGCATTGGGAGTTCTGTTGCTGTTATTACATTGCCTCTAATACATCAGAAAGAATATTAATCATCTCATCAGTATTTTCATTTTCAACTATTAAGGGCGGCATCAAACGAATAGTTGATGGCCTTGGTGAATTTAATAAAAGACCTTTTTCTAAACACTTGTTAACAAGTTCGCTTCCTTTATCTTCTGGAAGATCAAAGGCTAGAAGCAATCCCTTCCCTCTAATATTTTTCAATCCGTACCTGTCCTTTATTTCATTTAATTTTTGTATAATATATTCACCCTGCACCTCTGCATTATAAGATAAATTATTATGAATAATTTCACCAACCACAGCGAGTCCCGCTGCCATACCAAGAGGTTGAGAGGAGTATGTGCCCCCTTGGTCACCAGGTTCAAAAATATTAAGTGATTCTTTAGTTAATAATGCTGATAGAGGATATCCTCCTCCTATTCCTTTTGCTAATGTCATTATATCAGGTTCAATTTCATAATTTTGATATGCAAACAATTTTCCGGTTCTGCCAAGACCTGTTTGAACTTCATCAACAATTAATAGAATTCCTTTTTCCTTACAAATAGCACTTAATGTTTTTATATATTCTTCATCAAATTCGTTAACTCCACCTTCTCCTTGTATTGGTTCAAGCATAATAGCACAGGTGTTAGATGTTATGGAATTTTTAATTGCATCTAAGTCGTTAATTGGAACATGTTTAAACCCAGGAACCTTTGGCTCATATAAATCTTCCCAAATTTTTTTGCCAGTTGCAGACATTGTAGCAAGAGTTCTGCCATGAAAACTATCAACAGCTGTTATTATTTCGTATGCACCATTTAGAAATTTATTGCCATATTTTCTTGCCAGCTTTATAGCACCTTCATTAGCTTCAGATCCACTACTGCCAAAAAACACTCTATCAAAACATGAGTTATCTGTAAGAAGCTTAGCCAACTCAATCATTGGTCTATTGTAATATGCTGGACTTGCATTTATCAATAAATTGCATTGATTTATCAATGCTTCTTTAAGAACACTAGGACAATGGCCTAATGACGTGACAGCCCATCCCCCCATAAAATCAAGATAAGATTTCCCATCAGTATCCCAAAGGTACATCCCTTCCCCGCGTTCCATTACAATGCCTGGACGTTTTGTAGTAAATAAAATACTCTTCTCCGCTTCATTAACAAGTTCAGCTGTGCTTTTTAGATTGGATTCCACAAATATCAGCTCCTTTCATAATTTACGTTTTAAAAGGGAATTAATAATGATTTAGGCATTAGCATCATAATAAATCATCATAATATTCTTATAATTATACCATATTATGCATATATATCAAGTTAAATTATTTTACTATCATTGTATTTCTCTTTTATCAGTACTAGCATGGATTGCAGTTTAATGATCAATTGTATATATATACATATTCAAATATTTCTTTCCGCACTCATCACAATCTTACAAACATGCATAAATGTAAAATTTTAATTAATATAAAAATCAGGCTGACAAATAAAAAGATATATTGTCAGCCTGATATTCCGCCGTTTCCTGGTTAATTATTATTATTTTCGTCATTTTCAAATGGATCAACATGTATAACCACTCTTGTATAACCGAACTTATCATTCATTTCCTTTTTAATTATTCCAATAAGTTCATGGGTTTCTCTTACGGTAAGGTCAGGATTCATAGTAAGATGAAAGTCTATATGTTTCTTATTTCCTGACTTCCTTGTTTTAAGTTTATGATAATCAATATATTGGTTACTGTGGCTCTCAATAATTTTCTTAATCTCATCTTCATCCTGATCAGAAAGTCTTGCATCCAAGACAAAATTTAATGCACTGCTGGTGAGTTCCCAGGCCTCTTTAATAATAAGACAAGCAACAATAATTGCTACCACAGGATCCAGAATATTTATTCCTGTTAATTTTATTAATAAAATTCCTAAACCTACTCCCAGTGATGTGTATACATCTGTTTTAAGGTGAAGAGCATCTGCCTCCAATGCCATGGAGTCCTCTTCCTTTGATACCTTGTATAGAGTTCTGGATACTAAAAGGTTAACCATTGCTGCTGCAAACATTACTAAAATAGCACCCCATGCTTGTTCAATATCCGCCGGTTCAAAGAGTTTTTTATATGCTTCTTTGATTATCAGACCTGCTGCAATAAAAATTAAAACCCCTTCCACTAATCCTGAAATATTTTCTACCTTTCCATGACCATATGGATGCTCTTTATCTGCTGGTTTTGCTGACTCCCTTACTGAAATAAATGCAACAATAGAAGCCGCCAAGTCCATACCGGAATGTATTGCTTCCGAAATTATACTCACTGAACCACTAAGCAATCCAGCTATTACCTTAAAAGCTATTAATGTACTATTAGATGCAATTGATAATAATGCATACTTTAAACTTCTATTTGATTTTTGCATAGAAAAACGCTCCTTCTCATATAAAATTGAAATTGTTGCCCTAACCTGAATTTCCCTTCCTTATGCAACCTATCCATTAAAACTTAAGGATATATGTAAAAAACTCTTCACAACAAAGTGAAGAGCTTAGATTCTCGGCATTGCCTAAAACAATAGATAGTGTATCTTCACTCGTTGAGTATTGATTCTGTTGAGCTAAGAAAAAAATTATTCATAAATGTTAGTCCGTTTAGTTCATTATCAATTAATATTGTTATCATCTTTATTATAATACGTATAAACTTTGATATTGTCAACGATTTATTGACTATTTATATAATGATTTAAATTATCATTTGATAATTTAATGCAGTTAATAGTTATATTTATTGCCAATTTCTTATTCTACAAATACAAAAGAAAAAACCCTTAACATTTCTGTCAAAGGCTATTAAAGAATCATATTAAATTATATAACTTTGAATGAAAAACAAACTGATTTTTTCCGTTATTCTTTGCTGTGTACATAGCTTTGTCTGCATTTGATATCAGTTCTTCTGCTGTTGTACCATCAAAATTTAAAACACTAATGCCAATACTTGATGTTACAACTGCTTTAACACCCAAATCATCAAATTCAATTGGCATCTCTACATAAGTGACTATTCGGCTGCATACTTTTTCAATTTCTTCTTTGGTTCTTACGTTTTCTAAGATTAAAACAAACTCATCCCCTCCCATTCGAGACACAGTATCACAACTTCTCACTGCATTCACAAGCCTTTTTGCTGTAACAGTTAGTACTATATCTCCCTTGTCATGACCATATGTATCGTTTATGCACTTGAAACCATCAAGATCAATAAACAAAACTGCCAAATTTGTTTTCCCCATACTGGCAAGTTCAATGGAGTGATCCAGATAAGTCTGAAACATTCTTCTGTTTGGAAGATTGGTAAGAGAATCGTAGTTAGCCATTTGTTCAAGGCGCTTTTCTGCATTTTTTCGAACTACTATTTCTTCTCTAAGTTCTCTAGTTCTATCTTCAACCAATTGTTGCAGATTATTGAATAAATAAGAATTTTCAAGTGATATAGCAAGCTGGGCAGCTATTGTTCTTAGCGCCTCGGTACGCTGCTTATCAAATACCCCTTCTATTAAATTATTTTCCAGGTAAAGTATCCCCTTAAGCACTCCCTTATTTATAACAGGCATACACATAACCGATCTGCAGCGGTGAGATAGAATATGTTCATCAGTTGCATACATATCTGAATCAGTAGCATCATCTATAATAATGCTTTCTTGGGTCCTTTCCACATAATTAAGAATTTTCATAGGAACAGTGCCTGTCCCAATACACTTATCTTGCATAATTGAAACTTTTTCACCTTCTGAATGACCTTCGGCTTCGATGAAGTAATCATTATCTTTTTTGGTGATGTAATATATATCCTGTGCTCCTGAATTTTCAAGCAAAACACTTACAAGTTTCTCAAGAATTGCTTCAATTTTTGTTTCACCAGAAATAGCCTGAGAAGCCTTTATGGTTGCAGCAAAATCAATTGCTGAGGAATTTGTTAAAAACATTCCCGAATGTATACTGCTATTTGTTATAGAAGTAATATTAAATTCTTCCTTATACTTTAAACTATTGAATCTCAAACGCTTTAATTCATGGTGTTTTTCCTTCAATTGCTCAGCTTTGGCCGTTGCTCCCCAAGATAAATATGCTGAATGTGCTTCTTTCAAGTAGATAGTTCCTAGTCTCAGTGAATCCATTTTTATAAATTGGTCTCCTGCTAGTTCACATATTATTGCATAATGATAAATCCGGTTATTCTCCGATGCGCCAATCATTGCTTTTTCGTAATATAACAGCATTTTCCTATATACAGTAAAAGAATCAGTGCCTTGATTCTCAAGCATATACCGTTCAGCTTCTATGAAGTCATATAAATGCTGAAAATTATTTGGAGCATCAGCTGCTCTTTCATTAAGCCAAACTTGATTAGCTGCAAGCTTTTTATTCAGTATAGTTTTTTCTTCTTCCGAACAATTTTTATTTTCCAACCTTTTGCATATACTAATGGAATTAAGAAAATTATGAAGTGCATTGGCATAAAACCCTGTAATTGATGGCAATAATGGAGCTGCCTTTTCTGTATGTTCATAGGCAGTATCAAAATCCGAATAAATCACAGCAGATAGTGCCCTTAGTGTATGGAAAAAGCAAATTGCCATATTGTTTCCATTTATTTCTGCTATATGAGCTGATTCACTGAAGCCTGCATCATCAAAACTTCCCTTTGAATCATATGTCATTAGGGATTTACATAATTGTCTAAAAGATATAAAGCTGCCAAAAGCATGTATATTACCATGGTTTTCAGCAAACGCCAATGCAGAATCAGACTCTGCAATTAACTCATCAATATTTTCGCCAGTTTCCAGTACAATTTGTTGCGTAGTAAAATAAGTGAAACAGGCAAACTCAAAATCTCCCACTGCAATATTGCCGGCACATGACTGGCGAGCATATGAAATGCTGTTTTTTAAGTTTTCAAACCAGTGGCAATTTACCAGGGAAAACAAATGGTACATCCTATATATCCTGTACCCATTGTTCTCTGCCAGCTTCATTGCACTAAGTGCCAGATTATATGACATCTTATAATCGTTTCTAAATGGAATAAGTAAAAGTGTGAGGCTGCCATATAGAGACAATCCTTCCGGGGTATATCCATTTTCTAGAACCCGCTTTGCACTGGTAATAATAGACCAGAATGAGTATAATGGGTTGTAGAAAAAACCTGCAGTACAAATTCTGTTTAATATCTTTCCAACAGAAAACTCCAGTTTATTATAAGCCCTAGGTAATTTCTCAATTCCCGGAAATTTGTCATTGCTAAGTTCATGGTAGAACATATCTATTTCTTTATTTATTATATTTAACAAATTATTAACTGGAAAATGCACTCCAAATTTATCAAGCAGTTCTACCCCAAGCATAAATGCGTCCTTGTATCTCCCTCGGTTTGAAAGGCTCACTGCCTGTAGACAGCAGCTGTCTGTTAGACTAACAGGTTCCTTAACAAGATTTTCAAGCAAAGCATAGATTTCATCAGCCTGTTGGTATTTTGCCATGCTGCATAAGGCAGAATGATATTCTACATAAACCAAATAAGTGAAGTTATCGTCCACAATGATTTCTTCAAGGCTGCTAATTATTTGCTCCAGATAATGTATGGCTGTATCAAATGCTGACACAACACAAGCAAGGTTGGCAGCTCTTAGAAGAATCTCTGCAACCCTCCTTTTTTCTATTTCTGAATCAATAGTACTAAACGCTTTTAAGTAGTTATCCGCCATGAGAAACTGCTTTTCTGGGTTGTCATTATTTCCGAAACCAGCTTTCTCATAGTACGCACCAAGTTTATAATGTATATGATTTCTTTCCTCTTCAGGCAAAATAGCATAAAAGGTTTGCTGAAACCTGTCGTGAGAGAAGTGAAACTCTGTTTCTATATTTATCCCAACTTTGTTTTTGATAGGATAAACTACCTCCAGAGAAACTGCTAACTTCAAATCTTGTAATATTTGTTCAATTTTCTTTCCTGATATCTTCGAAAGGGTATTTACTTTAAATATTTGACCTATGCATGCACCTAAAGACAATAATTGTTTTGTTTCAAAAGGAATCTCATTAACATTTCTTATTAGAAAATTCACTACATTTTCTTCTGCCGAGGTCTCCTTAATAGCTTCTATATTCCACTTCCACACCCTTGAAGTACTATCAAAAAATATATATTCTTTACTAATGCACACTTTTAGGAATTGTTTTATATAAAATGGATTGCCATTTGTTTTATTGTATATAATACCAGCTAATTCAGTAACTGAATCTGTGCTGCCATGAAGGGCGTCTGTAATCATTTTTTTTACAGAATCAACTGCAATTCCTGTAAGTGTTATTTGTTGTATATTTACTTGCCTGTTTTTCATTTTATTGATACTGTTAACTAGAGGGTGCCCCCTATCAACTTCATTATCTCTATAGCAGGCTACTATTTCCAATCCACTTATTTTATCATTACTCATTATTTCCTCAATAATTTCTAGTGAACCCACATCAGCAAAATGAATATCATCAATGAACATTACCAGCGGCCTATCAGGGGAAGCTATCATAGCCAACAAATCTTGTAATGCGGCTTTAAATCTCGTACACTCCTCTAGAGGTGAAAAATCTGATAAATTCTGAGGCTTTCCCGCAATCAAAGCAAGTTTGGGAATCCGTTTAACAAGTATTTTGCCCTCCTGCTTTAGAAGAGATGTTATACGAGTCTTCCATGTTTCAATATTTTTTTCATCTTCTGATAAAATAAAATCACAAAACTGATCTATTGCCTGTGTGATAGCAATATATGGTATGTTTCTATGATATTGATCAAATTTACCACTAATTAATATACCTTTAGAGTTTGCTATGGGCTTTTGAAGTTCAGCAACTAATGAAGTCTTACCAATTCCTGAATGTCCTGCAATTGTAACAAATGTCTTTCCACCATTCAAAATTTCATAATATGATGATATTAATATGTAAATCTCAATTTCTCTTCCATACAATTTAGGTTTAATCTCAAATCGGTCAGAATAATCAGCACTTCCAAGTTGAAAACTGGATATTTCATTATCTAGAGTAATAGTTTCAAGACACTTACTAATATCAAAAAGAACACCTTCTGCCTTTGAATATCTTTCCTCAGGCATTTTTGACATGAGCTTGTATATTATGCTGGATATCATATCAGGTACACTTGGATTAATTTCTTTAATATCAGGCGGCAGCTTTGCAAGATGCAAATAAATCATTTCTGTTGGACTTTCTGAATTGAAGGGAGGGCAGCCGCAAAGCATTTCAAAAAAGGTGACACCAAGGGAATAAAAGTCAGTTCTGAAATCAATATTATGATTCATTCTGCCAGTCTGCTCTGGGGATATATAGTACAAAGTGCCTTCGGTAAAATCGGCTTCCATATTCAAAGATTTTTCATATGTAAACTCTGTGGATAGTCCAAAATCGATAATGGAAATTTTTCCAGTTTTACTATTGTAAATAATGTTTGCAGGGTTTATATCCTTATGTATAACACCTGCTTTATGGATATCTGAAAGCCCTCTTACAATCTGCAATGCAATACACAGAAATTCCTTACTGGATATCTTTTGTTCTTTCATATAGTTGAGTAGTGAGATACCGTCACAATACTCCAGTACCAAATAATAATCATCACACACTTTTGAATATTCAATTGCTTCCGGCACAAATTCACTCTTGATTTTTGATAATATATTGTATTCATTTTTTAGCTTTGCAAACCCGTACTCATCCACAAAACTTTCGTTTATAGTTTTAAAAATAACGGGTTTACCGGTGAGTTTATTAACAGCTGTAAAAATATTGCTGTTTCTTGAAGTGTATATATGTTTAATATTTGTGTAATTATCGCTCATGTTAATCACTATAATCTACCTCTTTCCCAAATAGGATTCTCAGCTAGCGGATATGATTTCCTTTAAATCTTTTCATCACTCTTTTGATACTCTCCTTATCAACAGGTTTCATAATAAAGTCTGCTGTATCATATTCGAAGGCCTGCAAAGCATAATTGCTTTTATTAGTCACAAATACAATCAAAATATCAGTATGATTAATTCCAACTCTTCTTATAAAGTCAAATCCATTCACCCCAACCATCTCAACCTCAGTAAATACAATATCACAGCTATGCAATTCAATATATTTAATAGCTTCCAAAGAGTCCCTAAATGAGTTGATTGCTGTAAAAACACCTGACTCCTTTAGCTGGCATACAGTTTGTTGAAGTTCTTGCGGATTATTGTCCACAACTACTGCTATTGGCATATACATCTCCTATAAACATTCATTATTTTAATTTTACTAGTTTAATTTGAACCGAATTTGAACAATTAGTAGAATCCTAAAATAAAAAAGGCCTGTAAATAATGCTCTTTCAGCAAATTTACAAACCTTTTAAGTTAATGACATATAAATTTTTACTTTGTAATACGTATAGTGGCTCTTGTTCCTCCAGAAGCTTTTCTTTCCAGTTCCAACCCATGACCATATAATCGGATCAACCGCAGCTGTATATTTTTCAGGGCTACACCACCACTTCCAAAATTACTTTCTACAAACAGCTTTGACAGGAGTGCTTCATCAATCCCCTCACCATCATCCTCCACGGTTATCATAACAAAATCTTTTTCATTATGGACAGCTATTCTCACCGTCCCCCCTTTTTTACGGTTGGACAAACCATGCTGAACTGCATTTTCCACTAGGGGCTGAATAATCAGGGGTGGCAGTAAACAATCCACGCTATAATCAATATCATAAATTACCTGCAGTCTGTGTCCAAATCGAGCCTTCTCTATAAACAAATATGCTTCAACAAGTTCCAGCTCCTTGCTTAGTGTCACCAACTTATCCCTGTTTTTAAAGTCGAAGCTACTCCTTAGGTATTGACTGAGCTTTGCCAGCAAATCTCGTGCCATCTGGGAATCGTCCAGGGAAAAAGCAGAAATAGTATTAATGGCATTGTAAAGGAAATGAGGTTTGATCTGGGCTTGTAAAAATGCAATATCAGATCTAAGAACTTCCTCTGCTGCCTGGTGCACCTCCTCTGTCTTGGCAAGCAATTCGGTAAATAACCGGAAATTTTTGATGGATATTAAAAACTGGACAGCTAGCAGCTGTAATATATTCAAATGCTCTTTAGTAAATACGTCTGCTGACAGGTTATTCTCCAGGTACAGAATACCCTCCTTAGTCCCCTGGTTCAAAATTGGCATACACAGCAGTGATTTAGTTTGATTCTGCTGTACGTATGGGTCTTTGCAGAATTTACCCATATTCGCAGCATCCCTTAGCACCAGGCATTCCCCGGTTCTAATGCAAAAGTTGATAACGGATGTGGGCAACAATCCCTCCCTTTCCCTTAGAGGTATAGATTGCAATACTTCAGTTTCCGAACTTCCCGGCTGCCGTTCTGCCTCTATTCTCCATTCCTGTTCCCATTTTAAAAGGATACAGGCTTTCTGGGCTCCGGAATTTTCAATTACTGTTTTAATGATAAGCCTAAGAAGATTGGGCAGCAGGTTCTCTTTTGAAACAGCTTTTGAAGCCCTTACTAAGGACATTATGTCCATATCTTCTGTGGCGGCTGCTGTTTTAAAAACTTTATCATTATATTCTTTCTCTCTCAGCAAATGTCTGTATTTCTCTGTGATTTGGCTGACCTTGGCATCAGCTCCCCATAATCTGTAGATTTTAAGAGCTTCTGTCATAAATAATGAGGCTTGTTTTTCTTTCTCCAATGCAATAAACATTTTGGCAGCCAACTCGTTAGCCAGGGCTTCATCTCGAATAAAACCGTTCTGCCTGGCTGTTTGCATGGCAAGATCATAAAGGTCAGCTGCTTCATGGAATTTATGGTGAATACGAGCCAGTTCAGCCTCCATAATATAATTCAAATGTTGGAAGTTTACAGGACAATGTTTTGCCCATGATTTCATATGGCTATATTCCTTTTTCAACCTCTTCCTTGCACATCCTGCTTCTTTTTTCCCCATATACTGAATATTGGCAGCCAGAACCAGAAAGCTGCACATCCTGCATTCAACAATATAAGGAGTACCGGTGTGATATTTAATATATTTATCCGATTCCTTCAAGTAACTCAAGGCTCCGGTGTAATCCTCATACAAATAATGAATATACATTTTTTCCTTGTAGTATACACCGATGGCGGACAAGAAATTGCCCTGCCTCAATGCATCCATACATTCTTCCTCAGTGTATATTATCCCTATACCCCCATTTTTTTCAAAGGTCTCCTGGGATACACTCATGGTAAATCTTTCATCTGTAAATCCCGCATAATTAAGCCACCGATGAATCATGACAAAAGTAAGGTTTATGGATAACCGATTGTTTGTCTGTTTAACCAGAGTATACTGCTTCATTGCTTTTTTCACAAGAAGCCTGATACTGGCATCAGGCTTGAAGGCGTACATAAAAGAACCTGCCAGGGCGATGGTATGGTGATCTCCATATTTCACAGCTTCTTCCATAGCCTTTTGGAACCACTGTTCCGCATCCTGCCAGGATCGGTTCCATGCATGTCCAAAAAAACCACAGCTGAAAAGAGTGGTTGGCCTGCACTCAAAACTCTTTTCTTTTTCATGGGACTTAAGAGCCAATTCACAAAATTCATAGGTTCCCTTAAAATCTCCCAATATGGCCAATATCATGGCATATGCAACATAAGTAGTTCCAGCTTCATGATAGTTTCCGTATTTCAAAGTTAGCTGCATTCTCTTTAAAATGGATAGTAAAAAAAGATTGGTATTTCCATAAAGGTAAGCTGCTCGGTTTATTTCATTCAATAAATGTAAGACCATTTTTATTTTCTCATTTTTCATAGGTGATAAATTGAGAAGGTCTTCTTTGTTTTTTCCTATCATTGCCACCTTTACCACAATCATTTCTTTCATAAGCAAAGGCATGCCCGGGTTTACAGGCACCTTTATCTTTAGCAGCTTCAAACCAAGAAATGCATACTCTATTGCTTTATCCAACCTGCCTTGAAAGTTGTACAGTGTGCTTTGCATTAGTCGTATTTCACACTGCTCCATATAGGTTCTTGCCTGCAAAAGCAACAGTTTGGCCTGTTCCTCTGCCAGATTATAGTCATTATTCAAGTAGGCGCATTCAGCATATGTCTTTATGATTGCAAACGTAAATCCATAATCCTGAGCCCAGGCATTATCAGGCAGTGCACGAACTCCCCAAGCTATATATTGCAGCGCCGAATAAAATGCAGAAGACCTTTTTGCCTTCTCACATGCCCATAAATTCAGCCTCACAATCTCCCATCTTTCTTCAGAAGTAATGACCCATTCAAGTCCTTCATTTAAGTGGCTTACAATTTCCATAGCCTGATTATGCAACTCTTCACATGGAGTATTCATCTTCATGATGCGGCCAATTTGCAAATGTAATTTTCTTTGGCATTGTGCTTCAGTAAGTGCAGCACATGCCTGCTGTATACGGTCATGAGCAAAGCGAAAATTCATATTAAGTTCCTCTTTGTTCAACACTTCAGCTATAGAATTATCCCTGTTATCAGAAACAATGATTTCCCTATAAAAAGCTTCCTGCAATCTTGAAGTTGTTTCCTGGACAGAGATATCCATTACAGCTGACAGTGTTTTAACATGGAAGGAACTGCCTATCAGTGCCGCAAACCTAACTATATCCTGTATTTCTAGGGGCAGCTTCGTTATTTCACTGATCAAAAAGTCAACAATATTCTCTCCTACACCAACACTATCAATTTTATCATTGTCCCATTCCCATTGTTTTCTTTCTCCGTTAAATCTGATCAGCTGTCTGTCATAAAGATGCAGCATCAATTTTCGGATAAAAAATGGATTGCCCTGGGTTTTTTTCTGCACAATCTTGGAAAGAGTCAGAACCCGTTCTTCAGATTGCTGCATGGTATCTGCAAGCATCTGTGCAATATTCTCCTCGCTAAGCTGTTTAATTTGCAATGTCACAGTTTTATC
Organism: Solirubrobacterales bacterium; assembly: GCA_050261915.1. Taxonomy (GTDB): domain Bacteria; phylum Bacillota; class Clostridia; order Clostridiales; family Clostridiaceae; genus UBA699. The sequence goes on from JBLNDT010000024.1 coordinate 17,682, forward strand.
CGATTTCAGCAGATCTTTAAATAGAGAATATAGATGATTTCCTTCAATCAGTTCATTATCCCTGTAACAGCCTATTAACAGTAAGTTCTCCATATCATCACAGAATAACAGATAATTAATAAGTTCCACGGAAAGCTGGTCACACCACTGCAAATCATCCAGAAACAGGGTCAAAGGGTGATTTCTCTGTGCAAAAACCTTTAAAAAGCTGCTAAAGGTATATAGCAATCGATTCCTGTTTTCAGCGGGACCAAGCTCATTTACAGGTGGCTGTTGGTCAATCACAGCTTCAAGTTCCGAAACCAGGTCGGTAAGCAGGCGTCCATTTCCATTCAGCGCCTTGATTAAATTTTCTTTGTAATGTTTAAGCTGTGAATCAGGCTGCTTCAATAGTGTTTCAACTAACTCCTTTACTATTTTGCCAAAAACAAAATAAGGTGTATTTTTCTGGAACTGTTCCCCCTTCCCACCTGCAAAATAGCCCACTGATTCAGCAAGCGGTTGGTAAATCTTTTGTACCAAGGCGGTTTTTCCCAAACCAGCTTCTCCTTGAACCAATAGAAATCGTTTAGTTCCGGTCATCACCTGGTGATACAATTGTTCAAGCTTTTCTCTTTCGGCCTCTCTGCCATATATCTTTTGGGAAATTTCAAATTTTGAGGAAACATCCTCCATACCTATATCAAAAACTTCTACATCTACTGACGTTTTAAGTCCATCCAAGCATTTTTCAAGATCGTGCACTATGCCCCCAGCGCTTTGATAACGCTGTTCTGGTTCTTTTTCCATTAGTTTCATTATAATGGCAGAAACCATCTCCGGTATATCCGAATTTACCATATGTGGAGGCTCTGGTGTCAACGCAATGTGGCAGTAAATAAGTTCTAATGAATCTTGGGTGTCAAAGGGCTTTTTCCCTGTAATTAATTCATACATGGATATGCCCAGGGAATAAAAGTCAGTGCGATAGTCCACCTCTTTGTTCATTCTTCCTGTTTGTTCCGGTGAGATATACCACAGCTCTCCTTCAGTACTACGTGCTTCATATAATTGGCTTCCAAGGTTGTCAACACATGACGCCATACCCAAGTTCAGTATTCTCACCTGCATGGAACTAGGCAAAAGCAGAAAATTAGCAGGGGTCACTTCTTTAAGGATCAAATTATGATCATGAAGTGTACCTATGACCTTTACCATTTCAGTAAATATTCCTAATATAAGCTGAAATTTTCTCAAATCAAGCTTCCTGTCTCCGTGACGTATACTTTTAAATATTGGAGCATATGCAAGGGGTATCCCGCCGTTATCATCCATAACAACCATATGACCTTTGTAATCATTTACCAGTTCAAGTCCCCGTACTATTCCCTGAATATGGAGCCCGCTTAAAAGTTTGTATTCATATTCAAACTGCTCCAATAGCTCTGCTGAAGGCTGATCATCTTTCATACCCTTCAATAGGAAGGTTTCTCCCCTATTATTTTGCCCCCGGCAAATAAAAACCCTCGGGTTTTCATATAATGTTTCCAGCTTTTTATAACCTAGCATTTCTATAGTATCCATGGATGACCTCCTTCCCGCTTTAATATTTAAATTATATCCTTTCAACCTTATGCCAACAACACCAAATATGTAATTAACTTTTATTATGCACACCCAATCTGAACCGAATTTGAACATGCATAAAGCTTGAAAAAACAAAAAGTCTGCAATTACAGCAGACTAAGCTTTTTCACATATGGTACTATTCGGGGTTTTTTCTATAAAAGCGATGCTTGGATTTAAAGCTAATTCTTCTAAGTCAATATGCAGATTTTCTCCTAATTCCACTTTAAACATTTCATTGACCTTACAGCAATAGGCTTTGGCAGCCTCCTTGTTGCTCATAAGCAGATAAAGCGCTATGATTTTGAAGTGAACCCGCTCATTAAATGGAAATAAATCAGCCCATCTTTTCAGGTGCAACATACCGAACTCAAATCGGTGCAGTTGCACTTCATAGCAGGCAATTTCTTCTAACAGTTCAACACAACTAAGCTCAAGCTCGCTGTGCCGCTCCGATGCCCACATGTATCCGCTCTCGGCAAGATAACCATTTCTATAAATCTCTACAAGATGTTTAATTTGTTCAATAGTAATATTACCGGCTTTATACTTACGACAGCCTTCCACGTATTCTTCATAATCCCATTGGTGAGGCAGCCAGATTAGCCGGCAGAGTCCGCCTTCCTTTCTACTGTGCTGAATAACGTTGTGCAATCCGAAGGCTTCCAGATCCTTTCGCAGTTGATAAATGGTAGTATACAGCATGGATTGTGCCTTCTCTGCATCCCTGTCATACCATAGTTCTTCCATAACTCTATCTTTTGCAATTGGATTACTCCTGTGGTGCAGCAGAAAAGCCAGCAATTCTTCCGTTTTTGCAGTTCGAAATTTCAAAGCCTCTCCTGATGCCTTTTCAACAGAAAAATGTCCAAAGCATCGAACAATTATATCACTTGCCGTTTCATTCTGCTTCTGACCTCTATATCTCTTATTGAACCTTTCAAGGGTTTTTTTCATACGTTCCACTGTAATGGGCTTCATGATATAATCCAAAGCTTCAGTCTCAAATGCATCCACCGCATAATCATCATAAGCCGTTACAAACACTATAGATACTTCGGATTTAAGTTCCTGTATACGTCCTGCCATTTCCAGGCCATGCATGCCAGGCATTTTCATATCCACAAGCACCAAATCCACATCTGTTACAGACAGACATGAAAGTAATTCATCCGGGTCTGAAAAAGCACCGCAGATAAACACATCATTAAAGGTTTTAAGCACACTTTCGGCCATTTTCAATGCCGGAAGTTCATCATCTACAATCATTACCCTAATTATATGAAACCCCTCCCCAAGTGTCATATAGTTGTACATAATCCCCAATATACTTTAAGAAATCAATGTTAATCATATTATAAAGCACACAGCGGCAAAATAGAGGCAGTACTTTTTTTCTTGCACAACCTTTTTATTGATTTTTATATAAATTTTCTAACCTTTTTAAAATCTCCGTTTGGTTTTTTAGTTCTACCATCTGCTCATCCTGCAACATCGCTAGATAAGTTAGTGTTTTATGATCTGTATCAGCTTTTGCATCATTTTGAGCTTGAATAACATTTTGACCAACCATAATAATAGGCAAAAGTACAAGTTGTAAAACTGTTTGAGCAATATATGTAATCCAAACCATAATGTTATTTGATTGAATTACAGGCGGCAACATAAATAAGTCAAGAATTAAAAATGCATAAGCACACCACATGGTACCTACACTATTAGTTGTTTTGACAGCAAGCCAGTTGTTAAACTTGTTTATACCTATTAGTTCCTCCTCTAATAGGTCTTTTGGATGTATGACCGATGGATGCTTTTTTTCTGAATTCATCTGATTTATTCCTCCTATTGTTTCGAAAATTACATATATAAAATATACCAAACTTTTAAAATCTATTCCATATTATCTAATTTCCAATCCAAGATCAGTTAATAAAAAAATCAAACTCATTTTTCTTATCCGCACATACTTTTTACAAAATACTACTATCTTCCATGTATCTGCTTAAACTTTCTCTCTTGTGACCATTATACCCTGTTACAGAATTAGCAGTAACCATTGAATTTAAAACAGCCTCTTCGGTACATTCTGCTGTGGCTCTAAACAGGTCATCAAGTTTATTTTCATTGATAATTTCTATACTCATCATGTCATTTAATTCATTGTGTTTTATAATATTTGCTGTAGAAAATCCAATTGAAATTTCTCCGCTGCCATTAGCTATATAGGAGCCCAACCTGGCCAAACCAACACTTGCTCTTTTACAAATTCTTTTCAATTGCCTGCTTTCCAATGGAATATCAGTAGCAATAATTATTATAATGGAGCCCTTGTCCACTTCTTTAGGAGTATTAATTTTTTTTGAAAGTTCTAAACCAAGCCGCTTACCATTAATACATAGATCTTCTAATAATCCGTGATTAGTTTGAACAAGAACCCCTAAAGTATATTGTTTCCCATCTAATTCAATAATTCTTGAGGCAGACCCGATTCCACCTTTTAATTGATGACATGACATTCCTTTCCCGCCACCAACATCTCCCTCATCAAAATCAATTGTGCATTTATTTATAGCTTTATATACATGCTCTTTTTTTATTGCTTTATTTTTTATATTATTTAAATAACTATCATTGCATTCACATATTACAGGATTTATGGATTGTAATTCTATAGAATCATGATCGCATATTTCAATCATATATTCTACAATAGCATCATGCACAATTCCAACATTCAATGTGTTTGTAAGTGCTATAGGGGCTTCCAAGGTTCCTAATTCATCAATTTGGATTAACCCTTGAGTTTTACCAAATCCATTTAGTACACATGATGCAGCGATATACTTGTTTGAAAAAATATTGTTTTCACTTGGCAAAATTACAGTAACTCCAGTTTTGTTAAACTCATCGTCTATTGTATAGTGTCCAACTTTAACGCCATTAACATCAGTTATTTTGTTGAATTTTCCTTTTGGATATTTACCGATCTGAATATTGTAGTCTTCTATACGCTTTTGCCTGTTCATAAACACACTGCCCCCTTTATTTTTATATGACCTTAATAAAATTAATCAATAGCTTTCCTTCCCACACTTTCGATTGCGCTTTGTGCCAGTATCTTAGTTGGATCTATAAAATTACCCTTAATATTCATCATCTGAAAAGCAACGGGCAATTCAGTACACCCTAAAATTACTGTATCAACCTTCTCAGATTCAAAAAAAGAAATAATAGAATTAATATCATCTATGCTGAATCTTATTTGTCCTGCTTTAATACCATAGATTAGATTACTAATTTTGTTCTGATATTCCTCATTTAGTTTAACAACCTCGATGCCATACTTTTTTAGCTCCTTATCATAAACACCAGCTTGACAGGTTCCTTCTGTAGCTAATAACCCTACCTTGATAATATCAGGGCTGATTTTTTTAATTTTTTTAGCAACTTCTTCAATCATATTTATAAAAGGTATACGCAGGTATTTCACTATTTCATCGTAAAAGTAATGTGCTGTGTTGCATGGCATTATTATCACGTCAGCACCCATTAATTCAAGCTTTAAAGCGGCTTCTATCAAATATTGTGTTGGATCTTCCCCATGCCCCAAAATAAAACTGGTTCTATCTGGTATATCTGTATAACTATCAATAATTATATGAATGTGATCATTATCACTCTTAGCATCAGTAAGGGTGACAATTTTATGAAAAAGGTCTTCTGTTGCAAGAGGCCCCATGCCCCCTAGTATTCCAATTGTTTTTTTTCTTAAATCCTCATTCTTAAAATTTGTTCTATTCATTTTCAACTCACCACCAAATTCATATTAACGTACTTAGAATTGGTATCGTTAAGACTCCATCTAATTCCGAGAAGCTCCTGAAACTGGTTTTTTAGCTTCCATTACTTAATTGTATCCATTTACCATCTATCATGGCTAACAACTCCCTTTCAGCCTGAACTTCAACCTCATACGGATATGTCTTGGCTGTCTGTTCAAATTTCTTAAGCTCATTTTTAGCCTTGGAAACATTCCCCTCTACAAGAAGAGCATAAGCATAAATAAGTCTTTTTCTAGAAACATATGAGGAGGTAGCTTTTATATAATTGATTAGCTGTGGTGTATACAACCTTTCAATTTCTTCCTTTCGACAGGAACCCATAATCTCATAAAAAAGCAGTTCACAGCGAAGTTCATTCTTATGAATCTCAAGGATACCAGGTGCGTTTACCAGCAAATATTCCCCCATCTCCTTAGCCTCATCAAATAGCCTTTTATCGTGCAAATAACTGAATTTAAATACCCCTAAGGTACAAATTAAGGGATTATTCAAATCAGCCTGATCTGACATCTGGAATAATTCCTCACTTATATCAGTCAATCTTGTACCATTTGCAATAAGACCATTATTATATAGTTGAAGCCAGAAGGCATTTTTTGTCACCTTGTCCTTTCCGAGGAACAGAGCATTCTTTCCATCATTTGGTATGCCACCAAGATACATTGGTATACCATTTATCAGGGCAAATGTAATGCCAATAATAAATAAAATAATTAGGAAAACAGAAAATAAATTCACCTGAGGCAACAGCTTGTAAATTAACAAACACAATAATGAAAAAACTGTATTAGCAATAATACCACCAAGATTGAACAACACATATGGAAAGTTATCACTATCAGATCCTGGAGGCATCATCAAGCATTGACCGCCAGTGCCCTTTATGTTGAATTTTTTTATTTTATAGTTGCTGCCATTGAAGATGATCATTAAACTTCCAATACGAAAGGATACAAATTTATATCCGCTAATTATACCGCATATCAGATGTCCACCTTCATGTACTATGATTTGAATGTATGTAGCTAAATACATGAATGTAATCATTATTACAATGGAGATGAATCTGTTACCATTATTCCAACCCATGCCCCTCAGTGAACTATCTATAATTCTAATTCCAAAAAAACTACACATTCCTCCAATTATCATAAATAATATGGGTAAAAAAGAGCTGTTTTTTAACTTTGTCCCTTTTTCTTTGCTCATACCTATCTCTCCTTTAATTGAATTAATCTTTAAAATCCAATCCAAATAATTCTAATGATACATTTCTATAATTCGCCAATTAACCCATAAAATCCTTTCTAATCAACAGATGAATTAAAATGGCACATCAAACCCCAAGTCTGATGTGCCAGCCAATCATTAATTTCTTTTTAATTTGTTGAAGTTATCTCTTACAGTTCCATATGTGTCATATATTATGGTCAACTGTTTGAATTTATTATTAGGTGAAACCTTGAATACATCAACACACTCGAATGTCACTATGGAACCGTCTTTCATTGTCCAGTCATATTTAAAATGCCCGGCGCATGTATCTTCATTTTCATAACTCTGCAGAGTGTTGAGCAATGTTATTTTTGATTCATTAGTGTCTTCAGACAAATCTGAATAAAACTGTTTTGCCGTCATTTTGCCGTAAAGTGGTGATAATACCACACCATCCTCTTCAAAAACAGAAAGTATATGAGCCACATTTCCACTTTGTAGAGCGTCTAAATATCTCTTTATCAATCCTTGAAAATCCATTTTGCCACCTTCTTTCGTTTAAATCTATTATACCTAAAAATGTTTAACTGTTTAGTAGACCTGACCAGTATATCTCCCAGGATGCTTCGAATTTTTTATCGAATCGTTCTGAACTTCCATAAGTCAGTGCCACCAGCAAACCATCTAATAGTGTCATGAAGGAAAGGGTAGCTTTACTGGCTTTCACTGATATATCTGCATCTTTAAAAAACAATTCACATACAAGCCTTTCAATTTCTAAAAAGAAATCGTTAAAGCTTCGAACAACTTCCTCTTTAAGATGAATCGGTGGCATATAAGTCATACGCAGAACAAATTTCATATTGCTTGCTTCACTTTGAATGTATCTATTCTTGAACTCAAAAATGAAATTTTTCAAATGATTCTTTAACTCTGGATTGCTTTGCTCCAGGAACTGATGAAAAAAATCCATCTCCTCGCTGATAACTTGGTTCATAACTGTAAGAAATAATTCATCCTTATTTTTAAAATGTGAATAAATAGACTGCTTCTTTATTCCCACCTCTTCAGCAATATCAAAAAGTGAGGTTCCTTCGTATCCTTTTTCAATAAAATTTTGAAGTGCAGCTTTCTTAATCTTATTTATTGTCACAATATCACTCCTTACGACCGTTCGTAAGTACATGTTACAACAAATAACTAATAAAGTCAAATGAATTTAAGGGATAAATGCTAGTCAACAGCACTCATCCCTTAAAATATTATCTTTTTATTCATAGTAAATTATATTAATAACTTTCACTGCTTCATCTGTATTATTAATATAGTTATGGTCCACATTTGCTAAAAATTGAAGGGCTTCCCCTTCCTTAATTGTATATTCTTTTGTTCCTACCTGGATGATAAGCTCACCTTTAATTACAATACAATATTCTCTTAATTTTCCGGTGTGCCTTGATTTATAAATAATATGAGGCATAATTTCCTGTCTAAAAACTTCAAAACGTTTTTTCTCGTCATATGGAAAAAGAACAAACATATCAAACCCATCTTGAACTTTGAAATGCCTTATGTCCTCATTTGTAACCAATGAAACATCTTCATCTTCAATTTTCATTAATTCTGAAAAAGGTATGTTAATGCCGTTGCATATTTTCCACAGAATAGATATTGTAGGGCTTTTTGTCCCTCTTTCTATTTCGCCTACCATACTTTTGCTTACACCAGCTTGTTCTGCCACCTGATCAAGGGTTAACCCCTTTTCATTTCTAAATTTTTTTAGGTTTATTCCAACAATCTCATTAATTTCTTTCATGGAGCATCTCCTATTTAATATAGTATACTTTATCTCACTACAGTATAGAATATCATTAGCATTATTTGATGTCAATTTTTCCGGACTCTTAAAAATGTAAGGGCGATCTACTTTTTAGATCGCCCAAGTCTTTAAATTATTTATTTTTATTTTTTATCATGAAGTAAATTGGAATACCAGCTAAAGTAATAACAAGACCTATAAGTGCATTTTTAGTATCTGTCATCAATGTGCTGTATAATATGAATAAACCTCCGCCTATACCTACTATTGGTATTATAGGATAAAGTGGAACCTTATATTCTGATGTTAATTCTGGATGCTTCTTTCTAAGTACAAATACTCCTGCAACAGCGAGTACAAAGAATATCCAAAGTGCGAATACAACAAGGTTTGTAAGCATATCAAAGGATCCGGAAATAATGTAAAGTATAGTAAATACCAACTGTACTATAAGTGCATTTACAGGTGTTCCTGATTTTGATTCTTTTCCGAAGAAACTTGCAAATGGAAGAAGCTTGTCTGTACCCATTGCAAATGGAACTCTAGCACCAACAAGTAAGAATCCATTTAATGCTCCAAATATTGATATCATTATACCAGCAGAAATGATAGCTGCTCCAACTGGTCCAAATAATATAACCGCTGCATCTGAAGCTGCTGTCTTAGAAGCTGCTACAGCTTCCATTGGCATAACATTTACTATTGCAGCGTTGATTCCAATATAAGCAACCATAACGATTGAAATACCAACTATAAGTGCCTTTGGAAGATTCTTTTTAGGATTTTCAACTTCTCCTGCTACGTTACATACAGCTTCCCAGCCTGAATATGCCCATAATGTACCAAGTATTGCTGCTCCAAAACCAGTTGCAGTACTAGTAGCACCAATCATTGGAGTATAATCATGTACAGTTCCTGATATAAAGCCAAATATTATTATTGCAAATATAGGAATAAGCTTCGCAATTGTAAATACTACCTGAATCTTACCAACCAGCTGTGTTGAAATGATATTAACAACTGTAAGGAATATAGCTAAACCTATGGCTAGCATTTTTTGTGTCATATCGTTCATAGGTATAAAGAAATTTGCCTGTGTAGCAAAAATTATAGCAAGTGCTGCGTCAGTTCCTGGAAAATAAATTACAGTTTGAACCCATCCTAATAAATATGATACTGACTCACCGTAAAGTTCTTTAAGGTAAGTAAACATACCACCTGTTTTTGGTATTGCTGAAGCAAGCTCTGCTAAAGTTAAAGCAGCTGCCATTGTTATTATACCACCAGCAACCCATGCAAGAATTCCCATTCCTGGAGATCCAGCTGCACCATAAACCTTTGCAGGCTTGAAAAATACTCCAGAACCAATAACAACACCAACGATGATTGCCAAGGTTTGGAAATAATTAAGTTTTTTCTGAATGTTTCCTGTGCTCTTTTCGCTCATATTAACTCCCCTTATCATTAAATTATGAATTTTCCACATTTTGAATTTGGACATGCATGCTTCTGTCAATATAAAGACTTATGTACAAGTATATATTTTATATATATGCTTGTCAACTACTATAGTGAAATTTAATATACTATAGTGCACTGATAGCCTTATGAAATAGACAGATTTTCATAAATGTTAAATACTAATCCTTCTTACCAAACCTTCATAAACCACCTCCAATAATAAAATTAAAAATAAAAAAAGGACCGTGACGGCGAGTTGAACTCACCCCACAATCCTCTGTTATTTTACCTGAGAGTAACGGCAAAAGCCTTCCACCTACGGTTCTGTACTTAAACATCTTTTCAGAGTAATGTCCTGCAATGATATCTTTACCTGAGAGTTTTTGATACAATCGTGGAATTGAATCATTTCTCCTTCGGTTAACTAATGTTATCTCACACTGCAATCATCCAAACATATGTAATTTACTTTTTTCATTATAATACTAGATAAATATATAGTCAATAATTTTCTGACAATTAGTATATTAATATTTTTTGATTTTATTATGTTTTTAAAGTCAAAATACATAGATATATGTACATATATAAATTATAAATATATATCTGAAAACTCAACATCTGTGGTTTGTATAAGTCTATTATCCATTAATTCAAGCATTTGATTTTCATCATTTTTTTAACTTACTTTCTTATCTGACTGTAAATTTAATTGCGTTAGATAGCAGGTTAAGCAGTATTCTTTCATATTTTTCATCATCTACTCCTATTACCTTTTCTTTATATTTAGATATAAATTTTAATCGAACTCCCTTTTGGGAAGCAAATTGATATACAGAAATGCTTGATCCTTAACCCTTTCACCTCTTAAAATTTTTCCAAATACAGTTTCAAACATTCTTCTCCCCCGCTCATTTGATTATGAGAATTATTGATTTTATTTACTCCTATGTTGATATTACCAATAATTTAAAGGGAATTAAACTTAAATCCTACACTAAATTAGTACACCCTTCGACAGTTCAATATATATAATGTCAAACTTGCAAGGCTTTGTTAATTTAATTAAAATTTTAATATCTTATTTAATGCAGGAATTGCAAATATATATTATATCTCTTAAAATAGAAGCTGCGGCTGCAGTTGTACCTGATGCTCCCACAATTAATGTAAGTTCACCTAAGGTATCCGAGAGATATCTGACTGCCTTATTCTTACCATCCACATTAAAGAAAATATTGTCTTTTCCAACCTTTTCAGGACTTACAGCCATACTTAACTCTTTTCCTTCTCTAATAGTTCTACAAATAAGTTTATATCTCTTTCCTTCTTCAAAACAGGACTTAATATCTTCCGGGGTCAATTCGGTAATCCCAGCTATTTTTATGTCACTTATTTTTTTATCTTCTTTCATAATAGCATTAGTTAGAATAAGGAGCTTAAATGCAGCATCCAAACCCTCAACATCAAAGTTAGGGTCTGCTTCTGCTATTCCAAATTCTTTTGCCTTCTTAAGAGCAATTTCATATGTACATCCAGTGTCCTCCATTTCTTTTAAAATATAATTTGTTGTTCCATTTAATATGCCTTCTATGGCAAAAACTTCTGCACCAGCCATATCAATTGTTCCACCGTTAACAGTAGGCAATGCCCCGCCGCAGGTGCATCCAATTCCTAAATGAACCCCATTTTCTTTTGCAAGCTTAGCTAACTTTCCATACCCATAAACAATTGGACCTTTGTTTCCTGTAACTACATGGATTTTATTTTCTAATGCTTTTAAAATATATGATAATGCTGGCTCCCCTGTTTCCTTGTTAGTAGGTGTTAACTCAATCAGTAAATCTAAATCTTTTCTCTCCAGCATAAACTCAGGAGTAATTTTTCTAAATTCATCATCATTAATGACAATATCATAATCAATTCCATTTGGATTATATATGCCTCCTTTGGAATTTATAATATAAACAATTTTAAGGTCAATTCCCTGTTCTTTAAGTGTTGAACTTTTATCTGCAATTAATTTTATGAAACTTTCCCTATACCGCCAAAGCCATTAGTCCTATTCTCATATTATTTTCACCTCATGTGTAATCTTTATCTTTTATTAATTATATTATAAACTCTTGTATCTTACCTTAAAAATGATAATATATTAAGTATGTCTGCAAAAACACTGGATGGGAGTTTATTATGAGAAAAAAAGATATACTTGAACTGAAAAGACGTTTAAAGAAAGACCACTGCACCTTCACTAAAATGTGCGGCTGCTATGTTAGTGGTGAAAAAAATATAATATTAAAATTTAGAGAAACCTTCTTAAATCTTGATGAAGATGAATATTTTAAATACATGGAAATTGCTAAAAAAGTAATGTCCGGCACTATAGGAAATAATATTTTAGAGCTCAACTTTCCACTAAACCAGGACCTTACTAACGAAAGGCAGCTTTTCTTAATGCAGCTTAAAAAAAGTGAATTAAAGGATGATATACTTCTTGCTGATTTTTATAATAGTGTTATTGAGAATTATAAATATGTAGGTAATTTTCTTATACTTGTTTTTCATGATGCTTACGATGTTATTACTAAAACAAAAGATAATTCAAAAATTGATGAATCTGAAGAGGTTTATGAATATGTGCTTTGTGCAATATGTCCAGTTTCCCTTTCAGAACCTGGCCTTAGATACTTTGAAGAAGAAAATAATATAAAAGCACGTATAAGGGACTGGGTAGTGGAAGCTCCAAGCACCGGCTTTATATTCCCTGCTTTTATTAACCGAAGTTCGGATGTAAACTCAATTATGTATTATACAAAGAACCCTAGAGAAACACATCCTGAATTAATGGAAGAAACTTTCGGCTGCTCTTCAAAGCAAACAGCAACAATACAAAAGGAAACCTTTCAATCAATTATTAAGGATACCTTTGCAGATGATGAAAAAAAGGCTGATAGAGTATTTATGGAAATACAAGAAAATTTAAATACAATGATAGAAGAAAAAAATGCTATTTACGATGATGTAGATCCAGAACCAATAACCTTAACCAAAGAAGATGTATCAAGTCTTTTAACAGAAAGTGGTGTTCCAGATGAACTTACTGTTAAAATAGAAGAATCCTATGAAGATATCTTTAGTTCCGATCTTCCTTTAGCAGAAAATCTCCTTGATTCAAAGGCTCTTAAAGAAAATGCCCAAAAGAGGAAGGAAGCACAGCTTGAAAAACAAGTAGAAATATTACAAAACAGACTTGAACAAGCTGAAAAAATTGAGAAAGTTGAAGATACTGCAAAAGCTTCTCACTATGATGTAATACTTCAAGTAAATCCAGAAAAAGTCCCTCAAATTAAAGCTGAAATTATTGATGGACAAAAGTGTATTATTATTCCGGTGGAAGAAGACGAACAAGCTATAGTAAATGGGCTGGAGGATTTGCTCTAAATATAAATAGTAATAGCAAACTATTACTGGTATAATTAATAAGTCCTTAGTAAAATAATTGAATATGAAAGAGAGTATTTTAATGGTAATGGAAAACTTAGAAAAAAAGGTAAGTAAATTGGATGGAGATATTGAAGCATTAAGAAGAGCAAAATATTACTTATCCAACAAAGAAGAGATCAATGAAATTATTGATGAATTAAATAAAGAACGACAAGTTTATTCAGATGAAATATATCTTAATGATGGAAATGCATATTCAGAATGCATTGAGGTTATCGAAGAATTATTAGACCAAGAATTAGGTAAGGAAGAACAGCTTGAACTTTTAGAAACTATAAAAGAGCATTATGGCAGAAAATCACCTAATATAAGCAAGAAAAGTTATGGGCTTAATGCTTGGCTTAAATTTTTAGATGTAGACTGTGAGTGGGTTGAAATTCCAAATAGTGAATGGTCAACATTAATAATAACTGGCTGCACACCTCGTATATAATCAAAAATTATAAGCCACCAAACTCTTTATATTTAGAGTTTGATGGCTTCTTCTTATATTATTTTAGATGTTTTCTCTGGAACCAAGGAAAACCCATTTCGTATAAACTGAATAATGAATATTCCTAGTAAAACAACTATTCCAATGATTGCAGTTGTCTGCAAGTTGCCATAAACTCCTTTATAGCCTTCAGGTGCTGTTAAAAATTTATATATTCCAAAATATGCCCATGCAATAGGTATTGGTATAACAGCATTTTTATTGCTTAAAACAACCACAAGAGCAATTCCAAGGGCTGCTATAAGTATTATAACTGACCATGCTTCAGGTAGAATTCCAAAGCCGGTCCATTTTACTTTTACTAATGCTGCAGCAATATTTACAACTGTTGCAATTAAGAGCCAGCCTGTATACATTCCAAAAGTCAATGGCAGTAAGAAGTGCTTTCCTTTTTGTAAAGCTAAAAGCTTCTTGCAAATTAAAGTTAAGGTTATCAAAAATAAAAAAATAAATAATACGGATAGTTCAATCATTAAAGATGAAAAAGCAACAATCCAAGCCATGTTCAGAACACATGATATTCTAAAAAGGTTTGTTATCTCATCAACTGCTCTTTCATAATAGGAATCACCTTTTTTTAATATCATAACAACTAGTGATATGAGGAGTAATGAGTAGATTATGCTCCATATGCTGAAGGTAAATGGTGCGGGTGTTATAAGGGTGAGATACTTGTCAGAAATGTCTTTTTGTGATAACCCATTTATAATTCCCAATGCTCCCATTGTATTTACTGCTAATGTAGTAATAAGGAACAATACATTTATCCACGCTTTTTTTGTTCTTGTCATGATTTAACCCCCTTTTAAATCATTACCTGATTTTTATTTTTCTAAAATTCTAATATAATCCCCATAACCTTCCTGCTCCATGCTTTCCTTAGGAATGAACCTCAAGGAAGCACTATTTATGCAGTAACGAAGCCCTCCTCTTTCTTTAGGTCCATCTGGGAAAACATGCCCCAAATGTGCATTTCCAATTTTACTCCTAACCTCAGTTCTAAGCATGCCGTGACTCTTATCTGTAACCTCAAGTATTAAGCTGTCGTCAATTGGTTTTGAAAAGCTAGGCCATCCACAACCAGATTCAAATTTATCTGTGGATACAAAAAGTGGTTCTCCGGTAGTTACATCAACATAAATCCCTTCCTTAAACAAATTATAATATTCATTCTTAAAAGGAGGCTCTGTACCATTTTTTTGTGTAACCGCAAATTGAAGACTGTCTAAAGTTTTTTCAAGTTCTGCCTCTGTTTTCTTTTTAAACCTGTGTGCTGGGTCTATAGCTTTTTTTACTTGATTAAATTTATCAAGTCTTATATGGCAATAGCCATTAGGATTTTTATTTAGATACTTCTGATGATATTCCTCTGCCCTAGTATAGTTTTTATGTGGTTCTACCTCTATTGCCAACTTTTCCTTATACTTTTTCTGAAGATTATTGATAGATTCTAATATTACACTTTCATCTTCATGATCAATAAAATAAATACCCGTTCTATATTGAGTACCAATATCATTTCCTTGACGATTAATAGATACTGGATTTATAACCTCATAATAAAGCTCTAAAAGGAAAGGCAAGCTGATTTTTTCATTATCATATTCAACCTTTACAGCTTCTGCATGACCCGTATTATAATGACATACTTCTTCATATGTTGGATTTGAAGTATTTCCATTTGCATAACCAACCTCAGTTGAAACAACTCCTTGAATGTTTTCAAGATACTTTTCAGTTCCCCAAAAACATCCTCCTGCAAAATATATCTCCTTTTTCATAAAAAGCCCCTCCTGGATTTTAACTAACAATTATTATTTTATAATAGTAATTATATTATATATTAAGGTGCCACAAAATACAATAAATGTATAGAATATCTTTAACTATTGTATACATTTATTAATTGCTTATTCACTTTTTCCTCCTTGTTTTTTATAATTAAATTCCACATAATAGATATGTAGATATAATGTAGAGGTAAATTGAAATGAAAAATTTTATTATAAATATATTAGTTATTGCCTTAATGGGCTTTATGCTTCAGTATGCCTGGGAGTACTGGCAATGCGGCATATTCTATAAAATGCTTCCACAGGCTATCGGCTCCTTAATGCTTAGTGCCGTAATTGGAGATGTTTTTATAACTATAGCCTTGTATTTGTTGCTGGCATTCATGAACAAGGACACTGACTGGATTTTAAAAAGTTGGAAAAGCAAAGAGTATATAGTGATGATATTATATTCACTATTTATTAGTTTTTATTTTGAGTCGGCTGCTTTGTATTCTAACAGATGGGCCTATTCCGATGCCATGCCCCTTTTCTTAAAAACAGGAATCGGACTACTACCTGTGCTGCAATTAATAATACTGCTGCCTTTAACATTTTTGATAAGCAAAAATCTGATGAGGCGTTTAAGTAAAAAATTTTAGATATTATATAAACAAAAACCTGTAAGTACATGATTAACATGCACTACAGGTTTTTATTATTTCTCAACAATCTGTTTTAAGAACTTTCTAGTTCTTTCCTCTTTTGCATTTTTGAAGATTTCTTCAGGAGTACCCTGTTCAACTATTAATCCTCCATCCATGAAAACAACTCTGTCAGCTACCTCACTGGCAAAGGCCATCTCATGGGTTACTATGATCATAGTCATATGCTTTTCAGCCAAATCTCTTATAGAACTCAACACATCGCCAACTAATTCCGGGTCTAAGGCTGATGTTGGCTCATCAAATAAAATCACCTTAGGATTTACTGCCATAGCCCTTGCTATTCCGATTCTCTGCTGCTGCCCCCCAGATAAAGATGAAGGATAGTTATTCCTTTTATCAATGAGGCCCACAGTGTTAAGCAGCTCTTCAGCTTTTTTCACAGCATCATCTCTGTTATTTTTCTGTACTGATATTAAAGGTTCTGTAATATTTTCTAGTGCAGTTTTGTTTTTAAAAAGGTTATAACTTTGAAAAACCATAGCTGTTGATTTCCTAAGTTTATGAATCCCATCCTTAGATGGTTTTGCAGCATTGACTACAATATCGTCTATTTCTATTAGGCCGTCATCAGGTGATTCCAGGTAGTTTATACACCTTAAGAATGTAGATTTGCCTGAACCAGACGGTCCTATAATAACAACAACTTCACCTTTCTTAACCTCAAGGTCAATATTCTTCAATACTTCTAAATTGCCGAATTTCTTTCTGAGATTTTTAATTTTTATCATTTCATCACTTCCTGCTAATATGCACTATTCATCTTTTTTTCTAACACTTTCTGAAGATAATTAAAAAATATAATTATCCCCCAGTAAATCAATGCAACTGCCAAGTAGTTTTCAAAGAATTTATAGGAAGCTGCTGCCGACATTTGTGCCTGTGCTAAAATTTCAGCCACTCCAAGGGTAAATGCCAATGACGAACTCTTCAATAAATCTACAAATGTATTTCCCAAGGATGGTATAGCTACACGAGCTGCCTGAGGTAGTACTATTTTTTTCAAACCCTGCCAGTGTGTCATACCTATGGAAAGGGCCGCCTCTATCTGTCCTTTGTCAATTGAGCTTATTGCACCACGTAAGGCTTCTACCATATAAGCTGAGCTGTTCATGCTTAAACCAATAATAGCAGCACTATAGGCATTTACATTCTGAAAAACTGGTATAATTTGAGGCAAGCCGTAGTACAGCAGAAAAAGCTGTACTAACAACGGCGTCCCTCGAAAAAATGATATATATAATTTTGACAGGGGACTTAATATTTTAATTTTGTATGTTCCAATAGCTGTCAGAAGCAGAGCAATAAATAACCCAATTATCATTGAAATTACTGCCATGCTTACAGTTAGGTAAATATACTTAGATAACAACGGGAATACCTGCATCATATATGCAGCATCAAAATTAACCTTCATTAGTATTACCACCTGACATTACTTTTTTGTTATATCCAAGCCAACCCATTTATCAGATATTTTGCCTAAAGTTCCGTCTGATCTCATGTCAGCAAGTGCCTTATTTACCTTTTCAATAATTGCCTTATTTTCATCATTGTTTACAAAAGGAAATGCATTTTCTAAAGGCTGAACGTCTGTGCCTGCCAACTGTAATGGAAGTTTATTTTCCTTAATAACTGCCAGTGCAGAAACCTTATCATCCATCATGGCATCTAGTCTTCCTAATGCAACATCTTGTCTCATTCCACCATCATTATCATAAGTAACTACTGTAATTTCTTTGTTTTTATCATAATCTTTTATTATCTGTTCATAGTTACTGCCTAAACTTACCCCTACTTTCTTACCTTTTAAGTCTGCCAGGGTCTTTATTGTGTCATTCCCCTGCTTTACCATAAGCTGTGCTCCTGAATATACATAAGGATCAGTAAACAGGTATTTTGCTTTTCTTTGATCGGTTATAGTTATTTCATTTGCTATCGTATCTAACTTTGCTGTATCCAGCATTCCAAATAATCCACTGAAAGAAGCTGCCACATATTCTACCTTATACCCTGTTCTTTTTCCAATCTCGTTCCATACATCAACTTCAAATCCATCCAGATTGTTATTGTTGTTTTTAAATGTATAAGGGTAGTATCCACCTGACATTCCTACTTTTATAGTTTTTACACTGTTTTTGCCAGCATTATTTGATGCCGCTGAGCATCCTGTAAATGCCACCACTGCTAACAAGCTTACTGCCATAATTGATTTAATAAATTTACTTTTCATAATTCTCTCCTCCAATTTGTTTAATATATGTTTTTGCTAAAATATCTGTCTCCCCTGTCTGGGAATACTACAACTATGTTTCCACTTTCAATAGAATTTGCAAGGTTAAGTGCTGCAGCCATTGCAGCACCTGAGGATGAACCTAGTATAAGTCCTTCTCTCTTTGCAAGTTCTTTTACCATATCAAAAGCTTCCATATCATTAACCTTAATAACTTCATCAACTAGATCCATATCTAAGGTTATAGGTATAAAATTGTTGCCTATCCCTTCTATTGAATAACAGCCTTCTTCACCTCCGCCTATAGTAGAACCTTCAGGGTCTGCAATTATTGCTTTAATCCCTTTAATGTTTTCTTTTAGATATCCTGCAATTCCTGAAAAAGTTCCTCCGCTTCCTGCACCAGCAACAAAGTAATCAACATTTCCATCCATTGCATTATAGATTTCTGGACCTGTTGCTAAATAATGTATCATTGGATTAGCTGGGTTTTCGAACTGTTTAAGTGAAATTGAATTTGGTATTGTTTTTAACAACTCTTCAGCCTTTTCAATAGCCCCTAACATCCCTTTATCCCTTGGAGTATTTATAATTTCAGCTCCAAGTGCTTTCATAAGCAGCTGTTTTTCTATGGAAAATTTCTCGGGAACTACAAATATCACCCTATAGCCCTTATTTAATGCCCCAAGGGCAACACCTAAACCAGTATTACCAGCTGTAGCTTCAACAATTGTATCACCAGGATTCAGCAAGCCTTGTTCCTCAGCTTTTTCAATCATATAAACGCCAATTCTGTCTTTAACACTACCACCTGGATTAAGCTGTTCCAGTTTTGCAAATATATTTACTCCCTCTTTTATATTAAAGTTGTTTATTTTTAAAATTGGGGTATTACCTACAAGTTCCCTAATATCATTTATATAGTTCATTTTTAAACCCTCCCAGTACTAAATTTGCATATTCCTTTGCTGAAAATAATGAATGGTCCTTAAAGTTACCGCATTGTACATTATTTAAGGCAGGAATATCATCAGCCTCAATTACTTTTTCAAGTGCATTAATGAATGCTGGTTTAATTTCTTCAACATTTCGGTCTCCCCATAAGGTCATATAAAACCCTGTTCTGCAGCCCATAGGAGAAATGTCTATTATATCCTCTAATCCTTCTCTTAGAAATCCAGCCAGTAAGTGTTCTAAGGTGTGAATAGCAGCAGTAGGAATTTCACCTTTATTAGGCTGAACAAGCCTCAAATCAAACTTTGTTACTGAATCACCATGCTTTCCTTTAAGCAATCCTGCCTTTCTTATATAAGGAGCTTTAACCTTTCTATGATCAAGCTCAAAGCTTTCTATTTTCATTACTTATCCTCCTTTAAAGCTTGCCTTAAGTCTTCAATTAAATCGTCTTGATTTTCTATTCCAACTGATAATCTTATTAAGTTGTCCACGATGCCTGTTTTCTGTCTTATCTCTGCTGGAATAGCTGCATGGGTCATGGTTGCAGGATGGCTTATCAATGATTCCACCCCTCCAAGACTTTCTGCTAATGTTATTACCTTTAATTTCTTGAAAAACTCTTTGATATCCAGGCTTGATTTTAAAACAATGGATATCATGGCTCCAGCTCCATTTGCCTGTTGATTTTGAATATCATATCCTTTATGGGTGTTAAATCCTGGATAGTATACTTTTTCTACTGATGAATGATTCTTTAGAAACTCAGCTATTTCCCTGGCATTGTTCATATGGCGATCCATTCTAACTGATAGAGTCTTTATACCTCTAATAAGCAAAAATGAATCAAATGGGTTTAATATTCCTCCAGTTGAGTTTTGGACAAAATGAAGCCTATTTGCAAGCTCTTCATTATTTACTACAGCAAGCCCTGCAATTAAATCGCTGTGACCTCCTAAGTATTTAGTGGCACTATGCACCACTATATCTGCTCCAAGCTCTATGGGCTTTTGCAAATATGGGGTCATAAACGTATTATCAACTATGGTCAGCACTCCATATTGTTTTGCTATTGATGATATCTTTTGTATATCCGTTATTGTCATTAAAGGATTTGTGGGTGTCTCTATAAAGATTGCCCTGACATCTTTACTGATTCTGCTTTCAACCTCTTTTTCATCTCCTGTGTTAACAAGTTCATAATTTAAGTTAAAGTTTTTAAATACTTTATCCAGTACTCTAAAACTGCCCCCGTATACATTATTGGATATCAAAATTTTATCTCCGCTTTTAAAAAGCATCAGAACTGTTGATATTGCTGCCATTCCTGAAGAAAACGCGAAGCCAGCATATCCATTTTCAAGCTCTGCAATAAGTCTTTCCAGGGCTTCTCTTGTTGGATTTCCTGTTCTTGAATATTCATACCCACTGTTTACCCCTAGTTCAGGTTGTCTATAAGTGGATGTTTGATATATTGGAACATTTACAGCCCCAGTATGTTTATCTCCGTCTATTCCTCCATGTATTAGTAATGATTCAAATTTCATTTTTACTCCTCCTTTTTAATTCCTGTTGCTACGAATATTCCTGTTTCTGTATATTCATTCTTACTGGAATATCCCTTACATTTCAAACTTGTGCTTTCCACCTTAATATTTTTAAAACCTACTTCTTCAAACCAATTTATTATTTGTTCATGTGAAAAACCAAGCCATTCATCATGCATTTCTTCTCTTGCCCACTGACCATTATGTTCTTCTACGTCAGTTATAACTACTACCCCATTCTCTCTAAGCACTCTGTACATTTCTTCAATAACCCTTTTGGCATCAAAAATATGATGTAGTGCCATATTCATAAATACTGCATCAATGGAAGAATCGAATAATGGTAAATCTTCTACTGATCCCATTATTGGGTAGATGTTATTTATTCCTTTGTTTGTAGAAGTTTTATATAGTTCCCTAAGCATATTTTTTGAATTGTCTATTGAAAAAACCAGCTTAGCTTCACCTGAAAGTGCTAAGGATATAAAACCCGTTCCGCAACCTAAATCAGCACAAATTTTATCCTTAATATTAAATTGTGATAGTGAAATAAATTTTAATTTTTCTTCGAAATAATCTTCTCTGATTACATTCCATTGATCTGCAATGGAATCAAAATACTTTACAGAGTTCATGTTGTTCCTCTCCTTAAATAATTATTTTTGATAGGGAATTCCTGTAACAGGATACAAAAAAATAAAACTCCTGCCTCCATTACAGAGGCAGAAGTTGACTTCCGCGGTTCCACTCTGTTTAAAACACACAAAATTTTTGTGCATAAAAACTCATTAATTCAGTACAATCATACCTTAACGCTTTAACGGGCGTACCCGCTGAAGTCTACAAAACTTCGATCCAGAGCTCTGAGATGCACTTCAATAATTTTGTTCTTAAAATCCCTTGCACCCAAGGGGATTTCTCTCTGTAAGACTTCAATTATCTACTCTTCTCTTCATTGCAATTCTTAGTATTCCTATCTGATTACTCATATATAATACTATATGTTTTTTTTAAAATCAAGTGCTTTTATAAAATTATTTTACTCTTCTTGCAGTTAAATAATCCGTTCTGCTTAGAGCTGATATTTTGATTACATCTCCTGTATGAGGTGCATGTATATAGGAATTGTTTCCCACATATATCCCCATGTGATGAGGATTATCATAAGTACCGAAAAAGACTAAATCTCCTGGCTGAAGATTTTCTCTAGATACAGCATACCCATTTTTAATCTGGTCATAAGTTGTCCTCCCAAGGTAAATCCCAAAATGTCTGTATACATACTGTGTATAACCTGAGCAATCGAACCCAGGATTTGGTGAAGTACCTCCCCAAACATAAGGAGTACCAAGATAATTTGAAGCATAAGCTATGACAGCATTGTCGGAAATCGCCACTGCACCTCTTGATTCACTTATTTTAGGAACAGAATTTCTAATATTATTTATATTGTTTAGTGTTTCGCCAATCTGTCCACTATATTGATAAGCATAAGTTGCCTCAAGTGCTCTGGCTTGTACTATTAATTTACTTTGCTTATCCTTATCATCATTTAGCTTAGCTAACTTTTGTTCATTGTCTTTTTGAATCGCAGAAATGTCATTGCTCTTTTTTATTAACTTTTCCTTTTTTGCATTCAATTCACTTTTTTGAGTATTAAGGCTAGCGATAAGGTTATTGTCATAAGCAATTATTTTGTTTACTGCTTCCAATTTTGATATAAAGTCCCCAAGTCCATTTGCACTTAATAATATACTAAGATACCCATCCAATCCGCTTATATAAATCGCCCTCATTCTAGCATTGTACAAACTCTCTTCCTTATCCATATTGTCCTGGGCATTTTTAATCTCATGTTCAGCAGCTGTAATTTGGACTTTTGTTTTATTCATTTCGTTTTTATTAGTTTCAATTTTATTTAGAGTATCTTCAATTTTTACATCCAGTTC
>JBLNDT010000025.1:0-35938 GCA_050261915.1 Solirubrobacterales bacterium
AAGGTTTATGAATGTAAAGGAAAATATATGATTAGGGAATA
The DNA here is from genome assembly GCA_050261915.1 of Solirubrobacterales bacterium. Taxonomy (GTDB): domain Bacteria; phylum Bacillota; class Clostridia; order Clostridiales; family Clostridiaceae; genus UBA699. The sequence continues at coordinate 42 of JBLNDT010000025.1, forward strand.
TGTGGATGGACAGAATATTGTAAATTATATTAAAGATAATGGATTTAACAAGAATTTAGCCAGAGAACTCACAGAATTAATTAAAGTATTTATTAAATTAAAATTTACTAGAATAGATATAAGAATGAGTGAAGTGTTTGTAACAAAAGACAATAAAATAAAAATTATTGATACTACAAGATATTTGGATAAAAAAGCATCCTATCCGGTAAAGATGTTCACAACCCTTGAGGAGCTTGGATGCAAAAAAACATATTTTAAATTTTTGAGAAAACATTACCCAGAATTCTATAAGAAATGGAATAAGCAATTAAAACTGCCTAGAAGTTAATTCTAGGCAGTTTATTTATTATTTTCACGCTTACAGCATTTTCTACATTTGCATAAAGGGTCATTATCACTGCAAAGAGTATAGTCCCCACCCTGAATTTGAAGTATTTTACCTTCAACTAATGCTTTTGCCAGTTTTGTCCTGGTGTCATTGTAAATTCTTTGTATAGTTGTTCTTGCAACTCCCATCTTTTCAGCACATTCCTCCTGAGTCATACCCTCTAGGTCTATAAGGCGGATTGTCTCATATTCATCAACAGTCATTGTTATGATTTCATTATTTATTAAAGGGGCATTTAGAGGTCCAAATAAAACACTATTTGGCAGCATGCATACTTTTCTGCATTTTGTAGGTCTTGGCATAATTTCTCTCCTTATTATTGACATATGTTCATTATAGTTATATTATAATTTTAAAGGGCATATGTCAATAATCATTGAAAAATATGTCTCATTAATTTTAAATATTGGAGGAAAACTAAATGAAAATTGCACTACCATCAAGAGGAAAGAACATTGATGATCACTTTGGTCATTGTGAATATTTCACTGTTTACACAATTGACAACAATAACATAGTAAATGAGGAAATCGTTGAGTCACCAACAGGCTGTGGCTGCAAATCAAATATAGCTCAAACTCTTGCTGAAATTGGAGTTAGAGTTATGCTTGCAGGTAACATGGGAGAAGGAGCAGTTAGGGTATTAAATAATTCAGGAATTCAAGTATTAAGAGGATGTTCAGGGGAAGTAAAAGCAACAGCACAGAGTTGGCTTGACGGAACCCTTGTTGATTCAGGTGATACATGTCATGCCCACGGACATGACTGCAGCCATTAATTATTAAAAAATACTACTATAGTGAGGAGCTGAAAAATGTATATCGGAGTAACGGCAGATGGGAATAATTTAAAAAGTAATGTAGCTGAAACTTTTGAACAATGTGAGTATTTGCTTATAATAGATGTGGATAATTTAAACATAAAATCTATAATTGAAAATAAAAAGCAAGAAGAATCAGATGGGCTGAAATTGGCTGATGAGATAATTAAAAATGATTGTGAAGCTGTAATAACTGGAAAAATTCAATCTTCAGCATTTAATATATTGGCAGATGCTTATATAACCAGATTTTTTGGAACTGGGTCCTCAGTTGAAAAGACCATTGAATTAATGGACAAAAATAAGTTAATACTTATAAAGAGCTGTGAAGGCTCAGAGGACTGCGGCGGGCATCACCACAATTAATAAATATTAAGCACAGAGTAATAAATGCTCTGTGCTTAATTTTAGGAGGAATTACATATGTCAAACTGCAATACATGCCCTTCTAGTGAAGGTTGCGGAAAAGATAAAGAACAATGCATGATAGAAAATAATCCACACAATAACATTAAAAATGTTATTGGTGTAATGAGTGGTAAGGGAGGAGTAGGTAAATCTTCAATATCTGTAATGCTGGCTAAACAGCTGAATCAGTTTGGGTTTAAAGTTGGTATTCTTGATGCAGATATCACAGGACCAAGTGTTCCAAGGCTGCTAGGACTCACAAATACTAATGCAATGGGTACTGAGGAGTATATTTATCCTGTAGAAACTGAAGATGGGCTTAAGGTTATGTCATTGAATTTTCTTATTGAAGATGAAAACCAGCCTGTTATTTGGAGAGGTCCTGTAGTAGGAGGAACAGTTAAGCAATTTTGGACAGATGTCCTTTGGGGAGAATTGGATTATTTGATTATTGACATGCCTCCTGGAACTGGGGATGTGGCTTTAACGGTAATGCAGTTAATTCCAATGGATGGTATTGTTATGATTTCAGTTCCTCAGGATTTAGTGTCAATGATAGTTTCAAAAGCTGTTAACATGGCTAAGAAAATGGACATTAATGTTTTAGGAATTATCGAAAATATGAGCTATATAGTATGTCCTGACTGTGGTAAAAAGATTCAACTGTTCAATGGTGAGAATACAGATAAATTTATTAAGGAAAACGAACTAAATCTTCTAGGGGAATTGCCAATGGTTAGTGCAATATCAAATTTATCCAGCTCAAATTACAAAGATGTAAGCCATGAGTTATGGGACTTGTTTAATCCAACAGTAATGAAGATACTTAAGAGATTGGCAGAGGTAAGCCAATAATACATTTAATTAAATGAATAAGTAAGAGCATTCTCAAGGAAATGAAAGATATTTTCAAATAATTCAAAAAAGCAGGTTTGTTTCAAGTTGACACATCTATCACTATATCGTAATATTACGATATAGTGATTTTATGCAAAGGGGGGTCAACATGGATAAAGATTATGACAAATACTATGATATTGCTGAAACTTTAAAAGTATTGGCACATCCTGTAAGAATATGTATTGTAAAAGGGTTAATAGAAAATGGGGATAGAAATGTCACTAGCATGCAGACTTGTTTGGATACCCCTCAATCAACCACATCACAGCATTTACAAAAGTTAAAGGCTGCCGGAATAGTAGAAGGCAAAAGGCATGGTACAGAAATCAAATACAGGGTATGTAATGAAAAAGTAGTGGATATAATCAAGACACTTTTTAATGAAAATAATAATTCATAATTTGGGAGGTATTAATATGAGTAAAAAAGTATTAATTGTTGGTGGCGTAGCTGGAGGAGCATCTGCAGCAGCAAGACTTAGAAGATTGGATGAAAATGCAGAGATAATAATGTTTGAAAGAGATGAGTATATATCCTTTGCAAACTGTGGTCTTCCATATTACATCGGTGAAACTATAAAGGAAAGAAGTAAATTGCTAGTACAGACTCCAGAGGCTATGAAAGCCAGGTTTAACATCGATGTTAGAAATAATAGTGAAGTTGTAAGTGTTGATGCTAAAAACAAAAAGGTAACTGTAAACAGCAAACATAAAGGAACTTATGAAGAAAGTTATGATTATTTAATATTGTCACCTGGCGGTAAAGCTATAAGACCAAATATACCAGGTATAGGCAGTGATAAAATATTTACATTGAGAAATATTCCAGATACAGATATGGTAAAAGCATATGTTGATAAAAAAGGCGTTGGTTCAGCCGTGGTAATAGGCGGCGGCTTTATTGGGGTTGAAATGGCAGAGAATCTTATAGAAAGAGGCCTTAAGGTTACTCTAGTTGAAGCAGCACCTCATATACTTGCACCATTTGATACAGACATGGTAGTTATAGCGGAAAAAGAATTAGTTGATAATGGAGTAAAGGTAATTCTCGGAGATGGAGTTAAATCCTTTGAAGAAATTAATAATCAGGTTCAGGTTACTTTAGGCAGTGATACAAAAATAAAAGCTGACATGGTTATTCTTGCAATTGGAGTAGTTCCTGACACTGGATTTATTAAGGACAGCGGTTTGGAATTTGGACCAAGAGGTCATATAATTGTAAATGATAAAATGGAAACAAACTTAGCAAACGTGTATGCGGTAGGAGATGCTATTGAAGTAGTAGATTTTATTACTAAACAAAAGACAGCAATTCCACTTGCTGGCCCAGCAAATAAACAGGGAAGAATAGCTGCAGACAATGTTGCTGGTTTAAATTCAACTTATAAAGGAACTCAAGGAACTTCAATACTTAAGGTATTTGGGTTAACTGCTGCAAGCACAGGGGCAAATGAAAGAACACTGCAAAGAGCAAATATGGAATATAAAGTGATTTATGTTCACCCTGTATCCCATGCTTCCTATTACCCAGGTGCAATACCTATGTCATTAAAGCTTATTTTCAATGATGAAGGCAGGATATTAGGAGCACAAGGGATTGGTTATGATGGAGTAGATAAGAGAATAGATGTTATAGCAACTGCTATAAGACTAGGTGGTACTGTGGAAGACCTCACAGAACTTGAATTGTCCTATGCACCTCCATTCTCATCAGCAAAAGATCCTGTAAATATGGCTGGATTTGTTGCGCAAAATGTTTTAGCTGGAAGAACAAATGTAGTCCCATGGAAGGATATTAAGAATTTCAGCAGCGATGAATATATGCTTTTAGATGTTAGAACTGAAGATGAATTTAGCAACGGACATTTAGAAGGTGCTGTAAATATTCCAGTAGATAGTTTGAGAGACAGACTTCATGAACTTGATAAAAATAAAACTATAGTGGAGTATTGCCAGGTGGGTCTTCGTGGATATATTGCAGACAGAATACTTAGCCAGAATGGATTTAAGGTATTGAATGTAACTGGAGGATATAAAACAAGTTCCATGTTATATTTCGATCCTAAAAGTTCAAACAAGGACGATGATGAAAAACCTAATATGACAATAGATCCAGATACTCAGACTGTAAAAAAAAATGAAAATTTAACAGATAGTTATGATAAAACTCTTGATGCCTGCGGATTATGCTGCCCAGGACCTCTAATGCAGGTAAAAGCATCAATGGATTCTTTAGAAAAAGACCAGATATTAAAGGTAACTGCCTCTGACCCAGGATTTTATGAAGACATAAAGTCATGGTGCAAGAGAACAAATAACGAGCTTGTTGATATATCAAAGGCTGGAGGAACAATAACAGCTTATATCAAAAAAGGCGGAGACTCTGATATAACAAATGAATGCAGTATGCCGGCAGTGCAGAAGGACAATAAGACAATAGTAGTATTCAGCGGAGATCTGGATAAGGCATTGGCATCCTTCATTATTGCTAACGGAGCAGCATCTATGGGTAAAAAGGTAACTATGTTCTTCACCTTCTGGGGTTTAAACATACTAAGGAAGCCTGAAGGGGCAGATGTTAAGAAAAGCTTAATTGATTCTATGTTTGGAATGATGATGCCAAAAGGAGTAAATGAACTTAAGCTTTCAAAGATGAATATGGGTGGACTTGGTACCATGATGATGAAAAAAGTAATGAAAGATAAAAACGTTTCTTCATTGGAAGAACTAATCAAAGCAGGCATGGAAAACGGCATCGAAATAGTTGCATGTCAAATGTCAATGGATGTTATGGGAATTCAAAAGGAAGAGCTTATAGATGGAGTAAAAATTGGAGGCGTAGGTTATTACCTTGGTGAAGCTGAAGATTCAAATGTAAACTTGTTTATCTAATAAATGGAGGAATAGAATTATGGCTAAAGTAATTAGTAGTAATGAATTTAATAGTGAGGTTTTAAACAGCAAGGATGTTGTTATGGTGGACTTCTTTGCAACATGGTGTGGACCTTGTAAGATGCTTGCACCAGTATTAGAGGAACTGAGTAATGAAATGTCAGGAAAAGCAAAGGTATATAAGCTTGATGTGGACCAAAGCCGTGACATTGCAGAAAAGTATGAAATTAGGGGAGTACCTACAGTGATGATATTTAAAAATGGAGAAGCTGTTGATACAATGGTGGGCTTTCAACCTAAAGAAATGCTAAAAAACAAATTGGAAAGTCGTTTAAAATAATGTAGGTGATAATTATGTTAACCATTCAAGAAAAAGCAATCAAGTATGCTGAAAAAGAAAATGGGAGTTTCTTAATTAAAAGTCATCATAACAGTGTTACCTGCTGAAGCGGAGCCACCACATCCGTGGCTGGTCTCAGGATTGAGATTGTAACTGATTTTAAAAACACTGGGGATTTTGATGAATATGAGTATGGCGGTATTAAGGTATACATTGATAAAAGTCTTATAGTAAAAGAAAACGCATATATATTTATGCTTCCAAAACTGCCATTTATTAAACCCTTTTTCGATGCACAAGGCATACAGGCTAGAGGATATTAAAATAGGAATAACCATTTGGTTATTCCTATTTTTTAGCATACTATTCAGAGAGCTTAAGTTTTGAGTTACTCTGTATAATTTCATTTTTATGGAGCTCTACATATTTGCAGCCAGGAGTTGTGCCGCATTTTCTACAGGTTATGTCATAAGCAGAATTTATAGTGCCGCAATTTGGGCAGGAATAATGCTTAATCATTTCTTCATACCACTTTTCATATCCAACTTCCCTTATGTGCTTTTGAGATTCCCACAATTCAATTCGGTGAGGCATCTGAATTTGAAATTCCTTTAAATCATTACAAGGATACTCTGAACATTCTACACAGAAGGAAATTCCTTTTTCAACAGCACATTTTGTCATTTTACAGCGGTTCCTGCAGAAAATACCGCGTTTTTCAGAACGGCATCCATTGCACTCCAATTCTTCTACAGGAACACCTAGATTTTCTGACAATGTTTGCAACCTTTTGGGATCTTCCATTGTTCCTATGAACAGGGAACATCCGGCACAAAACAATCCGCATACAGCAGCAAGGCTTTTGTCAGGGGTGTTAGTATCTAATTTCATATATTTCATCCTCTCTTTTTATTTTTAATTAGTTAGATACAAAGTAGTTAAGAAAGTCACACAAGATTAAAGCCTTAATTTCACCATGAATAACAAATATAGCAGGATAGGCAACCCGAGGACAGACAATAATGAAATTATAGTACGAATTTTTTTATCATCACCAAGGAGAGATAATAAAAGCTTAAAGAACAAAATTCCAAGGAAACCACCAAATGAATTTAATATAATATCATCAATGTCAGAGGCACCAATAGCGAAAACACCCTGAATTATTTCAACAATTAAACTCACAATAAATATAAAAAATAAATTATTGATGACTCTTTTGTCTTTTTTGAATAACGGTAAATATGTTCCAAGAGGAACAAAAATAAGGATATTGCCTCCCAGATTGCTAAAGGCAAACCTTTTCAAGTTTACAGTACTTCCAGATAAATATTTCATTATACTATGAAATGGGATCAGATTAATTGATCTAAGCTCGGGATGTGAAACTCTCGACAACAACAATATTTTTACTAAAAAGAATATATAAAGAATAAGAACAAAATATATAAAAGCTTTTTTAATATTTTCACGGTTAATCATAACAGAACCTCCAAGTTTCATTTGCTCACTGCTTATTCTCTGAAGTTAAACTTATAAATATTCTACTTTAATACAACAAAAAAGTTAACCCATATAGCTTTATGCTATATGGGTTATTTTAAATATTACTTTTCTACTGGTTCAGGTGCAATGGCTGGAAGCAATAGGTTTTCAATATCCGCTTTAAGAATAGTAACAGCGGTTGAAATTTCACCTTTTTCCAGGTAATCAACCAAGGCCAGGTGAAGATCCATAGTGGCGTAATACTTTTTTTGCACAAAAAATATAGTTTGAATATTAAGGGCTTCCTCCAAAAGTCTATACGCATAATGATTTCCATAAACTGAAAATAATTTTAAGTGAAACTTTATGTTGCTGCGCCAATGTGCCATGAAATCATTATCTGGACACTTTATGTAGTCCATGCAAATATCTCTCAATTCATTTGTCCATTCCTTATCAATATACATGGAGTAATTTTGCAAGAAAGAACTTTCAAGAGCGGAACGAAATTTTATTATTTCTAATAATTCCTCCCTGGTTGGTTGGAAAATTCTATATCCTTGTCTTGGGATACTTGAAAGAATATGATTTGCTGTAAGTTGAGCAAGTGCTTCTCTTATAGGAGCACGACTTACGTTGTATTTTTCCATTAAAAATTTTTCTGTAAGTATTCTATCTGCCGGATACACTCCGTTAATGATATCAGAAAAAAGAGCGTCATATATTTGATTTTTTAACGAGGTAAGGCTGTTCTCACCCATAAAATTATCTCCTTTAAAGTGTTGTCGTCTCATTATTATACATTTAACCACTGAATAAGTCAACATAATGTAAGTTTAAAAAGGTAAATTGATATAAATAACTACAGTTCTAATCATATCACAACTATAAAAAATAAGCAAAGCACTTAATAAAATGCAAAAAACTATTGTATATTTAAAAAAACAATAAAAATATAGAAAATAATTAAAAACTATTGATTGGAAGAATAATTTGTGATATGATTACGATAATTACTCGAGTATAAATAGACAAATTGTAGTAGCTTAAACACTGAAAAATAAATGAAAACGTAATCATACCAATTGTTGACAAGTAATGTATTTAACGATCATTATAATACATCATCCTTTTAAGATGTATTAAATTTAATGGTAAAAGGAGATAAGAAGATGATTGACAACAAAATTACTATAAAAGGAGATCCTATGGTAGACATTCAAAGAGGTGCAATAGGACATCGTGCAACCTGGACAGGCTTAACATATGTTAAGGCGAAAGAAGCTGGGAAAGCAGAGGAGGTTGAAAAATTAATACGTGAAGCTATTACAGAAACAGGATTGGTTCAAGGTGGGCAGGTTAAGGCAGCTTGCTCTAATCCTGAAAGTGTAAAAAATTTCGTGGAAACATTTTTAACCCCAACCCTTCTTAAAACCTTTGAAGTAGAATTAAAGAGTGTAACTGAAGACAGGGTTGATATTGAGTTTCATCACTGTCCACTTCTTAAGGCTTGGGAAGATCTTGGCTTTGATGATGAAACCTGTGAAAAGTTATGTGACATGGCCATGGACGGAGACCGAAGTATTGCTAAAGCAATGGGCTATGAGTTTTATCTAGGAGACACAATTGCAAATGGGTGCAAAACTTGTGTAATGTCTTACTATAAAAAATAATAAGAGATGTAATATTGACGTTGAAAATAATTTGCTAAACATAAAACACAAGGAGTGAGAATAATGGAAAAAGAATCAATAAGTATTAAAAAGGTTATACTTCTTGCTGGAGCATTATGTGCGTATTGGATTGGATCTGGATTTGCAACCGGTCAGGAAGCTTTGCAGTTCTTTGCGGTAAATGGGCTTAAGGGTATAATGGGAGCAATAATTTTCCTTGTTTTATCAGCATACTTTTCTTACAGTTTGTTTGGCCTGGGACAAAAAATGAAATTTGAGAATCCTTATGATGTGTTTTCATACTACTGCGGAAAGATAATAGGTGAAGCTTATATATGGTATAGTATCCTCCTGATATACGGAATATTTGTTGTTATGCTTGCAGGTGGCGGTGCTACAATAAATCAGTATTATAAAATACCAACCTATATAGGTACTGGAGCTATAGCAATTTTAGCATTAGGAACTACACTTCTTGGTGTTGAAAAGCTTATCGACATAATTGGTGTAATAGGTCCAGTTAAAATAGTATTCTTAATAATCATAGGTATTTCTGCTCTTGTTGTTCTTGCTGGTCAGCCAGGTATATTGCCAGAGGCTAGTAAATTAATGCCAACACTTGGATTCCCGGCTGCATCTTCTAATTGGGCTTGGTCTGGAGTGCTATATGCTTGTCTTGCTCTTATAGTAAGCATACCATTTCAAGTTACCTGTGGTGCATCTGCAAAAAATGCAAAGGAAGCTAAAACTGCAGCAATTCTTGGGGTTACTGCTATGACAGCAGCAATAGTTTTACTATTAATAGCTGAGCTTGTTTATTACAAATTGATAATAGGTAAGCAGGTTCCTACATTGGCAATAGCAAATTATATTTCCCCTATTTTAGGTTTGACTTTTTCCGTATTAATAGTTATTAGTATTTATTCAGCTGTTGCATCCTTCCTACTAATGGTTGTTAGAAAGTTTGCTGTGGATAAAACCAAGAAGTTTAACATAATTGCAATTGTTCTTACTGCTATAGGAATGTTCTTTGGGAATATACTTCCTTTTGATAAACTGGTTAATATTCTTTATCCTCTTGCAGGGTATTCAGCACTTGTTTTTGCAGGGTTTATGTTATTTAAGGATGTTATGAATAAAGGTGGAAAAGCAGAAAAAGAAGATATTGAAAAGCAAGTTACCCATAATTAATAACCCCCTCCACATATTTAATAATCCGCTTGAAATAACAAGCGGATTATTACTTTTTATGCTAATTGTTTTTCAACTGAATTGATTCTATTCATTAGCTCAGTAGGATCTTTTGGCACCCTCATTCTAATGAAATTTTTCTGAAGTCCATTAAAATCTTCTCCGGATTCAGTTAAAACACCATTTATATAAAACAATTTGTATAAATGGATTTTTGGATCTAAAGTTGTTAAAGTCATTATAGGAACTTCTAAATTTGTCTCAAGGACCTTAAGGTTTTTAAAGGAATTCATAAGGGCCTTTTTTATTTTGCCTATATTTGTTCTTGATTCCAATATAAAACTCTTGTCCTTTAATGCTTCTATTGCTGCAAAAGTTCCTAAGCTGTTTATTGTAAATGGTATGTCTACTTTTGATATTGTTTCTGTTAAGTAGTTCCCAGCAATAAGGTAGCCTATTCTAAGACCTGCCAGTCCAAAGCCCTTTGAGAAGGTTCTTGAAACCATGATATTTTCAAAGGAGTCTGTTAAATTAATTGCAGAGTTTTTTTCATCCATGAAATCCCCATAGGCCTCATCAACAAATAAACATACATTGTTTTCTCTTGCTTTTTCAGCAATCTGCCTTATTTCATCCAAGGGGATAATCTGTCCTGTTGGATTATTTGGATTATCAATGTATATTAAAGAATATTTATCATTTATTAAGGAGATGAATTTTTCTGCATCAAATTTGTAATTGGTATTTTCACTTAAAGGTACATAATCAAATATTCCTTCATTAAGCAATACATCTGAAGGATATGAGGTGAAAGTTGGAGCGCAGCCAAGGACTTTTGTGTTTTTTTCAATAAAGGCCTTGTTTATATTTCTAAGAATATCAATTGAACCTCCACCGAATCTAATGTTACTATGAGCTATATGGCTGCAGTTCCAATATTTTATTATTTCATTTTTTAATTCTGAATATGGAAAATCAGGATAACTGCTTAAATTAATTTTTTCAAGAGAGCTGTTTATTTTATCTGAATGTCCAAAAGGGTTTACTCCTAGAGAACAGTCAATTAAACTATTTAAACTACTGCAGGGCTCCTCCTTAACATAGCTTTTTGGCTCAAAAGTTTTAATGTTTTTCTTGATTTTAAAATACATTTTCAACACCCCTTATATTTTTTAAATATATTTAGCAAAAATGCTGCCATAGATATAAACGGTGAAAATAACTAACTTTACCTGGGTTTTAAACTTTAATATGTAAAAATTATTTACATAAACATTGACATGTAAAAATATTTTACAATTTATTTTTTTATGTTAGAATAAACTACAGGAGGGATTTTTATGAATGATATATTTAATAAAATTAATATAAACAAAAATAAAAAAATCTCTATAGATGACAATTTTAAGATAATAATTGAAAGCTTTCACCTTATAAAACCAAAGGAAAGGGACCTGTTGTTGATTAATTCTGAGGGGTTTGTAGTACATGAAACTAACAGTAAGCTTTATGAATATATACAAAATCCCAAACTTGATGAAATGATGCTTGGTATAAAAGAGTTTGGGGGAGTTAATGGGTGTCCTGTTTTTTATATAATTCACATAAAGGAAGATTACAATTTAGATATTGAGGATATAGGTGAAAAAATAAATAAGAATTATACCATGGTAAATTTATACAAAGAAAAGTATGATATGCTTATTAACTATCTAGATGCAATACAGGAAGGGATTTCTGCGGTGGACAGAGATGGAACCTTGGTTTATGTAAATAGTGCCTGCTCTGACATGCTGGAAACTTCCAAGTCACAATTACTTAACAGAAATGCAGGGGATATTTCCAAGAGCACACCAAGGCTCCTTCAGGTTATTAAAAGCAAGCAGGCTGTCATCGATAAAGAATATTTTATGGAATTTAAAAATAAGAATCTTCATTTAACCAGCTCAGCATACCCCGTTTATGACAATCTAGGTAATATAGCTGGAGCAATAGATATATTCAGAAGTATAAGCCGTTCACGAAAACTCGCCAATTTAATGGCGGGACAAGAAGCTGTTTTTAGTTTTGAGAATATAGAAGGCAGTAGTAAAATGATTGCTGAAACTATAGGGAAAGCAAAAAAAATGTCCCTGTCAAAGGAAACAATATTGATAGAGGGTGCCAGTGGCTGCGGTAAGGAACTTTTTGCTCAGGCAATACATAATTACAGTGAAAGGAAGGGAGAAGCATTTATTGCTGTTAATTGTGCCAACCTTCCAAATGAACTTGTGGAAAGCGAACTCTTTGGGTATGAGGAGGGTGCTTTTACAGGAGCTGTTAAAGGAGGGAAACCTGGAAAATTTGAGCTTGCAAATGGGGGAACTCTTTTTTTAGATGAAATTGGGGAAATGCCTATGCACATACAGACGAAACTTTTAAGGGCTGTAGAATATAAATATATCAACAGGGTTGGTGGAAACAGAACCTTTAATGTGGATGTGAGAATAATAGCAGCAACTAATAGAAACCTTGAGGAACTTGTAAGGGAAGGGAAATTTAGAGGTGATTTATTTTACAGGCTGAAGGTTTTATATCTAAGAATACCATCACTGATGGAGCGAGGGAATGATGTTATAGAACTGGCTGAATATTTTATAAGAAAGTTTTCTAATAAAATGAACAAAGAAGGACTGATGCTGGATAATAGTGCAAAAGAAATTCTTATTAAATACCAATGGCCTGGAAATGTAAGAGAACTTGAAAACTGCATGGCAAGAGTTGTATTTTTATGTGAAGGTAAGTATATATCAAAAGATAATATTATTGAAGCAGGTATTTCTGTAATCAATGATATTGATGGTGAGGGACTAAACAACTACAGGTTGTATGGACTAAGTCCTAAAAAGGTAAGAGAGGTATATGAAAATACTAATAAAAATAAAAAGAAATCAGCTGAGATACTAGGGGTATCAAGGCCCACAATATATAAACTACTTGAATTATATGGAATAAAGTAGTGTTATATTATATAATTAAAATTATTTTAGGAAATGCAAGAAGGTGAGGGGCTAAATGAAGCCTGAATACAAAAATTACAAAATATCAATACTTGGGGAATTTATAGATAAAAACCTTGAAAATGAATTTTTTAATCATTACATGACAGCATCCTTGAAGTATATAAGACCAATTGTTCTGGCACTTGGACTGCTGTACATGATGTTTATAATTCCAGACTATTTTATTATAAAAAATCCTGTATCTTTTCGGATGATATTAATGAATCGTTTGTTCTTCATGATTCTTATTGTTGTTTTATATATAGCAGTAAAAAAAATAAACAATTATTCCAAACTTGCGTACTGGATAACAATTTATGAGATCATAGGGTTCTTATTATTCATAAATGTACTTTTTCAATATGAAAATCCTAATTTTTTCATTCAATCCTTTGGATTAATGGTTATAATTTTGGGTATATTTCTTGCTCCAAACAAGTGGATTAATATGTTGGCAGCATCTTTAACTGCAAGCATTACATTTTTTATTGCCTCTGCATTTTACTTTCATGAAATTAAATTTATGGAGTATTCTGCGGGTATTGTTTATATTATCATAGTTTTAATTTTAAGCAGTGCAGCGTCTTATAAAACAAATTTCTATCATAGGAGACAATATTTATACAGCAGGGAATTGCTGCTTTTATCAATATTAGACCCACTTACATGCATATATAACAGATCCAAATTTAATGAGGAGCTGGAAAGATGGATTAATCATTCAAGAAGATATGGTACTCCCTTTTCAGTTGTTATTATTGATATTGACAATTTTAAAATTGTGAACGATACATATGGGCATTTGGCAGGGGATAAAGTAATAATTGATACAGTAAATATAATTAAGGATGCCATAAGGACCACAGATGTTTTGGCAAGATGGGGGGGAGAGGAATTTATGCTGCTTCTTCCTGAAACAGAAAAAAGTCAAGCAGTTGAATTGTCTGAAAGACTTAGAATTTTAATAGAAAATCATGATTTTGAAAAAATACACCATGTAACCTGCAGTTTTGGACTCGTTATGTTTAAAGAAGATTATAACGCAGATATGTTAATTAATATAGCGGATGATTATTTATACAAAGCCAAGAAATCTGGGAAAAACAAGGTGGTATGTTTGTAGAAAAAGGAGCCTGGATATAGTCCATGCTCCTTTTATGGGTAATAATTAATTACAATAAATGTAGCTGTTTTGGCCTCTGAATTTATATAGGTATGATGAACTGAGGGGTCAAAAAATATTGAGTCACCTTGTTCAAGCTTGTAATCTTGAGTAGGGGTTTTAAGTATAAGTTCTCCACTGGTTACAAAAATATATTCCTGAGACTTTTCAGAGTGCCCTATGGAATCATTTGAGGAATTGGCATCAAGCTCCACTTGAAATAGTTCAAAATTTCTTATGGGGTTGGTATTATAATATGTAAAAACCCGATAGGCAGATGTTTCACCAGTCTGCTCAATGCAGTCGGATTTTCTTATAACTTTAGTATCATTTTTAACCTCATCAATGAGTTTTGTATATGGAACTTTAAGTCCATTTGCTATTTTCCAAATTGTATTTATTGTAGGGTTCCCCTCTCCTTTTTCAATCTGAGAGAGCATGACCTTGCTTACTCCTGCGATATCAGACAGTTGCCCTAGACTTAAATTCCTTTCAGTTCGTAGTTTTTTTAAATTGGAAGCAATAATGCTGCTTAACTCCATAAAATTTAATTCCTCCACTTGACAATTATTATAAACAGAGATAAATTATATTTAACAACAAAATATATATTACAATTGTTATATATATTTTACAATAAAAAATATTCATTAGCAATATGTATAAGGAGGAATTAACAATGGGAAATAAACTTACCCGTGAGGAAGCCTGGGAGCTTTTTACGGAATATAATGAAACCAGCTCCTTAAGAAAGCATGGATTAACTGTGGAAGCTGCCATGAAACATTTTGCAGCTTTAGCTGGTGAAGACGAGGAAAAATGGGGTGTAGTTGGACTTTTACATGATCTTGATTATGAAAAATTTCCAGAGGAACACTGCAAGAAAGCTGCCGAAATTATGAGAGAAAGAAAAATTGATGAAGAGTACATACATGCTGTTTGCAGCCATGGGTATGGCATATGTTCTGATTATGAGCCTGAAAATAAAATGGAAAAGACTTTATACGCAATTGACGAATTAACAGGACTTATTACTGCAGCTTGTCTTATGAGACCATCAAAAAGTGTACTTGATGTAGAACTTAAATCTATAAAGAAAAAATTCAAGGACTCCTCTTTTGCTGCCGGAGTAAACAGGGAAACCATATTGAAAGGCTGTGAAATGCTTGGAGCAAACCTTGATGATATAATAAATGAAACAATTTTAGGTATGAGGAAAAGTGCTGAGGAAATAGGACTAAAAGGAAATTTATAATTATTAGATAGCAGGGTTTGATTTTATCAAACCCTGCTTTTGCAACATTATATATTTGAAAAGGTAATAGTTAGCATTAATACTATTGGGTTTTTTAATGGAAGTTGAATAGTTATACAATATATTGTAATTTATAATAGATATATGTGTTAAGTATATCAAAATTACATATATGGGGGATGTTTATGATTAAGTTGTTTAGGGGAAACAAAGGCAAGGTTATATTAATACTTATAGTAGCTGCTATATACTTTTGTGTACCTATAGTTAAGATTAATATTAATCAGGCAGTGTTTATTTTGAAAAATGTTGATGTTGAAATGGCAAAAGGGTATATATTAGGCTTTGGAATATGGGCTCCGGTGGTGTCATTCTTATTAATGATCCTGCAGTCAGTATTAGCACCTATACCGGCATTTATCATTACTTTTGCAAACGCAGGGCTGTTTGGCTGGGTATGGGGAGCGGTTTTATCATGGTCCAGCGCCATGGCTGGAGCTGCTTTATGCTTTTTTATAGCAAGATTCTTAGGAAGAGATTTTGTGGAAAAGCTTACAAGTAAATCAGCTATTGATAAAATTGATGAATTTTTTAAGAATTACGGCAAATACGCCATTTTGATAGCAAGACTTCTTCCTTTTATATCCTTTGACATAGTGAGTTATGCAGCAGGGCTTACTTCTATGAATTTCTGGGGATTTTTCGTGGCAACAGGTGTGGGGCAGCTTCCTGCAACCATTGTATATTCCTATATAGGTGGAATGCTTACAGGAACTACAAAAACCTTTATAACTGGATTGCTTATGTTGTTCGCAGTTAGTGCTCTAGTGGCACTTTTGAAAAATATATGGAATGATAAAAATAAAATCAAGAAGGGGGAAAAAAACTGTGAAAATCAAGCGTAAAAGAATTTTTGCTGTGCTTATGGCTGCTTTAATGACATTTGCCATAACAGGCTGCTCTAAGAGCAACACAGATACTGCCAGCAAGGATTCAAAAGAATTTGACACATCAGTGTACAAAAATAATGACTATCTAATTACTCCTCAGGGCTTAGATAAGTTGTTGAAGAGTAAAGAAGTGGTTTTACTGGACTGCAACAAGCCGGATGTATATGCCAAAGAACATATACCGGGAGCTGTAAGCATTGGCATTCAAGCCTTTTCCGATAAGTCAGGGAAAATTGGAGATGCAAATTGGGGTACAATCATGTCCAAGGAAAAGCTTACTTCAGCTCTTGAGGCATTAGGGGTGGATAATAAAACCACTGTAGTATTATATTCAGATTTATTTAAAGGACCTGGGGCAGATGGAAGAGCCCTTTGGCAGCTTCAACAGGCAGGACTTACTAATGTAAAATTATTGGTAGGTGGAACTACATACTGGAAAGAACTTGGTTATCAAGTTACTACCGAAGTTACAAAAGCTACTCCAAAATCAGGGGTTGTGCTAAAGGACTATGATTTAACAAATTCAGCAAAAAAAGATTATGTATATTCCAATTTAGGTAAAGAGGTAATAATAGATGTAAGAACAAAAGCTGAATTTGATGGCTCACAAAATGCAGGGGAGCCAAGAGGAGGCCATATTAAAGGAGCTGTAAATTTATTATGGACAGATCTTTTAAACAAGAATGGCACTCCAAAATCACCTAAGGAAATAACTGATATGATGGCATCACTTGGTGTAAAACCTGGTGACACCTTTGTAGTATACTGAACAATGGGTATAAGATCTGGATATGCATCCATGATCCTCAAAGCAGTTGGCTTTGATAATGTTAAAAACTATGAAGCATCAATATACGAATGGGGCGGAGATTCATCAATGCCTATGGAAAAATAACAGCAAACTGATGATAAATTAATTTTATCATCAGTTTTTTATTATACAATGGAAAGGGAGAATTAATGTACCCATAAAAAACTATATAGAGCTAACTAACACACAGCACTTAGTGCCAGTAATATTTATATAGTTGATTAGCAATGCATAAAATGGTAAAATTGACCTTATATTGATAAAAGGGGTACTTCATATGAATATTGATAAAAAATTATTAAAGTATTGCATATACGCAGGGATTACCATAATAATAACATATGCAGGGATAAGTGTTTTAAATAATGTTGGAGGAATTTTTTCTGTAATTTCAAATATATTTTCAAGCGCATTATCCATGGTGAAACCTTTGATTATAGCAGTAATAATTGCATATTTGCTTAGGCCTGGAGTTTCATATATAGAAAATCTTCTAAATAGGAAAAAGGTATTTAAAAAGCGGTCTTTAAACAGGATTACAGGTTTGGTTATTACCTATGCCTTGGTACTTGGAATTGCAACAGCTGTTATTTACGGAATATATGTTATGGTTGGAGGAAAGCTTTCTAGTCAAATAACCATAAGCGGTATTACAGAATACCTTAACAATTATTTCAGCAACTCAGAAGTATCTGCTAATTCCATCAGTGATAAGCTTGCAAGTTTAAATATATCAATTGGGGATATAAATCAAAAGATTGCACAGATGGTTAGCACCCTTCAATCCTATTTTATTAAAAGTATTGGCGGGACAACTAATTTTATAGCATCCTTAAGCAGCAATGTGGCATCATTTTTTATTGCTTTAATATTAAGTGTGTATCTTATTAATGATTATGAATACTTTAAAGGCTTGTGGGACAAATTATTCTTTATTGTATTTGGATCAAGACCTGCTGGAAATAAAATAAAGGAAGTGGCTGCTATAGTTGACCTGACCTTTAAAAAGTATTTAAAAGGTCAGCTAATGGAAGCAACCATTGTAGGTATATTGTCTTCAATAGTTCTCTATTTTATAGGCATAGATTATGCCATAGTCATAGGAATAATTGCTGGAATATGTAACATGATACCATATATTGGACCGGTAGTTGGAACTGTGCTGGCAGTAATAATGGCTCTGCTTAGCGGTGAGCCAATCACTGCATTATGGGCAGTAATTGGAATGCTTGGAGTACAGCAAATTGACAACATATTCCTTGCACCTAAAATTGTAGGGGACAGTGTAGGCCTTCATCCACTATTTATTATGCTTGCAATACTTATTGGAGGAAATGCTGGAGGTCTGATAGGCATGCTGACTGCAGTGCCTGCTGCTGCATCCTTGAATGTATTGCTAGGCAGATGGTATAACTCACACATTGAAAATGAAATTAAATAAAATTAAGGGAAGCTTTGGTAAAGCTTCCCTTTTACATTCCAGTCATTCCTTTCATGCTGTTCACAATTTCTGGATTTACCATGCCGAAAATCATTGCGATATGTGCAACTACTAGAAAGCCACCTACTAGTATAAAATGAATCTTCATTTTTTCCTCTGTGGTTTTATTTTTGAATATGAGACCTAGTTCCATTAATGCTATAGGTAAAAGGAAAAATACACCGCTTAAATAAAAACCTACGGCTATAACATCTACCCAGGTATGCCATCCAAAGCTTAAGGTTAGGGGAACAACTGCATTTATCATAAGATAAATAAATATACCTGAAAAGTAAAAACCGTCAAAAATACCAACAGCCTTGTTAAAGGTTTTTAAGCCTCCGGAGTATACACGGTTAAATATAATAAAAAATTCTGAAATAGTTAGAGCTTCTGCGCAAATTACAGGTATTGCCATAAATATTATCAAGTTCCATGGCTGGTTTGAAGCAAGTAGTGACATATAATGGGTCATGTTCATTTCTATATCCTCCTAAATGTAAAATAATTTCTAATAAAAATATATCAAAACTATATGTAGATATTATGAAGAATTTTAGAGAATACTATATATGCAGGAGGTGATATTAATGGAACAAAACAGACTGGCACCACATGAAACCATTGAAGTGAGAGAATTAATAAACCAGGAAATGCTTGGTATAAAAAAAGTTAATGCAAGTATTAATATGGTAAATTCTCCAGAGTTAAAGAGCTTTATGCAGGATTCAATAACATGTAAACAAAATGCTTTGAAAAACATAAAATCCGCTGTAGGTCAAGGGGTATAGTAGAAAGGAGGAAAATTAATGGAAGGTAATCAACTTACTGAAAAGGATATAGCTATGGACCTAATTAACAGTTCTAAAGCTTCAATAGGTACAATGGCAAAGGTTCTCACAGAAACTGCAAATCCAAATCTTAGAGAAGCACTTATGACTGAATTAACAAACTGTGTTAATTCACATCACAGGCTTTCTGATTTGGCTGTAACAAAAGGCTGGTATGATGCATATGCGAATCCAAATCAGCAGCTTCAGACAGAACTGTCGGAAATAAAATAGATAGATGGAGGAGGGAAAATATGAATAACAGTAAGCTTGCTCCCCATGAAGTGCTGGAATTAAGGGAGTTAATTGATATAAATATTGTAGGTGCAAAAAAAGTTCAGGCAAGCCTCGGTATGGTAGAAGATGAAGAACTTAAGACTTTCATGGAAAGCTGTCTTGAAACAAAAAAGTCTAATATTGGTTCAATGGAGAAATTTATTAAAAGCAATTTAAATATTTAGGAGGTGGAATTATGTCTTTTTTAGATATGTTTATTGGAGATGACGATAAGCTGTCAAGTGAAGATATTGCAAAGGATATGATCAAGGACTCGAAATTTTCTGTAACCTCACTTGCTGCAGCTTCTGCAGAAGCAGTTAACCCTGAATTAAGACAAATGCTGACACAACAGCTTGATAAGGCATCCAGGGAACACTTCCAGCTCACGGATATTCTTCTTAATAAAGGTTGGTATCATGCTTATGATGAACCTATTGAGCAGATAAAAACTGAATACCAGGAAATGCAAAACTTCAAATAGTAAAAAACTTCTGTCTTTGACAGAGGTTTTTTAATTCTAATAGTTTCCTCCAAAGTTAATGTTTTGTTAATCTTTAGTTTATGTATAATAGATATATGGATTATAAAATGTAATTGTGAAAGGCTTTCATAATTTGGATATAGGAGATGATTAGATTTGAAGTTAAAGAAAAACACAGCAATAATTTTAAGCTTTGCAATAGGATTAATAATGTTTTCAACTACAGCTATGGCTGAAGTAGTATCAAAAACAGGATATGAGCAGCTAAAGGATTCTGTAAAATATACAGCAGACAGCTGTACAAAAAAACTTCCCAATTATACTATGGACATGTCTTTTGTTATAAAGGACAATGGCAAGGTTATTAGTTCAGATACCACAACAAATAAGGTAGATGTAAAAGGTAAGGCAATGGAAAGCAGCACTACACACACACAAGGAGGCACAAATCAGGTAAGCTATTATTATTCAGATAAAAATCTTTCAATCAGCACAGACGGAAGTCAAAACATATATTACGTAAATGAATATGAGCAGCCTAAAGAATCCAGGATGTTTTCAAATCCTTTTGCTGAAAAGGAAGCAGGGGATGTTGAAAAAATTGCAGATGCCCTGGTTGGAAATTTAAAGGATTCAGTTGTGGTTAAACAAAATTCTGATGGGAGCAGAGAACTTTCTGGAACTTTAAATGAAACCCAGATTCCTGCATTAGTAAATGCAGTAGTTTCTCTTCAGTCAAAAACTACTTTTAATTCTAATAGTCAAGATAATTATATGCCTAAAATAACAAATGATATTTTTATTAAAGATGTTACTGGAAACATGCAGGTGGGCAGTGACGGTGTGATAAGAAGCGTATTAGGCACAGGAACTGTATCTGGAAAAGACGAAGGGGGTACAGTACACAATGTTACCTTTGAGCTTTTAGTAAAAATCTATAATATTAATTCTACCACTGTTACAAAGCCTGATTTAACTGGAAAAACTGTACAAAAAAATGTGGAGAGGGATTACAATAAGCTTTCAAATCCTGAATTATATATTGGTAAGTACAAAAATGATGTAATAATAGAAAAAGACGGCCGGTTCCAGAAAATTGGAGATCGATACGTTACAATAACAAAAATTGATGATAAAACCATAAGTGGAACTTACGACTCTGAATTTTATAAAGGTTATGAGGATTATGCTGATAAATATAAAACATTGAATTTTACCGGAACATTCCAAAAAGATAATCCTAGTGCAGAGATTACTTGTACTGATTCTAGTGGAGCCACTCATAAAGGGTTTATATCAGTTAATCAGCAGTCTGCAGGTATTTATTTTAACTTAACTGACAGTTCGCGAGGATTTTTGTTAACTAATGATCAGTTTAACAGGATATTCAATTAAATGATAAGTAATATTTTATAAAAACTTTATTTTAGTGGAGGTGAGCTTTTCAGCCTCCACTAAACCATGTTTATTACTGGAGGTGCACCAATTGGAAAAGGTTATAGAAATTAATGGGTTGTCAAAAGCCTATAGGAATGGAAGAGGTATAACTGATATAAATATAGATATCTACCAGGGTGATATTTTTGGTTTTCTTGGACCAAACGGTGCTGGTAAAACTACTGCAATGAAAATAATGACTGGGCTTATAAAACCAGACTGCGGGGATGTAAAGATTCTTGGATACAGCATTCTTGAAAATTTCGAAAAGGCCATGAGCAATGTAGGATGTATAATAGAAACAGCTGAATCTTATCCATATTTAACTGCTTACGAGAATTTAAAACAGTTTTCAAGGTATTATGAAAATGTGGACAAGGAAAGAATAGAAGAAGTCTTGGAATTAACAGGATTATTAAAATATAAGGATGAAAAACCAAAGAAGTTTTCACTTGGAATGAAGCAGAGACTTGGCATTGCTGCAGCAATATTATCAAGGCCTAAGGTGGTTATTCTTGATGAACCACTTAACGGGCTCGATGTTGAAGGTATGATATCCGTAAGAAATATAATAAAGGAAATGGCTGAAAAAGAAGGAACCACATTTTTTATTTCAAGCCATCTCATACATGATGTAGAACTTACTTGTACAAAGGTAGGATTGCTGTATAACGGAAAAATGCTTAATACAGATTCAACCACAAATATCCTTAACAATTACGCATCCCTTGAAAATTATTTTATTAGCGAGGTAGAAAGAAATGGCCGGATTTAAAGCAGCATTTATTAATGAAATAGAAAAATTGTATAAGAAGAAAAAGGTATTGGTAGCTGCTGCAGTTTCTCTTGCTTTTATAATATTTGGGCAGCTTGCGGTTATTTGCTTAAGAAATGGATTTGGAGTGCGAGGAGTTTCTAGTAGTGAATTTCCAATTTTGGTACTTTCTGTAGTAGTTAATTCAATTCTTCCCCTATTTACAGCACTTGTTGCCATAGACAGCTTTTCCGGGGAGTATTCTCAAAACACCATGAAAATATCTCTAACAAGGCCTCTAACAAGGCTTCAATTATTTTCTTCAAAAATAGCAGCTATAATGGTATTTATACTTATCAACCTTTTATTTGTAATGATTTTTTCCTGTGTTACGGGTTTTATTTTTAATTCAAACCATTTTACAGTACAAGCTGGGGTTAAAATATTGGTTTCATATATGGTAACACTAATGCCAATGCTGGTATTAACTCTTATTATTGTACTCTTTTCAAATATCTTAAGAAGCGGAATAGCGGTATTTTTCTTGTCAGTACTTGTATTTATAGGTTTTAAGGCAATAGAGCTGATTTTTTCAAGTTATTCAGGAATAATATTTACCAGCCTCATGAATTGGTATAAGCTTTGGATAATGAATGATATAGCTTATTTAAAAATTTTTCGCCAATTTATGCTTATGGTAAGTTATGTTATACTATTATTTACAGGGGGATATTATCTTTTTGATAAAAGAGAACTGTAATTAGTAATTTGGGGAGAAAATATGAATATAAAAAAGCGCTTAATTATTTCAAATATAATAACAGTTATTATTCCTTTTTTTATAGTATTTATTGTGGGCTTTGGATTTATGCTTACATCTTCAAAGGTTTTTCATACTGATATAAACTATAATAAGTTTAAAACCATTGTGGCGGTAAAATCTGAACTTGTGAGCTCTATAAAAAATATATCAGAGTTAAATCCTGAAAATATTGAGGATAGTAAATTTCAAGGGTACATCTATACAAAGCTTGCTGCAATAAAAGGAGAACTCATAATAACAAAAGGGGATAAAACAATATTTGCATCAAAGGAATTAAGCAGCATAGACATTGAGAAATGTCTGGAGGAGGAAAATCCAAAAAACTTCAGAAAACCTATAACCATAGACAATATTTCCTATGAGGTTGAAAGCAGTGAGCTGCATTTCAAGGATGGAGCAAAGGGAGTCGTTATACTCTTAGCTCCCATTGAAAACAACAGTCAGCTTTTAAATAAATTGGTTATTGCCCTTATAATAATTTTTATAATAACCTTTATAGTTGTGGACATGATAATGTCATATCTATATTCAATAAGAATACTCAAGCCTATTGCTCATTTAAAAAAAGCATTAAATGAAATAAGCAAGGGTGATTTGAATTTTGAAATTATAGAGTATGGAGATAGAGAAATTCAAGAACTTTGTGCCGATTTTGAACATATGAGAATACAGCTTAAGGATTCTGTCCAGGAAAAGATGAAGTATGATGACAACAGAAAAGTTTTAATATCAAGCATATCCCATGACTTAAAGACTCCAATAACCTCTATAAAAGGATATGTGGAGGGGATTTTGGACGGTATTGCAAATACCCCTGAAAAGCAGGAGCTTTACTTAAAAACAATATATTCAAAGGCGGAACAAATTGACAGTATGATTGATGATTTGCTTTTGTATTCAAAATTAGATCTTAATCAGATTCCCTTTAACTTTGAAAAAACAGATATAGTCTCCTATTTTGATTACTGCATCAGCGAATATTCTATAGAGCTTCAAAAATACAATATATATATTACCCTAGAAAACCAGCTTGTGAACTCAAGATATGTAAGGGTGGACAGGGAAAGGTTCCGAAGAGTAATAGTTAATATAATAGATAATTCAAGAAAGTATATGGATAAGGTGCCAGGACAAATAGATATAATGCTTAGAGAAACCAATAACAGCATTATTATAGAAATTCGTGATAATGGCTCCGGAATTGAA
This sequence comes from Solirubrobacterales bacterium, assembly GCA_050261915.1. Lineage (GTDB taxonomy): Bacteria > Bacillota > Clostridia > Clostridiales > Clostridiaceae > UBA699. Next base: position 24,650 of record JBLNDT010000025.1, read on the forward strand.
AAGGATGATATAAATAAAATATTTAACAGGTTTTACAGAGCGGATGCAGCTCGAACAGAAACAAAAGGAAGCGGTTTAGGGCTGGCTATAGCAAAACAAATTGTTGAAGGTCATAAGGGGAAGATTTGGGCGGTAAGCCATGGAAATGAAGGTACCAGTATAATAATTTCCCTAGCTAAAATATCTTAAAACTGGAGATGGTATTGTGAAAAAAATTTTAATTGTTGAGGATGATTTAAGTATTGCCAAACTTCAAAAGGATTATCTGGAGGTGGCAGGCTTTGAAGTAGAATTATGTACGGATGGAGTTCAGGGCTTAAATGCCATTAAGGAAAATGAGTTTGATCTTATTATTCTAGACATTATGATTCCTAAGATTGATGGTTTCAGCATTTTGAAAAGCATTCAAGACAGCAAGGATATTCCTGTATTGCTGGTTTCAGCAAAGAAAGATGAAATTGATAAAATAAAAGGTTTAAGCCTTGGGGCAGATGATTATATAACCAAGCCTTTCAGCCCTGGTGAGCTTGTTGCCAGAGTTAATGCGCATATTCAAAATTATGAAAGACTTAAAAGTAAATTTGCATCAAAAACTAAAAACAATGTGATTATTATACGTGGACTAAAAATAATAAAGGATTCGAGACAGGTTTTTATTAATGATAACGAAATAATGCTGGCTCAAAAGGAATTTGAGCTGCTTCTATATCTTTCCGAAAATCCAAACATAGTATTCAGCAGGGATACATTATTTGAAAAAATATGGGGTCTTGATGCAGTAGGTGATATTTCAACAGTTACAGTTCATATAGGAAGGTTAAGGGAGAAAATAGAATCCTGCCCTTCAAATTCCCAGTACATAGAAACTGTGTGGGGAGCAGGTTATAGATTAAGAGTTTAAGGAGGGCATTATGTCAGTCAAAGCAAATTTGGTGAAAATTAATAGGAAGTACAGACATTTTAAAGGTAAGGAATATCTTGTGTTAAATGTTGCAAAGCATTCGGAAACCTTTGAGGAATACGTGGTTTACCAAGCCTTATACGGGGAATTTGGAATCTGGGTAAGACCACTTAGTATGTTTCTTGAAAAGGTTATGGTAGATGGAAAAGAGGTAAGCAGATTTACAGAAATTTTAGAATAGTATAATTTTAACTTGATTTTTTTAAACAAGCTGTGTTATCATTACCATAATAATTTTATATTATGATAAGCTAAAGAATAAATATTTATATTAAAAATTACGAAAATATCAAAAACATTTATTTAATGGGATTTTCTGAGGCTATTAAAATTAGTCTCTTTTATTTTTATGTAAAACTTATTAATAAGGAGGTAAGAATATTGTATTATATAAGCACTAGGGGAAATGGTAAAAAAGTTGAAGCATCCGAGGCCATTGTAAAGGGTATTGCTGAAGATGGAGGATTATATGTACCTGAAGCAATTCCAAAAATCACAATAAACCTTGAAGATTTAACTAAAATGAACTACAGGGAACTTGCCTATTATATTATGAAAATGTATTTTGAGGATTTTAGTGAAGAGGAACTAAGAGCTTGCGTTAATGGAGCATATGATGACAAATTTGAAAACCCGTTAATAGCTCCATTAAACTATAAAAATGGTGTTTGTTTTCTTGAGCTCTACCATGGTAAAACTCTTGCCTTTAAGGATATGGCATTAAGTATTCTGCCTTACCTAATGAAAACCGCAGCAAAGAAAACCGGCATAGATAAGGAAATAGTTATTTTAACTGCTACTTCAGGAGATACAGGAAAGGCTGCCCTGGATGGTTTTGACAGTGTGCCTGGAACAAAAATAATTGTATTTTTTCCTAAAGACGGAGTAAGTGAAATCCAAAGAAAGCAAATGACCACCCAGGAAGGTGAAAATACATTTGTAGTTGGAATAGAAGGAAACTTTGACGATGCTCAAAGCGGGGTTAAAGAAATATTCAGCGACAAGGAATTTAATGAACTTTTAAATAATAAGGGTTATATGTTTTCATCAGCAAATTCAATAAACATAGGAAGACTTGTACCACAAATAGTATATTATGTTTATACATATGCAAATCTTTTAAAGGATAAGAAGATTAAGAATGGTGAAAATATAAATATAGTTGTTCCTACAGGAAACTTTGGCAATATATTGGCTGCGTTTTATGCAAAGTCCATGGGAATTCCAATAGGTAAACTTATATGTGCATCAAACAAGAATAATGTGCTTACAGACTTTATTAATACAGGAATTTATGATAAAAACAGAACATTCTTTGTAACAAATTCACCATCCATGGACATACTTATTTCAAGCAATTTGGAAAGATTCCTATATGAAATAAGCGGCAGGGATGGAATAATAATAAAAGACCTTATGAATCAGCTTAAGAGTACCGGAAGATACGAAATTAATGACAATATGAAGGAAAAGCTCAAAGACTTATACGGCGGTTTTACTGGAGAAAGGGAAACACTTTCTGCAATTAAAACTGTGTACGAAGCATCAGATTACGTTATAGATACTCATACTGCAGTGGCTTATGATGTATATGATGAATACAGGAAAAAAACAGGAGATAAAAGCGTTACTGTAATTGCATCAACGGCAAGCCCATTTAAATTCCCTAAGAGTATAAATGATGCCTTGAATTTTGCTGACAAGAATTCAAGTGAATTTGAAATGATAGAAGAACTTTCAAAGAATCTCCATGTTAAAATGCCAAAGGGAATTTTAGGTCTGGAGAAAAAACAGGTGAGGCACAAAGCAACCTGCAGCAAGACAGAAATGAGAAAAGTAATAAGGGATTTCCTTAAAATATAACAAATTGTAAGCTTCAATATACCTGCAGGAACTCATCTTCCCGCAGGTTTTTTTTAGGGAGAATCACAATGCTAGAATTTTGGAGGAAGTATGAAGGAGTATTTTATAACCACAAAAAGAACAGGGTTTGCAACCTGGAGCGAGGCAGACATAGATGATGCTTTTAAACTATGGGGGGATCCGGCTGTTTCAAAATATCTATCTTCAAAAGGTGTTATTGAGAATGAGTATATATATGAAAAGCTTAAAAATGAAATAGAGACATTTAATAGATACAAAATACAATATTGGCCTGTGTATTTACTTCAAACTGGAGAATTAATAGGATGCAGCGGTTTCAAGCCTTATGAAAACAATATATTGGAAATGGGGATGCATATTAAACCAAAGTTTTGGGGGGCAAGGATTACAATGGAAATTCCCATAGCGTGCATTAGGTATGCCTTTGAAGAACTTAAAGTGGAGGCACTTTTAGCGAGGCATCATCCTGATAACAGATCCTCCAGAAACCTGTTAGCGAAATTAGGATTTGAAAATTTCAAAAGTGAATTTTGTGCATCAACAGGCTTAAATCACCCTTTTTACCTGTTAAATAAAGAAGGTTATATTGAGTTAATAAAAAATGATAATAATGATATATCTTATACTGTAATTAAATAAAGTTATATTGAAATACTAATATACCAAAATGTGGGCAAATTTATTTGCTGATGTTTTGGTTTTTTTATTAAATTTAAGGACATTCAATAAATTAAATTATAAATAAATAAAATAAATAATTATAGAAATAAATATTAAAATAATTAATATATAAGTTGATTTTATTAAAATAAAGATTTATAATGATAACAAGAGGTGGTTAAATGGTATATAAAGTAATAACGAAATGTCCAGTTTGCAGTTCCAATCTAATAGTTGAAAGGCTTAAGTGCAAAAAGTGTAATACAACTATAGAAAATGAATTTGAACTTTCAAGGTTAAATTATTTAAAAGCAGATCAACTTAAATTTATTGAAGTATTTTTAGCCTGCAGGGGAAATATTAAGGATGTTGAAAAAGAGCTTGGGATATCATACCCAACAGTAAGGGCAAAGCTTGATGAAGTTATTTCAGAACTTGGATTCAGTATTGAAAGAAAACCACAAGTAGACAGTTCAGAGATTATAGATAGACTTGAAAAAGGAGAAATTACTGCTGAAGAGGCAGTAAATTTATTAAAAGAATAATAGTTAGGAGTGAAATATATGAAAGAGGATATATCAAGGATTTTAAAAATGGTGGAAGAGGGCAAAATTGACTCAGCTAAGGCAGCTGAACTTATCGAAGCATTAAACAATAAGGGTGAAAATGCTGAAGTAAAGACAATATCAGCAGATTACGGTGACAAGATGCTAAAAGTAAATGTTATTTCAAAAGAAGGGGACAATGTTCATGTTAAGCTTCCTGTTAAGGTTATAAGAGCACTAGGTAATGCTGTGGTTAAAATGCCGGGAATAAGCGATAAGGTTGGAGAAATAGACATGGATATGATTTTGAAAGCTTTAGACAGTGAGGTTATAGGGAAAATAGTAGATGTACAATCAGCAAATGGAGATTTTGTAGAAGTGGTCGTAGAATAAAATGAGAATTTATGTTCGGACCAATGAAGGAATGAGGTTCTGGGTTCCCCTGCCTTATTGGGTTTTAAGGCTATGTACAGGAAATTTCATGGAGAAAACAATAATGAAGCATATTCCAAAGGAACAAAGAATATATGTTGAATGTATAGATTTTTCCAAACTTCATACAGCTGTGGATGTTTTAAAGGAATATAAAGGTCTTGATATAGTGGATGTGAGAGCTAAGGATGGTACTGTAGTAAATATAAGGCTTTAATAGTATACACATTAATCTAAGTTTGCTAGGTTAATGTGTTTTTTTTATTGACATGGGCATTTAGATAAAATATAATTAGTTAGGTAAACTAATTATTTGAAAGGGGAAATTATGGTAGAAGATGAATTGACCTCTACAACCAAAGACCTGGTAGAAGCGTTAATGCGTATGAAGAGGCTTCACTGGTCTAGAAGCCCTGTGATGGACTTGAAACATAGTGAGATACAAGTTTTATTTTGTATAAAAAAGTGCCAGGGATCAAATGAATGCGGTTTGAAATTATCTGAAATCAGCAGTCATATGAATGTTACTAATCCAACCACTACTCAGTCTATAAATGGACTAGAAGAAAAAGGTTATGTAAAAAGAAGCGTTGATAAAGAAGATAGAAGAGCTGCCAGGGTAGTATTGACAGAAAAAGGAGAACAAGCAGTTAAGGCAGCAGGGGAAGGCTTTATTAAGTTTTTTGAAGGGCTGGTAGTATATCTGGGAGAAGAAAAAAGTATTTTACTTACTGATATAATTAATGAAGCTATAGATTATATTAATGAAAATATGGGTAAATAAAAATAACTAAAAATAACTGAGAAAGGAGGCAAAATATGAATAAGATATTAAAATATTTACTGCCATATAGCGGGTATATATTATGTGCCGTTGCACTACTGTTTGTTCAGGCAACCTGCGATCTTGCCCTGCCGGATTATATGTCCGATATTGTAAATACCGGAGTTATGAATGGCAACAGCAGCTTTATTTTAAAAACAGGTGGCGTAATGCTTTTAGTTGCACTGCTTGGAAGCATAGCATCAATAGCAGTAGGTTTTTTGGGTGCAGTGACAGCAGCAGGTGTTTCAAAGGATTTAAGATCAATGGTTTTCAAGAAGGTTGAATATTTTGCAAGTGCAGAATACGATAAATTTTCAACAGCATCACTAATAACCCGAACTACAAATGACATAACTCAAATTCAAACAGTATTGGTACTGGCTATTAGAATGCTATTTTATGCTCCGATTCTTGGAGTAGGTGGAATAATGAAGGCTGTTTCAGCAAGTAAATCCATGTCATGGATTATAGGGATTGCAGTAATAAGCCTTGTTGGTGTTATTGCCCTGTTGTTTGCTATTGTTATGCCAAAATTTAAGGTAGTACAGAAGCTTATAGACAGATTAAATCTAGTAGTAAGGGAAAATCTTGATGGAATGCTGGTAATAAGGGCCTTTAACACACAAAGATTTGAAGAAAACAGATTTGATATAGCAAACAAGGAATTAACAGATACTAACCTTTTTATTAACAGAACCATGGCAGCTCTTATGCCATTTATGATGCTGGTAATGAACCTTGTAACTGTAATTATTGTATGGGTAGGAGCAAACCAGGTATCCTCCTTTAACATGAATATTGGAGATATGATGGCTTACATGCAATATGCAATGCAGATAATAATGGCATTTTTATTCTTGTCAATGATGTTTATAATGATACCGAGGGCATCTGTTTCAGCAGAAAGAGTTGCTGAGGTAATAAATACTGAATTAACCATACTTGATCCGGAAGATCCTTTACACTTTGATGATAATTTTAATGCAGACATTGAATTTAGAAATGTTAATTTCTGTTATCCAGGTGGTCAGGACTGTGTACTTCATAATATAAATTTTACTGCAAAGGCAGGACAGACTACAGCTATTATTGGTTCTACGGGAAGCGGTAAATCAACTCTTGTTAATCTTATAATGAGATTTTATGATGTTACCAAAGGAGAAGTACTTGTTGGCGGAAAAGATGTAAGAACAGTATTAAAGAAGGATCTAAGAGGTAAAATTGGCTATGTGCCGCAAAAAAGTGTTCTTTTTTCAGGAACAATAAAATCAAATTTAGCCTATGGAGATAAAAACACCACTATGGAAAATATTGAAAGGGCAGCATCCATAGCACAGGCTGAGGAATTTATCAGCACAAAGGAACAAGGGTATGATTCAATAATTGCCCAGGGTGGTACAAATGTTTCAGGGGGACAGAAACAGAGACTTTCAATTGCCAGGGCTTTAGTTAAAAATGCTCCAATATATATTTTTGATGACAGTTTTTCTGCTCTTGATTTAAAAACAGATGGAAACTTAAGAGCGGCTTTAAAAAGAGAAACAGGTAAAAGCACAATTCTTCTTATTGCACAGCGTATAGGAACTATCATGAATGCAGAACAAATTATAGTTTTGGATAATGGATATATTGCAGGCATGGGAACTCATGATGAGCTTATAAAAAATTGTGAAGTATATAAAGAAATAGCATACTCACAATTAAGCGAGGAGGAGTTGGCAAGATGAGTGAAAAAAGACAGCCTCAGCAGCAGCGCCGATCCATGATGGGCGGACCTATGGCCATGGGACCTGGGGAGAAGGCAAAAAATTTCAAACAGACAATGATAAAACTTGCAAAATATATGGAGGACTATAGAAATTCAATTTTAATTGTTGTATTTTTTTCATTTTTTTCAACAATATTTTCTATAGTTGGTCCAAAACTCCTTGGAAAAGCTACAACAAAACTTGTGGAAGGTTTAATTGCCTGGCTAACAGGCACAGGGCTTCTTACTGATTTTGTATACATTAGAAGGATAATAATTCTTTTAATAGTGTTATATGTGATATCCTTTGTATGCTCTTATGCTCAAAGTTATATTATGTCAAAGGTTTCAATGGAAGTAACATATAAGCTCAGACAAAATATATCCCTTAAAATGAATAAATTGCCCCTAAATTATTATGATACAAGAACACATGGGGATGTTTTATCAAGAATAACAAATGACGTGGACCTTATAAGCCAAACTTTAAATCAAAGTCTTACTCAGCTTATAACATCAGCAACTACATTAGTAGGTGTTCTTGCTATGATGATATCAATAAGCTGGATAATGACAATTGTTGCACTTCTTGTGCTGCCACTTTCAATGGGAATTGTAATGGCTATTGTTAAGAAATCTCAAAACTTTTTTAAAGAACAACAGGGCTCCTTAGGAACTTTAAATGGACATATAGAGGAAATGTATGGGGGCCATAATATAGTACAGGCCTTTAATGGAGAAGAAGAATCAGTAGTAATCTTTGAAGAAGTAAATGAAAAGTTGTATAAATCAGCATGGAAATCCCAGTTTATATCCGGAATGATGATGCCTATAATGGCATTCATAGGAAACTTAGGGTATGTGGTAGTTAGTATACTTGGAGGCTACCTGGCAGTCAAGAAAATGGTTGAAATAGGTGATATTCAAGCCTTTATACAATATATGAGATCCTTTAACCAGCCTATCACACAGCTGGCTACAATATCAAATACCCTCCAGTCTACAGCAGCAGCTGCAGAACGTGTTTTTGAATTCCTTGAAGAAAAAGAGGAAACACCAGATACTCTTAATGAACTTGGTGATTATGAATTCCACGGTGGAGTTACTTTTGAAAATGTAAGCTTTGGCTACACTGCAGAAAAAACAATAATAAATAATTTTTCTGCAACAGTAAAACCTGGTCAGAAGGTAGCTATAGTAGGCCCAACGGGAGCTGGGAAAACCACAATTGTAAAATTACTTATGCGTTTTTATGATATAAGTAAAGGAAAGATAATGATAGATGGCATTGACATTTTTGATTTCAGCAGAAATGACCTGAGATCAATATTTGGAATGGTGCTTCAGGAAACATGGCTTTATAATGCCTCCATAAAGGACAATATTAAATATGGTAATTTTGATGCCACTGACCAAGAGATAATTGAAGCTGCAAAAGCAGCTCACTGCGATGAATTCATTAAGGCGCTTCCAGATGGATACAATATGATCCTTAATGAAGAGGCCAGCAATATATCACAAGGTCAAAAGCAGCTGTTTACAATAGCCAGGGTAATACTGGCAAATCCAAGAATATTAATTCTTGATGAAGCTACAAGCTCTGTTGATACTAGAACAGAAATATTGATACAAAAAGCTATGGATAATCTTATGAAAAATAGAACAAGCTTTGTTATTGCACATAGATTGTCCACAATTAAAGATGCAGATATTATTCTTGTAATGAATCAAGGAGATATAGTAGAGCAGGGTAACCACCACGAACTTTTGGAAAGGGGCGGCTTCTACGCAAATCTCTATAACAGCCAATTCTCTGAAGGCGAAGAATAGATTTTATGAAAGGAAGATGTTGAAATCATGAAGAAAAACCGTAATGTTATTTTAGGTATTATCGGTATAATAATTATTGCAGGGGTTGGAACCTGGTATTACTTATACTGGAAAAATCATAATTATTTTACAACAGAAAATTCAAAGGTTGCAGCAGACTTATACAGCGTAGCAGCTTCCGCAAATGGAAAGCTCACAAAGTTGAATGTGTCAGAAGGAACAAGTGTAAAAACAAATGAAGTTGTTGCCAGAGTTGAAAACGGACCTTATGTTAGATCTCCTATAAACGGGGAGGTTGTAAAATGTGATGTGGTTGAAAATCAGACCCTTGCTGCAACATCAATAATTGCAGTTATAGCTGATACTGAAAATGTATATGTAAATGCAAACATAGAAGAAACTGATATCAGTAAAATAAAAGTAGGTCAAAGTGTTACCGTTAAGCTGGATGCATATCCAGGACGTAAATTTAATGCACATGTGGACAGAATAGACAGTGTTACACAAACAGCATTAACTGGAAGTGCAACAAGTTATAGTACAAGCGGTACCTACACAAAGGTTACACAGCTTATTCCCGTTAAAATAGTAATAGATGAAGATGTGGATTTAAGTGGAATAATCGGCACCAATGCTAATGTTTCAATTAAATTGAGATAAGGACTAAAAAAGGGGTGAGGACTTTGAAAACAGATATGAAAGATAAAATGCAAAAGCTAATGGCCCAAAAGCAAATTAAGGTAATTGCAGCAGTAGTATTAATATTAGTAGTGATAATTGCTGGTGTAAGCGTTAGCGGGATTTTTACTTCAAATAAAGGCATAACTCAAAAAACTGCTGTTGTTAAAAAGGGAAATCTAAGTGCAACTGTGAAGGGCTCTGGAATAGTATCAAGCACCAATGAAAGCAAAATGAATGCAGAAGTAAGCGGCAAAGTTGCTAAGGTGAATTATAAAGAAGGCGATACAGTAAAAGCTGGTGATGTAATACTTGAATTTGACGACAAGGATGCAAAGACAAGTATGGCAGGCAGTGTTAATGGACTTGAACAAAGCCAGAAATCAGCACAGTCAAGCTACAATAATTATAATGATTTAACTGTAAAAGCTCCTTTTTCAGGTAGAGTAACCAAGGTTATTGTAAATAAAGGTGATGAACTTGCAGCAGGTTCTCAAGTTGCAACAGTAAGCGACCCATCAAAATTAAAAGTACTTTTAAGTTATAATGCCAAGGATGCAGCAAATATTGCTGTGGGACAACAGGCACAAGTATATCTTACTTCTTTAATGGAATCAATAAACGGTACCGTTACTTACGTAAGCAATGATTCTGCAACAACCAATTCAGGGGGATTGGTTAATTCTGTTGAGATTCAGATGGATAACCCTGGAGCTGTGGCGGAGGGAACTTCTGCAAGCGCAGATATAGCTGCTGCATCAGGAAACGTTTCAAGTACCAACACAGCAGCAATATCCTATGTAAATAAGAAAACAGTTATAAGCACCACCGGAGGAACTGTTGACAGCGTTTTGATTAAGGAAAATCAAAAGGTTTCAACTGGTGAAGCAATGGTTATTATTAAAAACGACAATGTTAAAATAGCAAAAGATGTGGCGGATTTAAAAATAGCTGCATCCCAGACAACCCTTACAAACAGTGTTAATCTTGCAAGCAAATACAAAGTTGTTGCACCTTTTGATGGAATAATAAAGAAGATCGGCTATGATGTTGGGGATTCTGTAAATACTGGTACTGAAGTTGTAGTGGTGGATACTCCAAATGCACTTCAGGTTGATATTCCTGTAGATGAACTTGATATAGCAAGCATAGCAATAGGACAAAAGGTAAACTTAACATTGGATGCTCTTCCTGAAACTACTGATACTCCAATGCTGGGTGAGGTGATAAAAATATCTCCTAATGCAACTACTTTAAATGGAGTGACTACTTACCCTGTTACTGTTAAATTTGATGGTGACATTTCAAAACTTAAGGTTGGAATGAACGTAAGTGCGGAAATACAAGTAAACACTATGACAAATGTTATATACATTCCAAAAGAAGCTGTAATAAACTCAGGAAACAAGAGTTATGTATGGGTTAAAGACACTGAAAAATCAAAAGACGCTGCAACGGACGGATATTATGCTGACGCTGTTAAAAAGGAAGTAAAAAAAGGAACAGGGACAAATAGATACACTTCAATAGAAAGCGGATTAAAAGAAGGGGATATTGTGGTTTTACCTTTAACAAAAGCAAGCTCTAATCCAGGTAATAATTAAGGAAAGGATGGGTAAAAATGAAATTAGGAAGACTTAAACTAGGAATGGCAGCACTACTGACAACTGTATTTACAATGGCTGGGGCTTCTGCTGTTTTTGCTGCAGGAACTCTGGACTATTCA
>JBLNDT010000026.1:0-37943 GCA_050261915.1 Solirubrobacterales bacterium
TTATTAGACAAAGATTCTATAACGCTTTTAGATCATAAATAGTATATTGGGATAAAAAACATAAACTACTGAAACTATTAGTAGTACCAACGAAGATAATATAAAACCAACGCCTATAATCTTTATATAGTTTAAATAATACTTATTTGTTGGATTTATATATTTAGGTAAATAAATACACTTGTATTTAACCCAACTAAACTCAGCCCCTGCTATATTAGGTTTATATATGGATAGTATGCCTAAAATTGCAAGAATAATAGCAGTAATTATTAACCCTATAAGTGTACCTATTTTCATAGTTATCTTCTCCTAACAATTTATTGTATTTCTAATTTTTAATGCAGGAATTTTGAGGAACTATAAAATAAAACTCTGCACCTTGGTCTGCTGTGCTTACAGTACCATATTCAAAATTATGCATTTTTAGTATTTCGCTGCAGATAGCGAGACCTAATCCAATACCCCCGCTTTTAGCACTTTTGTAATATCTGTCCCATATATCATCAATATCTTCTGAATTTATTCCAATGCCAGTGTCACTTACATATATCTTTAAACCTTTTTTGGTTTCTACTGCTCCTAGTATAATACTTCCATTTTCTTTTGAGAATTTAACAGCATTATCAACACAATTATATATAACCCTGTGAAGATATTTGCTGTCTCCTAATATATCTATATTTAAATCACTAATGTTCAGCTTGAAATCAAGATTTTTTTGCTGTAATTGAATTTTGAAAGTATTTTGAAAGCTGCTCAAAAATTCATTTAGGTTAAATTGTTCTTTTTTCAGTATATCATCCCCTACTTGAAGTTTTGAAAGTTCCAGTATGTCCATTACAAGACAATTAAGTCTGTCTACTTCATTTATTATTTCTTTTATATATTCCATTTTCTCCTTTTCAGTAAGAATGTCATCAACAACAGCCTCGCTGTAATTTCTTATAACGCTAAGTGGAGTTTTAAAATCATGAGATACATTTGCAATAAATTCTCTCTGGATTGTGTCCTTTTTCTCTATAGCTGAAGCCATATATTTTATACTTCCTGAAAGTTCTTCTATTTCATCTTTTGTATCCACATTTAAATCAATATCAAAATTTCCCTTGGTAATATCCATTGCAGCTTTTTGAATTAAAATAACTGGTTCTGTTATTTTTTTACCCAGAAAAGCAATAATTGGAATTGAAATCAGTAAAGCAGCTAAAAATATAATGGCAAGTATTATATATGTATACTTCATATATGTGGAAGAAAACTTATTGTTTTGTAATATAATTATGTCTCCTATATCTGTACTGGTTTTATAATATAGAAATTCCTCATTATTCTGATTTACAAACTTACCCTTGTCTCCAAGCTTCTCAAAACTCATGTTTTTTATCATACCCAACATATTGGATGTTAAAGAAGTTGTCTGTCCATCTTTAGTTAGAAATGCAGAAGATATCTGATATTCAGATATAATATCTGAATATTGGTTTTGATTTTTTATTGCTTCATACAGTTTATTCGAGGCTTTTTTCATATCTGAATATTGAATATTTGTATAAATTAATGACAAAAACAAACCGCTTAAAATCAAACATGTTATTACAACTATGCTTATAATTCCAGTAAAATACTTAATAAGCCTTTTGGTGATTTTGCCCATGCTTCAGCCCCCTTAATTTATTTTTGCAGTTTATAGCCAACACCCCACACGGTTTTTAAATGCTCCCCGCAATAACTTATTTTTTCCCTAAGATTTTTTATATGAGTATCCACAGTTCTTGTATCTCCCATAAAATCATAAGACCAGACTTTGTCTAAAAGCTGTTCGCGTTTAAACACTTGTTCTGGATTTTTACAAAAAAACAACAAAAGGTCAAACTCCTTTGGGGTTAAGCTAATCTCAAGATCATTTTCTGTAACTTTCCTTTTAGATTCCGATATGCTCATATTTTCAAAAACCAGGACTTCATCATACCCTTTGCTACAGGGTTTTAACCTAAGCCTTACTCTTAGCATAAGTTCCTTCATACTTAATGGTTTAACCATATAATCAACTGCCCCTAGTTCCAATCCGAAAATCCTATCCTCTTCTTCACCTCTTGCAGTGGTCATAATTACAGGGGTGTCTCCTTTATTTTTGATTTTTCTAAGGAGGGACCATCCATCTATTTCAGGAATCATTACATCTAATATTATTAAATCAAACTTTTCATTTTGTATAGCTTCTTCACCTGACTTGCCATCATAAGCATTTGTTACTTCATAGCCTTCTTTTTCCAGATAAAGTTTTATAACCCCTGCAAGCTTCTTTTCATCTTCCACCACCAGGATTTTACCCTTCATAGTTTCCCTTCTCTCTTTTCACAAATCTATCACAAATGTGTCATATTTAAAACATAATATAACCTTATTATATAAGTATAAAGTTCAAATAAAAAGGAGAGATTTAAAATGAAAAGTAAAAAAATAATTTTAACATTGGCTATGACATTGATAATAGGGCTAGGAACCACAGCTTTCGTATCTGCAAATTCAGCAACACCAAATAATTTTAACAATAGAACATGTACAGGAACTGGTACTGATACTGGATATGGCTGCATAGCAAATCTTAATGGACATGATATTTTAATTAAGCTTTTAGAAAGCAAAGGACTGTCTGATAGTCAGATTACCAATGAATTAAATTCTGGAAAGACTATTTACGACATTTTGAAAGAAAAAGGTGTAACAGATGAAGAAATCAAGACTTATATGCTTAATGAAAGAATAAAAAGTATAGATTGGGCTGTTTCAAAGGGATCAATAACTAAAGAACAGGGAGAAGAAATGAAAGCAAATATTAAAGAAAACTCATCTTTCTGCACACCTGGTTCAGGAAATGGCGGTATGAGAGGCAGAGGAAATCACAATATGAATTTTAATAATACAACTAACTAGGTAATTTAAATAGAATTAGGCAGTTATCAACTACCTAATTCTTTATTCCTTTTATAGCAATAATTCCTTGAAAATGTTTTTAATTCTTTCAATAATACTTGTCTTAGCCTTGTCTTGATCCAAATCCAAATTACTGCTTGTTTTGTCATCATTACTAATTTCTTTGGTCCTCATTATCACTTGAATGCTTTCAGGGGTTTGATTGTTGTCAGATGTGAAGGATATGGGCTTAGCCTTAACATCCATATTTAAAAATTTATTTTCACCATCAAACTTGTTGAATTCCTTATCAAGTGTACTTTTAATTGTAAAATTTGCATTCCTCATAGTAGGAATGCTTCCAAGTCCATTTATGCTATTTCCCAAAATGCTCTCCATTCCACTAAGAGATATCTCCGTTGCTTTATCCAATTTGTCCCCGCTGGTTTGTATAAGTGCTTTTGAATAGTTTAAAAATACAATAGAGCTATCAATGCTTTTGGTTAAAAGTGAAGTGCAATCCATCAGGTCTGTTAGAAGATTTTGCGTATCTCCGTAGTAAGAATTCATTGTATTTACAAGATTGTGGTTTTCATCTATTAAATCTTCTGTTATATTAATTATCCTGCTGGTGGATGACCCAAGACTCTTCATGTCATCTAATACTGCATTTAAGTTTTTTGTATAACCTGATAGTACTTTTGCTACCGATGCTGCTCCTTGAAGCTCAGCAGCTTCATATTCTGTTGCTAGTCCCATAGAAACCAAAGTTCCCAAATCATTTAATGATTTTTCTATTGTGTCATTTAAATTTTCAAGTAAGTCATCTAAACTGTCAAGGTCTTTTTCCATAGCTGTTATAGAACTATTTGTATCCTCCAAAGGCTCTTTAAGTTCATCAAGAGATTTTTTCATTGAATTAATATTTGTTCTTAATTTTTTTATCATCTGCTTTGTAGTTTTAAAGTATGGAATTAATTCTTTGAGTTGTTCATTTGCAGCATTTAAATCATTGAGAGCGGTATCTCCATCTTTGTTCAGTTCATCTTTACCACTGCTAAAAGTTTTTCTTGCATCTTCCATTCCTGTTGTTCCTGTCTTGAGTTCACCAAGTCCTTGCTTCATTCCTTCCAAATTATTTAAAACATCATTCATACTTGTATAGATGGCATTATAGGAGTCTTTCATAGTGTCTTTAGCTTCCTTTATCTCTTTTATATCTTCAAACTGCTTAAGTGTACCCGGAATCATCATAAAATTTATTCCATCAGTTTTAAAGCTTTTGGTACCAACACGTATGGTATACGTATCTTCCTCCCCTGGGAGTGCAGTAAATACCACAGCCTTATATGTACCTGCTGTCTGAAGCTGGGAACCTGGAGCTTCAAGGCTGTATACATCCTCCATGTTTACTAAAGTAGCTGCCTGAAGCATCATATTGTTCTTATAGTATTCCTTTGCATTATTATTTGGTTTTACATTAATATTTATTTCAACAAGTCCGGAAGCACCTGCTAAAGTTTCTGCTTTGCAGGGTACACCGTTTAACTTGTATGAAACATCTATATTCCAAGGAAATGTTATGGCATTATTTTTCACTTTGCAGTTATAATAAAACCTTTTATTAAAATCTCCATTTTTCAAACTCCATTTAACCCCCTCATTATCTATCATTGGGAGGTCTTTGGTTGACATATTGCTTACCGATTCATATGATCCATAATCTTCAAACTCATTTATTCCGTTTAAACTACAGCTTTTCACTATATTCACACTAGAAATGGTACCATAATAATCCAGGTTTACATATGCAGTTTCATCTTTTGTAACATTTGGTGCAGCAGCTAGTACAATCCCGCTGCAATATCCTGATACAATCATTAGAGCTAAGATTCCTGCTATAACACTTTTCCATTTATGCATCCTTTTCACAAACTCCTTTTTCTAAATTCTTTTTTTTAAAGCATCCTTGTAATATTGAATAAAACCCTTCTAAAAACTTCAGTTGATAATTTATTGCCCCCATAAATAAACTTGTCACCCCATATTAATAAATTTGGCAGCAATGTAATTACTGTAAATGTGCTTAGCAATGCTCCTCTGCAAATTAGAATCCCCAAATCCCCAATTGCCTGGACACTAGATAACAAATATACTCCAAGACCAGCTACTGATAAAATCAATCCAGATGTAAGAATTGGGAGCATACTATCTGATGTTGCTTTTATTGATGCATTTACTGCATTTCTTGACTTTCTCCACTTCAAATAATGATGGGTCAAAATAATTGAATAATCAATAGTTGCTCCAAGCTGCAAGCAACTAACAATTATATATCCCATAAACATGATTTGATCTCCCAAAAGATATGGGATAGTCATATTTATAAAAACAGCCATTTCAATTGGTATCATTAGCAGCAAGGGTAATACAGGTGACTTAAACGCAATCATAATTGCAAGTGCAACTCCTAAAAGAGATACTTTGTCAATTTTATTCCAATCTCCAACAATAACACTTTTTATATCCATAGTGGATGGAGTGGACCCAATAACATATGAGTTTTCAGGATAATAATTTTTCACAATTTTAGTAACATCATTTATACATTGAAATGAAAAATCACTTTCACTTTTGCTTTTAATAGACAAAAGTATTCTTGAATAATCCTTTGTATGTAGTTTGCTTTTTTTATTATCTGGAATAAAACTTTCAGGCACTCCTTCTGGAAGCAACTTTGCAAGGGAAGTAACATTTTTAACGTATGGTTTGTCCTTAAGTTCATCCGTTAGCTGCTTTTCTGTTACCATAGAATTATTTGGTACCATAAGAAGTACTATATTGTTTCTCCCAAAAACAGAATTTATTTTTTGTTCATCATTATACACTGCTGTACCTTTAGAAAGCCCCATGGCATCGCTGCCAAAAGTAAAGCTTGTCATGTCTTTTCCTATATAGGCTGGTATTGTTATTAAAACCAGAACTATTAAAACTACATATCTAAGTTTATAAACCCACCTTGATGCTAATGAAAATGATGGTACAAAGGGTTTATGCTGTGTTTTTTCAATTAACCCATCCCACCTTAAAATAAAGGCCGGAGTTAAAAATATAACAGTAAAAAGACTGATTACAATCCCTTTTGCCAAAACTAAACCTATGTCTTTTCCTATGCTGTACTGCATGAGTACCAAGGCTATAAAACCAACAAAAGCTGCTGCCCCTGCAGAAAAAATAGGTACTATACTTTTTCTAATTCCCTTTTTAAGTGCATCTGGAACTGATGCTCCCCGTTTTCTTTCTTTGGAGAAATTATCCATAAGTATGATTGTATAATCCATTGCTATTGCCAACTGCAGCACTGCTGCAACACTTAAGGTCATGGAGGATATATTTCCAAAAATCAAATTGCTGCCCATATTAATAACTATTGAAATTAGTATTACAGCCATAAATATCAATGGCTCAAACCAGGAATTTGTTGCTAATATTAAAATACTAAAAATTATTACTATACTAAGCAAGAGTATATATACCATTTCCTTTGGAACTGCTTCACTTAAGAACTTGCTTTGTACTGCTGAACCACTTAAATATCCTTTATCCCCCAGCATATCTTTAATTTGCTGAATAGCATCTCTGGTGCTTTTATCAGAATCTCCACCTTTAAACGTAACATCCATAACTGCATAATTATCTTTATAATAATCTTTTATATCTTCGTATTGTATAAAAGAGTTTGTCTGATAAACATCTGTTATTGAATCTGCCCAAATTACCATATCAATCCCAGGAATGTTTTTAATCCTGTCTTCATAGTTTTTAGCTTCATTTAAAGTAACATCACTTATCATAACTCTTGCAGTACCAGGATAACCAAATTCTTTTTCCATTAGCGAAATCCCTTGTTTTGACGGCATATTTGAGGGCAGATACTTGCTTAAATCATAATTTACACCTACAAGTGGAAAGCATATTGCATTAATAATAAAAACAAATGCAAAAATCTTTTCTATTAATTTGCTTCGATCCACAATAAAGTCAATAACAAATTGAACTTTCCCGCTATTATGAGCCATAGTATAGAACTCCCTTCTGCTTCTTTGTCACATATTCAAATTTAAACATGTGTTGAATTTTGTACGCAACTTGATTATAATAATTTTAGATACTTGATTCAATAAACAGATTTTTATAAAATATACAAAATCATTCACTTTAATTTAAACTGTACGATTTTGTTAAACCAGGAGGGTAATATGAATAAAAAAGCAGAGTATAAAAATGCTGTCCGGTCACGTCGTATGATACGACAGGCTTTTATAGAGCTCATGCAGGACAAGGATATTGAAAAAATCACCGTTACTGAAAT
Organism: Solirubrobacterales bacterium; assembly: GCA_050261915.1. Taxonomy (GTDB): domain Bacteria; phylum Bacillota; class Clostridia; order Clostridiales; family Clostridiaceae; genus UBA699. The sequence goes on from JBLNDT010000026.1 coordinate 7,289, forward strand.
TATAAAAAGAGCGGACCTTAACAGAGGAACATTTTATTCTCATTATCAAGATACAAGAGCAGTTATTGAAGAGATTGAAAACGAAATAATAAGCAAAATGCTGGAATTTTTAGGTGAGGTTCGTTATGGACATTTCTTTCAAAACCCACTTCCCCTGCTTCTAGAGGTTGCAAGCTATTTGGAGAATGATTTGGAGTTTTACAGGATTCTTATAAATTCCAAGGGCTCAGAACAATTTTTTGAAAAACTTAAAAAAATATTTGTTTCTCACATCACAACTGATTCAGATATTCCTGATTCCATTAAAACCACCTCTGAATTCATTATCCAAGCTCATTTTTTTGCGGGAGGAATAACAAATTTGTATCAGAAATGGTTTAAAGGAGAATTGGATTATTCTTTTAATGAACTTTCTCTTAATATAAGTAAAATTATAAAAAGCTGTTCTGATAACTTATTATAAAGGTGAAAATTATGGATTATATAAAAAAGGGCTCAAAAGAATTCAAAAAAACAAATATTGCACTTTTTGCCGGTGGTTTCAGTACCTTTGCAATTTTGTACAGTACCCAGCCGCTGCTTCCCTATTTAGCTCAGGAATTTCATATTTCTCCTGCATATTCAAGCCTTTCCCTTTCACTTACCACAATTACACTAGCAGTAAGTCTTCTTATAGCAGGCTCTTTATCAGAGGCATTAGGTCGAAAAGTAATAATGACTTTTTCCATGTTTTCTGCATCAATATTGGTAATGCTCTCCGGCTTTGTTCCGAATTTTCAAATGCTTTTGTTGCTTCGTATACTTCAAGGTTTTGTATTATCAGGACTTTCTGCCATAGCAATGGCATATTTAAGCGAAGAAGTTGAGCTTAAAAGCCTGGGAATAGCCATGGGTATTTATATAAGCGGAAACTCCCTAGGGGGAATGTTCGGCCGTATTATCATTGGAGTTTTTAATGACATCTTTAATTGGAGGATAGCACTTCTAGGGGTAGGTATATTAAGTTTTACAGCTAGTATACTATTTGTAGTTGGACTCCCTCCCTCAAAACACTTTAAACCTCGTCCCCTTGAGATTAAAAATTTATTTGAGTCTCTTCTTAACCACTTAAAGGACTCAAAACTTCTTTCTCTGTATTGTATTGGATTTCTACTTCTGGGCAGTTTTGTTACAACTTACAACTATATAGGCTTTCAATTAATTGCACCCCCTTATTCTCTCAGCCAAACATTTGTAAGCTTTATTTTCATACTTTACCTTACTGGAACCTTTAGTTCTGCTTGGATGGGACGTCTAGGGGACAGACATGGAAAACAAAAAGTACTGTTTTTAGCACTTATAATAATGTTAATAGGAATATCAATTACCATAAGCCGCAGTCTCCCTGTTAAAATCCTAGGAATTGCTGTTTTAACCTTTGGTTTTTTCGGTGGGCATACTATCGCAAGCAGCTGGGTTGGCCAGCTTGCTAAAAGTAACAAAGCTCAAGCAACTTCACTATACCTTTTTTTCTATTATATTGGTTCAAGTGTAGGAGGCACTGCTGGGGGTACCTTTTGGTCCCTTTTTGGCTGGAGTGGAGTTGCGTGCATAATAATATTCTTCATTACTTTAGCAATTATATTTTTAACAAGACTTTCTCCTAAAAAATAAAACCCGCTTATTAATTAAATAAGTGGGTTTTAAAATTATAGGATTTTTATTCAAATATTTTAGAGGCCTTTTTCAATTCCTCAGTTATTTTTATGTGCTGTGGACAAACCTTTTCACATTCTCGGCATGCAATACAGGCAGAGGCACCATTCAAACGATTACCCTTCGTATTCCACATATATGAGTTTTTTGCAGCTGTTTCATTGTTATAAACCTTTATCATATTCACTGACTTTATTATTCCAGGAATAGCAACTGATTTGGGGCACCCTTTCATACAATAAGTACAACCTGTGCATGGAATTGAAGGAATTGTTTTAAGCATATCCTGTGCTTTTCTTATTACTTCATACTCCTTTTCGCTAAGTGGAACAAAGTTTTTCATAAATGATAAGTTGTCTTCCATCTGATCAATGTCAGACATTCCGCTAAGCACTGTAATTATTCCGTCTAAGGATGCTGCAAAGCGAATTGCCCAGGATGGCAGGGTGGCATTTATATCTGCCGCTTTAAAAATACTTTCAACTTGCGGAGGGGGTGATGCCAGCAAACCACCTTTAACCGGCTCCATTATTATAATTGACTTACCATGTTTTCTAGCGGTTTCATAGCACAATTTAGATTCAATCATAGGATTATCCCAATCAGCATAATTGATTTGAAGCTGAACAAATTCCATCTCTGGATGTTCAGTGAGTATTTTATCCAGCACTGCAGCTTTATCATGAAATGAAAAGCCAAGGTGACGTATTAGACCTTCTTTTTTCTTTTCCTGCAAAAATTCCCATATACCAAATTTATCAAAGAACTCAGTACGAGCTTCTCCTAAGTTGTGCAATAAGTAGAAATCAAAATAACCTGTCCCTGTTCTTTCAAGGGAGGTGTAAAACATATTTTGAGCTTCTTCCTTTTTTTTTGCACCAGCCCATGCAGGAAGCTTAGTAGCAAGTATATAGCTTTCACGGGGGTATCGGTCTGCCAGTACTTCTTTAACAGCCAACTCTGAATTACCATTTATATAGCCATAGGCTGTATCGAAATATTTAAATCCTTTTTCAAGAAACATATCCGCCATTATTTTTACCTTTTCTATATCTACCTTCCCATTTAACATAGGAAGACGCATCAAACCAAAACCAAGCTTTGGAATATCCTTTCCAAAATATTTGTCCATATATTTTCCCCCGTTCTTTATTAATAATTTTCAACCTAATAATCTTATTATAATACTTTTAGTAAACATGAAGTCAAGTAGATTTAGATATAAAAAACCTTCTGCATAGCAGAAGGCTGAGTTTTATACATGATTTAATAAATCAAAAGCATTGTTTTTGGAATAATAGCTTATTCATTTAATTATTTCCACTTATGCTTGACTGCATATAAGAGGTCTTGAAAGAACGTCTTGAGTGGCTTCGGAAAACACTCCATTTCCAACTAGTTCCCGTCCTGCAGTTTTGCAGGCTTCAATGTACCAATTATTCAACGGTTTTAAATGTTCTAATGCAAGCATATTTCCAGATGTACATAATATGGTACCTGCCAGTTCACGATAAGGGTTTACCATTAATTTAAAGGTTTCAACAAGTCCTTTAAATGTACTTCTATCTGGTTGCCCACAGGTTGATATCAATGCCATCTTCTTCTTTAAAGGCTCTGCAAACGTCAGCGGCATATTACGATCCATAAATACCTTCATAAGACTAGATACCGTATAAGCATATAATGGGGTGGCATAAACTATTACATCTGAATTTTGTAAGGCATTTAGTATTTCTTTCATATCATCATTTTGAATACATATTCCAGGAGTAGTCTGCATGCAGCTGAAACAGCCTTTGCAGTGATTGATTTTTTTATCAATAATATAAATCATTTGTATTTCTGCCCCGGCTTCTTTTGCGCCACTAAGAAATGATTGCAGTAAAATGTCTGTATTTCCTGATGGTCCTTTAGGACTTCCATTAACAGCTAATATTTTCATATTTAAACCTCCCACTTATATATTAATCATATTTTCAAATTTTAAATTTATTAAATATGTTGCTCTACTTCATCTTTAAAGAAGCTGCAAATTCTGGAGCTGCTGTTCTTAATCCTTCTATGTTTTATTTTATAAAAAAGAATACGCAGCTTCCCCCACAAGCTGCATTGCAAAAGAATCGTTAAAATTTTAGGTTCATCACAATTCCAGTGATAAGCCCTATAGCAAGCTGCCTTTATTGCTGTTTGACTAATTCTATCCACTTTCTATTCCCCCAATATTTTAAATTAACCTTTAGCCCCCTCCAAGAAGAGCTTTACTTTCCTTGTATATATCTCCTTTGCATTAATGTTGTGATTGTTGGCCCAGCCTATAATAATAGACACGTGAATCCATTCCAAATTATCAGCAAGTTCCTGTGCCTCTATGTCTTTTCTTATTTCACCTGCCTCCTGGCCCTGCTTTAATATATAAATCAAGATGCTATCATATCCGCTTCTAGAATCCTTTTCTTTTAAAACCTTTAACATGTGGTAAACACAAAACTTATCTAAATTTTGTATATTCAGTTCTTTTTCAAACCATTCTATAGTGCCCATGGTAGCTTCAACTATACGTGAAGCAGTATCTGGCAGTTTGCTCAAATTGGTAATGACTTCAGGTGCCATAGAAATAATCTGCTTCTGCATATAATCTATAACTATATCCTCCTTGTTAGGATAATAATTATATAGAGTCTTTTTGGCTATATCTGCAGCAATAGCAATTTGATCTAAGGTAGTTGATTCAAATCCCTTTAATTTAATAAGCTCCATTGTTGTTTCAATTATTCTTTTCTTAGTTGCTGCTTTCTTTTTCTCAAATCTATTTATTTTATTTTCCAACTTTTATCCACCTCAACATTTTACTAACTATGCAATTTTACCCTACTGGTAATTATACCTGTGATGTAATTGTAGTATTCTTTTTTAACATTGTCAAGTTTAACAGTTATTAAAAAAAGCATTATCCATTAATAAACAGATAATGCTTTCAATATTTAATTATTACTAAATTGAATGGACAGTTTCCAATGCAACCTCAACCATATTTGTGAAGGTTTTTTGTCTTTCCTCTGCTGAAGTTAATTCTCCTGTTAAAAGGTGATCACTTACAGTTAATAATGCTAATGCATCCACATTATTCTTAGCTGCTATGGTATAAAGGGCTGCTGCTTCCATTTCCACAGCCAGACATCCAAAGGCAGCCCACTTCTTCCATTCATCAGCATTGTCATTATAAAAAGTATCTGAACTGAATATATTCCCAACCTTTGGATCAAAGCCTTTTTCAACTGCTATATCATAGGATTTTTTTAACAGCTTAAAACTGGCTGTAGGAGCATAATTCATTCCATTAAATCTATTTCGATTAATATTGGAATCTGTTGAAGCAGCCATACCAATTACCAGGTCTCTTACTTTAACCTCTTTTTTATAGGAGCCACACGTACCAACTCTGATTAAATTTTTAACACCAAAGCTTTCAATTAATTCAGTAGTATATATAGAAATTGATGGTATACCCATACCAGTTCCTTGAACAGATATTTTCATTCCTTTATATATACCTGTATAACCGTACATTCCCCTAACTTCGTTGTAACAAATTATATCCTGCAAAAAATTTTCAGCAATGAATTTAGCTCTTAAGGGATCCCCTGGCAGCAATATACTTTCTGCTATTTGTCCTTCTTTTGCATTAATATGTATACTCATTTTTACACCCCCAATTTAATTACCTACCACAATTCTACCATCAGCAAAATTAATTTCCAACAAAATTCTGTGTATTATAGTATAATAATATTTATTATATATTTTTTAAATTATGAAGCGGAATTAGGAATTATTACGTCAAATTTTATGTAAGACGGTTTTCTTTAAATTTATATCCACTTCATGGAGAGGGAAATATCATATAAGGTATTGTGGTTATATATGGATGAAGAAATAAAACGATTAATGGATAGTTATGGTAATGATGTGCTAAGAATTGCATACATCTATTTAAAAGACAAGCATCTTGCAGAAGATGTTTTTCAAGAAGTATTCATTAAGGTATATAAAAATTTAGATAAATTCAGAAAAGAAAGCAGCGAAAAAACTTGGATTATGAGCATAACAATGAATACGTGCAAAGATATTTTGAGAGTTTCCTGGTTTAAAAAAGTAATTACCTTTAATGATGTAGATGATGATTTAACGTTAAAAACATATGAAAATATGGATGATAATATTATTAACAAAGTTCAATATGAGGAATTGTTAAAAGAGATAATGAATTTACCAATTAAGTATAAAGAACCCTTAATTCTCTACTATTATGAGGATTTATCAACAGTAGACATTAGCAGTATTTTAAAGATTCCTGAAGGGACTGTACGTAACAGGCTGTTTCGGGCCAGGGAAATGTTAAGATCAAATATAGATGGGAAGATTGAATATGAAGGATAACATTGAAAATTTTAGAGAAATAACAGAAATTGTCCTTAAAGACATTTATGTTACCGATGAATTAAAACAGAAAACTCTTGAAAAATGTACTGCTAAATCACAACTTAAAATACATCCTGCAATTCTTTCAACTGCATCTGCTGCGGTTTTAATTATTGGTTTAGGGTTCTATAATTATTCCTTTAAACAATCAAATGTTGCTGTAAATAATCCAATACAAAATGAGTATAAAGATCCTGTAAATAAGAATGATTCATCCCCTGCTCAAATAGTTGCAGAAACTAAATCTGAGCCTGAAGTTAAAAATACTGAAGCAGCTGATAAACCTGTAGATTTAGGAAATAGAAATGAAAATAAAGATGTTGCCATTCAACAGTTAAACAATACTACTGGGTCTTCAAGCAGCGTTTCAATAAGTGATACAAAGCATGGTTCTGTTGTAACTACTCAAGGCCAGGCATTGTCTTCTTCTATTAAACCTTTAAATATTGCAGATGCGGAGAAATATTTTGAAGGCAGTATTCACTTTCCAAAATATATACCTGATGGCTTTATACTAAAAAGCATCTCTATACCTGATGATAAATTGAAATGTATAAAGTTAAAATACAGCACAAGAACTGCATATTTTGAAATCATAGAAAACAAGAGTTTACCAGAATCAAATAGTGAATACATAACTTCTGAAAAAACTAAATCCTATACAAGCTATACAACAGATGAAAATTCAAATACCATAACAACAATAACTTGGACAAATAATGATATACAATACTCTGTATCAGGGAACCTTCCTGAGAGCTTAATTATAAATATTACAAAATATTTAAAATAATGAAGCGTAAATTAAATTGCATACGTCTAATTAATTGAAAACAATATTAGGAGGAAGTCTACAAATGTTAAAAAATTTATTTACTGCAGTTTGTATTACCTTATTGACACTTGGAATTATTTTGACCAACCATACTGTAAAGGCTGCAGCTTCTGATGAAGCCATAACCTGCAATACAAATTTCAGTATAGTATCTGATGAAAATGCTCCTAAGTTTTTAATTGAAGAGGTAAACCTTTATAAGCAAAGTAAAGGATTTATTTATTATATAGATAGTGATTCTGGGGACTTATATATTGCTGTAATGCTTGGAACTCGTCCTACCCCAGGTTACAGTGTTAAAGTAAATTACTTGGAGAATGTAGAGGGAAACGCTTATGTATCTGCTGATGAAACATGTCCTGACCAGGACATGATGCTTCCGCAAGTTTTGAGTTATCCCTATACAATAATAAAATCTGAACTGCCAGCCTCTAAAGTTTGTGTAAAAACTTCTGAAGGTAAGACTTATGACTATTTAGGCAGCAACGGGGCAGTTCCAATTATAGGGGTTTCCTGGACCTTTGGTTACTTACAGAACATCTATACCACAGATAAGTATATATTTTTAGAAATTCTTGACTCGAACAAAGAAACAAGGTTATTTTATGTAAGTAATAGTTATTATTGGAAAAACAAACTTGAAAACTTGAAAATGAACACTGCTGTAAGCATAAGGTTTGCATTGGGAACCCCTGAAAATTATAATGATTTGTACGCTTTTCCTTTAAGAGTATTAAACACACCTATTGATAAGAACTCTTTAACAGATGAAAACTGGAATAACATGGACTCGTTTTATAATGTGGAGTCAGATAAAAAGTGGACAATAACTTTAAATCAAGAGCTTGATGATTCTGCTTTAGATAATTTAAATATATATATTACTGATTTTGATGGGAATATCTTCCCTTCCACATTAGTGTTATCCGATTATAAAAAATCAATAACAATTACCCCATATAAAAATTACAAGCTTGGAGAAAAATATTACCTATTCATAAATAATAATATAATTAATACAAATACTTCATTAAATGGATCTAGAATGTATTTCCAGATTACAGATAGCATCGATATAAAGTAATAGTTTTTATATATACTTGAACAAAAAACACCCGACAATCTTAATGATTGTCGGGTGTTTTTATCTCCATTTTACTTTTCTATAATAACACCTGTCTTTTCCAGTTTCACTTGGTTCTTTAATGTATCCCCCATAGGACACCTATTTTCAATAAAATCTATAAAACTATATATTTTATCTTCTGGAGAATTACTTCTTATATGAATTGTATATCTGATAATTGAATAACCTGGTCTTACATCTGACAAACCCATAAAACCATCAGTATCTATATCTCCATTTAGTTCAACCCAAAATTCCTGAAGGTCTATTCCTTGTTTTTCAGCAAAGGATGATGCTAATATGGTTTGGCATGCACCTAATCCGCAAAGTATAACTTCTGCCGGGTTCATTCCAGTATTTGCTCCACCCATGTTTTCTGGTTCATCAAGTGAAATATTAAAGTTTCTTGCATTGCATTCCACAGAAAGTCCTTCTCCTTTTCTTACTGTTGCCTTGAAAGTTGTTAATGGCATATTATCCTCTCCTCAAAATATAATAATATTATATTATTCCACTAACCTAAAATAAAAAACCATAATTAAGCTTGACAATATTTCTCAATTAGTATATTTTTCTATTAGGAGTTGTTGAATTATGATTTTATTAAACAAAATTGTACAAACCAAAGATGAGTGGGATGCTGTTTTACACAATTTTCATCATAAAGATATATACTTTGAATATAACTTTATACAACTTTATGTACAACCAGGGTCAAAACCCTATTTAATTTATATGGAAACTGAATCTGCAAAAATGGCTTATCCATTTATACTTATGGATATTAGCTATCATCAAAATTTTAATGGTTTATTAGAAAAAAATAAATATTTTGACATATCTACATATTTCGGCTATTGTGGTCATTTAATTGAAGCTGAAGATAATGAGTCTAAAAATCAAATTATAAAACTATTTTATGAACTTTTTAGTGACTTTTGCAGTAAAAATAACATTGTATCAGAATTTGTAAAATTTTCACCTGTGTTAAAAAATCATGAATCTCTAGATAATATAATGAAAATAATAAATTACAAAAAAATAGCTGTAACCAATCTTGAGAAACATAAGAATAAAACCTGTAAAGAAGTTAGTAAAACTAGAATAAAAACAGTAGAAAAATGCCATAAACTAGGTATGACCACAGAAGTAATTTTAGCTCCAAAATCCTTTGATGAACAATTAAAAATTTATTACAACTCCATGGATAGAAAAAATGCATCCACTTTTTATTATTATCCAAAGGAATATTTTGACAAAATGTTAACTACCCTTTCAGAAAATATTTTACTCATCAATGTAATGTTTGATAAAAAATTAGTAGCTTTCGGTCTATGCCTTACTTATGATAAGTATATTTATGGACTTGTTTCAGGGGTTGATAACAATTATGTTAATTTTTCTCCAAGCAACATGCATTATTTAGAAACTATTAACTGGGGCTGTGAACATGGGTATAAGTTTTATTTATCTGGTGGAGGACTTACTACTGATGAAAATGACTCTCTGTATTTATACAAGAAATCCTTTGCTCAAAGTTCCAATTATGACTTATATTTAGGAAACAAAATATGGAATCAAGAGCTTTATGATTATTTGGTAAACTTAGCTGATAAACATGAAGGCTCTTTAAGTAAATTTTTTCCTCTATACAAACGAACAAAATAAAATAATTTTTAATAGCAAAAAAGGTGTTCACAACTGTAAACACCTTTTTTATTTTACTCTGTAAATTCAACTATTACTTTATCAATATCCCATAATGACTCTATCTTTTCAATTGCTTCTTCTTTAATAGCATTCGCAAATTGATGATTTTCAGGCAAATCCACTATTATTTTAACTGTGCCCTCCTTTAATTCAATATCCTTCACTAAATTTGTTGTTACCATATCAAGGCCTCTAATAGGGTTCATTACTTTTTGAAGGCGTTTTCTAATTATTTCTTCTGTGGTTTTTTCCTTGTTGGTTATGAGGCCGTGTTTTTCCTCATAATTTAGTATTGCAGCTCTTAAGGATTCCACTGCCAAAACTGAACAATGAACTTTAATTGAGGGAAGTCCCCCTAAGGCTTCAGATGCATCCTTCCAAGTAATTTTTTTCGCCTCATCAATGGTCTTACCCTTGGCAAGTTCAGTAATAATAGAGGCTGTTGCTATATTTGATGCGCATCCATAAGATTCAAATTTAATATCTGTAATTATTTTAGTTTTATCATCAACTTTAATATATAGTGAAACCATATCTCCGCAAGCTGGACTTCCTTCAGTAGCTTTGCCATCAGCATCCTCAATTCTCCCAATGTTCCTTGGGTTTTTAAAATGTTCCAATACTATATCATTATAGGGGAATGCCATATTACTTCCTCCCTTCTTTACCTAAAGGACTTATTTTTCTTAAATTTTCTATAACCTTATTCAGTGTATCCGCTACATAATCAACTTCATCAACTGTGTTAAATCTGCCTAAAGTAAATCTAATTGAGCCATGAGCCCTTTCATGATCTCCACCAATTGCTGCAATTACATGACTAGCTTCTAATGATCTGCTGAAACATGCAGACCCCGTACTAACAGCAATGCCGTACATATCAAGATGAAGTGTTACAGATTCTCCTTCAACATAGTGGAAGGTAATGTTTGTATTTTGAGGTATCCTCTTTTCCATATGACCATTTAAAGTAACTCCTTGTATTTTATCAAAAATAGATTTTATTATCCTGCTTTGCATTTCTCTTAACCAAATATTTTCTTTTTCTGAAATTAATTCAACAGCCTGTGCAAACCCCACTGCTCCAGGAATATTATCCATACCGCCTCTTAAATCAAACTCCTGAAAACCACCATCCATTATTTTTGAAATTGGAGTTCCCTTTCTTATATAAAGTCCCCCTATTCCCTTAGGACCGTGTATTGTATGGGCAGAAACTGTGATAATATCAACATCAATTTCACTTACCTCAAGTGGCACTCTTCCAAAAGTATGGGTTGCATCAGTGTGAAAAAGCACCCCCTTATCCGTACACACCTTACCAATGCTGGCAATATCCTGCATGGTACCTATTTCCTGATTCCCGTGTTGTATCGATACAAGGATAGTATCTTCACTTATTAGTTCCCTAAGCTTATCAATATTAACGAAACCATATTGGTCTACCTCAAGATAATCAACCCTAAACCCTTCTCTTTCTAAAGCTCTTGCACTATAAAGCACAGGAAAGTCCTCAATTTTAGAAACAATAATATGCTTGCCTTTTTTTGTGCTTAAAGCCTTAGCAACACCTTTTAATGCTAAATTGCTTGACTCAGCACTTCCTGAAGTAAAAATAAATTCTTCAGGTTTTGCACCTAGGAATCCGGCTAATTTAGCCCTTGCTCCTTCCATTGCTTCCCTTGCTTCAATCCCTAAGGAATATCCAAATTCAGAAGTAGCTACCGAGTAGGTATCAAAATAATATGGTCTCATGGCATCTAATACTCTTTCGTCAAGTCTTGTGGCAGCTGCATTATCCATATAAATATCTTTTCCCATCTTAAGTTTCCTCCTATATGAATAATGTTATTGCTGAATCTCTTGCCTCATTTACATAGGTTCCAACAGCGCCATAAGCATCTATAAACTCTTCCCGCAAATCATTTTTTGTTATTCCCATTATATCCATAGTCATTTCACAAGCTATTATTTTGCCTCCAAGCTCCTTAAAGTCCGAAAGGAGCCTTTCCAAAGAAGCTACATTATTTTTTTTCATTCTACTAAGTATCATCTGCCTTCCCATTCCTAGGAAATTCATTTTAGATAATGGTCCTTTTTCCAGTCCTCCCTTTTTAAGCCTCAACAGACCCCAAAAAGTGAAATATAGTGAAACCTCCATCCCCATTGCTAGAGATCCATTTGCCACTATCAATGCACTATATAGCTTGTCCATATCTCCGCTATGAACAATGATTGTAGTTTTTTCACCCATAAGATAACCTCCTCTTATTTAAGAATCCTTATCTTCCAATTTTTATCCTCGCCTTCCACACTAAGAACTTTTAATGACAATGCATCTGCAGCCATAGATATTTCTTGTTTAGAGGCAGGGTTAGTACCTACAATTTCAATAATGTCTCCAGGTGCAGCTTTTTTTACAGCCTTTCTAAGTTCAACCAATGGAATAGGACAAGTTTCCCCTCTTACATCTACATGAATTTCCGCCATAATAAAACCTCCTTAATACGTTATCTTATTAGTATTATAATCCTTTTATCTCTATTCTTAAAGCATTTTTCAGATAATTCATATTATTCAAACATATACTCTTAGGAAAATTATTAAAAAAACAAGTGCAAATATTAACAATAATTTAAGTTAATACCTGCACTAATTCAGCTTATTTATCCGATTTTGTATATTTAATAATTTCTACATCATGCATTATCACCATGAGTCCCTCAGTTATCATTGGGTCAATAATTTGTATTATTTCATTTATCTTATCTTCTTTATCTATAACTTCAATAACTATAGGCAAATCTTGTGACAGAACTTCTATGGCCTTGGTATGAACTCTGCTGTTAGCTCCATATCCTTCAATACCGCGTATGGTAGTAGCTCCCGCCAATCCATGTTCTTTTATCTTTTTCAGCACCGCATGATAAAGGGACTCATGATGCCATTTGTCAGATTCTCCGATAAATATTTTTAATGATTTTCCTTTACCTGCAATTTTCATGTAATGCATCTCCTTTATATTAATTGTGATATAAATTTACCTGCTATAACCCCAAATAGGCTTAAGAAAAGGTTTAAGCAGATATTCAAGGATCCAAAAAAGTACTCTCCATCACTTAAAAGATTAATTGTTTCGTAACTGAAGGTGGAAAAGGTAGTTAGGCCCCCCATAATCCCAGTAGTAAGAAATAATCTTAAATTTGGGGATATTAAGTCTGTACTAAGACTTAATTCCATTATGAGACCTATTAAAATACCTCCGGTTATATTTACAATTAAGGTTCCGTAAGGGAACTGTGTACCAAATATTTTTGAAGAATATAAGGAGACCACATATCTTAAACAGGCACCTATAAAGCCGCCAATACCAACACAAAGTATACCCTGCACAATTAATACCTCCTGAAACAACTTATCAACTTACTTTATCACTATTTCAGCATTACTGCAATAATGGTTTAACTATGCATCCCTTTCTGAATTAAGGTTGGAATCCTTGAGTAATTTCACCAGTTTTTCAAATGGCATTGGTTTATAGAAATAATAACCTTGTATTTCGCCACACATATACTTTTTTAAAAATTCAAGCTGGTAGCTATGTTCAACCCCTTCAACAACAACACCTAGTCCCATATTTTTTGCCAATACAAGGATGGCTTTAATTATTGCTTCATCTTTTTCATTTATCTGTATTCCCTGAACAAACTGCATTGCAATTTTTATTCTATCAATAGGTAGATGCTTCAAATAGTTTAATGAAGAGTATTCAGTTCCAAAATCATCAATAGCTATTTTGATCCCTAAATCTCTAAATCTGTTCAAGGAATCAATTATATAGTTTTGTTCCTTTAACAACACACTCTCTGTTATTTCGATCTCCACAAATTTTGGATCCAAATCCGCTTCAATTAAAGCTTCTTGAACATTTCTTACAATGTCTTTATTTTGGAACTGCTTTATGGATAGGTTCACTGCAGTTGGAATGTTTTTAAACCCATGATCTTGTAGTATTCTATTATGTTTAAAAGCAGTTTTCATTACCCAGTTTCCAATTGGTATAATTAAACCAGTTTGTTCAGCAATAGGAATAAATTTTTCACGGGAAACATCTCCCAGTCCCGGATTATTCCATCTAAGCAGAGCCTCTATGCCAGTTATTTCTTCTGTTATACAGTTTATTTGAGGCTGATAATACAATTCCAATTCATTATTTTCTATAGCTCTGTATAATTTATTTTTAAGCTTCATATTTTCAAGTATTGCAGCCTTCTTTACTTGAGCACAGAATACATATTGGTTCTTCCCCTTTTCTTTTGCATTGTACATGGCAATATCAGCATTTTTAAGTAAAGTTTCTGAATCCTCACCATCCATAGGGAAAGTTGCTATGCCTATGCTGGTAGTAATAAAGCAATCTTGATCATTTAAGGTGAAAGGTTCATAAAAGGAATCTAGAATCTTTTCAGCCATTGCTTTGATACCATTTAAATCTGTAACATTTCTTACTAGGAGAACAAATTCGTCCCCACCTATTCTAGCTACCATATCAGACTGTTTCACAGTCTCCATTAGCCTTGCAGCTACCTCCTTTAACAATTCATCGCCAATGGCATGCCCCATTGAATCATTTATCATCTTAAAAGAGTCTAAATCTAAAAACATTACTGTTACCAGCTTGTTTAAATTTTTCGCATATTTTATTGCGTTGTTCAGCTGTTCAATAAATAGCAATCTATTTGGCAGGTCTGTCAAATAATCATGATAAGCAATTTTTTTAATCTTTTGCTGCATCTCGCAGCGATGCATTATTTCTTGATGAAGACTTTTATTTGTGGCAAGAAGTTCATTGGTACGCTGCATTACAATAACTTCAAGATTTTTATTAATATCATTGATTTTTTTGTCACGTTGAATAATTTGCTGCTGATATTCCTCCAATTCACTTAAAAACTCATTAATGTCAAAAGTCACATCTGAAATCTCATCATTTTTTTTGTCACTGTTTAACCGTTTGGAAAACATTCTTCTCTTTCCAATGTCTCTGATTTCTAGACATAAACTTTCAAGTCTCATCAAAATTTCCTTATCAAAAATTTTGAGACCTAATATTATTGTAGCAAAGGTTATCAATATTAAACAAAGTATGACAATCTCTATACCTTGTCTCCCTATACTGCTAATTTCTTTGTTCATCAAAACCTTTATTTTTATAGCTGGCTTGTTATAAATATCCTTTAAAACTTCAACCCCTTGTATTTCATTGTCGTTTAAATTTTCAACAATTATGTTATCGGAAGAATTTACACCATTCATTCTTTCTATTGAAACATTCAAATTCAAATCTTTAGCAATTTCGCTTATTTTTGAACTATTTAAATAGGAACCCATAATCAAGTTTCCTCTAATTGGTCCTTCATTATCACTTTTTAAAATGGGATTGCTGGATAATAACATGGCACCATCAGAAAGCATTAATATTCCGCCGAACTTTTTCTCAGGGTCTGAATTGTTTATTATTGGACTTTCCTTAATTTTATCAATGAACTCTTGTGAAACTGGAACAATTTCCTTGGAGGTACCATCCATGGCTGATCCATATATAATTTCCCCTTTTCCATTGATGTACATTATTACATTTATCTTTAAATTTCTTATGGTTTCTTTGTTTAAATTACTAATTATATATTCCTTACTGTTATTATCTATAAAATAATATGTATCATCCCAGCTGGCCCAGTCATGTGACAGTTGATTTAATTTTTCCAGTTCACCATTAATGTCGACTTGAACTCTCTTCACATTTTCAATTACATATTTGTCTTCTAATTGGTTTATTCTATTCATCATTATAGTATTCAGCAAAATAAAAATTGACGCTGAGATAATAATAAAGATTATTATTAGTAATATAACAGTCTTAGTTCTTAAAGAAACAAACTTATTTTTACTGCTCTCCTTCATTATTTATACCTCCGCAAATTATATAAGCTTTTGTCATATTTTCAGATTATTCAGTATATTTATAACAATATTAATTCAACAAAAAATATTGAATTCCTTCTATAATTTACTAATTTCTAATAAAAAAATATCCTTTCAGTTATTACTGAAATAGATATTTTTTCACAATTCATATAATATGTAACTGTTATATAATTTCCTCTTGGATTTCCTTAAGTAGATTATCGCTGTCCTCTTTAGTGATTTTTAAAACTTCTAGAACAATTGGGTCAATTTCTTTGTTACATCCCTTAAAAATCATGTTCCAGGAATATATATTTGCCATATTTACTAACGAAACCAATTCCCTGTCAAATACCCGTTCATCCAATGGATTATGATGGAATAAAGCTGATTCTATAATTGGATAAGGAATTTCCCACCATGCTAAAAGATATCCGCCAATTTCAGAATGGGTAACATTTAAGAACTCCATTTCTTCATAATAATAAAATATATCCTTTTCTCGGTTAATTGATTCAATTGCCTTTATATAATCATCTGTGAAGGTACTAATAAGTACAACCCTTCCAATATTATGGAGCAATCCAGCCATGGAAGATACTTCAGGAATTTCCTGGTTATAAAACTTTCTATACAATATAGGAATAATTTTGTTTGCTGTAACTGCATGATGCCAAAGATTCTCCAAATCCTTGTTTACTTTTGGATTTTTAGTATTTTCCATCTGTTTGTAAAATATAGACATCAGTACAATATTCTTTACATTTTTTAATCCAAGGTAAGTAATAGCCTGGCTTACTGAACCAGTTTTTATACCATATAATACTGAATTGGCTGCCTGTAATACCTTGGCAGTCAAAGAAGGATCACTTTCTATAGTATCTGCAATCTCCTTCATTTCCGCTTCTTTTTCAATGAGCTCGTTGAATTTAAAGAAAATATTGTGTGAAAAAGGGAGCACTTCTATTTTATTTATTACTTCCAATAAATTTTTATTAGTGAGCATTTTTTCAACATTAAATGTACGTTCAATGGAATTGATAAGTTCCTGAATATTTAAAGGTTTGCTTAAATTTGACTTAACAAGGCATTCCTTTTGAATTTTAAACAATGTATTTTCATCTGAATTATCACTTATTATCATCCTTATAACTGCTGGATGCTTATCTTTAAGTTCCCTTAATATTGTATATCCATTCATTCCAAGAGTATCAATATCTATAACCACAAGATTTATTGCAGCCTTATTTATAATATCAAATGCATCTGCTCTGTTTTCTGCATTATATATATCATATGTTCCACTTAATTCCCTTTTAACTGTCTTAAATACCTGCTTGTCACATCCAACAAACAAAATAGCTTTATTCATTTATCATCCCACCTTTTATTTGTTTAACCAACATTATTAATTATCGTATAAATTATAAAAAACTTTATAAAAATTTACCAAGAACAAAAATTAAAAACGGTGATTTTTCACCGTTTTTTACTTAGACATGTATTTATTTGCAAAATCCAAATGCTGCTTCATAGCTTCCACAGCCTCTGCTGGATTATGGTTTTTTAAAGCAATATATACTTTTTCATACTGACTTGAAAGTAATGCTCTATTCTCTTCCTTTTCCAATATTTTCTTTCTAGCATCTTTTATATATGCATCGATAAGTGATGATATTGCATTAAGTATTGTTATAATGAGCTTGTTTTTTGAAGCTGTAGCTAGCTCATAGTGAAATTTTTTATCAATTTGAACTGCGTCCTCTTCATTAATACTTTTTTTCAAATCTTCCACAATAGTTCCCAGTTTATCTAATTCATCCTGGGTTATTCTTTCAGCAGCCAATGCTGCAGTTTCAACTTCAATTATCTTCCTGACTTCAATAATTTCAATGGGGTCTCCTTTTTCAAGCATGAACATTATTGAAAGAGGTTCGAAGAGGTTGTTTTTAAAATCCGACTTTACAAAATTTCCTCCACCCTGTTTACATTCTATTAGTCCTATTATTTCCATAGCCCTAAGTGCTTCCCTTATTGAGGTACGGCTAACCTGAAGCTGTTCAACAAGCTCCCTTTCAGAAGGGAGTCTGTCTCCTTTTTTTAGGGTTCCATCTGCAATCATCCCTTTGATTTGTTCAATAACCTGCTCATATACTTTTGTGTTTTTAATAGGATTCAACATAGCAATTTCTCCTTTGTGCTTTTTATCCTGTTATCATAAATAATAACATAAATCGGCAAAAACTCAAACATTGGTTGACATCTTTAATCTATATTTTATACTAAGTACTAAAGGACAACTCAGACTCATTTTGCATAAATAAAAGATAAATGCCCTAACTAGCTGTATAGTGTTATTTTAGGAGGGAGTAAGATATGGAAACTAATTTAAATAATGAAAATAGAAAAGTAATTCTTGCTTATATTGCCGTATGCATTCTTTGGGGTTCCACTTATCTTGCAATAAGAGTTGGTGTAGGAGAACTTCCTCCTACAATTTTTGCTGGTGTACGATTTTTGATTGCAGGATCCCTAATGTTTTGTTTTGCTTCATTCAAAGGTTTATCCATGCCCAAAAATATATCTGAGGTAATAAAAATATCGATAGTTGGATTTTTACTTTTAACTTGCGGAAATGGCTCTATTGTTTGGGCAGAAACCCATATAAGTTCTGGTATGGCTTCTTTAATGATAGCTGTTGGACCTTTGTTCACTGCTATTATTGAATGGATTATTCCTGGTGGAGCAAAAATGAACAAGATGGGGTGGCTTGGACTTTTTATTGGTTTTTCTGGGGTTGCAGTATTAGTATTTACTGATTTAAGTAGCTCTTCAATGGATGTTTTTGGAGTCACAATGGCCATTATCTCCTCATTGACCTGGTCACTAGGGTCCATTTATTCTAAAAAGGTTTTTACAAATGCATCCACCGTAACAATTATTGCAATTCAAATGCTAGCTGGGGGTTTGTTCCTATCAATTATAGGGAGCTTCATGGGTGAATTATCAATACTCCATATTTCGCCTAAAGGAATTATGTCTATTCTTTACCTTATAATCTTTGGATCACTTATCGGATACAGCTGCTATATATATATTCTTGAAAAATGGCCTGCTGCCAAAGCCGCAACCTATGCTTATGTAAATCCACCGGTTGCAGTTATATTAGGAGTAATTTTTCTTGGTGAAAAAATAACTTTAAAAATTGTAATTGCTTCAATAATTATATTGTCAGGAGTAATACTGGTGCAAACTTCTAAAAAAAGCCTGGTAACAAATTAAAACAATAACCATAATATAAATATTGAGATTTATTTGTAATATATTATAGGAGGGTTTATGAATAACTGCCCCTTTTCAAATTGTCCATTTGTAAATAACATGATGAGAGATTTTAATGCTGAAGAAGATTACTTTGATGGTGCCAGAGCCTCATGGCGGGAAGTAAATAGAATATTTTCAATGCTTTCCAGGCAAAGGCCTGATCTTTTCAGGAATCTACAGAGATATGGGGTAAACCGAGGAGCAATCAATAATTATTTTAGAACACTAATATCCTTTACATTAGACAATGCTGGAAGATATCCTGGAAATATATATCAAAAGACAGAGGCTCTTTACTCTAACTTCAGGCGAAGATATTCTTGGATATTTGGCTCTCTTCGAAGAGAACGGGTTCCTGAATACGTAATAGACAATACCTTTAAAGCAGTTATTGAGTTCACCCTTAGAAGGATGAGTTATATGCCTGGTCCAGGCCAAGGTCCGGGTCCAAGCCAAGGTCCGGGTCCAGGTCCAGGCCAAGGCCCGGGTCCAGGTCCAGGCCAAGGCCCTAGATAGTAAAGGGAAGACCCCACCTGAAATTCAGATGGGGTCAATTAATTTACTGGCAAACTTTTCCTGGATTCAATATATTTTTAGGGTCAAATGCAAGCTTAATATTTTTCATTAAATCCATATAGTCATTTCCGTATTGTTCAAATAAGTATGGCTTTTTAGCATATCCTATTCCATGTTCTCCAGATACAAGACCTTTTAACTCCACTGATCTCTTATACATGCATTCAAATACTTTGCTTAGCTTATCCTCCCATACTTCCTGACTCATACCATCTCTTAATGCATATACATGTAGATTCCCGTCTCCTGCATGTCCAAAGCTCCTAATTCTAATGTTGAATTGTTTTTGAAGCTCATCTGTATATTTAACAAATTCAGCAACCTTGTTTCTAGGTACAACAACGTCGCACTCGTCCATTTCAGTAGTGTCAGCTTTTACAGCTTCAAGGAAGGCTCCTCTTGCAGACCATACCGCTTCTTTTCTTTCATCTGTATCTGTTATATATACATCAAGTGCACCTTCTTCAAGGCATATATTTGCCACCTTTTCATAATTACCTTCTATTTCTTCCCTGCTGTTGCCGTCAAAGGTCAAAAGCAGATATGCATCTGAAGAATTATCAGGGAATTTCTTTCCAAGGAATTCTTCTGCAGCAAGTATTACTTCCCTTTGCATGAATTCTACTGCTGTTGGTGTTGACTTTGATTTTATTATTTTAGGTACTGTGTTTATTGCCATTTCAAGATTTGGAAATGGTATAAGAAGGCTTATAGCTTTCTTAGGAAGTGGAACCAGCTTTAATATTGCCTGGGTCACAATGCCAAGTGTACCTTCAGAACCGCATATTAAGTCCTTTATGCTGTAACCTGAGCTGTTCTTAACTACCTTTCCCCCAACTTCTATCACCTTTCCTGTAGGAAGAACTACAGTAAGTCCACGTACATAATCCCTGGTTACACCGTATTTAACAGCTCTCATTCCACCTGCATTTGTACAAATATTTCCTCCAATAGTTGCAGATTTTTCACCTGGATCTGGTGGATAAAAAAGATCATGCTCTTCAACAAACTTTCCTATTTCCATAAGAAGAACTCCAGGTTCTAAGGTTAAGGTCAGATTTTCTTCATCAAGTTCTATTATTTTATTCATTTTTGTAAGATTAATCATTATTCCGCCTTTAATTGGAACTGAAGCTCCTACAAGCCCTGTGCCTGAACCTCTGGCAACCACAGGTATATTGTTTTCATTAGCATAACTCATTATTTTTGATACTTCCAAAGTGCTGAGTGCATCCACCAATACATCAGGCATTTTGCTGATTCCACCTAACTCATCGTGACTGAAGTCTTCATTTATTTTTTCTCCAAGGTAAACTCTGTCTTCACCTAATAACCCTACAAGAAATTCAATGTCTTTATCATTAATTTTTTTATATTCAATAGAATCCATACTTCTACCTCCTAAGCTATTGCT
This sequence comes from Solirubrobacterales bacterium, assembly GCA_050261915.1. Lineage (GTDB taxonomy): Bacteria > Bacillota > Clostridia > Clostridiales > Clostridiaceae > UBA699. The sequence continues at coordinate 28,415 of JBLNDT010000026.1, forward strand.
GTTCCTTCTTTAATTTTTTTGATAAGCTCCGGTACTACTTCATAAATGTCCCCAACTATACCGTAATGTGCAACGTTGAATATAGACGCTTTAGGGTCCTTGTTTATAGCAACTATACATTCAGAATTGTTCATTCCAGCTGTGAACTGAACTGCCCCGGATATTCCACAAGCTATTATAAGTTTTGGCTTAACAGTTCTTCCGCTTAGTCCTATCTGACTTTTTGCATCGCTCCATCCAGCCTCAATTAAAGGTCTTGTGGTGGCAACCTTTGCATTTAACAAATCTGCCAGTTCATTAATCATTTCAAGATCTTTTTCAGTTTTTATTCCTCTGCCTGCAGCAACTATAACTTCTGCATCGGATATGCTGGATTCCATAACCTTTTTTGTTACCTTAATTACATTTATATTTGAAGTAAGTTTTGATCTATCCATAATACCTTCTGTTATTTTTCCGGAGGGCACTTCACTTCTTTCTGGTGCATTCATCACCTTATATCTTACAGTAGCCAATTGTGGTCTGTTGTTTGGGTTTAATATCTGAGCCATAATATTTCCACCAAAAGCTGGTCTAATTTGTACAAGGTCAGTGTTTTCTTTCATTTCAAGAATAGTGCAGTCTGCAGTTAAGCCTGTCTTGAATCTTGCTGCAACCCTTGGAGCTAGTGACCTTCCTACGGTTGTGGCACCAACAAGTAATGTGCTTGGTTTAACTTTGTTTACAAAATCTTCCATAGCTGCAGTATATGGCTCTATAGTAAAATCTTTAAGTTCTTCATAGTCATATACAAATACCTCATCAACTCCATAATGAAGTATTTCCTGAGTTCTATCCTTTATATTGTGTCCAAGGAAAACTGCATATACAGGATGGTTTATTACTGCAGCTAATTCTCTTGCCTTACCAATAAGTTCATAGGTTACTGGGTGTATATTACCTTCAACATGGTCCACGTATACTGCAACACCATTCCAAAGATTCTTGTCTATTTCCTGTATTTCTTCCTCTACAAATTCTATTACCCCGGATGGACCTTTTTTAACACAAAGCTTGCACATTTTGCAGCCAGCGTTAATATCCAACTTTCCATTGTAATTTTCTATAGCTTTAAATGGACATATTCCTATAAATTCTTCAATTATTGAAGGGTTAAGTTTTTCCTGATTTATAACTAATTTACCCACATTTAATACCCCCTATTTTATACAAATTTAAGTTCCTTTAATTTATTGAACAATTTATTTCCTAACTCATCACCATTCCCATTCCATATAACTTTGTCATTGTTTACAGCTGGTGGGAATATTCTTTCCACCTGAGTTGGGGACCCGCTTAAACCATATCTTTTTTCATTTTGGTCCTGAAGATCTTTAAAGCTCAATATTTTTATTTCCCTGTCTTTAGTAGCCAGCTTCTTTTTGTAGGAAGGAAGTCTTGGCTGATAAATATCCTTTTCAACTGTTAAAAGGCATGGGAATTTAATTTCTGCAACTTCGATGGTGTTTGGCATATCCATTTCAACCACCATGGAGCCAGTATTTATACCTTCAATTTTTATAACATTTGCTATATGTGGAATTCCAAGATATTCTGCCATTTCTGGTCCTACCTGGGCAGTGTCACCATCTGTGGTCTGTTTTCCGCAAAGGATTAAATCAACATTTCCCATCTGTCTTACACCTTGTGATATTGTATAAGCTGTTGCAAGCACATCTGCACCGCCAAATTTCCTATCTGATAAAAGAACTCCTTCATCAGCTCCCATCATGTAGGCTTCTTTTATTACATCCAAGGCCTGCATTGGTCCCATGCTTATTACCTTTACAGTGCCCCCTTTTTCTTCTCTTATTTTTAATGCTGTTTCAAGGGCATAAAGGTCGTAAGGATTCATTTTTGAATCTACTCCATCCCTTTTTAGTACTCCTGTTACTGGGTCAACTTCAACCTTTGAAGTTCCAGGTACCTGTTTAATACATACTAAAATATCCATATTTTACCTCCAATTATTTATCTTACTATTACTGAAACACCATCGGGTATAACTGTTACCTTGGCATTGTTTCCCTTAATTTCATAAGCTCTTTCTAATGCCTCTTCAAAGCTGTAGGCATGTTCCATATGCATGTTTTTTATCATTTCAGGATCACACATATCCGTTACCATTATTACTTTGTATTTATCCAGCATTCTTGCAAGTATCTGAAACTCCCACTGGTCTGGCACAGTTTCATTTCTTGGAACCTTTGCTATTCTATCAAGTAGTTCCCTAGGGGTGGCTGCATCAGCAAGATTGTCGTAGAAGGACTGTCCTCCATGACCATCGTTGCACGCTGAAACCATAATTATTACTCCACCTTCATTGCAGGTTGCTTCTGCAGCTGTCATTCCTTTAACTGACTGATAAATATTCTGATCTAGAGGATACCCACCATTTGTTGAAACTGCAATATCAGCGGGAATCCTTTCTACCTTCGATAGTTCCATTACAAACTCGCATCCCTTTAAGTGAGCCTTTTCGCTGTGTCCTGCAAAAGCGTTTATCACCCTTTTTTCGCTGTCTATTACAACATTTAGTATAAAAGCAAGCTTTGACTTTTCTGCTGCGTAAAGCATATCCTTGTGTATTGGGTTGTTTGTTAGGACTCCCGTTCTTGCAAAAGGACTTGCTATAAATTCCCCGCAGTGGTTTGCCATAACAGTTGCTGCTGAGGCAATACCAGGAAGTACACTTTTTCTTCCCCCTGAAAAACCTGCAAAGAAGTGTGCTTCTATAAAGCCTTCTGCAATTAAAAACTCTGTTTCAACTGCAAGCTTATTAATAATTAGTTCTCCACCAGAAGGCAGTGTTCCAAGCTTAATCATAGCCTGATCATCAAAAGCATTGTGAATAACAATTTTTTCACTTTCAACAATTTCAGGGCCAAATTTATTTATAAGCTCCTCTGTAGTGGTTGGCCTGTGAAACCCTGTAGCAATTAAAATTGTTATATCAATACCCGGGTTAGCTTCTCTTATTCTTCTTAGAAGTATAGGCATTGTAACCTTGCTTGGAACAGGCCTTGTGTGGTCGCTGGATATTATAATCATGCTTTTCTTGTCTTTCACTAACTCCTCCAGGCTTTCACTTCCAATTGGATTATCCAAAGCTTTTTCTACAATTTCGCTCTGGGTTCCTTTTGTCTTATACTCCCCTGCCTTGGACTCTAAAACTCCAGCAAGATTTTTGTCATTTATATCAATTTCAATAAACTGTTTATGATATGGTAGTTTAATCTTTGTCATAAGCCCCCTCCTTAAAATCCAAATACCGGTGCCATGAAGTATGCAATAATACCTAATATAACTACATATACAATACAGAACTTAACAGTAGCTGTTAGGATTTTACCTTCATAACCAATTAGTCCAGTTGCTGCAGTCGCAACAGCTATACTTTGAGGGGATATCATCTTCCCTGCGGTAGCTCCTCCTGTATTTGCTGCTGCCAGCCAGTATGGATTTAACCCTAAGGATTTAGCTGCTTCAACCTGAAGAGGCCCAAATAAAATATTTGCAGAGGTATCACTACCTGTTACAAAGGTTCCTATTGCTCCTATTATTGAAGCTATTAGCGGATAGCTGTGACCAGTTACTGCAACTAATACAACTGCTATGGATTTAATCATACCGCTGTAGCTCATAACCTTTGCCAGTGCAACAATTGCTATAATGGTTATTATTGTTTTATTCATCTGCTTTACTGTACCAGTTAAAACCTTTACAATGTCTTTAAACTTAGCACCTTGAATTAAGCCACCAATAAATCCTGCTATAATAATCAAGGTTCCAGGGTTATTTATCCAGTTAAATGTATATGGATGATAGAATGTTACCACTGTGCTGAATCTTGATAATCCTTTATTAATCCCAGGAAATAATGGACTTGTTACAAGGATTATTATGAAAACCAGTATAAATGGAATCCAGGCTTTAAATGCATCTTTTGGCAATATCTTTTCAGCATCTTTTGCAGCAGATTCCTTATGAAATTTTTTAGCCCATCCTATAGTAACTGCAAGACAAACCACAGAACCAAGAATTGCTGGAAGCTCTGCTCCTATATACTTTGCTGCTAGTATCTCAGGAATTGCAAAAGAAAGTCCTGATGCCAATGCAAGTCCAAAAACTCCTTTTATTGATTTTACGCTCTTGCCAGTTAGCATAACTAGTACGATTGGAACAAGTATTATAAGTATTCCAAGCTGACAGGCTACTGCAAAACTTAATAATCCAGGATCAAGATTTGTAAGTTTTGCAAGGGTTGAAACGGGAAGTCCTATTGCTCCAAAGGCAGTAGGTGTGGTATTTGCTATAAGGCATATTATTGCAGCAAATACTGGATCAAAGCCTAAAGCTGCCATTATGCTTGCTGGTATTGCTACGGCAGTACCAAACCCTGCAATTGCCTCGAGAAATCCTCCAAACCCCCATGCTAGTATGAGTACTAATATTCTTTTGTCTGTTGTTACTCCAGTCATCATTTTTTTAATAACATCCATACTTTTTGTTTGAAGGGATAAGTTGTAAATAAATACTGCAGCTATTATTACTAGAATTATTGGCCATATTGCACTTGCCCCACCTTCAAGTCCAGCTTTAACTGCATCTGTTACAGGCATTTTCCATACAAATACTGAAAGTATAAAGGTTATCAATAAAGTAATTGGAGTGGCTTTATAACCAGGTGTTTTAACAACTCCCAAGGAAACCATAAGCCAGATTATCGGTATTAAAGCAATACAAAAGAGTAAGTAAATGTTCATTTTAATCCTCCTAATATAAATTGACATGGTATTATGGTATTATGGTACGACCAGTTGTTGTAATAATAGTAGCACATCTTTCGCAATATTTAAACAATTGATAATATATTAACGTTACTTTTCATAATTCTCTTTTATAAAACTGCTTTTTTACTGCACTGATTAAATTAAAAATATATTTATTCAATTACCAACCTTACTTTTATGATATTTTATAAACAAGCCTAATTAAAAAAAACAGCCATTTGGCTGTTTAATGATTACTTTTGAAATAATTGCTTTTTTAGTTCATCAAAGGAAATTTTTGTAGATGGTCTAAAAGTCACTGCCCTATTTAATATCATAGTGATATTTTCTTGCTGCACGCTTTCTTCTATTTTATTTATTACAGTTGTAACATTCTTCTCTCTTGTTAATGGCAGGATAACTAATATTTTCCCATTTATTATAATAACATTGTCAATTTTACGTAAATTGTGCTTTATAATTTTACATGCACTTTCAAGGTGATCGTTTTCTGCTGTGTAAAGTAAAAAGCTTAAAGACTTAGCTGCTCTAACTGCACGATCATACTCATTTAATAATATGTCCATAACCACAGTTTGAGCATCTTCCAATTTACCTTTAACATTACCATAAATTTTATTCATAACCTTTTCTATTCTGTTAACTAGAACTTCAAATTTAAATGGTTTAGTTATAAAATCAATACCACCAGCTTCAACAGCAGTTTGTACAGTCTTATAATCATTGTCTCCTGAAATAAACATTATTGGAATCTTGAAATACTCTGGATTTTTTTTAAGACTATTAGCAAAATCAACGGCACTGTTTCCAGGCATATCCATTTCCAAAATAATCAAAATTACATCATTTAAATATAATTGAGGAGTTTTAATTATAAGATCAGTTGAACTTAATTCCGCTATACTTGAAAAACCATTTTGTTCAAGGGCCTTTTTTATTTGAAGCCTAAAAAGATGACAATCTTCAATAATTAATATTTTTTCCATCTTACTAATGCACTCCTTTGTATTGTTATTTATGTTGCTGCTTCTTCCCATACTAGGAATGTTTTTAACCCTTTATTCATTATCGCATATTTATAAAGAAACTTAAAGGAAAATTCCTCCTTATTTATTATTGTATAGCAATTTTTCAATTTCCTTTGCAGGCATAGGTTTATAATAATAGTAGCCTTGAATTTCTTCACACATTCGCTTTGATAGAAATTCAAATTGTTTTTTTGTTTCAACTCCTTCTGCAATAACTCTAACTCCCATATTTTTGGCTAATATAATAATAGCTTTAGTAATTGCCTCATCATTATTGCTCACATCAATCCCATGAATAAAAGGCATTGCTATTTTTATTCTATCCACTGGAAGGTGCTTCAAATAATTTAAAGAGGAATATTCGGTGCCAAAATCATCTATAGAAATTGAGATCCCCATTTTCTTAAAAGCCCTTAGGATTTCAACAATATAATTAATTTCCTTCATAACTACGCTTTCTGTAATTTCAAGTTCAAGATACTTTGCTTCTAGTCCTGTTTCAGCAAGTATCTCTTTTACCCTTTCTACAATATTTCTATCTTGAAATTGCCTTACAGACATATTTACGGATACTGGTATATTGAAAAGACCCGCTTCCTGCCATGCCTTGTTCTGCCTGCATGCACGCTCTAAAATCCAGTTTCCAATTGGAATTATTAATCCTGTTTTTTCTGCAACCGGTATGAATGTACCCGGCATTACCAAACCAAGCTCCTTATTATTCCACCTTATAAGTGCTTCTAACCCAACTATCTTATTTGTAACTGTGTTTACTTGAGGTTGATAATATAATTCAAGTTCATTTCTTTCTATTGCATGATATAAATAATTGCTGAGTCTGGCATTTTCCACACCTTTATTCTTCATTTCATCTGTACATAATATAAATTGATTCCCACCGTTGGCCTTTGAAGTGTACATTGCAATATCAGCATTTCTAATCAATGTATCTGCATCAACCCCGTCATTTGGATAAACGGATATACCAATGCTTGTGGTAACAAAAAACTCCTGATTATTAATTTTAAAAGGTCGTTTAAGATTGCTGAGTATTTTTTCAGCTACTAATTTAATAGAATCCATGTTTTCTGCATCTTCTACTAGAATAATAAATTCGTCTCCCCCTATTCTGGAAATAATATCACATTCCCTAAGAATACCAACCAGTCTTTTTGAGGATTCCATGAGAAGTTTATCCCCTGTTGTATGTCCCATGCTGTCATTTACCATTTTAAAATTATCAAGGTCTAAAAAAATTACTGCAAGAAATTTTTCTTTTCGGTTTGATAATTGAATTGCACGATTTAACTGTTCTGATAGAAACATTCTGTTAGGGAGTCCTGTTAAATGGTCATGATATGCAAGGTATCTGTTTATTTCTTCCGAAGCAGCTACCTTTTCGTATAAACAAACTATGTCCTCATTGTTTTTCCTTGATTCCTGGTACTGTTCTCTTATTTTAAGGTAACGGTTGGCATATACCTTATGCACCCCTAAAGCTATAATGCATATTATTAAAAACAAAACAAACTGTACAGTATAGTAGATGCTGCTCATTTGATAATAAACCCAGTTATATGAATTCATAAATACTAAAAAACTGCATACTACTATTGCAGAAGTAAGGAAATAAAGCATAGTTTTAGTAATTCTTATCATAGCCAGCAGCACTTGAATAAATGCTGCAGTCCAAACTGCCGGTCCAATTATATAATAGTAGTCAGTACAAATAAATACAGTTGTAGCAAAGGATAACATTGAAATTACGATAGTCATGGTCTTGCTTGTTAACTTAGCTCTAGATGCAATTTCAAATCCAATACCCAGCATCAGTAAAATACTACTGCTGAAAATACATGCTGTAAAACTTTCCTGTATTAAATAGTATCTAACAATAAAATTTACAATAGATGCAGAAAAAAGCAGTACTGATGCAAACATGCTTACCATGATATTTTCATATATTCCTATCAGTTCTGGATCTTCTTCATATGATATGGCTTTTATAATTCCTGGAATATTTCTTTTAAATTTCTTATTTTCATCTTTCATATTTACCACCCTCAGGGATAATTACTTTACTAATTTTAGTATCGTTTATTTAATAATAAACTTTTGTATTTTACAAGGAAAAAGACAGGGTTTTTATATACCCTGTCTTAGTGATGATATGGAAATTTAAAGAAACATGCTAATTATTTATTTCTTTCGGATATTGGAACAATAGGCCTTACTTGACTTGTAGATAGAATTAATGCTCCAGTTATGGATATTGCAGCACCTAAATATAATGCATAGGCATAACCATAATGATCTACAACCATTCCAGTGATGAGTGGTGCAAGTATTCCTCCTATTGTTGCACAAGTTGCATAAAGCCCCGTAATTTTCCCTGCATTTTTAGGTGAAAAAATCAATGGCATTGAATAGTACCCACCCATAGTTAGACATAGTACTCCATTTGATGCTGATATAAACGCAACTGCTGCTACTGGGCTTGGCGCCTGTGACCCTAATATTAACAGAACACCTGCTCCAACCATACCTATCAAAGGAAATAATTTTCTCCCCCAATTGTGTCCAAACTTTTTAGCTGCCTTATCTGCTAAATATCCACCTAGTGGATATGTGAAGGTAGCTACAATGTATGGCAGCATGGATGAAATAGCACTAGAGCCCATTGTAAAACCTCTGCCTTTTACAAAGTATGTAGGGAGCCATGTCATAAAAAGGTAAAACAAGTAATTTGTGCAGAAAAATGAAATTGCTCCTGTCCATACTGATGGAGTTGAAAATATATCTTTTGAAGTTAAATTTACAACTTCACCAGAATTGTCAAGCATAACACCTTGATCAGCCCTTATATATTCAATTTCTTCCTTAGTTATGGTTGGGTGCTGTTCAGGTTTATTTTTTCCAAGTTTCCACCATGCAACTACCCAAATAGGAGCTAGAAAAGCAAAGGAGTGAAATACCATCTGCCAGCCCCAATTTTTAATTATCCAGGCTGATAGGGGCATTGCCAGTGCAATACCTATGGAAACTCCCATTATGCTCATTCCCCATGCTAAACCGGATTCCTTTTTTGGAATCCACTGTGCTATTATTGTACCCATAGCTGGTAAGGAAACCCCTTCCCCCCAGCCCATCATTATACGAATCAGTATCATAAGTCCTAAGGTTGCTCCAAATGGTGTTACAAAAACAAATACGGACCACCAAATTGCCCCAAACATAACAACCCTTCCGCCTCCTAATTTGTCTGCCAGCCATCCCCCTGGAAGCTGAGTACAGGCATATCCTATGAAAAAGGCAGTTGAAACTAATCCAAATTGTGTAGCACTCCAGCCAAAATATTTCATCATACTTGGACCAGCCATAGACATACAAGATCTATCCATATATAAAACAATGTAACATAATGTTAATAGTAATACTATTTTCCACCTTTTGTTACCTACTTTTGCATTCACAATTATTCCCCCTTGTATTTATAACTATAAGTATAAAGACATTTTCGGTAGAATTATATATATTTTTAAGTTTGGCAGTATTGCTTTTACACAATACCGCCTGGTGTGGATTACTTTTCTTTATGTTTAACTGGTTCAAGTTTAGCAGCTAATGCTAATAATGAACCTAATACGCATACTCCGGCACAAACCCATA
>JBLNDT010000027.1:0-113176 GCA_050261915.1 Solirubrobacterales bacterium
TTTTGTTTAAAACATTAGGTTTTTTGATGCCAAGGATGGTAGTAAGAGGTATATAACCGAGATAGTTGCTGATGAGGTGCAGTTCCTTGAATGGGGGGATAAAAGCAGGAACCACTTTCCACAAAGCATGGTGCCGGTGGATGAGGAAGGGGAGATTCCGTTTTAGCTCTAAGAGCAATATTTTTGAACTCCGAATATAATAATAAAAAAACTCTGTTGGAGGGCCAGTATATGAGAAAGTTTAATCCCCAAAAGGTGTTTGCACAGTATCGTGATACAATCAAGCCTTATAAGCCTGTTTTAGGCAGAAAATATACTATAACTCACTCAGATACAACTGCGGAACTATTTGTGTTTATAGCCGAAAGCTATGCTGAAGATCAAGTTACCAAAATGCATGATGATGTAAGAATTGGTTGGGAAAAAAATGAAAGAGCGCTTGCATTAATAGGCTCGGTGCTTGTTGATGGTAAGGGGGTAAGTGGAAATTCAAATATTAGAAATAGGATTTTTTATAATGAAATGCCTACAGCATTAAAAGCCTTACGGCAAGCGGACAGATTTTTGTTTGATAAATACCCAAGGGCTGACAATGCACCAGTAATTATTCACTTTATTTCAAGTAACCCTGCATATGACAAGACATATAATTTTGGAACGATAGGTGACTACAAGTAATGAACTATTGATATTTTATCAGTAATACCCAGGTGGACTTCCAGGCAATAACTTAAGACAAAACAGACGAATATCAAAAGAGCTTGTTAAGTTGGCAAATATGAAGGTGGTTTTAAAACGTTAAGATTACAAGACCGGGTAGATAATTTATATAAGTGTCATCATAAAAGATATACATGGCTAAACTATTGTAACTACTGTACCGATAGAAACAAATTTGCTTAACTCAATAACTTGGTTATTAAACATCCTTAAACATCCATTAGAAATGTTTTTACCAATTGAATAAGGATTATTTGTACCATGTATTCCATAGTCACCATAGGGTGCATTTAAACCTAACCACCTAGTACCAAAAGGACCGCCTGGGTTTATAGCTCGATTGATTATCTTAAAAGTTCCTTTAGGAGTAGGTGTAGAGGGTTTCCCCACTGCAACCTTGTAAGTTTTGTAAACAATATTATTTCTAAATAAAGTAAGAGTATGAGTTTTCGTATTTATGGTTATACGATATATAGCTCTGTAGGATTGAGAATATGGATATTGGTAATAAAACATTGTTCATTTCTCCTAATATAACTACACAAACATACTATTCATAATTACATTAATATGTTACGTGCTACAAGAAAAAATGCAAAAGAATTTAAAAAGGCACCTGGTGTCATTTAGCTGGGTGCCTCATATTTCACAAACTATTAATTTGAGTTTCACATAATCGTGACATAATTAGGATTTAATATATAAATATAGCAAGGAACAAAAATAGTATAATATAAGGATCCCCCTTTTATTATATTTACAATCACTCCACATGATAAGCATCCGGTGTCATTTAACCGGGTGCTGATTTTTTTCAAGTTACTAATATTAAAAGAATGTTTTAAAATAATACATAAAATGGACATAACTTCCAATTATAATATAAATATAGCAATTAATAATAGGTATAATAAATTGCTCCCTCTTTTTATTATACGAAATTTGAATCAGATTGAAAAATAGTATTCGGTGTCATTTAACTGGGTACTATTTTCATTTTAAAGCAAGGTGTGAGCCGAAAGGTCAGCATAGAAAAAGATTCAAATCTATGTATTAATAAGGCAGGAAACGTATATTTTATATCTATGCAGGGGGGTTATAAGTATAATTCAAAAGATAAATCTATAAGTTTGCTCTCTGTTTACAATGGTAAATACAAAGTATATGAGGATGTTAATAGTTAAAAAGCTTTGATGAAAAAATTATCAAGGTCTTTTTTTATTTTTTGTTTAAAACATTAGGTTTAGACAATAATTATTTTAAGAGGTGATACTTATATTTGATATAGAGCTGGACAGCTCAATTATAGATATAGAAGCTGTAAATCTCCTTCCGGAGGAATTGTGCCTTAAAAATTGTATTATGCCTTTTAAAACGGAAGGAAGCAGAATTTTAATAGCAGCAACTGAAAAACCAAATCAGAATATTTTAGATGAAATTAAGTTTTTAACTGGAAGGGAAGCGGATTTTTATAAGGCTGATAAGGAACAGGTTATTTCAGCAATTAGCAGCTGCTTTTCCAGGAGCAATACTGAATCCGCTTTAAATAGTCTAAAGCATGAATATAATTTCCGCTCTGAAGGGGAGTATAAGGAAAGCGAATCATTAATGGACTCACCTGTAATAAGGTTAACATCTTCAATAATTGTAAGGGCTGTTTGCTCTAGAGCAAGTGATATACATTTAGAGCCATTTAAAGACCATGTAAAGGTAAGGTACAGGGTTGACGGTATGCTTCGTGAATATATAAATGTACCAAAGAAAATATATCCTTTGGTTTGTACCCGGATTAAGGTGATGGCTGGGATGAATATTACTGAAAAAAGAATTCCGCAAGATGGAAAAATGAACTTTACATATAATGATTCCAGCTATGATTTTAGAATATCTACCTTGCCGGTAGTATATGGTGAAAAAATAGTAATTCGAATTCTATACAGTTCAAGAGAAAAAATTGAACTTAACGATCTTGGCTTTGATATAGAGGGAGAAAATTTTATTAGAGGGATACTTGGAAATTCACATGGAATTATCCTTGTAACAGGACCAACTGGCAGCGGGAAATCCACAACTTTGTATTCAATGATAAACACTTTGGATAAAACAAGGAAAAATATAGTCACTATTGAAGACCCAGTGGAATTTTCCTTAAGTGGAGTAAACCAGGTTAATGTTAACAATAAGACAGGTCTTACCTTTGCAGAGGGATTAAGAAGTATTTTACGCCAAGACCCAGACGTGATTATGATTGGTGAAATAAGAGATGAAGAAACAGCTAAAATAGCAGTAAGAGCAGCCCTCACAGGTCATCTTGTAATTTCTACTCTCCATACCAATGATTCTGCATCTTCTGTTTTAAGACTTATAGATATGGGGGTGCCTCCATACCTTGTATGTGATGCTATGATCGGAACTATTGCACAAAGACTTGTGAGGAAAATCTGTCCATATTGCAAGGAGGAAATCAAGAGTGATTTTTATGAATTGAAAAAATCATATAGAGGGGCTGGATGTTTAAAATGCAGTAGGACTGGATATATTGGAAGGACAGTAATTTATGAATTCAGCAAAATGGACGAAGCAAGGAAGAGAATAATCCAAAGTTCCGGAGATGTTCAGGAATTAAGAAGGTACAATATAAAATCAGGAATGAAGACTATTCAGGAAAATTGCAGGGAACTTGTGAAGACCGGAATCACAACTTTAGAGGAATACAATAGACTTACTTTGTGTGTCTAGAAGGGAGGAGTACCTATTATAACCTATACTGCAGTAAATCTTCATGGTAAAAAAATAAAAGGACAATACCATGGAAGCAACAAAATTGAGCTTGCAGTTATGTTAAGAGAAAAGGGATATTTTTTATCTGCAGCAAGGGAAAATAGATACTTGTTCAGGATTAGAAGGTATAGTTTGAAAGAACTTGCAAACCTATCGGGACAATTGTATTTAATGATAAATGCTGGAATTTCAGTTTCTGAAGCTGTTTATCTGGTAGCAGCCATGGAAAAAAGGGAGGGAATTAATGCAAAGCTTAACAGCATTTACAGAAATGTAGTAAATGGCGAAGAATTACACAGAAGTTTAGAGTCCCATAAGGATATATTTCCTGAATTTTTTATTAAAATGGTACAGCTTGGAGAACATTCGGGAAATCTTGAAAAAGTGATGGGAAGTCTCCAGGAATACTATAACCGTGACAGCATACTGCTTGGAAAAGTTAAAAACAGTCTCACATATCCTGCAATTGTTTTTATAACTTCAATATCTGTGATAATGATATTAATGCTTAAGGTTATGCCGCAGTTTGCAGATACCCTTAAAAACTTAGGTGGTAATATGCCTGAAGCTACCTTAAACATAATTAATTTATGTAAGTTTTTAGGCAACAATTTTGTGATTTTATCATTCCTATTTATTTCTTTTATAATGGCTTTAAGCAAATATCTTAAAACAAATAAAGGAAAGTTAAAGTTTCACGAGCTTAAATTAAAGCTGCCTATTATAAGAACAATTTACGAAAAGATGCTCCTGTCAAAGTTCTCAAGGAGTTTAAGCACTCTTTTGGGTTCAGGGTTAAATATAATAAGAGCTTTGGAAATATGTAGTGAAATAGTTGACAATGTAGCCTTTGGAAATAAAATCAAAAATTGTGTTGAATTTATAAAAGGAGGTGAGAACTTATATTTTGCTCTTTCGAATTCAGGAATAAACAATAAAATTTTTTTAACAATGGTTAGAACCGGTGAAGAAACAGGTAAGGTTGAAGAGGTATTAATAAAGGCAGCAAGCTATTTTGAAGGAGATTTAGAGGAGGTGTTAAAGAAAATTGTAAGCATTATCGAGCCTGTTTTAGTAATATCAATGGCCTTTATAATAGGCGGGTTTATTATGTCTGTTATGCTCCCAATGATGAGCGTAATGGATGCAATTAAATGAGGAGGATTATTAATGATAAAAAGAACAAATAAGGGATTTACCCTTATAGAATTAATTGTAGTAATTGCAGTTCTGTTGGTATTGGCAGGGTTCTTGTTTCCGAAATTTGCAGGCTATCAAGCTAAAGCTAGAGAAACTAAAGCAATTAATACTGGAAAACAGATTCAAACTGCTGCAATGTCAAGTTACAGTGAACATGAGGGCATATTTGATGCAGCTGCAGTAACTAGTGCTGTCAGTACATTAACAGGAGCACAGGGTGTCAGTACTACAGTGGCAGATGATAAAAAGAGCATTAAAGTAAGCTTTACAAGCGATAGTGAAAATTATAACACAGCTATAGACGACAACAATAACTTTACTGTGTATAAAGGAAGTGATACCACAAATAAAATATATCCACAGTAAAAAAGGGTTCACATTAGTTGAAGTTATAGTGGTTGTTTCAATGATAACAATATTATTTGGATATAACTTCATGAGTTTGAGGAACTTTTCAAAAAATACAAATGATATGGATTGTAATATCTTTGCAAATTCTTTAATGAATTTTGTAGTATGTTCAAAGGAATACTGCAGGGATAATAACCAAAGCGGTTATTTATATTTTCATACTGATAAAAACAAAATTATTTTCATCTCCAATTCAAGTACTGTAAGCAGCCTTTATCTTCCTGAAGGTTTTGGGGACTTAAGATTAAATCTTATTCAGAATAAGGTGTTTATAGATAATAAGGGTTTTACATCGGATGCATGCACAATTAACTTTAAAGACAGGGAAGGAGGTAATCACTGCGCTACAATATGCGTAGGGAGTTCATATGTGGATATCAAAAACTAACAAAGGTTTTACAATCCTTGAGGTTATTTTAAGCCTTAGCATTTTTGCAATGATGTCCTCTTTTGCCCTGGCTTTAATGATTAATTCGAAAAAATTGGAAAATCAATATAATAACCTAAACAAAAACCTCTCTTATTTGGAAGGGATTAAAACTATTATGGTAAGCAGTTATAGCTATAATGACATTTTAACTCTTAAAAATGATAATAGGGTTTACATTAGCAATGAAAACATGGATTATGAATTACTTAAGGACAATAGATCAAAATCAATTTTTACAAGTGTTGAACCAAAGCATGTTCCTTACATATATTTAAATTTTGAAGGAGATAAGGTTATTAAGGCAACTCTTATACTTAAAACTGAAAATGAATTATATAAAACTGAATTATTTAAGGGAAGTTATAAAAGGAACCCATTATGAAAAAAGGATTTACCATTATTGAGGTTATTGTTTCAACAGCCTTGATATGTATACTTTTATGCTCTGAAATAATACTAGGTGCAAGGTATTTAAAAGCATTCAATGAAAGCATAGTTGAAAGCAGGGATACTTTTTATGTTAATCAGGCTTTTGACTTTATTGAAATGATGGTAGATGCGTCAGAGTGTACAGCTGTAAATAATAATATGATAGAACTTGTTAGAAGAGATGGAAAAGGCAGTGACTGGATAAGAAGAGACTCCTCAGGAAACCTTATAATATCATATTATCAGTGCTACTATGGAACTGTTAACAATGTAATGAAAAAAAACGGTTCCTTTGAAGCTGTTAAGAATGGGGGTGCAATTTTTATATTAATAACTACACAAAAAGGGAAGGCTTACAGAAGATGTATATTACCAAAAGCAGAAAAAGTAAAAAGGGATTTATTCTGGTGTATACTCTAATGATAGCTTCATTATGTATTACAGCAGCGTTAGGTGCTTTTAAAATGGAGTGCCTTAAAAGAAACAATAATATTAATTTTGTTAAAAAAATAGAAAAAACAGACAATATACAAAAAGACCGAGAATATCTTATTGCCGATATGGATAGCTTTATATACAGTAATGCAGCGAACATAAATGCAGAGTGCATAAAGGAGCTGTTAACAAAGGGAAACCACAAAAGCTGGCAGGATAAATCTTATATGGTTTATAACAAAGATAAAGATGTTTTTTATCTTTGTTATTATGTAAATGGAATTTTTTTAATGGAAGAAATTCTTAATTATACAATTGAAAACGGCGAGATATATTATACTCCTTTAAAGTTTTCATATAAACAGGGGGTTCTTTGAAATTGATTAAGACACAATGTATAAATATTGATGAAATAGATTTTTCAAAGCAGATTTTAAAAGGAAAAAAATTAAAGCTTATTGTAAAAGATGAAGAGGTTTATATTTTAAACATGGTACTTCCTAAACTGAACAGGTTTGCATTAAACGATGTTATACGAGGGGAATTAAGTTTAAGATATAAAAATAATGATAACATTATGTTCGACTATTCCATAATATCTAAATCAAACAATAAAATACATGCCAGGGTGTTCTGCTTTCACTTTGAGGATAAAAAAACAATAAACAGTGTAATAGAAGCTGGGGGAATAATTAAATCAGTAATTCCAGTGCAGTTTCATGTGCTTGAAAAATACCATAGGAAAATAAAACACAAAAATTATTATTTTGTTTTTATTTATTTTGATAGGATTTACTTAATGGAAGTTATAAATAATATTGTAGAAATGAATAAAATTGTAAATGAATTTACTTTAGAGGAAAAGTTTAAGTCAAATGAAATAATCAAAACTGCATATCACTTAAATATCGAGGAAAATATAATTAGTAATTATTTTGCAAAAGGGTTTGAATTAATAAACTTAGGTGAAAGAATATGAAAAAAATAGTCTTTTTACCAGCTTGGTATAAAGAGGTTTTACGAAAGAAGCATAAGATTTTATATAGGAACACAGCAGTTGTTTTAGGGCTCATCAATATTTTACTAATTACATTATTTGTTAAAAACATGAGTGATATTAATACTTTGGAAAGTAAAAGAAAATCATTATCAGCTTCAGAAAATGAAAAAATCAAGGCTCAGGCTGAAAATAAATCAAGTGAATTAACCACGCTGAACTATTTTATATCAGACTTTTCAGGAATAGATTGTGAAAATATAAAATTTGAAAACAAAAAGATTAGTTTTGAAACAAATATAGGTGATAATAACAGCTACAGTAAAATTATCAAACAGAT
The DNA here is from genome assembly GCA_050261915.1 of Solirubrobacterales bacterium. Taxonomy (GTDB): domain Bacteria; phylum Bacillota; class Clostridia; order Clostridiales; family Clostridiaceae; genus UBA699. The sequence continues at coordinate 7,744 of JBLNDT010000027.1, forward strand.
AGAGGATAAAAAGAAGTATAAACTAATAAGTGTTTTTAAAACAGAAGTTGAAAACAAGGGGTATAAATTAAAAATATCGATAGAGGTGGTTATTTGATAAAGCTTTGGTATTATCCTGCAGTAATTACAGCTTTATTAATTTCAGGTTTACTTTTAACATTTCAGGATTATAATCTTAATTTAAACATAATGGATTTAAACAGAACAATTTCATGTTTTAAAGCATATTCTGAAGATGAAAAAATTATTTCAAGCAGCAGTTTTGTTAATGAGCTTTTGCAATATGATAATTTAGATATTATTAAGATTGAAGGGGGTGAAAAGGGGGAAAATACTGCTGTTGTTGAAATAAAAGGTAACCTTAATAAAGCAGGAGATATGCTGAATAAAATAAGTTCCTTAGATGGAATTAAGACAATTAGCAATATAAATGTATCAGTAGAAAATAATATGACTAAAATAAGTGCAGTTATTAATTATTTACCTAATATTATTTGCAAATAATCACAAGTTTTGATAAAATAACATTGGTTAACATGTTACAAGTATGTTCAGGAGGATTTTATGTACTTAGACAGAATTTCAAGGCTTCGAGAAAAAATGGAGAAAAAGAAAATACATGGTGTGTTTTTGGCAGGAGATCATAACAGAAATTATTTAAGCGGCTTTACTGGAAATGAAAGCTTTGCATTAATAACCATGGACAAAACATTTTTTATAACTGATTCTAGGTTTACAGAACAAGCTTTAAATCAGGTTAAAGGATTCGAAGTATTACAGTACAGCAAAAATAAAACTCTTGCTGAATTTTTGGGAGAACTTATTAAAACCAATAATGTAAAAACTATTGGATTTGAAGAAAACGTATTAACCTATAAAGACTATAATACCTATAAAGAACATTTTAAATGTGAAATGGTGCCGCTAGATGGCATGGTTGAAGATCTAAGAGTAATAAAGGACAAAGAAGAACTTGTAATTATGGAAAAGGCAGCAGAAATTGCTGATAATGCCATGGAACACATGATTAAATTCATACGTTATGGGATGACTGAAGTTGAAATTGGTCTGGAACTTGAAATGTTCATGAAAAGAAATGGTGCCAGTGCCCTTTCATTTCCTTCAATTGTAGCTTCAGGAGCAAGGTCAAGTCTCCCTCACGGTGAAGCTACTGATAAAAAGGTTATGGAAGGTGAATTCTTAACTTTGGACTATGGATGTGTATACCAGGGATATTGCTCCGATATGACAAGAACACTTGTGCTTGGAAAACCAGATGATAAAATGAAGGAAATATATAATATTGTTTTGGAAGCACAGTTAATTGCCGGAAAAACATACAAACCTGGAATACCTGCAATGTATGTGGATAAGATTGCCAGAGATTATATAACTTCAAAGGGATATGGAGACAATTTTGGTCATAGTCTAGGTCATGGAGTAGGAAGGGAAGTACATGAAGCTCCTACAATTGGATACAGAAATGCAGGGTTATTAAAACCGGGCATGGTAGTTACAAATGAACCTGGAATATACCTAACCGGCTTTGGCGGGGTAAGAATAGAAGATATGCTTGTTATTACTGAAAATGGCAGCAGGAATTTGACAAAATCACCTAAAGAAATGATTTGCATATAAATAAGTATAATTGCCTGAAAAGGGTTATAATATAAATGAATTAAGATTTTGGAGGTATACTTAAATGATATCAGCAGGAGAATTAAGAAAAGGAACCACATTTGAACAAGATGGACAAGTTTTTGTAGTGGTGGATTTTCTACATGTAAAACCTGGTAAAGGAGCTGCTTTTGTAAGGACAAAATTAAGAAATGTAAAAACCGGTGCAGTTACCGATACAACTTTCAACCCAACTGCAAAACTTCAGGAAGCAGTAATTGAAAGAAAAGAAATGCAGTACTTATATTCAGACGGAGAATTATACTATTTCATGGATCAGGAAACTTTTGAACAGGTTCCTTTAAACAAAGAAAAGGTAGAGGATGCAATCAAATTCCTTAAGGAAAACATGTTTGCAGTAATTAAATTCCATAAGGGAGAAGCATTCTCAGTAGAACCTCCTAACTTTGTTGAATTAATGATAACTCACACTGAACCAGGTGCAAAAGGAAATACTGCAACAAATGTATTAAAACCTGCAACTGTTGAAACTGGTGCTGTTGTTGGAGTTCCTCTTTTCGTTAACGAAGGTGAAATGATCAGAATAGATACAAGAACCGGAGAATACATGGAAAGAGTTTAGGACATATTAAAATATATTATGGTAAGGATGTGATTATATGAATTCTGTAACTTCAAAAGTAGCATTTTTAAGCGGCTACGTGGAAGGCTTAGAGCTTGATAAAACCACAAAGGAAGGCAAAGCTATAAATCAGATTATTGAGACATTGAAACAGATAGCCCAGGAAATTGATGTGATTTCCGAAAATCAAGAAGAACTTGAGGAATATTTGAATGATATCGACGAGGATCTAGCTTTTGTAGAGGATGACCTTTATGATATCGAAGATGATTACGAAGATGATGAAGACTTTGTTGAGCTAATATGCGGAGACTGCGGTGAAACTGTATATGTGGATCCTGCAATTATGAAGGATATGGAACAAATCACATGTCCTAACTGCCATAAAGCTATTGTGCTAGAACAAGAGATATACGAAGATTAACATTCTAAATGCACTGCAAATATGCAGTGCATTTTTTTTGTCCCTTAGGGGATATTTTTTTTATTTGGAATAATTTTAAGGTTTGTACATAAAACTTATATAAAGAAGGGAGATGAAAAAAATAGATACAAATGAAATTTATAATATTCTTCCTGAAGGTATAAGGCGGGAATTAAATAAATGTGAAAATCTAGACAACCTTCAGGAAATAAGAGCTAGGTCAGAAAAGCCTCTTTCATTACATTTTGGAAAAGGGGAAAGGTTAACTGACTATATAGTAAACAGCCAAGATATAAAATCAATATTACAAAAAATAAGCAGTTACTCCATATATGCCTTTGAGGAAGAACTTAGAAATGGATATATAACAATAAAAGGTGGACATAGGGTAGGTATATGCGGAAGATGTGTTGTTGAAGGGAATAATGTTAAAACCATAAAAAACCCTGGATCACTTAATTTCAGGATTTGCAGAGAACTCATAGGGTGTTCTGATAAAATAATTAATTACATATTTGAAAACGGGAATGTACTAAATACAATAATAATCTCACCGCCTAAATGTGGTAAAACCACAATTGTCAGGGATCTTGCAAGGAATATATCAAATGGAAGGAACGGGGCTAAGGGAAAAAAAGTATGCATCATTGATGAAAGAAGTGAAATAGGAGCGTGTTTCCAAGGTGTACCCCAATTGGACGTTGGAGTAAGGACAGATATATTGGATGGGTGTCCTAAAAGTCAGGGGATAATTATGGCAGTTAGGAGCATGGCCCCTGAAGTAGTTGTTTGTGATGAAATAGGAACTGAAGCAGATGCTGCCAGCATAATAACAGCCATGAACTCAGGTGTAGGTATGATTACAACTATTCACGGAGAAGGACTTGAGGATTTATATAAAAGGCCCGTTTTTAATGAATTAATTAAAAATAAAGTGTTCAAAAGGGCTGTAGTTCTAAGCTGTAGAAATGGCGCAGGTACAGTGGAGTATATTTATGACATTACAAAAAATAAAATCATTATGGAGGAGCCATGTTAAAGGGATTAGCGTGCATTATGGTAGTAGCTGCCACAACACTGATGGGTTTTTTATTTGGAGAAGCCCTGAAAAAAAGAAGAGATCAGCTATTAGAACTACAAAGATGTCTTTACCATCTGCAAAATGAAATAATATACACTCACACTGAGCTGCCTGAGGCCTTTTATAATGTTCATACAAAAGCAGACAATCCAATTGGAAACATTTTTCTAGGTATAGCAAAACTCCTTTACCAAGGGGAAATTGCAAATGTTTATGAAGCTGTAAAAAGCAGCCTGGAAGAAAATAAAAGTGATATATATTTTAATGAGGATGATTTAAGTTTAATATTAAGTTTTTCCAGAAATCTAGGTGAATCAGATATGGAGGGAGAAAAGAAGATATTTTCAATTACTCTTGAAAATATAAAGTCAAATATTAACTCTGCCTCTGTGAAGATGGATAAGAATCTTAAAATGTACAGGACTTTGGGTTTTACTGCAGGAACTATGATTGCAATATTGTTTGTTTAAGGAGGAAACTATGTTAGATATCAGCTTAATATTTAAAATTGCTGCTGTAGGCATACTGATATTGATATTGGATAAAGTGCTGGAATCCAGTGGAAAAAAAGATTTTGCTGTGGTAGCAAATTTAGCAGGAATAGTTATAGTTCTTACCATGGTTATTACACTTGTTAACAAGTTGTTTAATACTGTAAGAACCATGTTTCAGCTTTAGGTATAAAAATGGATATTATTAAAGTAGGAGCTTTTTCTTTAGCGGTACTTTTTATATTGATGTTTTTCCGAGGTAAGAGAGATGATATTGCAGTCCAAATCAGCATAGGGGCAGGAATAATAATATTTCTTTTTATGGCAGGGAAAATAGCAGCGGTACTGCAGTTTCTCCAGCAGCTTTCAAATAAGGCAAATATAGATTTTATTTATTTAAACACTGTGTTTAAAATACTTGGAATAGCATATGTAGCCTCTTTCTGCAGTGAAATTTGTAAAGATGCAGGGGAGGGAAGTCTTGGAGCAAAGGTGGATTTTGCGGGTAAAATATTTATACTTGTACTTGCAATTCCAATTCTTATGGCTGTACTTCAGTCAATTATGAAAATTATGTAGGTGCTTTATGAAAAAAATAATATTGATAATTGTTTTTATTATATGCTTTTCATCCAATGTAAGAGCGGAAGCTCCAGTAAATATGACCAATATGGAAAGCAATGAAATACAAGAGCTGTATGATTATATTTCAAATATTAAAACAAAATACGAACTGTTAAACGATTTGGACGCTAAAACTTATGTTCAAAATTACATTAAGACAGGTGATGGAGACATATCATTAAAAAAAATACTAAATGCTGTTAATTCATACTTGTTTAAGGAGCTTAAATCATCCTTTAGTATACTGGCAAGCCTTGTGCTGATAGCAATAATATGCTCCCTGCTTACTAATTTGCAGAAAGCCTTTAGTAGTGAAGGGTTATCAAATATCGCATATTTCACCTGCTATTCCATATTGATAATAATATTATCAAAGAGCTTTTACCTAGGGGTGGATACTGCAAGAAACGGAATAAATGAAATGGCTGATTTTATGAATGCACTTATGCCTGTGCTTGTAATGCTTTTAGCCAGTACAGGAGGAGTTGTACAAGCTGCTGTTATGGATCCAATTGTCCTTGGAACTATAACAATTAGTGCCAACCTTTTTATGGATATAATAATTCCTTTAATATGTATGGCATTTGTGCTGCAGTTTGTAAACAATATGTCTTTGGAATATAAAATAGATAACCTGACTAAGCTTTTAAATCAAATGGTTTTATGGGGACAAGGGTTTGTTGTAACAATGTTTATCGGGATTATGACGGTTAGAGGGATTTCCTCAAAAACAATAGATCAGGTTACAGCAAGAACAGCAAAGTTTGCAGTGGATAGTTTTGTGCCTGTGGTTGGAAAGAGCCTTTCTGATGCAGTATCAACCATGGCAGGATATTCACTGCTGCTAAAAAATTCCTTAAGCAGTGTGGGATTGATTATAATTGTGGCTATATTACTTTTCCCTATTATTAAGCTTATGCTTATGGCATTTATGTTTAAATTAACTGCAGCATTAATAGAACCAATCAGCGACAGCAGGCTTGTAAACTGCATAAGCTCTGCAGGAAATTCCATGATACTTATAACTTCCTGCCTTATATGTGTATCAGTTATGTTTTTTATAATGCTTGCCATTGTTGCATCTGCTGGAAGAACTGCTTTAGGAGGATAAAATATGTTATTTGAGCTTAAGAACTGGATTATGACTATCTGCGCAACAGTATTTTTTATTACTGCAGTGGAAATGGTGCTGCCGGATAATAGTATGAAAAAGTATGCAAAGTTTGTACTTGGCTTAATACTTATAACAGTTTTTTTAAATCCCATAGTAGCTTTGTTTAATAGTAATTACAATATGGCATCCTTCGCGGAGGATTTTTCAAAAAATGTTGAAAAAAACGGTTATAAAAGTGTGCTCAAAGACTATAAAAGCAAGAATATTGAAGAAACACTAGAGATTTTTCAAGAGAATTTAAATAACAACTGTGAAAAAGAACTTAAGGAAAAATATCCAAAGGATAGTTTTAATGTTAAGGTTGAAGCTTTCTACAACGAAAAAAATGAAATTTACGAAATTAAAAGTGTAAGAATAGGGCTCAAGGAAGGAAAGGTTGGTAAAGTCAAAGAAGTAAACATTCAGGATTCAAAATCCGTAACCAGTGTTAGTCCTGAAGAAATGAGAAAGGCTCTAGAAGTTAAAAGCTACATAAGCGGCAGATTGAATTTAGATCAGAAATCCATAGAAATATATAATCTTTAATTTGGAGGAAATAATATGTTTAAAGGATTGTTTGAAAAAATACAAAACATTAAAATGGAAAAAAAATCCTTAAGCAACCTGCTCATATTGTTTTTGGTGGGCCTTCTAATGCTAATAACCATAAACTTTTTATCAGGCAGCAATGACAGCGGCAAAGAAAAAAATCAAAATCAAAGCTCGGATTTAAAAAGTGTAAATGATTATGAAGCCCAGGTACAAAACAAGCTTAAGGAAACCCTTGAAAAGGTTGAAGGAGTTGGAACCGTTGAGGTTATGGTGAGCTTTGAGTGTGGGGAGGAGCAGGTGCCAGCTCTTAATATAACAGATTCCACAAATAGTACTGAGGAAAAGGATACCGAAGGTGGCACAAGAAACACTACCCAAAACAACAATGGTACTTCCGTGGTAATAACAAATGACGGAAGCAAATCTGAACCCTTAATTGTTAAAACTTATAAACCAAAGGTTATCGGGGTTTGCGTTGTGGCTGAAGGTGCGGAAAGCAAGCTTACGGAACTTCGCATATCAAAAGCAGTAATGAACCTTTTTAGTATAACGGAAGATAAAGTTAATGTATATCCTATGAAAAGATAGCATATAATTCTTTAGAGAAAATAAAAGGGGGAATATAATATGAATAAAAAGCAGGGAGTTATAATTGTCACTTTGCTGGCTTTAATAGTTTGTGCAGGAGTTCTTGCTACAAGATTAAGGAGCCCGCTTTATGTAAATGGAGTAACAAAGCCAAGCAGTGCAGCAACTGAAAAAACAGACAAATCTACCGCATCAGATTATTTTGAAGAAACAAAACTTACAAGAGATCAAAAAAATGTTGAAACACTTCAAACCTTAAAGGCTTTAGCTGATGATAAGGGAGTATCACAGGCTAATAGAGATGAGGCATCAAAAAAATATACCATGCTTGCAATGAACAACAATTATGAATCAAAAATAGAAACAACTCTTAAAGGCAAAGGCTATGATGATGTAATTTGTTCAGTTGAAGACAGCAGTGTAAGAATAATTATCAAAGGAAAGGATAAACTATCTGATAAGGAAACAAGAGAAATAAAAGATGTAGTATTAAGCATATCAAAGATCAAAAACGTGGAAATAGAAGTTAAACAATAATATTTGTAATAATTTTATCTATTTGTTATAATATATGATAAGATGTTTCAGCTTAATAGATAAGGGGGTACTTTTATGGAAGATAACATGAAGCAGGAAATAGATATGGGTGTCGTAAAAATATCCGATGAGGTTGTAGGCGTAATCGCAGGCATTGCAGCTATAGAAATAAAGGGTATTATTGGTATGAGCGCAAATCTTGTAGGCGGAATTACTCAGATATTAGGCGGTAAGAAAAACCTGTCAAAAGGCGTTAAGGTCAGTGTTGGTGAAAACAGTGCAGCAATTGATTTATACGTGGTAGTTGAGTATGGGGTTAAAATTCCAGAAATTGCTCTTCAGGTACAGGAAAATGTGAGAAAGGCGGTGGAGTCCATGACTGGACTGAACGTTTCTGCGGTTAACATTCATGTTCAAAATGTTATGATTCCGAAGCTTGAAGGAGAAAAGGAAGAAGTAGAAGAATAGTATTACACCCTCTGGAATCAGAGGGTGTTTCTATGTAAAATAAACACTTTAGGAGGAAGAAATGAACAGGAGAAAATCTAGAGAACTTGCAATGAAGCTGTTATACCAGATGAGCATAAATAAGGAAGATTACGATTCAGTAATGTTAAACCTTAAGGAAAGTATAGAATGTGATTTGAAAAGTGAAGAGGACATAGATCTAAAAGAGATTGACATGGAATATATAGCCAGGATAATAAAAGGTGTACAAGAAAACATGGAAACCATAGACAGTGAAATTGAAAAGTATCTTGTAAACTGGAAGCTTAACAGACTTTCAAAGGTTGATCTTACAATTATGAGAATATGTGCCTATGAAATCATGTTTGAAATAGATATACCAAATAAAGTTTCTATAAATGAAGGTCTTGAGCTTGCAAAAAAATATTCAGAGGAAAATTCAGCATCATTTATCAATGGTGTTATTGACAATATAATAAAAAATAAACAATAACGGGGCAGGTAATATGTATATAAAAACACTTACTGTTTCAGGTCTTAATAACTACATAAAAAAAATAATGGATAATGATTTCATACTTAACAATTCAAATGTAAGAGGTGAAATTTCAAATCTTAAACTCCACAGCAGCGGACACATGTATTTTTCTCTTAAGGATGCCTATAGTAAAATAAATTGTGTTATGTTTAAGGGCAGTGTTTCAAAACTTAAAATAATGCCTGAGGATGGGATGAATGTAATTGTTAAGGGGAGAGTGTCCCTTTATGAAAAAGAGGGCTCCTGTCAGTTCTACTGTGAAAACATGGAACTTGAAGGTTTAGGTGAGCTTTATACCGCCTTTGAAAAATTAAAAGAAAAGCTTCAATCCGAGGGATTGTTCAGCGAAACTCATAAAAAGGAAATACCAGCATTTGTGAAGAAAATTGGAGTTGTAACATCTCCTACTGGAGCTGCTATTCAAGATATAATAAATGTTACCAGAAGAAGGAACAAAGGAGTTGATATACTCCTTTACCCTGCAAAGGTTCAAGGTATAGGATCTTCCAAGGAAATTGTACAGGGAATAGAATTCCTGGACAAAACTGATGTGGACCTTATTATTATAGCTAGAGGAGGAGGCTCCATTGAAGAGCTTTGGTCATTTAATGATGAGGAGCTGGCCTATGCTGTTTTTGGTTCTAAGAAACCAATTATTTCAGGGGTGGGACATGAGGTGGACTTTACAATAGTTGATTTTGTAAGCGACAAAAGAGCTGCAACTCCATCCCAGGCTGCTGAAATTGCAGTGTTTGATCTTAATAAGGCAAATGAAAAATTAACATATATTAAAAGCAATATGGAAAAAAACATAAATAAAAGACTTACATATAACAAGAATCAACTTGAAATTTTGAGAAGAAAAATAGAATTTATGAACCCTAAGGTTAAAATCGTAAATGAATACTCAAGGCTTTCAGAACTTAAAAACTCAATGGAACGTCATATGAAGTTTAATTTACAAAAAGAAAAAGATCGTTTAGCAGCCCTAAATTCACTGCTTATGGCAAATAATCCTCTAAAGGTTTTAAATAAAGGTTATGCCATTATTACAGATGATGAAAACAGGGTTATAAGTTCAATATCTGTTTTGAAAAATGTTGAAAAGGTTAATATAACCTTGAAGGATGGAAACATAAAAACAAGCATAAAAACATTATAGAGGAGGTCCTTAGGTGGCTAAGAAAAATGAATCCTATGAAGAACAGTTTGAAAAGCTGGAAAAGATTGTTGAAAGAATGGATAATGGAGAGCTTTCCCTTATGGATTCCATGAAAGATTATGAAGAAGGAATAAAGCTCTGCAACAAGCTTTTCAAAACCTTAAATGAAGCTGAAGGAAAGATAAAGGTAATATCTGAATCTAATGACGAGGTTGATTTTGAACCAAAGCCCCAGCAATAAAGAGGTGATAATGTGGAAAAAAGCGAGATTTATCTTAATTCAATTGTAAGTGATGTTAATAATTGGCTTGAAGGATATTTTAAGAATAAAGGTACGTATGAAAAATGCATATATGAAGCTATGGCCTACAGTCTTAATGCAGGTGGAAAAAGAATAAGACCTGTTTTATTTCTTCTTGGGTTTTCTCTTATGGGCAAGGATTATAAAGATGTACTGCCCCTTGCTTGTGCCATAGAGATGATACATACATATTCACTTATACATGATGATCTGCCAAGTATGGACAATGATGATCTAAGAAGAGGAAGACCAACAAACCACAAGGTTTTTGGAGAAGCCATAGCCATACTTGCCGGGGATGGCTTGTTAAATGAAGCTATGAACATAATGTTTAATTATTGCCTGGGAAATAATACCATTAATTCCATATCAGCCTGCAAAACTATAAGTGAAGCTGCAGGTGTGGATGGAATGATTGGCGGTCAGGTTATTGATATGGAAAGTGAAAACAAAAAGATATCATTAGAACAGCTTTACTGCATGCACAGTAAAAAAACCGGAGCACTTATAAAAGCTTCCATAGTTGCTGGTGCAACTGCTGCTAATGCAGATGAGGATACTCTTAAACTCCTAAGGAGTTATGGTGAAAAACTAGGCTTGGCCTTTCAGATAAAGGACGATATTTTAGATGTAACAGGGGATACAACTGTTATGGGTAAAATGGTAAAAAGTGATATTTCAAACAATAAGACCACATTCATAACTGAATATGGATTAGACAGGTGCCAGGAAATATGCAGCAGCCTTACTGAAGATTGTATGGAGAATTTATACAGTATAAAAGGTGATACTGAGGCTATGGAGCATCTTACCCTTTACCTGTTGAACAGAGACCGCTAGTAAAGAAACAGCGGTTTTTTCAAGCCTTAAAATTTAATTTTTTTATTTTGATTTTTTTGTATATTAATGCTACTATAATAATATATTTATGCAATAATATTAACAAATGTATAATGAGAAGGAATAAATATATGTATAAAACACTTAGTGACTATAAGAATGTAAATGATATGAAGCATTTAACTATAAATGAAAAAGAACATCTTGCAAATGATATAAGGAAATTTTTAATTGAAAAAGTATCAAAAACAGGCGGACATCTAGCATCCAACTTAGGAGTAGTAGAGCTTACCATAGCTTTATTCAGTGTACTGGATCTAGACAGAGATAAGCTCATATGGGATGTTGGGCATCAATCATATGTGCATAAAATATTAACCGGGAGAAGTGATAAGTTTGATACTCTCCGCCAGTTCGACGGTCTAAGCGGTTTCCCAAAGAAAAGCGAAAGTAATTATGATTTTTTTGAAACTGGTCATAGCAGCACCTCCATATCTGCAGCCTTAGGTATGGCAACAGCAAGGGATTTAAAAGGAGCTAAGTATGAGGTGGCAGCTGTTATAGGGGATGGTGCTTTAACGGGAGGAATGGCTTTTGAGGCCTTAAATGACCTTGGTTATAGGAAGACAAAGGTTATTATAATTTTAAATGACAACCAAATGTCTATTGCCAAAAACGTTGGTGGAATGTCCAGGTATTTAAGAAGGTTAAGAAGTAATCCTAAATATACTAAGTTAAAACAGGGAGTTAGATCCAGCCTTAAAAAGATTCCAAACATTGGTTCTGGAATGGCAAACACTTTAGAAAAACTTAAAAACGGAATCAAACAGATGGTGGTTCCTGGAATGCTTTTCGAGGATATGGGTATAAAATATATTGGGCCAGTGGATGGTCACAATTTTAAAGAGCTTAATCAGGCTTTGTACAATGCAAAAAACATGAAGGGACCTGTTATAGTTCATGTACTTACCAAGAAAGGGAAGGGTTATGAACATGCAGAAAAAAGCCCTGACAAATTTCATGGTATAGGACCCTTTGACTGTGAAAGCGGTGAAATTGAATGCAGCAGCTGTACTACCTATTCAAAAGCCTTTGGTGATGCATTAATTAAATGTGCTTCTAAAAACCAAAATGTGGTGGCATTGACTGCAGCAATGAGAGATGGTACTGGTTTAAAGGAATACTCGGAAAGATTTCCAAATAGATTTTTCGATGTAGGTATTGCAGAGCAGCATGGGGTAACCCTTGCGGCTGGAATGGCGAATTCAGGGTTGAAGCCAGTGTTTGCTGTGTATTCAACCTTCCTTCAAAGGGCATATGACCAGATACTTCATGATGTTTGTATGCAGAAACTTCCAGTAATATTGGCTATTGACAGAGCTGGATTGGTTGGAGAGGATGGGGAAACCCATCAGGGTATATTCGATATATCATATTTATCCAACATTCCAAACATGGTAATTACAGCTCCTAAATGTACTTCAGAAATGGAGTCAATGCTGGAGTGGGCTGTTAACAGCAATTTCCCTGTAGCCATAAGGTACCCAAGGGGTGGGGATAAAAATGATACTTCATTAAACCCAAAAATAAATTTTGAACTTGGAAAATGGGAAGTTATTAAGGATACGGGCAGTATTGCAATAATAGCAGTTGGAAGAATGGTACAGACAGCCCTTGATGCAAGCAATATGTTAGAAGCTGCAGGAATAAAATCCAAAGTAATAAACGGATGTTTTATTAAGCCTATTGATAAAGAAATGATAAAAACCCTTGCCTTGGAAAATGAAGCAATTATTACTTTAGAGGATAACCTGATTATTGGTGGTTTTGGTGCCATGGTTTCAGAAGAGGCAAGGAGCATAAACAGCTCAATCAAAATAATGACCTTAGGATTTAAGGATGAGTTTATACCTCATGGCAGTGTGAACCTTTTGTTTAAGCAGTATGGCCTTGATGCAGAAGGTATATTTAATAGTATAATGGAATTAACCGGTAAAAAGGAGTAGATTATGACAGATTCAAAGGAGAGACTTGATGTTCTTCTGGTTAAAAAAGGTATATTTCAATCAAGAGAACGTGCTCAGGCAAGCATAATGGCTGGAGATGTTTTTGTTGATGGCAAGAGGGTAGACAAATGCGGTGAAAAGATAAAAGAAAGCTCTGAAATTACTTTTAAAGGACAGGAAATGCCCTATGTAAGCAGAGGGGGCCTAAAGCTTGAAAAAGCAATAAAAACATTCAATATAAATTTGCAGGATAAAGTATGTATGGATATAGGAGCTTCCACTGGAGGTTTCACAGACTGTATGCTCCAAAATGGTGCTGCAAAGGTATTTTCCATTGATGTGGGCTATGGTCAGTTTGCATGGAAGCTTAGAACAGATCCAAGAGTAGTTTGCATGGAAAGAACAAATATAAGATATGTAACCTATGAGCAGCTAGGTGAAAAGGTGGATTTTGCAAGTATAGATGTATCTTTTATTTCACTTACAAAAGTAATACCGGTAGCTTTAAACCTTCTGAGTGAAAATGGGGAAATAATGGCCCTTATAAAGCCTCAGTTTGAAGCTGGAAGGGAAAAGGTAGGAAAAAAAGGTGTGGTAAGAGAAAAGTCAACTCATCTGGAGGTGATTAAGAAAATATATGATTTTGTTACTGAACTTGAATGTAGTGTAATAAATGCAGACTATTCACCAATTAAAGGACCAGAAGGCAATATTGAATATTTAATTTATTTTACCAAGAAAAAAGTCCCTGGATTGAATTTTGATGAAATAGCCCATGTGGTTGAAAAATCGCATGAAACTCTAAGCGGAGGCACACTATGAATAGTATAGGATTAAACGTTAATACTTTCAGAGATGTTGATGGCAAAAAAACAGATTCAGTAATAAAAAATATATTAAGCATTAATAAAAATGCCGATATAAAAATTTATGAAAATTCAGAAGGTCTTGAGAATGAGAGCAGTTCAAAACTGGATGTGGTTATTGTTCTTGGTGGTGACGGAACGCTTTTAACTGCCGCCAGGAAGCTTGCCAGGCACAAAGTTCCAATCCTTGGAATCAATATAGGCCATCTTGGATTTTTAACGGAATGCGAATGCAAGGATTCAGCTGATGCAATTAAAAGACTTTTCAACGGTGAGTACAGAATTGAAGAACGCACCATGTTAAACTGCACCTTCGAACAAAATGGAGTAGTTGAAAACTTTAATGCTTTAAATGAAGTAGTGCTGTCTAAAGGAACTTTGGTAAAAATAATAAAGTATGACATTTACCTGGATAACAGCTTTTATGCAACCATGGTTTCAGACGGTGTTATGGTATCTACAGCAACTGGTTCCACAGCATATAATATGGCCTGTGGAGGCCCATTAATCTATCCATTGCTTGATGTCTTATCAGTATCACCTATATGTCCCCACTCCATGAACATTAGAACAATGGTGCTGCATAACCAGGTTAAAGTGGATATAGATTTAGGGAAAAACGATGAAAACGTTTTTTTAACCTTGGATGGTCAGGAATGGATGGAGCTCTATGAAGTGAGAAAGGTACATATTGAGAGCTCGGAACACAAATGCAGGCTCATGAGGCTTGATGGAAATAATTATTTTGAAGTATTAAGAAAGAAAATAACCTATAGAACTAAGGAAGGCGAAGGAGAAGAAAATGAAAGTAACAAGACATGCTAAAATTTTAGAAATAATAAACAACCATGACATTGAAACTCAGGAGGAACTGGCAGAGGAACTTAAGAAAAACGGTATGAATGTGACCCAGGCTACTGTTTCCAGGGATATAAAGGAGCTTAAGCTTATAAAGGTATTGTCTGACAGCGGCAAGTACAAATATGCTACCATAATGCATACTGAAAGCTTACTTTCAAATAAACTTGTAAGCATTTTTTCACAAACTGTAATCCAGGTTGAGAGCATAGACAATTTCATAATTTTAAGGACTATTTCCGGTTCTGCATCTGCAGCAGCAGAAGCAATTGATTCATTAAACTTTGATGGAATTGCAGGCACCATAGCAGGAGATAATACTATTTTTGTATTGGCAAGAAGTGTAGAAAAAGCCCAGATAATAACTCAAAAAATGAAAAAAATGATAAGTGAATAAATGCTGCTTCAATTAAATATAAAAAATTTTGCTTTAATTGAAAGTTTAAGCATATCTTTTGACAAGGGCTTTAATGTATTTTCAGGCGAAACAGGTGCGGGAAAATCTATACTCATAGATGCCATAAATTATGTGCTTGGAAGCAAGTTTAATAAGGATTTTATAAGAACCGGAGAAAACAAAACCTTTGTGGAAGCGGTTTTCACTATTGAAAACGAAAAAACAATGTCCATTTTAAATGAACTTGGTATAGAATATGAAGATATGATAATAATAGAAAGAGAAACCTTTCAATCTGGAAAAAGCATAATTAAAGTAAATGGCAGGTCTATGCTTGTATCAAATTTAAAAAAGCTAACCTCAAATTTACTAGACATCCATGGACAGCATGAAAATCAAAATATGCTGGATTCCTCAAATCACATACATTATTTAGACTATTTCGGGGAAGATAGTATTAAATGTGAACTAGATAAATACACAATCACATATAAAAGTATGAATGATGTAAAAACAAAAATAAATGAACTGTCAGGCACTCAGGGGGACAATGAAAAGCTTGTGGATTTTATCAAGTATCAAATTGATGAAATAAAAAGTGCAAAGCTAATTGTTGGTGAGGAAGAGAATCTCCAAAGTCAGATTTCAATATTAACCAATTCAGAAAAAATCGGCAGTATATTGAATAACTCCTATAGTATCTTATATGAGGGAACTAATGAAGCGACCTCGGTTTTCGATACCTTAGGCACTGTTATCAGGGACATAAAAACAATTGAAGGAACCCATGAAACCCTCAAAAACATTTCAGAGGAGCTTCAGAATATTTATTACTCCCTAGAAGGAGCAATTGAAGAAATCAGAAGTTTCAAAGAAGATATATATTATGATGAAAATGAATTGGAACAGATGAACAGCAGGCTCTTTCAAATCAGCGGCCTTAAGAAAAAATACGGCAAAAGCATAAAGGAAATACTGGAGTATCTTGATAAGGCATCTATACAGTATGATGAACTTGTAAACAGAACAGAGATTATTGAAAAACTTAAAAATCAAGAAAAAGAGCTTCAGGAAATTCTAAATAAACAGGCACAGGTTATTCATAAAATAAGATGTGACTCAGCTGCTCTTTTGGAAAAGCGAATAAAGAATGAACTTAATTATATAGGTCTTGAAAAGAGCATATTTAAAATTGAAATTGCTGCAACAGATAAATTTACTCCTATTGGCTTTGATAAAGTTCAATTTATGATCTCAACAAATCCAGGGGAACCTCCAAAACCGTTGGAAAAAGTAGTATCTGGAGGAGAACTTTCAAGGATAATGCTAGCTTTAAAAACGGTATTTGTTGATAAGGATAATATCTCTACAGTAATATTTGATGAAATAGACACAGGAATAAGCGGGAGGATAGCTCAAAGTGTATCGGAAAAAATGTATATTGTTTCTGTAAACCGCCAGGTATTTTGTGTAACTCACCTGCCGCAGATTGCTGCCATGTCTGATACTCATTACTGTATAACAAAAGAAGTAGAAGGTGGAAAAACCTATACAAAGGTAACACTCCTAGATAAACCAGGCAAGGAAGCCGAAATTGCAAAAATGACTGGAGGAGCCAAGGTTACCAATACCACACTGGAAAATGCAAGAGAGTTAATTTATCTGGCAAATATTAAAAAAAATGGTTTAATGGAAAAATTATAATGAAGAAGCTGCATTGCAGCTTTTTTTGTTAACAAAATATAAAAGTATTTACTTTACATGAAACTATACAACAGCATAATAAAACTGTTAAAAGGGGAACTTAATTTAAAGAAATCCAATATGACAGGAGGAAAAAAACATGAGAAAACAAAAATTCAACCTGCTATGCTGGATATTGATTCCTGTTTTGTTTATCGGTTTAATTGCTCATTATAAAGTTGTTGTTTCTGCGGATATATTTGCCAGCAAAGGTAAGAGCGTTAGTTTTAGCAAGATTTTAGCAAATAGTAACACTGAAAATATTGGAAATACAATCAATGAATCAAACCAAAATGTAGTCCTATATCCTGGAGGTCAACCTATTGGAGTTAGGATTAATACAAAGGGTGTTTTGGTTGTTGCACTTTCAGATCTTGAAACTGGAGGCAATAAGGTAGCAAGCCCAGGCTCTATGGGAGGCATTGAAATTGGTGACAGCATTTTAAGCATTAACGGAGAGTATATAATAAGTTCCGAACAAGTGGCTTCAATAGTAAACAGTTTACAAAACAATATTATTAAAGTTGAGATCGAAAGAAGAGGAGAAAGGTTAACAAAAGAAGTAAAACCTGTAAAAAGTGATGAAGGACCTTACAAAATAGGTTTGTGGGTAAGAGACTCAACAGCAGGAATAGGCACATTAACCTTTTATGAAGAAAAATCAGGAATATTTGCAGCACTTGGTCACCCTATAACAGATATGGATACTGGAACAATTTTAAGTGTAAATTCAGGAGAAATATTATCATCTTCAATTAATTCAGTTATAAAAGGAGCTAAAGGCAATCCGGGTGAATTAAAGGGAACCTTTGCAAATGAAAATTTAATTCTTGGAACAATAAATAAAAATACTAAATGTGGAATAGTAGGAAAAACTGATAAAAAATTAATTAATAAACAAAGTCAACCAATGAAAGCAGCAAAGATATCTGAAATAAAAGAAGGACCGGCCCAAATTCTTACAACAGTGGACGGTGAAGAGCCAAAGCTATACGAAATTAAGGTTCAGAAGTTATTTAACCAAAATGCTCCTGATTCTAAAAGCATGCTGATTTGTATTACAGATCAAGAATTACTTGAAAAAACTGGAGGTATAGTGCAGGGTATGAGTGGAAGTCCTATTATTCAAGATGGAAAAATAATAGGAGCTGTTACCCATGTGCTTATAAATAAACCAGATGTTGGCTATGGAGTTTATATAGAATGGATGCTTAAGGAGGCAAATATTCAGCAATAAAATTATTTAGAAAATTTTTACTTTTTTCATTAAAAAAAGAAGGAATTAAATTAGTTTTGTCGAATTGTTAAGATATGGGAATTAATAATGAAAGGAAGTTAAAAATGGAGAATTCAAAGATCAATGTAATTATTGCTGATGACAACAAGGAATTCTGTAATATTTTGAGTGATTATTTATTAAATCAAAGTGATATCATGATTACAGGAATTGCAAAGGATGGCTTAGAGGCTTTAAAACTGATAAAGGATAAGAAGCCAGACTTGGTAGTACTTGATATTATAATGCCGCATTTGGATGGATTAGGAGTATTAGAACAGATGGCTGCAATGGATATTAATCCTATGCCTAAGGTGATAGTTTTATCAGCAGTTGGCCAGGATAAAATAACCCAAAGGGCTATAAGCCTTGGTGCAGACTATTATGTGGTTAAACCTTTTGACATGGAGGTATTCACAAAGAGAATAAGGCAAATGTTCAACAATACAATAAGTGAAGAAGAAAGTGGCGTAAGTACATCCTTTACTGGAAGCAAAGGCTTAACTTCTTCAAAACATGAAATTAAAGATCTTGAAAGTGAAATTACAAATATAATCCATGAAATCGGCATACCAGCCCATATTAAAGGATATATGTATTTGAGAGAAGCCATAACAATGGTGGTTAACAACATGGAGTTACTATCTGCGGTGACAAAGGAATTGTACCCTGCTATAGCAAAGCAATTTAATACAACCGCAAGCCGTGTTGAAAGAGCTATAAGGCATGCTATTGAAGTTGCCTGGTCACGTGGTGAAGTTGAAACAATCAATAAAATATTTGGCTACACTGTTCACAATGACAAGGGCAAACCAACAAACTCAGAGTTCATAGCTATGGTAGCGGATAAATTAAGACTTCAGAATAAAGTGTCATAGTTAGTGTAAATTGAGTTATATCAATGGAGTATATAAAATCCCACACCTATAAAGACTACAAAAAGGTGTGTGGATTTCAAAAACAGAGCGATAAATGTTAAAAAACTAAAGCAATAGACTTTTCTATTTATTGGTGTAATAAATCAATGAATAGGGAGGTCTATTTTTATGAAAAAAATTGATATGCAGATTGATGAATTTATGTATTTTTGTCAATCAAAAAACTTATCAAGAAAAACCATGTCTAGCTATGAACAAACTTTAAGATTGTTTTCAAGGTATTTGGAAGATGTATTAAAAATCACTGATGCAACAAAGGTAACAGAAAAGATAATACGAGATTATATTTTATCATTGCAAGAAAGAGAAAAATATACTGTTGTAAGTGATATTCTAACTAAACATACGAACTGTCCAGACAATAGGAAATATTTGGGTAAAAAAGTATCACTTGCTACAGTAAATAATTATACTAGGAATATTAAGGTATTCTATTCTTTTATATCAGACCAAGGATTAATAAAGAATAATCCTGTGAAAAAGGTAAAATGTATTAAGGTTGATAGAACACCGAAGGATTTTATAAATGATATTGAACTTACAAATTTATTAAAAAATATGGATAATTCTAAATTCCACGAATATAGGGATACCGTTATTATACAAACTATTCTCGATACAGGCATGAGAGTAGGGGAGACTTTAGAATTAACTGTTGAAGATTTAGATATTATTAATAGGTCAATTATGCTTAGACCTGAAATTACAAAATCAAAAAAAATAGGTGTGTTTATTTTTCTCAGGACTTACAAAAGGAATTAAGAAGATGGCTACAATATAAAGATAGATATGTTGAAACAGATTTATTATTTCCTAATACAAAGGCTGGCAAACTAACGATTGGAAGTTTTGAAACTAAACTAAGACAATATGGTGAAAGAATAAATATTTCTATTACTCCACATCAACTGAGAAATAATTTTGCAAAGCGATTTCTGATGGCTGGAGGAAGTATTTACATACTTTCTAAAGTGCTTGGTCATAGTAGTGTAACTGTCACAGAACAAGCATATTTAGATTTAACTGATGAAGATATAAGAAAAAACTATCAATCTTTTAGTCCTTTAAGTAACTTGAAAAAAGGGGGTAGAAGATAAATGGTGGATTAGTTTTTTAAATTTATGGATGTACAAAGTTTATTAACTTTAACATTAACTTTGAAAGTAACGTAAGTAAATTTGAAGTGAACTATGCTATATGAATTTGATTTAAAAATGTTTCCAATTGGGAGCAGCATTTTTATTTTTGTATTAATTAACGTCCTTAAATTTGACGAAGTTCGAAATAAAGGTATCCGTAATTTTGTACTACCTTAAATATTCTTAACGTGTCGTTCTCAACGACGCGTTATTAAACAGATCTATAAGCACTATATGCGCTCATAGACTGATGTTTATGCTAACGGAATGGTATTACACGTCTAAAATTAATGTAAACTCATTTTGAACATCATCATATAGGACTAAGAGAATTATGTAAAAAAATTAATAATAATTACCAAAAACGACAAAAATTTCACAAAAATCATGTTATTGTATATATGGGGAGGTAATATTTACTAATACATAATAACGGGAGGGTTTAACATGAATAGAAAACTAATATTAAAATTATGTGCACTAAGCATAGCAACTACTGTAGGTACATCGCTTGTAATGACTTCTTCATCAGAAGTAATGGCAGCATCAACATCTAATAGGACAACGGCAACATACACATCTATATCAAAATCAAAAGGGGAAAATATAAAAATCATAAATAATGATACTTTTGAAATAGATGGGGTTAGGTATAGTGTGTCATCGATTAGCCAATCTATAAAAAAGGATAGCATAAAAACTGGTAGTGGATTTGTAACAAATAGTATAAAAACTGATGCATTAAGAGCAGGTTTAAAATGGTTAGCAGCAAATTCCACGAAAATTTATAATAAATTACCTGCAGGTCTAAAAAAATATTTTAAAATACAAATGATCTTGAAGACTGCAGACCAATTTTTATCAATTTCTGATTCATTTGAGGATTTACTTCATCATATATTTAGAGAATTAGGTGTACCTGAAACTGCAAATTGGGCAATAACAAATATAATAATGCTTGCATCACCATTCTAATATAAAAAATAAGACGTATGACATTTTATTAAAAAGCATGTCATACGTCTTTTTTATAATGCTTGGTTATTTAAATCTAGCAATACTTTTAATTAATTGCTCATAATTAAATACGTTATTTAAGTATAGTGAACTAGTTGCTAAAGAAATCACTAATATGCAATATAAAATTGTAAACCCAACTCTACTATTTTTATCTAATTTATAGTAAGAGTCAGTTTTGTACTTAATTGTAAAATCATATGTTTTAAATAAGCCTGCTATAATGATGATAATTAATAAGATCCTAGTTTTTAATCGCTCTGTATTTATAAATAAGTAAATCAGAAATGGAAAGCCAAGATAACAAAATATTGGCGATATTGCTTCAACAATCTGACCACCATCAAGAGGGGATACTGGTATTAGATTTAGTAAATTCAATAATATTGAAGTGAAGCTTAATGCTAAAAAAGTATGATTTCCAGTAATAAAATATATTATAAAGTATGTAAGTCCAAGAATACCTCCTAATAAAGGTCCGCCAATAGCAATCACTGCATTTTCTTTACAACTTTTTGTATTTTCATGAATTATGTATGCTCCAAAAGGCGTAAAACCACCCCAAGTAACATTTAATTTTAAAAATTTTGCTGTGAAATAGTGACCTGCTTCATGGATAATAATAATAAACAAATATCCAAATGCATAACTGAAATTTATAGCGAAACCTAAAAGTAAAATTGTTAGAGGAACAATTATTATATTGAATAATATTTTCCAGATTTTTGGTTTAGGTACTTCTGTTTTATCATTTTCATTTTCTATAATGTGGATCACCTCCAAGATGAATTACAATAATTATATTATATTATATATTATAACATAAAAACTATAATTTGCTAATTGTATAAAGTTGAATAAGTTGTTTGCTATAAGAAAAATAAATCACAGTATTCACTTGCGTTATAATGCATTGATGATATGTAATATAATAAAAAAGATGCGTCTTATTACGCATCATAACCAATACTTAATACTTTATTGCAATGAGGACAAATATAAATAACTGTGGAAGTAAAAAAACCCTTATTTATTCGTTCTATTGTGTCCAATTCCTTCTCACAATACGGACATAAAGGTATTTTATATACATCGACAATACTAATTTTTGCCATATTTTCACCACCTTTTTTGCTATATTACATATTAATTACAATTATACATCTATTTGATTATACATAATATAAATACCAATTACAAATAGTTCGCATATATAAGCGTCATAAGATATTTTGAATCATTTAAACATCACTACAGCCGTCTACAAGCCCCAGAATCGATTTTTATTATAAAGACAAGCAAGTATATGGCTTAAAATTGGTTAAAAGAAATGGTTTATTAAATTAATTATTGTAATTTAAAGCCATCATAATAAAGCATTAGTTTATTACCTTGAATATAATAACACATCTGAAAATCAGTATTAATCTCAGTTATGATATATCCATTAATAGTATATTTAAATTTAAAATCTAAATCTTTATGATAGTTTTCAATATTATTTTTGATTTCTGTATAGTTACATTCTATATTTTTTTCAATAATTCTCATATCATTAAAAATAGAATCAGCATGTTCAGTATGCATAATATTTGTACCAGCACTTGTTAATCCTCCACCAGTAGGTAATTATGAAAATAGTTAACAATCGTTTAAAAAAACCAATAAACTATTTTTCATGCCAACCTATTTAGAATATCAATATTAAAAGAACCTTCATATTAGTTGGTTAATATGGAGGTTTTTTATGTTAAAAAAATCAGTATTAAATTTTGATGATACATTAGACGATTTTATGTTTCATTGTCAGGAAAAGCATTTAAGGTTCAAAACAATGATATCTTCAAGAATTTAATAATCGGGGTTGCCGAAATCAGCCAACCCGACAAAGACTATCCACATAAGAGACAAACAAATTGGCTAGACGAGTAGGTGTAGGGCATGATACATATGGCAAAGGTAAGAAAATCCTAGACTTAGAAAATGAAAATAAAGAATCACTGACTCTTGAACAACAAGATATAATTAATAAAGCTAAAAATTGTGACATGAAAGTTAATACTGCTTACAATGATTTATTTGGCAGTAAAGAGAAGAGAACTTTTCCACTAAATTCGTAAAAGATACTTGAGGAATATTTTCATGTATGGGTTAATATGTTAAAATATTAAGTATATGTATAAATAGAATGAATTATGTAAACTTATTTTACAATTGACATTTGTATTTTATGTAAGGGGGAATTTAAGTGGATGAAGTGAGTGCATGGATAAAGGCCTTGATTGCTTGTGCCATATTATGGATGATTGCTGGAGCCTATACGTCAAGTAATCATGATTTGGCACAAGAAGATGCTTTAAAAGTCTGTCAAGAAGAAATTAAACAGGTTGAACAAGATGGATTTATCACAGCGAATGAAGAGGAAAACATCAAATCAAAACTAAGTTTAAGTGGTTATACAATAATAGAGGTTATAGGCACAAGAGAAATGGTTAATACAGGCGACCCTGTATTTTTAGAGATATGTATAAAGGATACACTTCAGAGAGGAGCAATTTATAAGTTAGCAGATGTTCGTGTAGATGGTGTAGCAAAATAATTTTATAGGACGGTGCTTAATATCTTATATATAAAAAAGACGAGTATTCAAATATAAAATAATAAATTATAAAAGTAGCTTGTGATATGTTTTCATGAGCTTTTTTTATAAAGGTTGTTTTACCTCTTTAAAAGTAAGTACGAGGTTGATACTTGTAAATGGATGCTTTATAAAATTTAAATAATAATTAATATTATTTATAGATGTTATTTGATTTTACTATAAATAAAATGGTTACATATATTGTAATTAATACAATATTGTTATATAATGGAAAATGTTGTGATTTTTATGTAGGAGGAAATACGATAGTGGAACAAATTGAAAAACTTAAGGACAAGCTATATAACTTAATTTTAAAAGAAGATTCATTATATAGAGGGGAAATACTAAAGGTTAGCCAAGAATTAGATAAACAGATTGTTGGATATTATTTAGGTAAAAAGAAATGTAGTTAATTTTATTGATTAGAGTGCTTATTAGGTACTCTTTTTAATTATGTCTAAATTTTACAATATATTAAACAATAATGTAAATAATATGATATTTTACATTATTAGAAATATAATGGAAGTATCACAATTTAGTTAATAATATTAGTTACAATATACTTCGTTAGGAGAGAATATAATGGAAGTGATTTTATTTGAAATACTGATATTCTATGTCAGAAAAAGAGTTGTATAAGAGGTGGAAGTGATAAATCTTCTGATGAAATTAGGAGTGAGATATTAAGATTGATTAAGATAATGAAACAGAACATTTAAAATCTAGATATTATATTGATTGTACTACTTTCAACAATGTAATAAATTATATAAATATAAAACAAATAATGGAAGAATTAAATTAAAATAATTTGCTCCTATGAATTAATCTTCATAGGGTATTTTTTTCTTTTTGTAGATTTTTATAAAAGCAAAAAAAGAATATGTAAATTATTGTCGCTTTATTTAACTAATAAATTAATGCAAAAGAGTATTACATATGTTATAATATATGTATATATGTAGATATAATGTGATTAAATGTAAATTATGGAGAAAAATATGAATAATGATGACGTTATTCTTGAGCTTCGGGACAAGCTTAATGATTTAATTTCAAATCATGGACATAAAAATGAAATATTGAAAGCTAGTCAAGAATTAGATAATGAAATTATTAATTATTATTTATCTAAAGATTAAAGCATAAAATAAAATTTAAATAATTTCGTTTAAATTGAAGGAATTGGCAATTTTGTATAGAATTATATAAATAATATAAAATATGGAGGGATAAAAATGAATATAGTGTTAAAAAGAACAATGACCTTGTTAGGTTGCTTTGGATTATTACTAGGCTCTCTAATGGTACAACAAAATTCATCGTTTTTCTTTTATGAACCTAAATGTCCAGATGAATTTTTAAAGTAATGGCATAATTCTATAAATAACCAGGATGTGTCATCAATGATATATTCTGGTTATTTATTTGCAAAGTGAAAATAATCAAATGAATGTGGGGATATAAAGTGGAATTATTGATAGAAATAACTACCGATGTTATAGAGGCGCTTATATTATTGAGCATGTTTCAGGTTTTCATGGATGAAAAAAAATATTTTATAGAAAACAAAATAAGAACGGTTGTGTTTAGTATACTATTTACAACTGTAATTTGTTGGAGTTCTATCAATGTTAATCTTACTAATCATGTGTTTTTAAATAGTATTTTTACAATAATACTTTTAGTGTTTATTACTAATATAAATATTTTTTCAGCAATTATAGTTTATTTTATATTTAGTACGCTTATATTAATTACAGAAATGTCAGTAGGAATATTGGGAATGTTATTACTAAATGTAAATATTCAACAAATTGTATCAAATCCAAATTACTTACTGATATTTACGATAATTACTAAATTACTGGAAATAATTGTTGTATTATTGTTATTTAAGTTCAATTTATCTATAAAGAAATTTAAATTATTTAGTAAAAATAACACTGTATACCATAACTTTATTTTTTCTATTGGAACATTAGGAATTTTAACATTTGCTATAAGTTCAGGCTTTTATGGTATTAAAAATATACTTGTGTATAATATTGTAGTGTTTGCTCTTTACATAACTTTTTCTATCATATCTATAATGGATATAAATGAAAAAGAAAAGTTATTAAATATAAAAAACAAATATCAGGTGCAAGAATTTAACATGAAAAACATGGAACAAATCATATCAATTATTCGAAAGGAAAAACACGACTATGCAAACCATATCAATGTTATTAAAGCATTATGTACATCTAACAAACCTAATACCATCGAAAAAATAGAAGAATATGTTTCGGAAATTTCAAATTCAATTCATAATTCTTTTAAATATTTAAATACTGGTAATGATTATATTGATGGGTTATTATCAATAAAAAGCAATTATGCCCTGGAAAACGGAATTGATTTTCAGGTGGATATAGATGACTCGCTAAGCAATTTAAAAGTAAAATCAAGCGAATTAATAAGTATAATAAGTAATCTTATAGATAATGCATTTGAAGCATTTGATGAAAATTTAGTCTATAATCAGAAAGAAGTGTTTTTCGACTCATGCCTTCATGACGATAAATATATAATTGAAATAGGGAATAATGCAGAGAAAATACCAAAAGATATAATTGAAAATATTTTTAAAAAAGGCTTTTCTACCAAGAAAGACAAAAAAGTTGATCATGGGTTTGGACTAGCTATAGTAAAAGAGTTAGTTGCAAAAAATCATGGAATTATCAAGGTGGAAAGTGATGAATTTGAAACGATTTTTACTATAATTTTCGATTTAAGTAAGAGCTAATGTTAATTCCAAAAGAAGTAAAATGGAAATAAATGTAGAATATATATTGTTGAAAAAATATCAATTCCCACAAACACCTATTTAAAAGACAAGAGTTAATGGTATGGCTCTTGTTTTTTTATTTGTTATATATTGTATAGGGATTCTATTTTGCATTCTAATAATAGTTATTAATCTGGTTGACTAATGGTTATTTTTGAAGCAATATTACAGGCAACCAATCTAAACCCATATAAAGTTGATAAATGAAAATTATGGTAGTATAATATATAGAATAATACAATAAATTGATTATTGGAGGATAAACTGGATGGCTAGCCCAAGAGTTTTTATTAGTTCAACTTGTTATGATTTAAAATATATAAGAGAAAACTTAAAGTTTTTTATTAGAACAATTGGATATGAACCCATTCTTAGTGAAGATGGTGATGTGTTTTACAATCCTCGTGTCCATACACATGAAGCATGTGTTACAGAGGTTTCTACCTGTCAAATTCTTGTTCTTATAATAGGTGGAAGGTATGGTGGGAAGTTTAAAGAAGGAGAAAAATCAATTACAAATATGGAATATACAGAAGCCGTCAAACTAGGAATACCTATTTTTGCTTTAGTGGAGAACTCAGTATATTCTGAACATAATGTTTTTAATGAAAATAGAAAGAAAAATAAAAAAATAAAACCTGAAGATATAACCTATCCGTCTGTAGATAATATAAAAATATTTGATTTTATAGATGAGGTAAGAAAAAATGTGGTAAATAATTCTCTTTTTCCTTTTGGAGATTTTTCAGATATAGAGAGTTATCTAAAAAAGCAATGGGCTGGAATGATGCATTATTATATAACTTCTGAGACTGAGGCTAAAAGGATAAATCAATTATTTGATTCTATTTCAGAAGCTACACAAAAAATTGAAGTTTTTACAAGGCAAGTTGCCAGTTCTATTGGAGACAAGCATACTAAGTTAACTGTTAAGTTATATGACTTAATGCTTGATTATGCAGTTATCAGAGATTTGGGGGTTTGGCATATTCACCCATCTCCTAAAACAGTTCTTATGAATGAAAATGTTGATGGCATTTGCGACAATAAAATCTATGTCGAACATGATGAAGACGAAGATGAAGAAAATTCGAATAGTATAACATATGGCGGCCCACCATATAAACTAGGAAGTGCTAGATATAATGAAGCCTCGAAAAATTATATCAAACTTAGAAATGATATGATAAAAATTCTTAATGAGGAAAATATAAAAGTTGAAGATTATATTGAGAACTTTGGGTAGTAAAACTACATTTTTGAATAGTAGATTCAAGGATAATCGGAGTATCAAAATAAAGTGAACTAATGTTGATGAAATGTAATCTAGTCCCATTACCAAATTCATGATATAATTACAATAAATTTCATAGTACTTAGGGGTGAATGGTATGGGTATTTTAGCAATAATATTTTATGCAATAGGAATTTTCATAACATATTTTATAATTAAATTAGCTGTAAGAGATGCTATTAGAGAAAGTTCATACAATATAGAAAATGCAATTGTAAGGGCATTGGAAACATATGAACATGAAAAGCGAAATAAAGAATAAAATTAGAGGTAATATAAATATTAAATCCTCCTCATAGTTTATAAAATGAGGGGGATCGTTTTAAACCATAATTTCTACATTTGATTAATAAACAATTAATATTTTCAATTTGATAAATATAATTACTTCAATTAATGCATAATACCTTATGAAAGTAGGTGGTAGTTATTATTCGTAAAGAAGTTTTATCTGCAATTGATAAAGGAATAGTATGCCCTATTTGCAATTTAGGTTATCTAAAGGTAGATAAAATTTACATTAAAAAAGAAAATTATAAGGAACGAATTATTTGTAGTAATTGTTATAAAGAATTGCAAATAGTGTGCCAAACTAATCCCTTTAAAATATTCAAAATAAATGAAATGAAGTAAATACTGATACTGCATATTGAAATGTTGATATGCGGTATTTTTTTTATTGTAATACACAAAATATCAATAAAAAGTATGTGAGGTGTTATTATGGCGGTTGCTCATAAATCAGTGATATCTTTTGGACTTGTTGCTATTCCAATTTCTATGTATACTGCAACCCAGGACAATGATGTGCATTTCAATCAACTTCATAAGGAAGATAACTCAAGGATAAGATATAAAAAAACTTGTGCTCATTGTGGCAAAGAAATCACTACTAAAGATTTAGTGAAGGGATATCAATATGATCAGGATCACTATGTGATAATAACAGAAGAGGATCTTGAAAAAATAAAAACTGAAAAAGAAAAATCTATTCAGATATTACATTTTGCGGAATTAAATCAGATATCTCCTATTTATTACGAAAAAACATACCAGGCAGTTCCAGAAACAGGTGGGGACAGGGCTTTTGAACTGTTAAGGAAAGCACTTATGGAAGAAAAGAAAATAGCAATAGGAAAAACCGTTATGGGTACAAAGGAGTCCTTAATGGCAATCATACCTAGAGAGGAAGGAATATTAATATCAACCATGTTTTATGAAGACGAAATCAAAGAGCTACAGAAATCTTATAACAAACCAGAAGTTGGTGAAGCTGAGTTAAATATGGCAAAAACACTTATTAATTCAATGGATACTCCTTTTAATCCATCAGTTTATAAGGATGAGTATCAAGCAAGGCTTAAAGAACTAATCGAAAGTAAAATTGCAGGTGAGGAATTAGATGCACCTAAAGGAGAAACTGCTTCAAACAATGTAATTAGTCTTATGGATGCCCTAAAAGAGAGTATAGAACAAAATAAAAAAGATATTGAGAAACCTAAGCCTAAAAGGAAGGCTAAAGGTGCCTAATGGACATTTTTGAAAGTAAGAACATAAAACCCATGCTTATAGGGGAAGAATCGGAAGCTTTTAATAGTGAAGACTATATTTATGAGCTTAAATTGGATGGTGAAAGGTGCATAGCCTATTTAGACAAAAGTTGTACTGAATTAAGAAATAAACGTAATATGAAAATGCTTCCAAAAGTTCCTGAGCTATCAAAAATTCACAAACAAGTAAAGAAAAAATGCATTCTTGATGGGGAACTTATAGTTCTTAAAGATGGTAAGCCAAATTTTTATGAAATTCAAAGAAGGTCTTTAATGACTAATAATTTTAAAATTAAACTGGCATCATCAAAATATCCAGCAAGCTTTACGGCATATGATATTCTCTACTATGAGGATCATGATGTAACGGGGTTGCCCTTGCTGGAACGTAAAAAGTTATTGGAAAAGACTGTGAAGGAAAATGAAAGACTTGCTATATCCAGATATATTGAAAAAGAGGGAGTGAAATTCTATAAACTAACTGAAGAAAACCACTTAGAAGGAATAGTAGCTAAGTTAAAGCAAAGCAAATATTATTTTGATAAAAGAACTAAAGACTGGATTAAAATTAAGAACCTTGAAGATGATGATTTTGTAGTCTGTGGTTTCATTTCAAAAGAAAATAATGTGGTTAGTATTATATTAGGACAATATTTTAATTCAGAATTAGTTTATAGAGGCCATGTTACATTGGGAGTCTCAACTTCTGATTTTGCAGTTATTAGTTCTATAAACAGAGGAACCTGCCCATTTAGTGAAATGCCTACAGAAAATGAAAATGCCTATTGGATAGAAGTGAAATTAGTCTGCACTATAAAATATATGATGAAAACTGCATCAGGTTCATTGAGGCAGCCGGTTTTTAAAGGTCTTAGAAATGACAAATTGCCAGAAGAATGCATAATTTAAAATATTTATTTCCAAAAGAAGGAAAATAAATAAGTTTGTAGAATATATATAACATCTCATAAAAATTCCAAAAATACCCAACAAAAAACAAGAGATTAATTATACCTCTTGTTTTTTTATTTGTTAAAAATTTATTTTTATTGAAGGAATAATATGTTATTATATAGGGGGAATTGTTTAATTGAAAATCACTGCACTAAAATACCCAGAGGAATTGCTTTAAGACACTAAAATTATACTTTGAAATGAGGATATTTATGGACATGTTCATTGAATTGTTAACAGATTTAATTGAGGCAGTTATGTTACTTTGTATTTTTGAAATTTTTATGGATGAAAAGAAATACATTTTGCATAATAAAAAGAAGTCACTCGTGTTTTGTACAGCTTTTACTATATTCCTTTATTTTAGTTCCACTTATATTACCCTTTTATATCATACTTTAATTAATATAAGTTTTTCTATTTTACTTTTAATTTTTGTAATTAGATTAAATGCATTTTCATCTACTATGATATATTTCATATTTTGTATTCTCTTATTGGTATCAGAAATATGCGTAGGTGTTGTTGAAATGCTTGTATTTAATATTGATATGAATCAAATAATAGCAAGTCCTAAGTACATAATGATACTGACCATATTTTCCAAAGCCCTGCAAATATTGATTGTTGCAGCCTTATTTAAATTTAAATTTTCTATTAAAAAATTCAAAATATTTAATGATAACTATTCAATATATTCAAATTTTATTTTTTCAATTGGAGTTCTTGGAATTATTACTATCTGGCTCAGTATTGGGTTTAAAGACTTTAGCAATAAGAGTGTTTACAATGTTTTATTACTATTTTTATACGCTGCATTTCTTATTTTGCTAGCCCGGGATTTAAGTGAAAGGAATAGACTTATAAAAATAAAAAACAAATATCAGATTCAGGAATATCAAATAAACAATATGGAACAAATTATTGCAATTATAAAAAAAGAAAAGCATGATTATGCAGAACACATTGAAGAGATCCAAGCTCTATGCGATTTAAACGAGCCTGATTCATTAGAAACTATGAAAGAGTATATTTCTGAAATAACTAATTCAATACATGATTCCTTCAAGTTCTTAAATACAGGCAACGACTATATTGATGGCTTATTATCAATAAAAAGCAACTATGCCCAAAAGAATAACATAGAATTCAATGTTGTGATTAATGATATGCTGGATATATTAAAGATTAAATCTGAAGAAATAATAAGCATCATCAGCAATCTTATAGACAATTCTTTTGAAGCTTTTGATGAAACTATGATTAACAAAAGCAAATCTGTTTATTTCGAAACTTGCCTAAGGGATAATAAATTTATTATTGAAATAGGGAATAATGGAAAAGAAATACCAAAAGATATAATTGAAAATATTTTTGCAAAGGGATTTACAACAAAAGGGGATAAGAATTCAGATCACGGATACGGGCTATTTATAACAAAGGAATTAGTTGAAAAGAACAATGGAACTATTAGGGTTGAAAGTGATGAATTTGAAACTGCCTTTACTATAATTTTTGATTTAGAATAGATTAAAAGCATGGGATATCCGTCTTGTATGAGGCGGATTTTTTATGGCTAAAATCCTTATTTAATTAAAAAAGGTGTGCCAGTAGAAATGCTGACATACCTCATTTTAATAATTTCTATCAAAAAGTTTCTTAAGGAGTTGTTTTAGAATTAACTTTTCATTTGTTTCTGGCAGGGTTTCCACTAGAGATAAGGCTTTAATGGTATATTTTTTTGCAAGTTCCTTTGATTTCTTATAGCCTTTGGAGTTTTGAAGAAGCAAAATAGCTTCCTCTAGCTGCTTGTCCTTTAAAAAATTAAGTAATTTAGCATTTCCGCATTTTAATTCATAAATAACTGGAAGACTATAGATTCCTTGTTTAATATCATTGCCTGTAGGTTTGCCTAAAATCTTGCTGGAAGATGAAATATCCAAAAGGTCATCAATCAATTGAAAGGCCATTCCTGTATAATAACCTATTTTTTTTAATGTGCCGGTGATATTTGAATTAGAATTTCCTTCTTCAGCCCCTAAAGATAAACTAAGAGCAAAAAGAGAAGCACATTTGCCATTTATTCTTCTTAAATAGTCTCTAATAGTGGAATCAAAACAATTAAGGGCAAAATATTGGCTTATTTCTGATTTACATATATACTTGATTGTTTCTGAAATATTATAGATGCTTTCAGGTGAACAATTTCTAGAAAATAAAACATAGGATTGAGCAAAAAGGTAATCTCCAGTAAATAATCCAGCTTTTAAGTTGTATTCTTTATGTAGAGTATCTTTCCCGCGTCTTGTATCAGTTTCATCTACAATATCATCATGTACAAGGGTGGCAGAGTGTAAAAGTTCAATTGCTGCAGATATTTCAAGCAATTTTTGTTTTTCAATACTACCAAAGCTTCCGCCAATAAGTACTAAAATAGCTCTTACAAGTTTCCCTTCTTCTGCTGGTAGTTTATCCATCAATAATGTTACATCTTTATTATTATCTTTTAAATTGCTTCTTATAATTTTCCTTATTTCCTTAAGGCTGTTTTCAAAATAAATTTCTAATTCTTTTGTATTACTCATAGTAAACTCCTTTGATATAAAAACTCATGCATATAACTCCACAAATTTATAAACATTATATCACATAAATACAGGGAAAAACCTTTTGCAAAGAATGCAAAAGCAGTGTACAATTATATTAATAATTATTATTCAACAACAATAAATTTCCGCAAATATTAAAAAGGGGGAATTAATATGAAAATATTTATAGTTGGAGGAGGATTTGCAGGAATACAAGGGGCCAAAGTTCTTGCTAAAAATGTTGCTGCCTCAAATGAAATATTTTTAATGGATAAAAACAAGTATACAACAATGCTCCCTAATTTACCTGAGTTTAGCAGCGAAAGATTAATGAGGGAGGATATTAGTGAAAATATAGAAAAATTAATACCTTCTTCAGTTAAGTTCCTAAATGAAGAAATAACTGAAATAAACTTGGATAATAAAACGATTATTACTAAAAACACCGAGTATACATATGATTATATATTATTAGCAGCTGGTTCTGTTACTAATTTCTTTGGGTTTGACAAACATATGGACAAGGTTAATACCCTTGAGTCGATTATAGCTGCAGAAAGTGTTCATGATAAATTTATAGAATACATAGATAAGACGGATAGTCCAACCTTGGTAGTTTCAGGAGCCGGTTTTACAGGAATAGAGCTTGCATGCAATTTATACGATCTGGCAAAGAAAAAAGGCAAGCTATTAAATGTTGTATTTGTGGAGTTGGCAAAAACATTTTTACCAATGCTTTCAGAAAAGTCCCATTTACATGTTGAGGCGAAATTAAAGGAACTAAAGTTTAAGGTTTATACAGATAATAAGATTGTTGATTTTGATGGCAGCAACATTACTTTAAAAGACAATGAAGTTTTAGAAAATGTATTTTTCTGTTGGTGCAGCGGGGTTAAATCACCAATAAAACCTATTGGAACCTATGAAGCCCTCCCTGATGGAAGAATTATAGTAAATGAAAATTTATCAGTTCCAGGATATCCAGAGGTATTTGCAGCTGGTGATGCAGCAGCAATGAAAGACAAGGATGGAAAATATCTTAGAAGAGCTGTTAATTTTGCTCAAATGTCAGGAAAGCATGCAGGTAAAAACATGGTTTCAGCTATTAACAATGAGGAACAGGAACCTTTTAATCCAATTGATCTTGGCTGGATAATTCCACTTTATATTTCCAGTATCGGAGTAGTTTTGGGAAAAGAGGTTTCGGGGCGTAAGGGAATATTCATTCATTATATGATATGTGGCGTGAAAAATTATAATATTAGAAACTTTTTCAAGGAATTTAGAGCTGCCATTAAATACCCATTTGTAAAACTATAAAAAAGAGAAGCTGCGTAGCAGCTTCTCTTTTTATGGACCTTAACCATATTTGAGTTATTCCAGTTATGTAGTCTAAAAATGAAATATTTATGATATAATATAAATTATAATAGTACTTAATTTTATTTAGTTTGGAAGTGGTATTATGAGAAATAAATTGATAAGTTGTATATTATCTTTAGCCATTGTTGGCAGTATAAACAGTATTGCATTTGCATCAAGTGGATATGCTAATGCAACTACAGAGGCAGAAGTGAACAATATGATTAAGGCGGCTCTGGAAAATCATGCAGAGAAGCTTAAGATTAATGTGCCAACAATAAGTTTATATAATTCAGTTTGCAAGGTTGTAAACTACAATGAAGCATATGACTGCTATTATTGGGATGATTTAACTTCAGTCTACTGTTCTGCCAGTTACGGCAGCTCCATATCCGGATATGATGTTTCTTTGGATTTTTATTATCTTACTCCATTAGAACAGCTCAACAAAGTAGATACAAAAATAAAAGAGATACTTAAAACAATAATAAATGACAATATGACTGATATTGAAAAAGAAAAGGCAATACATGATTATATTGTATTAAATACAAAATATGATACCACCTATGAAAAACATTCTCCTTACAATGCCCTTATAGAAGGAACTTCTGTTTGTGAGGGATATGCAGCACTTTTTAGAAGGATGATGGAGTTTTCTGGTATAAAGGTTATTAATGTAACTGGGGGAAGTCATGAGTGGAATATGGCATATATAGGTGGAAACTGGTATCATGTTGATTGTACATGGGACGACCCTGTACCTGATGTGGCTGGAAGAGTAAAATATAATTATTTCAACCGTACGGATGCAGAAATGGCAAAGGACCATACCTGGGATAAATCTTTATATCCAGCAGCATCTACTGAGTTTAATGCTGATCCTGGCAGTAGTGACTGGAAAATGAAAGATTATTGGACAGGCTGGCATTTAAAAGATGGATATTATGGATACTATATAAATAATACAGCGTTTAAAGGGTGGTTATCCTGGAATAACCAATGGTATTATATGGACCAGGAAGGAAGAATGCAAAAGGGTTTTGTGGAGTATTTGGGAAATAAATATTATTTAAATAATGATGGTACTATGCATATCGGCTGGCTAAAAGATGGTGAGACATGGTATTTTATGGATAACAGTGGTAAGATTCACACAGGTTGGCTTAGTTGGAAAGGTAAATGGTATTACATGGACAGTAATGGTAAGATGCTGGTGTCAACTACGACACCAGATGGATACCATGTTAATGCTGATGGAGCATTAGATTAATACAAAAGAATAAGGAGAGTATATGGGATACAATATTGTAGACATAATTGATAAATCAATAAATATTGCAAAAAGAATAAAAAAAGAATATGAGATTATAGGTAAAGAAAAAGGTGATATAGATTCAATAAAAATAATGTCTATTGTACTTGCTAAAGATGCAGATAAAATGATAAGTTACTATGAAAAATTAAAAAAATCAATTATACATGAAGAACTTGAGGATATTGCTTTTGATGTGTATGATAAAATATCATTTTTAATAAATGAATTTAACAAAAAAAATTACAACCCGGAAATTCATAACGGGCATGATTATTTAGAGTTTCGAATAACCCAGGAAAAAGATTTGCTATCACTTCTTATTGATATACAAGGCAGGTTTGTAAGAAATAAAAATGATGTAAATACAAAAACCTATAAGATATTGTCTGAAATCATAGAAAACAAGAAAAAACATATTAAAAACCTTGAAAAAGCAATAAAAGATTAAACCCAACCCTTCAAATTTAATAAATAATAAAAGGAGGGCATTATGAAAAAAGTATTAAAGGCAGTGGTAGCACTAATACTACTTTTAGTATTAGTATCTGCAGGTGGAGCAGCTTACCTTTCAAGGAGTCTTGAAGCAGGAAAGAAAGTTGAAATCCATGGAGTAAACATTAAAAATTTAAGTGACGGCAATTACAGTGGAAAATACGAAGCAGGAAGATGGTCAAATAAGGTTAATGTATCGGTAAAGGATAAAAAGATTACTGATATAAAAATTGAAAAAGATGTTACTTTTGCAAAACCTGAGGTTAGTTCTGAACTGTTTAACAGGGTTATCGAGGCTCAGAATACCAATGTGGATGCAGTATCCGGTGCTACTGTAACCAGCAAGGCTTATCTTAAATCAATTGAAAATGCTTTAAATAAATAAATTGAGGAGGCCCATAGGGCCAAACCTCATCCTTATTTTATTATATACTGTCAATATCATAAGGGGTTTCCTGATAGACATAGTAATTCAACCAGTTCGAAAACAGTAGATTTGCATGACCTCTCCACTTAACCACAGGTTTTTTGGAGGGGTCGTTATTTGGATAGTAGTTTGAAGGAACATTAATATCAAGTCCTGCTGCCACATCTCTATCGTACTCAGCCTTTAAAGTAAGAGGGTCATATTCTGAGTGTCCTGTAACAAATATCTGTTTTCCTCCTTTGGTTGAAACCATATAAACCCCTGATTCCTTTGACTCTGCAAGAATATGGAGATCATTCACCTTTTCAATATCCTCTCTTCTTACCTCTGTATGTCTTGATTGTGGAACATAAAAAGTATCATCAAAACCTCTTAGAAGCTTTGATTTTTTATTATTTACCTTGTGGGGGAAAACTCCAAACATTTTTTTGTCTAAAAGATACTTTGGCACCCCATAATGGTGATATAATGCTGCTTGAGCTCCCCAGCATATGTGAAGGGTTGAGGTTACATTTTTAACAGTATAATCCATGATAGCTTTAAGCTCGTCATAATATTCAACTTCTTCATATTGGAGTTTTTCTACAGGAGCTCCTGTAATAATCATTCCGTCATATTTTTTACCTTTAATATCACTAAAGGTTTTATAAAAGGATATGAGATGTTCTTCAGATATATTTTTGGAATTATGAGTTTCTGTGTGTAGAAATTCAACATCCACCTGAAGAGGTGTATTGCCAAGGAGCCTTAAAAGCTGGGTTTCCGTCTGGATTTTAGTTGGCATAAGGTTTAAAATTGCAATTTTTAAGGGTCTTATGTCCTGGTGGCTTGCACGAACTGAATTCATAACAAAAATATTTTCATCTCTCAGTGTTTTTGCACCAGGAAGATCTTTTGGTATTATTACTGGCATAGGGCATCATCCTTTCAAAATAAAATTTACTTTGAAGGGCTTTAAATAATAAAACCACTTCAATAAAGAAGTGGTTAATCACAATAGATGCAGTGAAGCACAGGCCACTTCTTATCTCCCAGGAAAAATCCTGCAGGAATTGGCACCATGTATGCAAATGAAACATACTGGTTGACGGGTTTCATAGGGCCAGTCCCTCCACCTCTCTTGATAAGATCGAAACAATATTTATTTTTACAATGAATCTTATCATCAAATAAAAAGTCTGTCAAGTTTTTTGTAATCTCAAGGTGTTCCTTGAAATATAAAAAAATATGTAAGTATTTGCTTATTGATTATAAAAAAACCAGGTGATATAATTTGGTTATGTGCATTTAACAAATTAAACGGTGGTGAAATTATTGGAGAACAAAATGCTGCTTCAGGCAATTGAAAGTTTAATGGAAAACAAGCTGGAACCAATAAGTGATGGCTTTGTTAAAATAGAAAAACAGTTGGAAAAGCTTGAGGTAAGGATGGACAAATTCGAAGAAAAAATGGACAACCTTCAAGTAAAGGTGGAGAAAATTGAATCTAGAATTCATATAGTTGAAAAGGTTCAGTCAGAAATAAAAGAAACTCAAAAAACCATTTTAGATTTTGTCTCAGAAGCAGATTTTGAGTTTACAAGATTGGATGAGAAGACAAAGGATATGGATAAGATTAAAAAGATTATCAATATTAATAATATAGTTTAAAAGCAACCTGAGCCATTGGAGAAATAACTCCCTGGCTTTTTTATTTGTGCTATAATTATTTAAGAAAGGGGTTGTACATTGATGCATAAGAAGATGATTTTAGTGATGATCATAATAATTTGTATATTTACTGCCTGCAGTACAAAGCAGAAGGATTCAACCAAAGCAGTTTCTGAAAATTCTACTGAAAATAAAACTGACTACTCAAAATATACCGGAAACTGGGTAACAGAAATGAACTTAAAAAATGATTTTTTATATGGAATAACTGCAGGCCTTACAGTTGACAAGGAGGGCAACCTAAAGGGTCAGATAAGCGACTGTACAGAAAATGCAACCCATATCTCAAATGTTGATGTTTCAGGCACAATTAAGGATAACAAACTAACTTATAAATTTGATGAGGATGGCTGGGAACACAAGGGTACAATAAATATGGAGTTTAATGACAGTTCAATAACTTTAAATATAGTGTATGATTCCGATTCCAGCAAAGATAATTTTTGGGGCATAGGGGAAGGGACCTTTGTGCTTATAAATAATAAAACTGAAGTGAAGAGAACCTTAACCAATTTGAAGGATGGTGGTCTCCAGGTTATAAATGATCAGAGTTTTGATGTTAATCTTGAGAATTACGGAAAGGTAAAGTTCATTTCAGGTTTAAAAAGAGAGGATGGCACTGAAGTTGTATTGTTTTATTTAATAGGAGACAATAATCAGGTTTTATATAAGCTGCCCAACTTTTATGGTAATGGGAAAAGCAGATTTGTAGACGTTAAAGCAGTGTCTTTTGTAGATGTAGACAATAATGGACTTAAGGATATTGTTATAATGGCTGAATATGATGATAGAAATGTAAGCAGCATTTACTTTCAAAAGGGTAAGGAATTTGCAAATAATATAACCTTAGATGATAAAATCAATGCAGAAACCCCAAAGACCATTGATGATATTATAAAGTATGCAAAAGAGATAAGGTAGGAATAGAAGTTTAATTTGTGGTATAATTTATACAATACTAGCGAAAGAGGTGATATTTGTGTATTTTGACAATGTTGGAAGGGAAAACACAAATGCAGCAGTTGAAGCAGCCTTGAAAACTGCAGTGAAAAAGGGAATAAAGCATATAGTTGTTGCTTCATCAAAAGGGAGTACAGCAATGCTTCTGCAAAACACCAAAGGCATCAAAATAATAATGGTAAGTCATGCTAATGGTTACCCGGTGGCAGGAAAGTGTGAGCTCACAGAGGAAATACGATCGGAACTTCAAGGAATGGGAATAAAGGTACTTACTACAACCCATGTTTTAAGCGGTGCAGAAAGAGGTATCAGCAAGGCCTTTGGAGGAGTTAGTCCTGTTGAGGTAATAGCCCAATCCTTAAGGATGTTTGGTCAGGGTACTAAGGTTTGTGTAGAAATTGCAATAATGGCACTAGATGCAGGTCTTATACCTTTTGGAGAACCAATTATTGCTGTTGGAGGCTCTGGAAATGGTGCTGATACTGCATTGGTACTAACCCCGTCTCACGCAAGCAGTGTTTTTGATACAAAAATACATGAGGTTATTTGCAAGCCTTCTATTTACTAAAAAAAGACTGATGGATTAATTTCCATCAGTCTTTCCTGTTTTGTTTCAAAAGCTCCTGTATTTTCTCTATGCACCTTCTGCCGCCGCAGGGTCCGCTTCCTGCTCCAGTAGCCTTTTTCACTTCTTCCAGGGAATTTGCGCCATTTGTAATAGCTTTTTTAATAGATGCCCTGCTTATGCCTTTGCAGATGCAAACTTTTGTTATTTTATCAAGTATTTCAGAATTGATATTTTGTTCCAATTAATCACCTACTTCAATGTATAAATTACATCACTCAGCATTTCAGCTTCCTTCATGTCATGGGTTACGAAAATAATAGTCCTTTTATCTGCTCTATAAACCTGTAAGAACTGGTTTATTATTTCTGTTTTAAGCTTATCATCTAAGCCCTTGAAGGGTTCATCCATAAGCAGCAATCTGCTTTTATAGGCAAATGCCCTTGCAATAGCTACTCTTCTTTTCATACCACCGCTAAGCTGAACAGGATATTTATCCTTGGAATCAATCATTTTAACAAGTGAAAGATATTTTTCTATTACTGGTTTCATTTCAACATGAGTCATATATGATTTTAAAACAAAAGCAATGTTTTGGTAAACCGTAAGCTGAGGCAGCAGTCTATCCTCCTGAAATATGTATGAAATGCTTTTATCACTCATCAATACTTCACCGCTATCAGCATTTTCCAACCCGCTTATTATATTCAGCATTGTGGTTTTACCGCAGCCGGAGGGGCCTGTAACTACAGTTATCTTGTTTTTCAAAAAGTTCATATTCAGATTTTCTAAAACTATATTTGTACCGTAGGATTTGTATATTGATTTTAACTGAACCTCATAATTATTAAATTCCATAATGCCACCTAACCAGCTGATAATTTATCAGTCTTCTTCACATAATATTTAAATGCAAGCTCGAAGGCAAAGCTAAG
Source organism: Solirubrobacterales bacterium (assembly GCA_050261915.1). GTDB lineage: Bacteria > Bacillota > Clostridia > Clostridiales > Clostridiaceae > UBA699. The sequence goes on from JBLNDT010000027.1 coordinate 48,638, forward strand.
CAGAACAACCACAACAGTCCATGCAAAAAGCTCCGCAGTCTCCAAGGTGGTTTTTGCAGTTAACAGATTAAGCCCTATAGAGTACTTAGGAGTAGCAAGCACCTCGGAGGTTACAGAAACCTTCCACCCTAAGCCAAGGCACATGAGCACCCCGGATATAATGTAATGCTTTATGGAAGGTACATATATATCCTTTATTATATACTTATCCTTAACTTTATAGATATTAGCCATTTGAATAAGCTGCGGATCTACAGATTTTATCCCTTGAAGCACATTGGTATAAATTATTGGAAAACATACAAGTATAGCTGTGAATACAGCCACATTTGTTGATTTGAACCAAACCAGTGCAAGGATAATAATGGACATTATCGGGGTTGATTTAATAGTTATAAGCAAAGGATTTAATAATTCCTCTACATACTTGTTAAGCCCTGCAGCAATACCCAAAAGAATCCCTATACCTATGGATAGGAACAATCCTACTAGAACTCTGCCCACACTGCTCAAAACGCTTAGCCAAAAATAACCCTTTAAGGATAAATATCCGAGAGCAATAGCTACAGCAATAGGGGAAGGGAGCAAAATATCATTATTAATAAAAAGGGAGCCTAGCTCCCATATAAAAATCCAAAACAGTATTACAAATAAAAGCCTACTTGCCTTTATAATAGAAGTTTTCATCAGGCATACTTCCTCCAATAGACTTTGGATCACTTTGCATTAGAACATTTAAGAAGGATGTCATAGGTTTTTTTGCATCCTTGGCACTTATAAATACAATATTTGATTTTGGTATAGCCTGTTCTGCTATCTTAGCATTTGGTAATATTGTATATTTTTCAATAAGCTTTGAAGCATCTGCAGCATTTTTATTTACATAATCTACAGAATCCTTGTATTTTCCAAGGAATGCATCTAAATCAGAGGATCTCTTATCAATAAAATCTTTTCTAAATATCATTGCACCCATGATAAGTTTGCTGTCGCTGCCTGAAACCTTTTCCCATTCCTTTGAAAGGTCTACAGCAACGTTAAGAGTAGCATCCTTCATCTTTGTAGTAGTTACAAAAGGTTCTGGAAGAACTGCAATCTGAACCTGTTTTGCTGCTACTGCAGCTGAAAGGTCAGCATGAGTATCTTTAAATTCAATTTTTACATCTTTGTCAGGTTCAAGTCCGTTTTTTCTTAATATGTAATTAAGTACAAATTCAGGTGTGCCGCCTTTACCGCTTGAAACAATAGTTTTACCCTTAAGGTCAGCTATGCTTTTTATTGTATTTCCATTGTCAACTATATAAAGTATTCCAAGTGTATTTACAGCAACCATTTGAATGCCGCCTTTTGTTTTTGTGTATAGAGTAGGAGCAAGGTTTGAAGGTACAGCAGCACCATCTACTTCTCCATTAACAATTTTTGAAACTATCTGGTCAGGTGAATCATAAAGTGTAATGTCGTACAGGTCTTTGTTATCTTCCATAAGCTTTACCAAGCCCATTCCTGTAGGTCCTTTTAATGCTGCAATTTTGATTTTTTCTTTAGGCTGGTTTTTCGCAGTATTTGAACAACCTGCAGCAAGTATTCCAGTGAATGCAAGAATTAAAGTAAGTAGCAGTGTCCCAATTTTCTTTTTCATGATATACCTCCAAATGAAAAGTTTATAAGAATTAATATAATTTACATATATCATTATAACATAAAGTTTAAAATTTAGGCATGGTTAGCAGTAAATATGTATTATAGTGAATAAATATCAGAAAATTCGATATTAACCAGTTCTACTTTATCCTTCATGATATTGCTTTTCTTAACCATACTGGAATCTTCAATTGTAACTGCAGGCAGCTCCACTTTAAAGGTACTGCCTTTCCCAGGAGTGCTTTCAACCCATATCCTGCCATTATGCAGTTCCACGCTTGATTTTACAAGGGACAATCCAATGCCGCTGCCCTCTGTGTCCCTGGTAAAAGACTTATTGACCTGTTGAAATCTTTCAAATATGTTTTCAAGATGCATTTTTTCTATGCCGATACCTGTATCTCTCACTGATATTTCAATGGTACTCCCTTTATCAAGTATTTTTACATAAATAGTACCTTGGTTGTTAGTGAATTTTATTGCATTTGAAATAAGGTTTAAGATAATCCTTTCAATAACATCCACATCACAGGCAATTATTTTTTCTTCAGTATTTGTATCAAAAATAATATTCAGATGGCTGTTTTTAATGTAATCCGATACAGACTGCACAATATCTTCAATTATCTGTACAATATTTTCATTGGACAAATTTAATCTGAAATATCCAGATTCAATCTTAGATAAATCAATAATATTATTAATTAGTTTTGTGAGTCTGTAACAATTTTGCTTAATTATATCAATTCCTTTAGAAACTTTAAGCATATTACTTTCCATCATATTGTTTTTCAAATAAAACTCAATAAGCTGGTCGGTGCTGCAAATCATATTTAATGGAGTTTTTAGTTCATGAGCAATATTTGTAAATAATTCCTCCTGCAGTTTTAGAACCTTCTCCATTTCATTTTTTGCTGTTACTTCCTCACTTATATCTATACCTATAATAACAAGTTCAATTATCTGATGGTTCAACCCAATCAAGGGATGGTAAATAATTTTTAATATTTTTTCTTCACCAGCCTTGGTATATTTTATATAGTTGAATTGATTTACAATTTTTTTTCCTGTCATTTCCTGAAGGTTACTGATAACCTCTGATCTTATATCATGATTTAAAACATGAAGCAAATTTTTACCTTTCATATGTTGCAAGGAATATATTTTGGGGTTCATTCCATTTAGATACTCATAGGCTTTGCTATTGATATCGATAATTTTTGCTTCCGGATATGAGCATCTGACAAATCCAATTTGAAGGTTTTCTATTATTCCGTTTAACAAATTCAGCTGGGTCTTAATGAGCAAGGTTTCCTCCGCTTTAACTTTATCAGTAAGATCGTGTATCAGCATTATTCCTGCAATAAAATTACCATGTTCATCATAAATAGGAGTACCATTTAACTCTGCATGGAAAGTCTTGTTATCAACTATAATAATTTCTTTAAAGTTAGATACTTTCTTACCGCTTAATATTTTTTTTACAGGAGAACGTTCCAGGGGAATAGAGGTTCCATCAGGATATTGAAAAATATAATGTTTGTACAGTTCCTCTATAGTATTTGTTTTTTCAATATTAAATGAAAAAATATCCCTGCAGGCACGATTGAATTTCTTGTAGGTTCCCTCCTTATCAAAAATTACTAAGGCATCTGACATATTTTCTATTATAGCTTCAAATTCATCTTTTTGCGTTTTTATTAAATCACTTTTAACTACCTGTTCTGTTATATCACTGGAGCAGATAATAGCCTTAATTATTTTGTTGTTTTTATCGTAAATTGGACTTCCGCTTATACTAAAATGCCTTATACCGTCAGGTCTGTGGGCAGAGACTCTGTATTGACGTAAGCTTTCACCATTCAGAACCCTTATTGAAAAGAAATTTTCCATGGTGAGCATTTTACCATCAGAATCGTAATAGTTGGTATAACTTATGGAATCTCCAGCGTTTCTATAGGAATCAGTATTGTACACAAAGTCTTTTGCGGCATCATTTAAAAGGGAACAGCTGTAGTCCTTATGCACTAAGTGAAGTCCGTCAGACATATTTTGGATAATAGCATTTAATTCATTGTTTTGCTCTTCCACCAGCTTCCGGTTTATTACTTGTTCCGATATGTCTGAAGCTTTAATAATTATATATTTTGATTTAGCTGCTTTAATGGGAACCAGGGAAATATTCCAATATGTTATTTCATTGTTCCAACTTTCATGTTTGACTTCCTTCAAATGGTATGGCATCCAGGTTTTTTCGATATTTAAAATAACCTTTTCCATATCACTGCCCTTATAACCATTTATTAATTCAGGAACAGTTTTTCCTAGGATTTTTTCCCTGGAAGGTCTATCCCAAAAATCAAGGAATCTTTTATTAATGTCTAATAAAACACCATGGTCAATGCTGTAAACTGCAATTCCAACTTCATTGTCATAGAGAAGCCTAGCAACATAAGGAAGTTTATCCTCAATTTTTGAGTTTTGTTTTTCTTTAATGAAATATTTTATTTTATTGTCATCTGATATTTCTTTATAGGAAATTTCAACTTCCGTAGCCTGTAGGTCCTTATTAAATAAATATAGCATACTCTGATTTTTAATTTGATGAAATGAAATCTGCGAATTAATTTTTAGCATGCTGCTTACTTCTAAAAGGGACTTTCCCAGGATATCATTTTCCATATATCCTGTAAGATTAGCCAGTTCCTTATTCACCTCTGTGATTATGCCATCTGTTGCAATAATAAATGGACTTTCAACAGTTTTTTTAATGGTGTATTTCATTAGAACCTCCTGATTGTTAAAAACTATAATTATATATATAATCTTACATTATTTTTGTTGAAAAACAAATTAAAATCCCGTTTTTTAATAAAAATAATGATTTTTGAGAATAATGATATAGATACAAATTAATATTTCCAAGGAGATGATTATTTTGATAAACAAAAGGTTATTAGGTGCAATACTTGCATCTATGATTACTATTTCCGGAGTTACTTCTGTTATAGCAGCTCCAATCCAACAAAATCAAACAAGGCAGGAACAAAAGCAACATGGAGAAAGTGATGCTGAAATGCTTACAAGGCTTAAGGAAAAGGCTGAAAGGCTTGGAGTGAATATTGAAGGCTTAACACTAGAACAGGCTAGAGAAAAAATTCATGAAGCAAGACAAAAAGATATGGAGAAAAAGGCAAAAGAATTAAATATTGATACAAAAAACCTTTCTAATGAAAGAATGAAAGAAAAAATATATGAAGCAACCAGGTCCAATTTAGAGAAAGAAGCAAAAAAACTTGGAATAGATATAAGCGGATTATCCATAAGGGAAGCAAAAGATAAAATTAGTGAAGCAAAGGGTGTAAAAAGATAATATTTAAGTAAAACATTAATTTAAATATTATATTAATAATAGTGTTGACATTTTAATGAAAATTTGTTAAGATACCTTTAATATTTATTTAACTTTAAAAACTTAGATAAGGAAGAGTAGATAGAATGCTGTACTAAGAGAGAGAAACTCTTGGCTGAAAAGTTTCTTGTTCAAGCACTATTGAAAACCACCTTGGAGTTGAATGTTGAAATAGTAGTAGACATATCCGCTTATCGGCGTTAAAGATTTCGAGATAATGATTAATATCATTAACTTGGGTGGAACCGCGACTATACTCGCCCCAGGATTTATGGGCGAGTTTTTTTATTACAAAAAATGCAGTGAAAAGGAAGAGTAAATAGTAGACTGAACCAAGAGAAGGAAACTCCTGGCTGAAAGGTTTCCTGTTCAAGTATTATTGAAAACCACCTTGGAGCTGAATGCTGAATTAACATTAGGCATATCCGCTTATCAGCGTTAACGATTTGAGTGACAATGCGATGCATTGTAATTTGGGTGGAACCACGGTAACATTCGTCCTAAAGCATTAGGAGGGGTGTTTTTTTGTTCATGAAAATAACGGTGCAACGCACTGATTATGATAAAAATAAAAAAAAGGAGAGAGATTGATGAAAAAAGTAAGAATTGCATTATTGGGACTTGGAAACGTAGGGAAAGGTGTTTGGAACATTTTAATAGCTAATAGAGAACAAATAGCCCAAAGATCCGGCTATGACATAGAGATTGCAAAGATACTGGTTAGAGACGTAAATAAGGACAGAGGCATAAAGGTGCCTAAAGAACTTTTAACTACTGATGCTGAAGACATATTTAAGGATGACAGTATAAAGATAATTGTTGAGGTTATGGGTGGCATTGACCCTGCAAAGGATTATATTCTTAAAGCAATAAGCAAAGAGATGAACGTTGTTACAGCAAATAAAATGCTTATAGCAACTCATGGCAAGGAAATATTTAAGGCTGTTGAAGAAAAGGGCGTAAGCATTAACTTCGAAGCTAGCGTTGCAGGAGGAATACCAGTAATAAATGCTATAAATGAAGCACTTACAGCAAACAAGATTCAAGATATAGTTGGTATAATAAATGGGACAACAAATTATATACTTACCAAAATGACTCAGGAAGGGATGGATTTTGCAGATGCCCTAAAGGAAGCTCAGGAAAAAGGCTATGCTGAGGAAGATCCTACTTCAGACGTAGAAGGCTATGATGCAGCTTACAAACTGGCAATACTTTCAACCCTTGCCTTTGAAACTGATGTGGACATAAACCAGGTATACTGTGAAGGGATAACTAAAATAGGAGCTGTTGACATAGAGTATGCCAAGGAAATGGGATATGTAATAAAACTTCTGGCTATAGGAAGAGAACATGATGGTGAACTTGAACTTAGAGTACACCCAGCTATGATTCCTTCTATCCATCCTCTTGCAAATGTTAATGATTCCTTCAACGCAATATTTATAAGAGGAAATGCGGTTGGTGACCTTATGCTTTATGGAAGAGGTGCTGGGGAACTTCCAACAGGAAGTGCTGTAGTTGGAGATATAATCTCCATGCTTAGAAATGAAAAAGCTGGTTCAAATGTTTCTTTTGGACATTTTACTGATAAGCAGATTGCACCTATGGAGGCTGTAGAAGCTAAATACTATGTTAGAATGACCGTTAAAGACTTCCCGGGAGTACTTGGAAAAATTGCAACTGTACTTGGAGAAAACAATGTAAGCATATTGTCCTTTATACAAAAACCTATAGTTGAAGAATTTGCTACTATAGTAGTAGTAACTCATGAAACACTAGAAGGCAATTTAAACGATGCTTTAAGGGAAATAAATGAGTTATATGTAATAAATAAAATTGAAAATGTAATAAGAATAGAAAAATAAAAAAACTGCATCGGCAAAATTATGCTGATGCAGTTTTTTATTAAGCTTCATTCAATATTGATTCACCAGCATTCACCAGTATCTTTTGCCTGTACATAAAAAAACATTCTATTAATGTAAGAAATCCTGTTATTATAAGAAGTTTTTCAATGGATATAAAATCTGAAAGTGGACCGAAAATCACCATACCTAAAGGCATCATTGAGCTGTTTACCATAGTCAACACACTGAAAACGCGCCCAAGGTAATTTGCTTCAACTTTTTCCTGAATAAGCACAGTGGTAGGGGTGTTTGACATAGTAATGGAAACGCCAATCACCGCAACAAAAAACAAATAAATATAAAAGTTTGAGGTAACCCCAAGGGCTATGGTAAAGCATCCTAAAATGACGTCTGCAATTATGATGGTATACATTTTATTTTTAAAACCTCCCCATATAGCCATGAATAAGCCGCCAAGCATCATTCCGAGGGAAAAACATATTTCTACAGCAGATAGTCTCCAAACTTCACCTCCGAAGCTTCTTGTAATTTGAAGAGGAGTTAAAAATGCTGGAGTGGCTATTAGAAACATCATTATGCTTATGAAAAGAAAAAATGTCATGAGATAACTGTGATTTTTGATATAACTAAAACCTTGTTTCATATCTCCTAAATAGCTGAGGTTTTGGTTTTCCTCGACTTTTACGTGAAGAGGAACCTTAACAAAAAAACCTAGGATTGAAACCCCAATTATTGCAGTAACTACATCTATAAGGAAAATATAATGTATTGGTATAATGGTCATTAATACACCGCTAATAGCCGGAGAAATTATCATGGCAGCAGATAGCAGGCTGCTGTTAATTCCGTTTATTCTTGTAAGATGTTTAACTGGTACAATACTTGGAACCAAAGAAGAGGATGCAGGGGTCTGTACAGCAGTTCCAAATGCTCTTATGGATGAGATTACAAATATAAGCCAAAGGTATTTATATCCCAGCATGAATAATATGGTCATGATAAGAGTTGATAACGCTATTACTGAATCTGAAAGCATTATAAGCAGCTTTCTGTTGTGCCTGTCTGCCCATACTCCTGCAAATGGTGAGAGGAGAAGAGTAGGCAGGAAACCACACAATATTGAAATAGTAACCATCAAACCACTTTTTGTTTCTAAAGTAATGTACCATATTATCGCATACTGCACTAAAGATGAACCAAGAAGGGAAATGGTTTGACTGGTAAGGTATAAAATTATATTTTTTTTCCAATTATACATAGTAGTGCCTCCAATAAATTGTTACATTAATTGTAAGTAATAAATGGACTAATGACAACCTAAAAATTATAAAATTATGGAAAAATTAATTATTAAGTATTAAAATTAATTTAGTAGATACAGCAAACGAGGTCAAGAAATATTTCTCCCAATGATTTATGCTTTATATAGGAGGTGGGAAAATGGAGAAGGCGGAAATAGTAATATCTGTACAGAAAATGCAGGAGTATATTGAAGAACACTTAAATGAAAAAATAACCTTAAAACAGCTGGCAAATGCAGCAGGTTATTCACCCTGGTATGCAGACAGGCTTTTTAAGGAAATCACAGGAAAAAGCCCCTTTGATTATATAAGAGCCTTAAGACTTACAAAAGCAGCTTTGGTACTAAGGGATAATAATATAAAAATAGTAGAGGTGGCACTGGATTTTGTTTTTGATTCTCAAGAAGGTTTTACACGAGCATTTTCAAAGGAATTTGGACTTCCACCTAAAAGGTACAGCAGGAATACACCGCCAATACAGCTATTCATGCCTTCTAAAGTTTTCGATACCTATAAAGCACTTAATAAAGGAGGATTTATTAATATGGAAAAGAAAACAACAAAAACGGTATTTGTTCAGGTCATAGAACGCCCTTCAAGAAAGGTTCTGCTAAAACGGGGAATTAAAGCAAAGGATTATTTTGAATATTGTAAAGAGGTAGGTTGTGAAATATGGCCGATGCTTTGCAGTGTAAAGGAAGCACTCTATGAACCCATAGGTATGTGGCTGCCAGCCAACCTTATAAAACCAGGGACTTCTGAGTATGTACAGGGAGTAGAGCTCCCCCTTGATTATAAAAATGAGGTTCCTGATGGTTATGAATTAATTGAGCTGCCAGCTTGTAAAATGATGGTTTTTCAAGGAGAACCGTATAATGATGATGATTTTATGGAAGCTATCAGTGAGGTTTGGAACCATATAGAAAAATTTAATCCAGAAACATACGGATATAATTGGGCACCAGAAGCTGCACCAAGATTTCAACTTGCTCCATATGGGTACCGCGGATACATTGAAGCAAGGCCTGTAAAACAAATATATTAAAAAAATTCAATGAAGCCTTCGGTTGGAGGCTTCACTCTTTTTTTGTGAATCTCAATATAAATATTATATGTGAATAAGTACATACTAGATAAATAATCCATAATACCAAATATAAATACGCAAGAAAGGGATACTTATGAGATTTATATCTAAGAGGAGTCATAATTTTGATTTAGTTATTTTTATGGAAGCGGTTTTATATTTAATTTCTATAATATGTATTATTTATTTTTCCTCTAAGGGTGTTAAACTAAAAGTATTAGAGCCGGTAATGATAATAGCACTGGTTAGTTTTATAAAAATAACAATGAAAAAGTTACAAGTGAATAAGGTTATTATTGGTTTAATATATATTTTTATATTTATTTCAATGATTTTCGCAAACGAGTTTGATTTTTATAGTAAAGTTCCTAAACTTGATAAAATAGAACACTTGTTGTCGGGGGTTATTTTATTTTATATAGGAGATTCAATATTTAATTATATTGTAATGAAACAAGATACAACCTTTGAGAATAAAATAGCAGTAATTATGTTCAGCTTCTTTTTTGCAGGGGCAGCAGCGGGGTTTTGGGAGATCTTTGAATTTTCATCAGATACTTTACTGGGCTTTAATTCTCAAAATGGAAGTCTCTTTGATACAATGACAGACATTATCTATGGCACCTTAGGTGCAATGTTAAGTGGGTTTTATTCATATTTTAAACTCAAAAATAAAATTAAGCAGACTTCAATAAGTTAAAAGTCTGCTTAGATTAATTAAAGGATATGATTTAAATCAAATAAACTTGAAATTTCATAGTTTGGGGTTATTTCAGTTTTATTAAGAAGTTTATTAGGATTGTACCAGCAAGTATCTATGCCGTAGTTAATACCACCAAGTATATCTGAGGTTAAACCGTCTCCAACGATTAATATTCTGCTTTTATCAGTACATCTTATATTTTTTAAAGAATGCTGGAATATTTCCGGGTTTGGTTTTGACAAGCCCACCTCTTCTGAAATAACTATTTCGTCAAAGTATTTTGCTATATCAGATTTACGTATTCTGTTGGATTGTACTGATATCAAACCATTTGTTACTATAAGAAGTTTGTAAATTCCATAAAGGCTTTCAATTAAAGGCTTACTGTCTTTGTATAATATTGATGAATCACCTAAATGTTTCATATAAGCCTTTGCAAAATTTTCAGTATCAAAATCTATTTTCAGATCTTTGGAAAGTCGTATAAATCTTTCTTCCTTGAGCTTTTCCTGAGTTATCAGCCCTACTTCAAATTCTTTCCAGATAGCAGCGTTTATTTCATGATATATTTTAAAGTGGTAATTTTCATCATACTCCAAATCAAATTGAAGCATTGTATTTTTAAACGCTTCTTTTTCAGATTTTTTAAAATCAAATAAAGTTTCATCTGCATCAAATATAATTACATCGTATTTCATAATTAACTACTTGTCTCCTGGAATTTGTTCCTGCCATATTTCTTCGATGATTGGTACTAGATTTGCAGGAATTTCCGGTACTCTGTGCTTTAATAGAGTTTCCTGAGGCAGTACACCTTCACCTAGGGCAATGCTTTCAAACTGCTTTTTTTCATCCGAAGAAAGCTTGCTGTTGTCAAGTACAGGAAGATCCCCCCAGCCTTTAGGATCATACTTGGCTGCCTGAGCCTCCACAGAAAGCACTTCGTTTATTACTGCCATTGCACCTTCTTTATTTGTTGAATTAAAAGGTATTGCTAGGAAGTGAGTATTTCCAATAGTTCCTTTTTCAAGAATAAAGCTCTTTGTCCCTTTGGGATATTCACCATTTGCTATTTTACCAGATATTGAATTTGAACTATAGGTCATAGTCATGAGCAATTGATTGTCTGCATACATATTATCCAGTTGTGAAATTGATGCAGGATATGATTTTCCTTGGTTCCATAAATAAGGTTTTAATTCCTTAAGGTAATCCATTGCAGGCTGGATTGCAGCCTTAACAGATTCTTTGTCTGCTTTAACATTTGCAATTTTGTCATAGCCTACTGTTTCATATATAATGTTCCTTACAAAGGCGCTTCCTGTAAAATCAGGTGGTGCGGAGTATGTAAACTTTCCAGGGTTTGCTTTTGCAAATTCCATTAGTTCTCCTGCATTTACTGGAGTTTTTGATATTTTATTGCTGTTATAAACCATAACAAATTGAGCTTTCCCATATGGTGACTCATATCCATCCGTTGTATACCCGAAATCTTTTTTTACCTCATCAGAGTTTGAATCTACATACTTTGTGAAATTTGGCATTTTACTTGTGAAAGGTCCAAAAAGCAAGTCTGCCTTTTTTGCTGTATAAAAATTTTCTCCATTTATCCAAACTATATCGATAGTTCCATTTTTATTGTCCCCTTGTTTGTCTGCAAGAAGTTTATTTAAAATATCATCGATATTCATTGGTACTCTTTTTAATGTAATATTATATTTTTCCTTTACAGTTTTAGCTAAATACTCATCAATCCATCTGTTTGTGGTTTCGCTTCCACCCCAGCCGTAAAAATTAACAGTGGTTCCTTTAGAGTCTTCCAATATGGTATCCCAGTTCTTGTCCACTGCAGTGGTGCTTTTTATATCGGCTTTTTTGCCACAGCCAATAAGGCTTAGACACATAATAAATGTGATAAGTACTGCTAGTATTCTTTTCATGATTTTCCCCCTTTGAATTATGTATGTTTATTATACAATCACATGAAATTAATTATATCATGGATAAAGGTAAGTGTGTTGTATTATAATTGTACTTAATAGGTAAAAAATCAATTATTAAATAATTTTTGTATGTACCCTTCCAATTACAAATTGTATATCGTATTTATTATGAAAAGTTATATATTTAATTAGTTACTCAATGAATTTGCAGGGGTGAGCGGTATGTCTAAAATATTGGTTACGGCAATAGGATCTTTTTCAGCAGATATTGTGCTTAAATCGTTGAAAACTCAAGGCCATTATATTATAGGTAGTGACATATATCCTAAAGCATGGATAGTTGATGCCTATAATGTTGATGAATTTATTCAAATGCCTTGTGCTGAAAAAAAAGAAGATTATATTGATTATTTAGAAAAGGTGTGTATAGATAATAAAATTGAATTTGTTTTTCCATTAATTGATTTGGAAGTTGACATTCTTTCCAGTGAGAAAAAGAGGTTTATGGAAAAAGGTATAGTTATATGTGTATCTAATGATGAATCAATTAAGTTGATAAGAAATAAATATAATTTAATAAGTTTTTTGTCTGAAAAAGGCTTCAAAGGAATGATACCTACCAGGCTGATTGAAGACAATAACGAGTTTGAAATGCCAGTATTTATTAAACCTGTTTCTGGAAGAAGCAGTCAAGGGTGTAGAGCAATTTCTAACAACCTTGAATTTAAATGCATGAAAAGTATTTTACCTGGAAGTGAATATATTGTACAGCCTTTTATTGAAGGAAATATTATTACTGTTGATGTTGTAAGAAATCCTTTAACCAATCAAGTTGTGTGTGTATGCAGAAGAGAATTGATAAGAAACAAATCTGGTGCAGGATTAACAGTGGAAATTATTGAAAATCCTGAATTGGAATCCATGTGCGCGGCTATATCTGAAGCTGTGGGTGTTATTGGTACTGTGAATTTTGAGTTTATTGAGGGACGTGATGGTAATTTTTATTTCCTTGAAATAAATCCACGTTTTTCTGGAGGAGTTGAATTTACGCATCTTGCAGGGTATAATGTGGTATATAATCATTTCTGCTGCTTTATAAATAAGGAGATTGAAAAAAGACCATCAGTTAAAAAGGCTATCATAGTTAAAAAATATGAGGAATATATTACTGAATATATAAAATAATGAAAATGAAAATATAAAGTTAATTTGCAATGCGTGCCTAAAACTGTAAAGTATAGGTGCGTATTTTTTACTTATTTTAATCAATGGGAGGAAAATTATGTATTCAATAGGAGAGCTTGGCAAAGAATTTCATCTATCAAGAAGCACTCTTTTGTATTATGACAAAATAGGGCTTCTAAATCCTTCAAGCCGTTCAAAATCAAAATACAGGCAATACTCAGAGGCAGACAGGGGAAGACTTGAAAAGATCTGTAATTTAAGGGAAACAGGGGTGTCATTAGAAGAGATTAAATATGTGGTGAATAAAACAGATATTAATGATAGCTGCATATTGGAAAAAAGGCTCATGGATATAAATAATGAGATTAAACTTCTTAGGCTGCAACAACAGGTAATAGTGGAACTGCTTAAAAGTGACAATATATCATATAATAAAATTTTATTGAGCAAGGAAGATTTTATAGATGTGCTTTCAGCTGCAGGAATTGAAGAATCAGTCATGGATAACCTTCACATTCAGTTTGAAAAAAACTCTCCTTCGGGCCATCAGGCATTTCTTGAATTCTTAGGCCTATCTGAAGATGAAATAAAAAATATACGGGAATCCAGCAGATAGTATTGACCTGTCTACAGCTTCACGGTTTATTATAAAAGGTAGCAATATACTGGAGGGGAAATTATGATAAACAAAAATTTTACGCTGATTTGGATTGGTAAAATAATATCACAGCTTGGGGACAAATTCTATGCCATAGCCTTGGCTTGGTGGATTTTACAGGAAACTAATTCACCATCAATTATGGGAGTTTTTTTATTTACCTCTGTGTTTCCAGGGGTAGTACTTGGATTTTTTGCAGGTGCTTTTGTGGATCGCTTAAAAAGAAAAAATATATTGATAATATCCGATATTATAAGGGGAAGTCTTGTACTTATAATTTCAATTCTGGCTTTAAACAAGGCGCTTATAATTAGTGAGGTTTTTATCATAGGATTTTTATTATCCATTACTACAGCTTTTTTTGAACCTGCAATACAAGCAATTATACCGGAAATTGTAGATAAAGAGATGCTCTGAAGGGCTAACGGCTTAAGTCAGATGGTTAGTGGAATATGTACTGTGGCAGGGCCACTCCTAGGTGCAGCTTTAGTCAGTTTTTTTGGAATAGGACTTGTGTTTATGGCAAATAGTATATCATACTTCATTTCTGCCATTCTTACAACCTTCGTAATTGTAAAGAATGATTTTAGAAATCTAGGCTCCAAAACACATATGCTCCAAGATATAAAGGAAGGGTTGAAATTCATAAGAGATAAAAAGAGAATAACCTTGGTTTTGAAAATAATAGCAATTGCTCATTTTTTTCTCGGAAGTCTGATGGTATCAATGCCATTTATGGCCAATTCGATTTCTGGAAATGGAATAAACAACCTGGGTATTCTTGAAATGATGCTTGGGGCTGGAATGATTGGTGGTTCACTATTTTTTAGTATAAGAAAAAAATACTTAATTAATGAAGAGAAACTTATAGTTGCAATTGTTTTAATTGGAATATGTTTTTCAATAATTGGAATAGTACATTATTTTAAAATTGGAAGTATATGTGCTTATGTTATAGAATTAACAGTAATTGGTTCATGCATAGCCTGTGCCTCAGTATTTTGGCAATGGCTCTTACAAAGTTATACTCCAGATTATATAGCTGGAAGGGTTTTTGGGATTTCGGCACTTATTGGGAATATTTCACTTCCTGCAGCATATGCAATTTTCGGCATTATTCTGGGGGTTAGCTCTATTTCTGCGGTAATGACTGGGTGTGGTTTATCCTTGATATTTTTAGGTCTTTATATAAAAAAGTTATACAGTATATTATAAGGAGAACACTGATGAAAACATTAGATTTAAAGGGTGAAAAAATTATAATAAGAAAGGCACAAGTAGAGGATGCAGAGGCTATAATACAGTATCTGAATGTAATAGGAGGAGAATCAGATTATTTAACCTTTGGAGCCAAAGGTTTTGGTAGAAGTGTTAAAGGAGAAGAGGAGTTTATTGAAGCAGCTTTAAGTAAGAAAAATGCTTTGTTTCTCATTGCAGAAACTGATGGAAAGATAGTCGGAAACTTAAATTTCTCTGGTGGAGTTAGACAAAGAACAGAACATGCAGGAGAATTTGGGGTAAGTGTGCTTAAAGAATATTGGGGAAAAGGCATAGGAAGGGAGCTAGTAGTATACTTGATTAATTGGAGCAAGGAGCATAGGGGAATAAGGAAAATTAATTTAAGGGTGAGAACTGACAATACTAGGGGAATAAGCCTATATAAAGATCTTGGCTTTATAGAAGAAGGAGTAATAAAGAGAGACTTTTTAATTAGTGGAGAATTTTTTGATTCCATATTCATGGGGTTAATTATTGATTAAGGAGGTTTAATATGCTTACACATATTGGAACTAGTGAAATAGAAACAAAAAGGCTTATTTTAAGAAGGTTTCAATATACTGATGATGAAAGCATGCTAAAATACTGGGTAAGTGACCCAAATGTTCAACTATTGTACTCGGAGCCAATATACAAAACAAAGGAACAGGTAAAAGAACTCTTGAAAAAATATATAAATTCATATGAAAAAGAGGATTATTACCGATGGGCAATTATATTAAAGGAAACCGGGGAGTGCATTGGGCAGATTGCCTATTTTCTTGTGGATAGCAAAAATCATTTTGCTGAAATCGAATATTGTATCGGAAGATCGTTTCAAAAAAAAGGTCTTGCAACGGAAGCCGCAAAAGCTGTAATAATCTTTGGTTTTGATGAAATCAACCTTCATAAGGTACAAATATGCCATAAGGCAATGAATATTGCTTCTAGAAAGGTTATTGAAAAATGCGGCCTTATTTATGAGGGAACTTTGAGGGATTTTTTCTATATGGAAGGGGAATATTTTAACAGACTCTATTATTCAATTTTAAAGAATGAATTTAAAACATCTAAAAGATATTTATATATTGATTAGAATTAATACAATAGATAATGTTAAAATATATATAGAATAAAAGTATTTGGAGGGGAATTATGGCTTCAACTAATGAGTTTGTGGAGTACGTATGCGGACAGATTAAAACCCATGGAATAATTACCTACAAGAAGATGTTTGGGGAGTATGGGATTTATTACAATGGAAAATTCATAGGGCTTATATGCGATAATGAATTTTATGTTAAGAAAACAAAAGCTGGAGAAGCATTACTTGGAAAAGATGCTGAGGAGGCCCCTCCATATCCAAAGGCAAAACCCCATTTTGTGGTGAATTTTCTTGAAAATACAGAGCTTTTAAGCAATTTTATTGAGAAGTCCTATGAAGAGCTGCCTATGCAGAAAGAAAGGAAGAAAAAAGGGGGATATTAATGAGTGCAGGAACTGTCATAATATTATTGATAGCTGCTATTTTTCACAGCACCTGGAACACACTTATTAAAAAGAGCAGGGATAAACAGGTTTTTACATGGATGGCCTTAGCAGCTTTTTCAGTTATTTTTTGCGTACCTTTTTGTTTTACTGTGAAAGCAGCACCTATCCATGGCTGGGTATTGATGGTTTTATCCGGCTCCCTTGAAGCAGCCTACTTTTTCCTTTTAGCCAGTGCTTATAAGCATGGTGATCTTTCTCTTGTGTATCCACTATCCCGGGGATTGTCTCCAGTTTTTGTGGCAATTATTGCTACAATATTTCTAGGGGAAGTTATATCCTTAAAGGGAGCAATGGGTATAATATTTATCGTATTTGGTATATATACCATACATATACGAAGCTTAAGTTTAAAGGGACTGCTTGAACCATTTACCTATATGAAGGAAACTGCATCCAAGTTTGCTATATTAACAGGAGTAACTACTGCCCTTTATTCAACAGTAGACAAGGCTGCCTTAAATTATGTAGACATAACCATGCTGCTTTATATGAAGTTTTTTACTGCCTCCATGCTGCTGCTTCCTTTTATGCTTAGTAAAAAGAGGGAGCTTATAAAAACAGAATGGAAGGCTAACAGTTTCAAGGTAGTGATTGTAGCTTTGCTTCTTTCCTCAGCTTATGGGCTAGTGCTGGTTGCCATGAGTCTAAGTCAGGTAAGCTATACTTCAGCAGTGAGGGAGGTTTCAATAGTTTTTGGCTGTATTATAGGAACAGTTTATCTTAAAGAAAAATTTGCAGGTAAGAAAATACTTGGAACATTATTTATTTTTGCAGGTATTTTGTTTATAGCAGTTTAAAGTAAGGAGGTTAGTATGGATATTATAAAGCTTGGTTATGATGATGTTAAAGCAGCCATGGAGCTTGTACATAGAGTATTTATGGAATTTGAAGCCCCTGAATATTCAGAGGATGGGATTAAAGAATTTGAAAAGTTTATTGAATACAATTCTGTAATAAAAATGATGGATAATGGAGAACTTTCCATTTTAGGGGCAAAGGACCACGGTTTGTTAAAAGGAATTATTGCAAACAGAGGAAATCATATATCCTTGCTCTTTGTGGATAAGGAGTTTCATAGAAAAGGCATAGCTCGTAAATTATTTAATGTGCTTGTGGAAGAATTAAAAAGAGAAGGTGTAAAGGATATTACTGTTAATTCTTCTCCATATGCTGTAGATATTTACATAAAACTTGGATTTAATGCAACAGACATGGAACAGGTTGTTAATGGAATACGTTTTACACCTATGATTTATATTATGAACTAAGGAGAATTACAAATGGAAAGATGTTCTTGGTGCGGAGATAATGAAATATATGTTAGATATCATGATGAGGAATGGGGATTCCCTGTTCATGATGATAATAAGCATTTTGAATTTCTTGTGCTGGAATCAGCTCAAGCTGGCCTTAACTGGCTTACAGTATTAAAGAAAAGGGAAAATTACAGAGCTGCCTATGATAATTTTGATGTGGTTAAGGTAGCGGAGTATGGTGAAGATAAGTTCAATGAGCTTATGAATAATCCAGGAATAATAAGAAATAAGCTAAAAATAGCTGCTTCCATTAATAATGCAAAATGCTTTATTGATATTCAAAAGGAATTTGGGAGCTTCGATAAATACATCTGGGGCTTTACCCAAAATAAACAGGTGGTAAATAACTGGGGAGCCTTAAATGAGGTACCAGCTTCCACAGAATTATCTGATAAAATCAGTAAGGATTTAAAGAATAGAGGATTCAAATTTGTTGGCACTACAATTATTTATTCACAATTACAAGCTACAGGATTAATAAATGACCATATAACAAGCTGCTTTAGGCATGCTGAGGTACAAACAAAGGAATAAATCAGGAGAAGGAGTGGGAATATGAAATATTTGATTATTGGGTCGGGAGCAATAGGAAGCTGCATAGGAGGCTTTTTAACTTCAGTTAATAAAGATGTTTCCTTTATATCAAGGGGAGAAAAACTTAAGTATTTAAAGGAAAATGGACTTCGGCTTAAGACGGATGTAAAAGGTGATTTTTATCTCCCAAAAGTTAAAGCTTATTCAGAAGCAGAGTATAGTGATAAGGCTGATGTCATTTTTGTTTGTGTAAAAACTTATTCTTTCCATAATGTTTTAGAACTTATTAAAAAAGCTTCTCATAAAAACACAATTGTAATCCCGACTGCAAACGGTTTTGGAAACGGCAACAGGCTATCAAAATCATTGCCAGAACTTCATTTGTTAGATGGATGTGTTTATATTTTTACACATATAGATGGAATAGGCTCGGTAGTACAGAAAGGAAATTTCTTCAGATTTGTTTTTGGACCGAGAAAAGATGACCCCATTGATTCAAATCTATTAAATCAAGTAGAGAATGATTTAAAGGAAAGCGGAATTACTGGAATTTTATCAAAAGATATAGAGTTGGATACATTTAGGAAGTTTACATTTATATCAACCTTTGCAGCCTGCGGAGCTTATTATGATATTACTTCAAAGGAAATGCAGGAACCTGGAAAGTATAGAGACACCTTCATTGAACTATGCAAAGAGATTGAAGCTGTAGGAAAAAAACTTGGTTTGAAATTAGATATGGATATAACAGCAGACAACCTTAAGATTGTAGATAATAATACCCCTGATACAACTTCATCCATGCAGAGGGATATTAAAGAAGGTAAACAATCAGAAATTGACAGCATAGTGTTTGAGGTTGTAAGACTTGCTGAAAAGCTGGGAGTTGAGGCTCCTGCTTACAAAAGGATAGCAGAACATTTTGGATATAAAAATTGAGGAAGGCCCATTGGGCTTTCCTCTTTAAGGTTAATCTATTTTATTGAATTAAGTCTTGAAAGTAATGGAGCTTGCTCTGTTGCATCAACATTTGTTGCTATTACTGCAGCTCTTGCAGCTTCAACATCTGTTTTTAACTTGCTTGCCTCAGCTTTCTTTACAAGGGCTGCGGCATCATCTATAGGATTTGTAGCTCTATATGGTACTGATGAATTCCAGTAACCGTTTGCTGCTATGAAGCACCAACCGGTAATATCCTTTGCCCAGGTAGCATGATCCACCCAGTATCCATTTCTTATATAGCCCCAACCCATAGAATCCTTAGCCCAGCCTTCTTTTACCCAGGAGCCGTCAACTGCACTTAAGAAGCACCAGCCTGTAGAATCCTTAGCCCAGCCATTCTTTATCTTGATGCCATTCTGGTAATAATACCAGGTATTATTTGAGGTTACCCAGCCATTTATTTTTACTGTGGGTACGGTAGGTTTAGCAGGTACTATAGGTGTAGTAGGTATTGTAGGTACAGTAACGTTAGCCATAAATTTTTGCTGCAACTGTGTCCATGGGGCCACATTATAACCTTTAGCCCCGGATGGTATATTAAGCACAGCGGTTGAAGGTATGTTGCAAAATGTAGCAGAACCCGCCTCTGAAATTTCTGGATAGGCTGCTGCATAGTTTTCATACAGTGACAAGTTCATTGCATTTGTCACTGGTGCATTTGCTGGATATGCATAAACGGTTTTCAATCCACTGCAATCATAAAATGCACCATAGTCAATGGTGGCAACACTGCTTGGTATAGTTACAGTTGTAAGTTTGTTGCAGCCCCTAAATGCCAAGGCTCCAATTTTTGTTAACCTCTTTGGCAGTGTAACACTTGTTAAATTGGTGCAGTTAAAAAACATTAAGTCGCTAATGCTGGTAACACTGTCCGGTATAGTAACGCTTGTTAGGCTGGTGCAGTTTAAAAAAGTACAACTGCCAAAGCTGATCTTACTATCGGGTATTGTTATACTGTTTAGTTTACTACAGTTATGAAAGGCACTATCACCTATATTGGTAATACCGGTTGGCAATGTTACCTTGGTAAGGTTACTGCAGCCATCAAAAGCATAGTTGCCAATGTTAGTAACACCATTTGGAATAGTAATGCTTGTTAAGTTGCTGCAGTTACCAAAGGCCCAATTGTCAATGTTGGTAACACCATTTGGTATTGTAATGCTTTTTAAGCTGCTGCAGCCATAAAATGTAAAGTAGTTAATGTTGGTTACACTATTTGGAATAGTTATGCTTGTTATATTACTACAGCTATTAAAAGCACCTTCCCCAATACTGGTTACACTATTTGGTATTGTAACGTTTGTAAGATTGTTGCAGTAACTAAAAACACTGTTGCCAATGCTGGTTACACTGCTGGGGATTTTAATGCTTTTCAGGCTGCTGCGACCTGAAAACGATTCATGGCTTATTCTAATTATGGTATACCCGTCAATACTGCTAGGTATTACAACATCACCGCCGGCTCCTGTATAACCTGTTATTTTAGCAGTTTTGGCAGTACTGTCTACAATGGTATAAACGAAACCATTTTTTGTAGTTTCAGCATGAGCATTGTAGGTTGGAAAGCAAAGTATTTGTGCACTTATCAAAGTCAGCATCAATATAAACAATCCGATTTTTCTAAAACTATTGTTAACAATCACTATTTTTCCTCCTTTAATAATAAATTTCAACTCAATATAATGGTAAATAGTTCAAGTTTCTCCATTAACATACTAACTATAACATATATCGCACATAAATGCAAAATAATGGTTATGTTTTTGCAAATGCAATTAAACAAATGTATTATTGACACTTGAACATTTAAGGAAGATAATAAAATATGATTGAACAACACTCAGCTCATCACTTAAGGTGGTGGGCTTAAAGTTTATTAGCCATGTTAGGAGTATAAAAATGAATGTTTTTTTACATATACTTGCACATAACATAATACCAGTGTTTATAATAATAGGTATTGGATTTATAATGGGAAAAAAGTTTGAAGTGAATTTATTTACCTTGAGTAAATTTACAATTTATGTATTTGTACCCGCATTTGTATTCTTTAATTTGTATACCGCTGATTTATCAATGGACATGCTCAAAATCCTATTGTTTTCAATAACATATATGGGGGCAAGCTGGGTGCTTGGAAATATTATTTCAAGAGTCCGTAAATTTGATAAGGGTATGACAAGCGCCTTTGAAAACTCAATTATGTTTAATAATTCTGGGAATATAGGTATATCCCTTATTACACTGGTTTTTGGAAGTGCACCTTATATAATTAACGGTAAAACCCCGTACTTGCATCAAGCTCTGGCAGCTCAGGTTATTATTTTAATATTTATGAACATTACAATGAACACTTTAGGTTTTTATAATGCAGGAAGGGCTAAAATGGCAATGAAGGATTCCGTTTATCATATACTGACCATGCCTGCCATATATGCCATATTACTTGCACTGCTGCTTAAGTATTTACATGTGGATGTTGAATCAACACCTTTTTGGCCTGCATTGCTAAATGTGAAAGATGGACTTGTGCCAATGGCATTATTGACTCTTGGTACTCAGCTTTCAAAAACAAAGTTTGATTTTATGAATGTAAATGTAAATATATCAGTTTTTACAAGGCTTGTGCTTGGACCGTTAATGGCTGTGATATTTATACATTTATTTGGATTTACAGGGGTTATTGCTCAAACTATTTTAATATCATACTCAGTTCCAACAGCTGTTAACACGGTAATAATAGCAGTAGATTGTAAAAACTGTGAAAACTTTGCTTCCCAGCAGGTTATGGTATCTACTATTTTTAGTGCAGTTACATTAACAACAGCAATATTCATGGCAGGGATATTATTCCCTTTGTAGAAAGGAGGGCGAATTATGTGGCGTTTTATGGCTATGATAATTATAATATTATTTCCTGGGGCAATATACTTTTTGCTGCATTTTAAAAAGTTGTCCTTTATAGATCGTCTTAATAAACCAACATGGCTTCCTTGGGCTATTGCATCGGTTATGACCTTGATTTGCGCTTATATGGTACATGCAGTTTTAGAATTACCCGCAGCTATTGTATTATTTATTTTGTATTCCTTTATAATATCGGATATTTTAAACTTAATCATTAAAAAGTGGGTAAAGCAGAAAAAGCTTCAAGAAAATTGGAGAAAGGTCAATGGAAGCGGAACTACAGTGCTGGTATTTACCGGGTTAATTATTTGTGTTAGTTATCTTACTGCAATTCATGTGGTAAAAACAAATTATGATATATATTCTGATAAGAGGTTTGGTAATAGTACAATGAAAATTTCTCTTATATCAGATATTCATTTAGGCACATCAGTAAATCTGGTACAGCTGAAAAAGTATTGTGATGAAATTCAAGCTTCAAACCCAGATATACTTGTAATTGATGGAGATGCTTTTGATGAAAATACACCAAAGGGATATATGGAGGCGGCATGTAAGCTTCTTGGAGAAATAAAAACCACCTATGGAATATATTATGTTTTTGGAAACCATGAAAAAGGAATTCATGGCATATTGCCATATTTTACAACAGAGGAAGTTAAATCAAACCTGGTATCAAATAATATAAGTGTACTTGATGATAGTACAAAGCTTGTAAACAATATGTTTTATATTGTTGGAAGAAAAGATGCATCAATCGACGGGAACGCAAGCAGAAGTACATTGAATGAATTGCTGACTGGAGTGGATAAAAATAAATTCATACTTTTGCTGGACCATCAGCCTTTGGAACTAGAGTCTGCATCAGGGCTTGGAGTGGATCTTCAGCTGTCTGGCCACACCCATGGAGGACAGATATGGCCAACTGGACCACTTATAAGTATGTTTAATAAAAATGGGGTGGAATATGGCTATAAAAGTATTGGAAACTATCAAATAATTGTAACCTCAGGACTTGGAGCCTGGAATTATCCTTTAAGACTGGGAAGCAAAGCGGAAATTGTTACAATACAGCTTCATTTAAAATAGGGGGTATTATGAAAAAGTATTTTTTGAAAACTGAAAGGCTGGGATTTTCAATATGGGATGAAAAGGATACCAGGGATGCAATAGAGATTTGGTGCAGCAAGGCTGTAACAAAATACATCACTGCAACCGGAGAAATGTCAAAAGAACAAGCATTACAAAGACTGAAAAAGGAAATAGATACGTATAATAGTATTAGTATCCAATACTGGCCGGTTTATCTCATTGAAACTGGCGAGAATATAGGCTGCTGTGGTGTTCGTCCTTATAATCAAGAAAACCACATTCTTGAAATGGGTGTACATTTAAAAGAGCAGTTTTGGAGAAAAGGATATGGGGCAGAGGCATGTACTGCAGTAATAAAATACTCCTTGAATGTTTTAGGAGCAAACGCAATTTTTGCAGGACATAATCCTAAAAATACTGCTTCTGCTGAAATGCTTAAAAAACTTGGCTTTAAATACTTAAGGGATGAATTTTATCCCCCTACAGGTTTATATCATCCTTCATATTTATTAAAAAGGCAGGATCAATAAAACGGAGGCGGAAGCTTATTATGAGAATATTAAAGTCGGAAAGGTTAATATTAAGGCCATTGACATTTAACGAACTGCTGCACATAAATAATAATGATATAAGTAAGTTTGGAACTTATATTGAAACAGAAGCAATGCTAAATTTTGTTAAGACAGCAATATCAAAGAAAATTACAAAGATGCAAAATGTTGATGAAAAAGTACATCCATGGTGCACTTATTGGCTGATAATTGACAGCAACAACGGTAAAGGTGTAGGATTTATTGGGTTTAAGGGGTTTCCGGATGAAAATGGTTATTCTGAGGTTGGATACAGTATTTCAACAAATTACAGAAAAAAAAGACTTACTACGGAGGCTTTGGAAACATTATTGAAATGGGCTGATGAATGTGATGAATGCAGGGGAATTACTGCTAAAACTCTAAAAACAAATACAGGCTCAAATAAAGTATTGCAGAACTGTAATTTTCAGTTGAGTGAATCCAGTGAAAAGGAAAATTATTATGTTATTAAATTCAAGTGAGGTCATCTAGCGATGGAGGAATTTTAATGATATATTATGTCATCGATGCATTTACTGAAAGGAAATTTTGCGGCAATCCTGCTGGTGTAGTTATACATGAAAATTTAAGCGTAGATTTTATGCAAAAATTTGCTGAGGAAGTAAGGTTTTCAGAAACAGCATTTGTTAAAAAAATTGACGAATCGAACTTTGAAATAAGATTTTTTACACCAACTGCCGAAGTTGAACTTTGTGGCCATGCTACCATTGCTTCATTTAGAGCCTTGCTGGACAGCAAAATTATCAGAAACAATAATAAATATTTTATGAAAACCCTTGTTGCCACTTTGCCTGTTTATGTTGACAATTCATATATAATGATGGAACAGGCAGAGCCCATACTTGGAAAAACATTTCATGATTATAGTACTTTGGCAGAAATATTTAAAATTAATAGCAGCGGCATAGGGGATATGAAGTACAATTTAGTACCTCAAGCTGCAAGCACTGGGCTTTGGGATATTATGCTGCCGTTAAAATCAAAAGAAGTATTGTACAGTCTAAATCCTGATTTTAAAAAGCTTGCTGAATATTCAAGGGTAAAATGTGTAGGTGGAGTACATGCATTTACATTGGATTCTGTGGACAGTATAGCAATGTGCAGAAACTTCTGCCCATTATTTGGCATACCAGAGGAAGCAGCTACCGGAACTTCAAACGGTGCCCTTTTATACTACTTGTATAAAAATGATGTGATAAATAAATTCGAAGAAAGTTACACTTTTCTTCAAGGACACAGTATGGGAAGACCTTCTGAAATATCAGTGAAGATTGTTAATAAAAACAACCCAAAGATTATGGTGGGCGGAAAAGCTGTGGTTATATCAAGGGGCGAACTGATTTAAGTGCTTCTACAAGCTCATTGGCGCATAAACATTGTATTTGAATTCTGGAGTGATTAGGTCATTTACTATTTTACTTTCCTGTTTGTTAGCACAATATGCCTTGATGGAAAGTGTTTTTATCATCATATTGTCATAAACCACACTGGTTTTTGTGGCAATATTTTCGCTTCGCAAAACATCTGCAAACTGCTTGCCTCTATCCAAGCTGTCAGCAGTTATGTCAAAGATGTATAGTTTGTCTTTTTCAGCTTTTTTAGCAACAAGACCTGGTACAAGGGTGCCGATAAAAGTGGCAGCACATATTGCTATGATGTTGAAGAAGCCTTGTGAGTTAGCGATCCTCACCACTGCAACCATATAAACCGTGGTAGACAAAGCTGCAAATAAGCTTGAGAAGAAAAACCTATCCTTGCCAAGATAAATTGTTTTCATGGTGTTGAATGTGTTATCAATCAATTTAAGTAAAAAAACTATTAATATTTCCATTTTATTACTCCTTTCTGTTGCTATGAAAAATAAAAACTCTTGCAATAAAAATCACAAGAGCCGAACAAAATAATATTTATTAATAAAAATTGTTTCACGCCTATTTGGCGTTCCTTATGCAACCTTATAATTATATCACGATGTAGTGATAAATGTCAATATATTTAGAACACAAACTGCCTAAAGAAAAGAGGGATTGTGATGAGTGTAAAAAAGATATTTTGGGAAAATCCATATTTAACTGAGCTTGAAGCAATGATTACTAGTGTAAATAAAAATATTATAACCTTAGATCAAACTATTGCATTTGCTTTTTCCGGGGGGCAGGAGTCAGACTCAGGAACTATAGGGGGCTATAAAATTATCGAGGCAGAAAAGCAGGGAAAAGAAATTTTTTACACTTTGGAACAAGGTCACAATTTTAACCTTTGTGAAAAAGTTATGATTAAAATTGACTGGGAAAAAAGATATAAATTGATGAAGCTGCATTTTGCTGCTGAAATAATTTTGGAACTGGTATATGAAAACTATAATCATCCTGAGAAAATTGGTGCAAATATAACAGAAGACAAAGCGAGAGTTGATTTCTTTTGGGATGGAAGGATCTCAGATATATTTCCAGAACTATTAAATAAAGCAAATAATATAATAAACTCTAACCTTGATATAATAAGCAATTTCGAAAATGAGGAAGCTGAAATAAGGTATTGGCTTATTGAAGGCTTTGCACAGGTTCCTTGTGGTGGGACTCATTTGAAAAACACTGGAGAAATAGGTACAATAATATTAAAAAGAAACAATCTTGGCAAGGGAAAAGAGAGAATAGAAATATATTTACAGCAGTAATGTACATAATTTAGGAGGAAATGTTTTGACTGATAAGAAATTGATTAATAAGGCACATGAAACATTGGCCTTTGGGGTGCTTCTTGCAATTGTAGGAGGACTGTTGGATGCTTATACTTTTGTAGGCAGGGGCGGGGTATTTGCAAATGCTCAGACAGGAAATATTGTGCTTCTTGGAGTATATGCTTCTAAGAAAGATTGGAACCAGGTCTTAATTTATACTGCACCCATAGTGGCTTTTATAGTAGGAGTGATTGTGGCTGAATGGATAAAAAACAATTCATCCAGATACTTAATACTTGACTGGAAACGTGAAGTTTTAATTCTTGAAATGATAGTTCTTTTTATAATTGGTTTTTTACCAGCTTCAACCTCTAATTTTATTGTTACAGTAACAATATCCTTCGTGGCTTCAGTGCAGGTATCCTCATTTCGAAAGTTGAAAGATACACCATATAACACCACTATGTGTACGGGAAATTTAAGGACAGCATCCCAGGCTGCATACATAGCAATTACAAAAAAAGATAAAAACTCAAGAACTATAGCACTGCATTTCTTAATAATAATAGTATCCTTTTTAATTGGAGCATTATTAGGTGGGATTTTTACCCTAAGGCTTGGAGGAAAAGCTGTATGGGGTGCTGTTATTTTATTGGCTTTGGCAGTTTTGCTTCTTAATATTTATGAAAAACAGGGGATTGCTTATGTTGAAAAATAAAAATATAAGTATAATGATTTTTACAGAAGGAACAATATTAGGTCCTGATAGCATATTTCATCATTTCAAACATGCATCCTATGTTCCTATTAAGAATTCTGTGAATAAAATAAAATCCTGGGAGGAACAAGGTGCTGAAATTATATACTTTACATCAAGAAAAAGGAAAATGGATGTAGAAAACATAAGTGGAATATTGTTAAAATATAACTTCCCCAAAGGTCAGCTCTATTATAGGGATAAAGGGCAAAAGTATAATGATATTATAGAAATGGTTAAACCCGATATTTTAATTGAAGATGACTGCAAAAGCATAGGAGGCAAATGGCAGATGTGCATAACCTATGTAAAACCTGAAGTTAAGGAAAAGATTAAATCTGTTGTAGTGAAAGAATTTAAGGGAATTGACCACCTGCCAAGGTTAATATCAGATTTATTGACATATTAAACAACTTACGAAGGAGGAGCAATATGAAAATAGATAAAGTTGAAGTTTTTGGCTTTGAAGCAGCAATAAGAGGGATGCGAAATCCTTTAAACAGCTGGGACAGGTCTGACAGCAGGTATAAAGATATTGTTGAACTTGGAACAAATGATTTAATGTTAATGCAAAGGTTAATACAAGCAGGTTCTGAACATAGCAAATTTATGAGATACATAACTGTTTATATGGATATTACTGCTCCATTGTATTGGTGGAAAGAGTTTGACACCTATAAATTTTGTGAAAAAAATAGTACAAGCACCATGCATAAAATTACTTCAAGGCCTCTATCTTATGAGGATTTTGATTATGATTTTGAAAGCCAGCTCAGAACTAATGTAATTAATAGTCTTAACAATATAATAGAAAAGTATAAAAACACGGATAATCCAAGTGAAAAAGAAGAGCTTTTCAGAATGATAATTCAAGACCTTCCTAGTGCTTTTAACCAAACCCGAACAGTAGTAACCAATTATTCTGAAATTCGGAACATGTATTTTCAGAGGAAAAACCATAAACTAAAGGAATGGAGCGAAATTTTTATTAATTCCTGTGAATCCCTGCCTTATGCCAGGGAGCTAATCATGATAAAATAGAAAACTGAAGGTATTTACATAGATATGGAGGGAACTGGGATGAAACATATAGACCTTGAAAATTGGCCAAGAAAAGATCATTACAATTTTTTCTCCAAGTTTGATTATCCTCAATTTAATATATGCGGCAATCTTGATATAACAAACTTTTATAAATTTATTAAGGAACGGGAAATGCCCTTTTTTATTTCAATTTTATATGCTTCAAGCAAGGCAGCAAATCTAATTCCGGAGCTTAAACTCAGGATAAGGGAGGATAAGATAGTGGAACATGAAGTTGTGAGCCCATCATTTACAGTAATGACTGAGAATGATTTATTCAGTTTTTGTACTGTGGAATATTCAGAGCCCTTTAATAAATTTAAACAGGATGCTGAAAGAGAAATTAATAATAGAAAAGTAAATGGTACAATAGAAAACGAAGCTGGAAGGGATGATTTATTATATGTAACAAGTATCCCATGGTTTTCATTCACCAGTGTTACCCATCCAATTCACATGAATCCTGTGGACAGCTTTCCTAGAATATCCTGGGGTAAGTATTTCGAAGAAAATGGAAAGATCAAGCTGCCCTTTTCTGTTCAGGTTCACCATGCTTTGGTAGATGGTATTCATGTGGGCCAATATTTTAATCTTCTTCAGGAATTTTTGGACAATCCTTCAACCTTATAACCTATTTCAGTGAGCCATTCTAATACTTGCTCTGGTGATGCAGTTCCATTAATTGATATACTTGAAAGGATTTTTGAATTTACACATTCCTTTTTTATATTATTTTCAATTTCACCAAAACCACCACCTCCATGGGTGCAGAATGGTATCAGAGTTTTATTTGAAAAATCATGTTTTCTTAAGAAGGATAATATTGGGGGGCAAAGGATTTAAACCAGTTTGGAGAGCCAAGAAAAATAGTATCAAAATTGTGAATTGGTTCATTCCCTGATTTTAACTTTGGGCAAAAATCACTGCCAATCTGATTTCTTACTTCTTTTGCTGCACTATTGTAATTGAAGGAATAAGCATTTATTGGAACTAATTCTCTTAACTCGCCGCCAGTTTGGTTGGCTATTTCAAAGGCTAAATTCCTTGTATTGTTTGAAAATGAATAGTAAACAATCAAAATTCTGCTCATATTTACTCCTTTTCTTATTTTTAAAATAATCATTTTATTTTTATATTAACACTCTTAAAATTCAAACTACAATAGGTGTGGTATAATATTCTTATATTTGAAGTATTGGAGATTTATATGAATAATAAAAAAAAGTGGATGGGAACCCTATTCATTATATTTTTGTTTTCAGCAGCTGCCTATATAATCATGAATTCCACCAACTTTCAGTTTTTCGGTGGGATTGTAAATAGGCTCCCAACTGATAAAAAGATAGTTGCACTTACTTTTGATGACGGACCTACTGAAAAAACAGATGAGATTTTATCTATTCTTAAATCAGAAAATATAAAGGCTACCTTCTTTCTAATTGGTTCTGAAATAGAAAAAAATCAAGAAGAAACAAAAAATATAATTTCTGATGGGCAGGAAGTGGGAAATCACACATATACCCATAAGAGAATGATTTTTAAAACTTATGGATATATTAAGGATGAAATTGAAGGAACGGACAAACTTATTAGAAAAATGGGTTATAATGATACCATACAGTTTAGACCCCCAAACGGTAAAAAACTTGTACTTTTGCCTTTTTATCTAAATGCGAATAACAGAAAAACTATTTTGTGGGATCTAACACCTAATTCATATGATGATATAAATTCAAGTTCCGATAAAATTGTAAAATACGTTATGGATAATGTGAAACCAGGTTCAATAATATTACTGCACCCAATGAATGATAAAAACAAAAATACAATTAATTCAATTAAACCTATTATTAAGGGGTTAAAAGAAAAGGGCTATGAATTTGTAACTATAAATCAAATAATTAATTGAGGGGGATAATTATGAAATATTATGTAGTAGATGCTTTTGCTGAAAAAGTATTTCAAGGTAATCCGGCAGGAGTATGTGTTCTTGAAGAAAAACTTGGCTCAGATGCAATGCAGAAAATTGCAGCAGAAAACAATTTATCTGAAACAGCTTTTGTATATAAAAGGAGCCAGGGGCAGTATGATTTAAAATGGTTTACCCCAAAAAGCGAAATAAATCTCTGCGGTCATGCAACCCTTGGTACTGCATATGTAATAACTCATTTTGTAGACCTTAATATTAAGGAAATGAGCTTTAATACTTTAAGCGGAGTTCTAGGAGTTAATTACCAAGATGGTTTGTATACCCTCAACTTTCCATCAATAATGCCTAAAAAAATTGAAATAATAAAAGAAATTGAAGACGCAATAGGTGCAAAACCGCTAGAAGTTTACTTAGACAGAGACCTAATGGTTTTATTGAAGGATGAAGAAACAATTGCAGCACTAAAACCGGACTTTGGAAAAAT
Organism: Solirubrobacterales bacterium; assembly: GCA_050261915.1. Taxonomy (GTDB): domain Bacteria; phylum Bacillota; class Clostridia; order Clostridiales; family Clostridiaceae; genus UBA699. Next base: position 79,625 of record JBLNDT010000027.1, read on the forward strand.
TGGAGCCTTAAAGGATGGTCTTGGACTAATTGTAACCGCAAAAGGCAGCACTTCAGATTTTGTTTCAAGATGCTTTTATCCTAAAATGGGAGTAAATGAAGACCCGGTAACAGGTTCAGCACACAGTAATTTAATTCCATACTGGAGCGAAAAACTTAATAAAAATAAAATGAAAGCAATTCAACTTTCAGAAAGAAAAGGGGTTCTTCATTGTGAACTTTCAGGGGACAGAGTTCATATAAGCGGTACTGGAGTACTGTATATGACTGGAGAAATAAACATTTAAAACAGGAGAAAAATAATGCAGCTTTATTCAGAAAAAAAGAAGAAATTTGGAAATAAAGGTGAAAAACCAAAAATAATGAATAATATAGTTTTTACTGCAGCTATATTGCTTATATGTACAGTATTAGCTTTAATTTTACATTTTTTAAAAATGTTCGAATCAAATGTTATAATGATATACTTGTGTGGAATTTTATTTGCTTCATACTTTGCAGAAAGCTACATATTTAGTATAACTGCATCTATTTGCGCAGTACTGCTGTATAATTTCTTTTTCACCATGCCCTATTTTACTTTTAAGGTTAATGACCCAAACTACATCTTTACTTTTATAACCATGTTTCTTGTTGGTTTTATAACCAGCTGGCTTACTATAAGTTTGAAATTGGAACGTCAGCATGTTAAAAACACCGAGGAATATATCTCTCTGCTCTATAATATTGAAAAGAAACTGCTAAATGTTAAGGGACGGGAAGAACTTGCAAAGATTACTGCAGAGATTCTTTCAGAAAGGTTTAATGCAGATGTGGTGGTAGGCCTTTTTAATTCTAAAGGTGAAGTAGACTTTAGATATGTAGAAGGATTAGATGTATTTCAAGGTGAAGTGGACATTTATGCAAAGCAAGAGGCGTATCGTTTTGGAAGAACCTGTGGTAGAGGAACTGATATATATCCAGGAGCAAAGGGGTTTTATAAGGCTTTAGTAGAGAAGGAAAATGTACTTGGGGTTATTGGTATCTCCATGAAAAAAGGTTTTGAATTAACAGACCCTCAGTATAAGTTTATTGATGTAATAGCTCCACAAGTAGCAGTGGTGCTTCAGCGTGAAATTAATTACCAAAATCAGCAGATGGCTCAGATGGAAGTTCAAAAGGAGCGCCTTAGAACTGACATGTTAAGATCTATATCCCATGATTTTAGAACTCCATTGGCAGGGGTTATGGGCTTGGCCAGCACAGCCCTTGAAAACTATGACAAAATAAGTGATGAAGATAGAAAAAAACACCTTAAGAGTATATGTGAAGATGCTGAGTGGCTCAATGAACTTGTTGAAAATATACTTCAAGCTACCAGGTTTGAGGAAGGCACCATGAAGCTGGATATTGATGAGGAGGCAGTTGAAGAAATTGTATCTGAAGCAATGGCTATTGTAAAAAAACATGGGGATGGCTACAAAATACATGCAAACCTGCCTGAAGAAATGATTTTTATAAAAGTTGACGGAGTACTCATAAGACAAGTATTGGTTAATCTATTAAACAATGCCATAAATTATTCCCCATCAGGCAGTGAAATAGAATTGTCTGTTAGAAAAATAGATAATCGGGTTATATTTGAACTTAAAGATAATGGATTTGGTATTCCTGATATAGACCTGCCTTATGTTTTTGACAGATATCGCCGCAGCACCACTGCAAGCCAAAGAAATGAGAAGGGACTCGGCCTAGGGTTATCACTTTGCAAGTCAATTGTGGAAGCTCATAATGGGGAAATAAGCATTAGAAAGAATAATCCTAAGGGAACTATAGTAAGTTTTTATATTCCAGCTGAAAAGGAGAGTAATTAATGGAGCCGTTAATTTTGGTTGTTGATGATGAAAAAACTATAAGAGGCTTTCTTAAATTATCTATAGAAACCCAGGGCTATAAATGCATAGATACTCATAACGGAGCTAGTGCATTAATGCTGGCTGTATCCAGAAATCCTGATGTACTGGTTCTTGACCTTGGACTGCCTGATATGGACGGAATTGATGTGATTAAAAAGTTACGAGTTGTATCCCAGGTGCCTATAATTGTTATATCTGCAAGGGGACATGAAAGGGAGAAGGTTGAAGCTTTGGATGCAGGTGCTGATGATTATTTAACCAAGCCTTTTGGAGTTCCAGAACTTCTTGCAAGGATAAGGGTTGTACTTAGGCACAAATCTCTAGGTGTCTCCTTAAATGGAATGGAAGGTACAAATTTTAAAGTTAAGGACCTTGTTATAGACATTTCCGGGCATAGAGTATGGCTAAAGGGTGATGAAGTAAAGCTTACACCTCATGAATACAAGGTTTTGGTTCTGCTTGCTGAAAATAGGGGAAAAGTGCTTACCCATAAGCATATACTTGAAAAAATTTGGGGCGGGATGATATCCAGTGATGATGTGAGGTCCTTAAGGGTCTGCATGGGCAACTTAAGACGTAAACTAAAGGAAGATCCTTCCGAACCTCAGTATATTATTACCGAAGTAGGAGTAGGTTATAGGCTTGTAGATGAATAATTTTAAGTCATCAGTGATAATATAATTATCACTGATATTTTTTTGCGAAAAAATTACAGCAAACATCAAAAAACTTACACAAAACTTACACCAAAAGTAATATTCTTATTTAAGTAAGGAGCATCAATTATGGTGCGTCTATGGGGGAGATTTAGATGGTTAAAGAATTGAAAAAAATTATATTTGGCAAACCGCTGGCTACAGAGGAAATGAGTCATGAAAAGCTGAACATTCCTTTTGGGCTGGCTATTTTATCTAGTGATGCCATATCATCTGTAGCATATGCTAGTGAAGAAATTTTATGGGTTCTAATTCCTGTTATAGGTATAATGTCATACAAATATATGTTTGACGCTTCACTAGCAATTATTGCGTTGCTTGTTATACTTGTATTTTCATACAGACAGACAATAGGAAGCTATCCTGGCGGTGGTGGAGCATATACTGTTGCAAAAGAAAATCTTGGGGTTATCCCAGGGCTTGTTGCAGGAGCATCACTTTCAGTAGATTACCTTTTAACAGTAGCAGTTAGTACTTGTGCAGGAACAGCAGCAATTACCTCTGCTTTCCCGGTGTTGTATACTCATAGAATAAGTATAGCCTTATTCTTTATAGTTCTTATCACTATAGGAAACCTTCGTGGAGTAAGCGAATCAGCAAAGATTTTTGGAATACCGCCTTATCTCTTTATAGCGGGTATGATAGCTATGATTATTTACGGAATATATAAGGTTAAGGTTTTGGGATATGTTCCACAGCCAGGGCATGCTTTGCCTACAGTTATGGGAGATGTAACTATATTCCTTATATTAAGGGCATTTTCGGCTGGTTGCGCTGCTTTAACTGGAGTTGAAGCTGTAAGCAATGGTGTTCCTAACTTTAAAGCACCTTCACAAAAAAATGCAATTATTGTATTGTTTTCACTTGCTGTAACAATAATATTTGTTTTTGGAGGCACCTCTTATCTTGCAACTTTGTATCATACAGTGCCTAGCTTGGAAAAAACTGTAGTGTCTCAGATTGCTATACAGGTGTTCGGTAACGGTTTTATGTATTATTTCATACAGTTTACTACAGCTATGATTTTAATATTAGCTGCCAACACCGCATATTCAGGGTTTCCGCTATTAGCTTCAGCTATTGCAAAGGATGGATATCTTCCTAGGCAGCTGCAAAAAAGAGGTCACAGGTTAAGCTTTAATAACGGAATTGTTTCACTGGCAGTATTAGCTGGGATTTTAATAATAGTATTTAGAGGAGAAACTCATTACCTTATTCCTCTTTATGCAGTTGGAGTATTTATTTCCTTTACTCTTTCACAGTTTGGAATGTTTACGAAATGGCGCAGGGAAAAGGGAAGCGGCTGGGCCTTAAAGGCTGCTATAAATGGAACTGGAGCTATAATTACCTTAATAACTGCAGCTATCATAGGATTAACAAAATTCACTGAAGGCGCTTGGGTAGTGTTTATTTTGATTCCTACATTTGTTTATTTCATGCTTAATGTAAAAAATTCTTATGAACATGCAGCAGAACAGCTTAGAATTGGACCAGGTAGTGTACCAGATGTTATACCAAACCCTGAAAATGCAAAGCACATTATAATATTGGTTGAAAGCTACAACAAAGCTATAATAAAGACAATTAACTACGCAAAGTGTTTGTCTACCGATATTGTTGGTTTTCATGTTTCTGTAAATGATGAAGCAACTGAAAAGCTTGTAAAAAGGTGGGAGGAATACGATGTAGGTATTCCCCTTGTAATAAAAAAATCCCCTTACAGAGATATTATGAGCCTTTTGGTGGAATTTATTGAATCAGATGAGCATGCTTCCACCACTGGTGATCTTGTAACGGTAGTAATGTCACAGTTTGTAGTAGGCAAATGGTGGGAAAAAGCACTGCACAATCAAACTGCACACTTCATAAGATCAACATTGTTAAAGCACAGAAACATTGCAGTAATATCAGTTCCATATATAATTGAAACAGATATGAGGATTTACGATGAGCTTATAAAAAATCATAGAGGCAAAATACAAAAGGCAAAGAAATTGAATTGAGCAAAGCCGAAAAGTAAAATAAATTTACTTTTCGGCTTTTATATTTCCCACAATTTTAGCAAATCCACTTTTTGAAATATTAGAAGGTAAAAACATGATTGACTTTTTATTTTGTCTATTTTTAGCAGCATTTAAAATAAGAAAATGCGAATGTTAAGGAATTAAGACGTAAACATATGATTGAATTACCAAATATAACCATTTATAATTATAGTTATGTTATAAACAAAAGGTGGGATGTAAATGCAAACGATAAGCAGGAAACAAAGACGCAACGAAAAAAAGATAAAGAAGTTAAAGTTGGAAATCTTATTAGTTACAACAATAGCTGTGCTATTAACTGTAGCAATTATTTTTATTTTAAAAATATCATTTCAGAGCAGCCTTTCTTAGGGCTGCTTATGTTTATAGTATGAAAGAATAAGCTTTATCCATTAGTTTTACCAACATCCCTACAATTACAGCAGCGGCAATTGTTCCTTCCTTAATTCCTATTAATTTATGAAAGGTAAAAAGTGAAATTGCGGCTCCTATTATCACAAAGGTACTGTCATAATATACTTTAGTCTTGCTGAATTCACTATTTCTGATTTTTGCCAAAACCTTTACCAACCCTTGACCAGAGGGCATAACGATGTTAGCTTTTACCTCTAAAAATATACCTAAGGCAACGAAGAAGAAACTTATAAGGCAAAGTATCCACTGCAGTATATAATTGTGAAACTCCAGCCCTGATACCATGGACAAAGTGATATCTGTAAAAAATCCAAACAACAATGCTGCTGCCAGCTGTAGCAGTTGGATTAATTCAAAATCTTTTTTTAGAAGCAGAATTTGTATAAGAACAAATATTGTTTGCATTCCAAAAGTAAGCTGCCCCATGCTCCAGGGTAATATCATACTTAGTATATAAGGAACGCTAGCTGCAGGGGAAGTTCCCAAATTAGATTTCACAGATAGTGCAATTCCAAAAGCCATTATAAACAAACCAGCCATAAGTAAGGCTCCTCTTTTAAAATAATTATAAATTATATTTTTCCGCATAGTAATCCCTCCAAACCTTCTTATTAATATCTTCTTGACTATTATATATCCCTTTGTTATTATTTGTATAACGAATAATATAGATGGTAACAATTCGAAAAATAGATTACGAGGTGTATTATGGATACACAGAATTTAAAAACCTTTATTTTATTGTCAGATTTAAAAAATTTCACTCAAACAGCAGAAAGGCAGTATGTAGCACAATCTACCGTAACTAATAGGATTGCGGAGCTGGAAAAGGAAATTGGGAAAAAGCTTTTTGTTCGTGATAATAAAGCAGTTTCACTAACTGAAGAGGGACTCGTATTTTTAAAATATGCAAAAAGAATTGTAGAACTGGAAGAATCCTCAGTGCAGGAGATAAATTCATTAAAGAAATATGATAGGGTATTAAGGATTGGAACAACAAATATAATTTATGAATGTCACTTATTTTCAAATATTAGTAAATTTATGGAGAATAGCAATGAGACTTCTGTTAAAATAAGTATAGGGAGTTCTGTTGAACTTATAGATATGCTAAAGGACGGAATTTTAGACATAGTATATACTTTTATTCCATTTTCAAAAAAAGGCTATAAGTGCAGCCATTATGCTTCAGATAAACTTTTGCTGGTTACTAATCCTTCTAATTATGCTTATCCTTTAGGAATAAAAAAAGAAGAACTTACAAAAATAAATTATCTATTTTGTAATTTTCCTATGGAGGAAGAAGGGGTTTCGGTAAAAGAACTATTTCCAAAGTTCTATCAATTTCCCTTTGAAATTAATAACAGCAGCAAGGTGATTAAGTATATAATAAATGGAACAGGCTATAGTTTTCTTCCAGAAAGTATTGTGAAGGCTTATATTAAGGCGGGTTCACTTACTGTAATAAAAACCTTGGATTTTATTGCTCCTAAAATGAATTATTACTGTTCTCATAAGAAGGACTTTAAGGTAATTGAAGAATTTAACTATAAATCTATGGAGGTGATTTAATTGAAAAGTATTAAACCTGGTCGTGGACCATCTGCATTAGGGGTTGTATCAAGTATTATCGTAGCTATATTCGGGGTGTGTTGGACTATAGGGTCTATTCAAATGGGTGCCCCTATATTTTTCTCTTTGTTTGGAGTTGTTTTCGTAATTATAGCTATTGTTCAAGCTATTTATAATTTCAAAAACGCCACAGGCGAAAATAGAATGTCCTTATTTGATATAACTGATGAAATGGAAGAAATTGATCCACTTGATAAATATATTAAACATGATGCTTCCAAAGGGGATACTTCAGACAGTTATTGTCCTTATTGCGGTGCAGCATTAAAAAGTGACTTTGAATATTGCCCAAAATGCGGTAAACATATAAAGGACTAGTTAATGAATTTTAAACCCTCTTGTATTTTTTACAAGGGGGTTTTGAATTAATTAACTTAAGATTTACGGATAAAAGTTTTTTCAAACATTCTAGTGGTGAAGAAAACTCCTAAGAATACAAGCAACCCTCCTGCTACTTGAACTGAATTAATATATTGCCCCAAAGTCCAGCTTATAATTGCAGTAAACACTGGATTAAGGTTTAAAAAAACACCTGCCTTGCTGGCGCCTAATTCACGAACTCCAATATTCCAGAATATAAAGGAACAAATTGACGGAAATATTATTATGTATGCAATACCAGTTATAGCTAAAGTACTTAAGCTTCCTAAATTTAAGCCCTGATACAGGGCAAAAGGTGCCATAATTATTGCAGCAAAGATACCAGATATTGCTGTTGAGGTTATAGGTGGAACTGCTACAAGCTTTTTGCTTATCATAGAATAAATTGTCCAGGTTATTATGGCAAGTATCATAAGAAGGTCACCCTTATTGTACTCAGTAACAAATATCTGAAGCAGGTTTCCTTTTGTTAGTATAATAAAAACTCCAAGTAAGGATATAGTTATTCCAAGAGATTGAATTTTTGATATTTTTTCTCTTAAATAAACAGAAGAAACCACGGCTATAAGTCCAGGGTTAAAGGAATTTACCAGGGATGCATTGGTGGGTGAGGTGAATTCAAGGGCGGAATAAAGCAGAGAATTATAACCTACTATACCAAACAAGGCTAATCCAATCATAGCAGGCCATTGCTTAAGAACATCTCTCCACTTTGGTTTTTCTACATACTGGGCTATAATTACCAGGACAATTGATGCAAAAAACCATCTTGTGAAGGTAAGCCCTATTGGTGTAATTTCTTTTATTACGAATTTGCCAAACACATAATTTCCAGCCCAGAACAAGATACACAAAACCATCAGAATCCAAACTTTATATCTTTTCAATTTTTCACCTTCTTTTGTAAAATTTCTACGGAAAATATTTAAGAAAATGCCTTACAGCCAGTGTCAGGTAATGGTCTTTAAGCCAAACTATTATTGTACCAGTATCCATATTAAGCCCAGTAATTGTTTTGAAAACAAGGTTTGACCCTGGTACAAGGCTAGTCCAGTCTTTTGGTATTATAGCAGCACCCATCCCCTTAGAAGCAAGCATAAGGAGAGGACGAGTATCTTCTATCTTACATAAGATCCTAGGTTCCAACCCTTTGCTTTTAAACAGATCAATAATATCTCTTTCATATCTGCGGTGAACCAGGAGAGGTATCTCAGCCAACTCCTCCAAAGATATGCTTTTACCATTACTCTTAAGCTTCATTTCACTGCTCACTGCAGCAAGCATTGGTTCCATGGGCAAAGCTATGGATTCAAAAATGTCAGGTGAAATTAAAGGGCTTCTTATGATGCCTATTTCAATAATTCCTCTCTTCAAAAGCTCAAGTATCTCTATAGTACTGTACTGGCGCACTTCGAAATCAATTTCCGGGTATAATTTATTAAACTCATAAATTTTTTCTGTTAAAAGAGTTTCAATCAAAGAAGTGAGGCATCCAATTGATAAGGAACCCTTAAATCCTGAATCGAAGTCTTTAAGTTCCTTTATTGTTGCTTCAGATAAATCCAGCATCTGCCTAGCTCTGTAGGAAAGCACCATACCAGCTTCTGTAATCTGAAACCTTCTGGTGGTTCTGTCTACAAGCTTTACACCAAGCTCCTCCTCAAGAAGCTTAAGCTGATGGCTTAGGTATGGCTGTGCAAGATGAAGTCTTTCTGCTGCCTTAGATATATTTCCCTCTTCTACTATAGCAAGAAAATTTGAAAGCTGCCTATTATCCATATTCACTCCTATATATAATAAATTACTTATATATAATATAAAATATAAGTATTATTATTATATATCAAATATTGCTATAATGCTAGTAAAGATGGTTTAAGGAGGGATTTTAATGGAGCTTGCAGCGGCTTTTGCAATATCGTTTATCCTTTTGGTGACCTGTGTATTCAAGGGTATATTTCTAGCATACCCGTTAATTGCTGTAATTATTATTTTTATTATTATTTCCGTTGGAAGAGGCTTTAATTTTAAAGCTGTACTTAATATGGCATACAAGGGAGGTAAAAAATCTCTTGTGGTGGTTAAGATTTTTGTGCTAATTGGTGCACTAATTCCAATTTGGACAGCTGCTGGAACAGTTCCTGCAATAGTTTATTATGGGCTGGAATTAATAAAACCTGAACTATTTATATTATGCTCATTTTTAATAAGCTGTATTGTTTCCTTTTTAATTGGAACTTCCGTTGGAACCTCTGGAATAGTAGGTGCCGCCATGATGGTTATGGCAAGAGGAGGACATGTTAATCTTGCTGCAACTGCAGGAGCGGTAATAGCAGGGGTCTACTTTGGAGACAGGTGTTCTCCAGTGTCATCAAGTGCCAGCTTTGTAGCATGTATAACAGAAACAAATGTTTATAATAATATAAAAAACATGTTTAAAACTGGAGCGGTTCCCTTTGCTATTGCAGTGTTATTTTATCTGGTTATCTCAGGGGTTTACCCCCTAAAAGGAGAGAAGGTAAGCATAAATTCCCTTATTATTAATCAGTTTGATTTGAGCTTATATGTATTTCTTCCTGTGATGGTAATCCTGGTTTTATCAATATTTAAGGTTAATGTAAAATTATCCATGCTCTTAAGCATAGGAGCAGCTTTTATTATAAGTGTAACAGTTCAGCATGAATCAGTAGTTAAATGCATAAATTTTGCATTGTTTGGATATAGTCTCGATTCATCAAGCCCACTCCATAGTATTATTAAAGGTGGAGGAATAATATCTCTAATGAAAACAGCTTTAGTTGTATATCTAGCCTCAGCTTTTGCAGGAATTATTGAGGAAACCTCAATGCTTAATAGTATTGAAGAAATTACATCAAGGGCAGATTCAAGATACCAGATTTTTAGAAATGTATTTATTACAAGCATATTCGCTGCAATGGTAGGCTGTAGTCAGACCTTTGCAGTTATGCTTACACACGTGTTAAACAAGAAGGCCTATGTAAAGAACAATCTTAACAATTCTGATGCTGCAATGGACCTTGAAAACACAGCTATAATGGTTTCAGGTCTTGTACCATGGAACGTAGCTCTCATTGCTCCAATGACCATATTGGGCATAGATGCAGCTTGTATGCCTTATTTGCTTTATATTTTCCTTGTGCCATTATGGAATTTATTGTATCTTAAGTTTAGAAGGGGAAGTAAAATAGAAAGTAGTCTTGATGCTTAAGAAGCATAAAATTTTATAGAATGGGGATGTTATGGTGGAAAATAAAATGAAGGAAAAGCTTTTAATGGGGGAATCTGTAATTGGCACTTTTTTTAATCTGGGAGGCAATACTGCAGCTGAAGCATTAGGCATCTCAGGACTGGATTTTTTTATTGTGGATTGTGAGCATGGTCCCTTTGATGTGGAAAGTTCCATGGATTTTATAAGGGCGGCAGAACCAAAAGGTATTACCCCTTTAGTTAGAATAAAGGATATTACAAGGGCTTCTGTTCTTAAGATGCTGGACATAGGTGCAAAAGGGTTAATTGTGCCTTGTGTTGAAACTGCAGAACAGGTGAAACAGTTGGTGGAGTACGGAAAATACTATCCAAAGGGAAAAAGGGGATTTGCTTTTTCAAGGGCGGGAGAATTTGGATTTGCTGAGTTTGCAGAAGATATTAATGAATACTTTAATACCTGCAATGATAAGACCATGATTATTCCACAGTGCGAAACAATGGGCTGCCTTGAAAATATAGAAGAAATAACAAATATTGATGGAATAGACGGGATTTTTGTAGGACCTTATGACCTGTCAATTGCAATGGGAAAGCCTGGCCAGTTTTCAGATCCTGACTTTATAAATGCTTTAAACAGAATAGTAAAAGCCTGCAGGGATGCTGGAAAATTTGTATTAATTTATGCTGGAGACAGTACGACCTCGAGAAAATATATTGAAAACGGGTTTAATGGTGTGGCAGTTGGTATGGATGTAGTTATTTATATAAATGCCTTCAAAAATATTATTAATGAAATAAGAAGTTAATTATATGGCTCTCTTCAATTTAGGTTGGAGGAGCTGTATTTTTTTTGTATATGTTATCTAATTTATGCAAATAATATAAACAAAGAAATTTCACGAGGAGTGAAGCAAATGGAAATGGTTAAATTAACTATAGATGGGTTGCCTGTTGAAGCTGAAAAAGGCACCAGTGTAATTGAAGCAGCAAGAAAGGCAGGTATAGAAATACCAAGTCTTTGCTATTTAAAAGGTATCAATCATCAGGCAAATTGCAGAGTCTGCCTGGTGGAAATAGGACCAAGGCTCATTGCCTCCTGCTCCCTGGCAGTAGAGGAGGGAATGGAAGTTAAAACAAATACGAAAAAGGTAAGGGATGCCAGGAAAACCTCCGTTGAATTACTGCTGTCAAATCACAAAAGAGAATGTACTTCATGTATAAGAAGTGATAACTGTGAACTTCAAAGGGTTGCAAAAGATTTAAACATAAGAAACCTTAATTATGAAGGAGAAAAAACCACACTTCCCATAGATGCTTCATCACCCTCCATAGTGAGAGACCCTGAAAAATGCATATTATGCGGAAGATGTATAGCCACCTGCTCAAATGTGCAGACAGTGAATGCTGTTGGCTGGGCGGGACGAGGCTTTGATACAAGGGTTGCACCTGCTTTTGACAAGAATTTGGGAGAATCAAATTGTGTAAACTGCGGTCAGTGTATAATGGCATGCCCTGTGGGGGCCTTATATGAAAAAGAAAGCATTAAAGAGGTATGGGCCGCTTTAAACAATCCGGATAAAACAGTAATAGTTCAGACAGCTCCAGCCATAAGAGTTGCTATAGGTGAAGAATTTGGATTAGAGATTGGAACAAGGGCAACTGGAAAAATGGTGGCTGCGCTTAGAAAGCTTGGGTTTGATAAAGTATTTGATACAGATTTTGCTGCAGACTTAACTATAATAGAAGAAGGCACAGAGCTTTTAAAGAGGCTTGAAACAGGTAAAAACCTTCCTTTGATGACTTCTTGCTGCCCGGGCTGGGTTAAATTTGTGGAGCATAATTATCCTGAAATGATAGACAATTTATCAACCTGCAAATCTCCAAGTGAAATGGAGGGAGCTTTAATCAAGGCATATTTCCAGGATAAACTAGGGTATGACGGAAAGAAAATTGTAGTTGTATCCATAATGCCCTGTGTGGGAAAGAAGTTTTCTGGTGAAAGAGAAGAAATGAATGTGGGAGGGCTTCAAGATGTTGACATAGTGCTTACCACCAGGGAACTTGCAAGAATGATAAAAGAAGCTGGAATAGATTTTAGCAATCTTAAGGAAGAAGACTTTGACAATCCCTTTGGAGAATCTAGTGGTGCCGGTGTAATATTTGGTGCAACAGGTGGAGTAACTGAAGCTGCTTTAAGAACAATATTTGATTTAACCTCAGGAAAAGACAATGAAGATATAGATATTAAAATTGTTAGAGGTAATGAAGGTGTTAAGGAAGCCTCTGTAACCTTAACTGACGGCAGGACAATAAATGCAGTTATTGCAAACGGGCTTGGAAATGCCAGGAAGGTTATTGAAGCTCAGTTAAAAGGAGAAAAGCAATATCAATTTATTGAAATTATGGCTTGTGAGGGAGGATGCATAACAGGGGGTGGTCAGCCTATAATTGATTCTAAGACCCTAGAAAAGATTAACATAAAGTCTTTGAGAGCAAAAGCTATTTATAATGAAGATGAAGCTAAGGTCATAAGAAAATCTCATCAGAATCCATACATTAAAAAGATTTACGAAGAATATCTTGGAGAACCAAATGGCCACAAATGCCATGAACTGCTTCACACTCACTATGTAAAGAGAAGCAAATATTAATAGCAAGAAATTAAAAAAGGGTGTTGCGTAAAACTTGATTTTACAGCAGTACCTTTTTTAATTATATAGAAGACTAGAAATCTCCTCTTCCTGTTCTATCTATTTCAGATTTTATGCAGAGAGACTTAGTTAAATATAATAAAACCTAGGGATGTAATAAGAGTCTATAATCAATGTTGTTGGCAGCTTCTTGAGTATGGCATGAATAATTTGCTGTTGATTTTAATAAATTTGTTATAAGAAATCTACCAAATTATTAGTAAGAGGAAATAATATGAGTGATAAAAATAAGGGGAATGATGAGACGTCCATTGAAAATATTAATGTGATAATAAATGATGTAAATACAGTAATTGACAAAGTGGCAGGCCAGCTTGGAATCAGGAAGCTAAAAGAAGAAAGCAAACACAATACAGATGCAACAGACGAAAAACAGTCTGCTGCCGACATTAACGCAGCCATAATCCAAACTTCTCAGACTTTAGCGGCCTTAAACTCTATTAAATCTAATTTATGCAGTATTAACATGGATTTATATGAGAAGGAGTATATAGCTAATTGCATCATTCCATTGCTTACTACATTACAATTGTTATCGACGACAGGATATAATCTGGCTACATCAGCCAGTTTATTAACCACATCACCTATTGTTCCACGAAAAAAGGGTGAAATTAAAGACACAATTCATACAGTATATAGTATAAATAAAGAATGTGATGAGCTTTACCATATACTGAAGAAGAGACTTAAGCAGCTAAACAAGGAAGCTGAGGATAACTGCTGTATCTAATAACCTGCCAAAAGAAGCCAGGGATAAATTCACATGAGTTTAAAGAGCTATATAAAAAATAAATGAGTAGTGTAGATCAGTCAGTTGATCAGCACTACTCATTTTTTCTACAAACCCCAATCTGTAGATAAGATATCCTTAAGAATATTAAATTTATCAGCACCTATTTTTTCAGCAATTTTCTTTTCAAGAATTGATTTCATGTTTGAATTTTTCTCGTAACACTCTTCTCCTAAGGGGGTTAACTGTACATATTTATATCTTCTATTACTTTCTAGAGTGGTAATTTCGATTAAGCCTTTTGAGTGAAGGCTTTTTACAACTTTATGTGCCGCCTGCCTAGAAATATCAGCATTTTTTGCAACATAAGAAATAGGCATTGTTTTTTTATATATTCTGTTCATAATAAACCATTCTGAATTTGATATATTAATATTGCTGCTGTGGTTCCAGGTTTTCTCCGAAATGTAGCGGAGCATGAGGTTTCGTTCACTAATAATGTCAATTAAATCTAGATTTTGTATTTCTTTTTTCAATCAGATCACTCCAATAATAATATTCAATAATAATATACAAAAAGTATTGTGATATGTCAACTAAGTTGACAAAAAATCATAATTGATGTACACTTATATTGTCAACCTGGTTGACATTTCATAGATGAGGAGCGGTTAATGTGTTTAATATTGGTGATTTAATAATTTATTCCGCACAAGGCATATGCCAGATTGATGACATTTGCGAAAAGACATATTCCGGGGTTAGCAAAAGTTATTATGTTTTGCATCCAATTAGAGATATTAAATTAGTAATAAGCATTCCGGTTGATAATGAAAAGGTAACAATGCTGGAGCTTATACAAAAAGAAGAAGCAGAAGAAATTATTGAATCCTTCAGGTTTTCCGGTGCAAGCTGGATTGATATGAATAGTCAGAGGAACCATACATACTATAATATAGTAAAAAATGGTGACAGGAAGGAAATTTCAAAAGTAATAAATGTGTTAATGCGTGAAAAGGTGAAAATTGAAGGTAATGGTAAAAAGTTTTTTGAAAGTGACAATAAAATTTTAACCTTTGCTCAAAGTATATTGTTTACAGAGCTGGCAATGTCATTAAATACTACTACTGATGAAATTCATGAAAGAATCAATGGTTTTATTTGCGAAAATGAAAAATAAAATTTAGAAGCTGCATTTTTTAATAAATGCAGCTTTTTAATTTTGAGTTTTAATATATAATATAATTATATTTTTATTTCCAGGGGGTTATATTATTATGAACAATGCATTAACTGAACAAAATATTAAAAAATTGCAAGATGAATTAGATTACAGATTAACAGTTAAGAGGGCAGAAATAGCAAAGGAAAAAATGATAGCAGCCGCCCATGGAGACAGATCTGAAAATGCTGAATACAAGGAGGCTTGTGCAAATTACAGAGAAAATGACAACAGAATTCAGTATTTGCTTACTATGATATCAACAGCTACAGTAATAGATGATAAAAATATAGATGACTCCATACTTGGTATAAACAAGAAGGCAAAAATTATGTTTATCGAGGATGAGTTTGAAACCGAGGTAACACTGGTTACAACAATTGAATCAGATCCTGAAAATATGCTTATCAGTATAGAATCAGACCTTGGAAAAGCCTTGTCTGGGAGAAAAGCAGGAGATAAAGTGGAAGTAAATGCTCCTGGTGAAAATTATATGGTTGAAATATTGGAAATACTATAATAGGAGATTACAAAATATGTATATAGACAGTATTATTTTTGATTTGGATGGCACCCTTTGGAATTCCTTGGAGGGAATTTGTCATGCCTGGAAAGAGGTAATTGACAGACATCCAGAAGTAAATGCGGAAATATCTATTGAAGAGCTGGAAAGTTACATGGGACTTCCCATGGATGAAATAGGAAGAAGATTATTTCAAGGGGTAGATGAAGAGTTTCAAAAGAAATTAATTGAGGAATGTTGTGAAACAGAACAGGTTTATTTAAGAAGATTTGGGGGACAATTATTTCCTGCCTTGGAAGCCACTCTTGAAAAATTGCGGGAGGACTATAAATTATTTATAGTAAGCAACTGTCAGGATGGTTATATTCAGTGCTTTCTAGAGACACATAATCTGGCTGAATACTTTATGGACTTTGAAAGCTGGGGGGCCACTGGACTATCTAAAGGAGAAAATAATAAACTTTTAATAGAAAGAAACAACCTGAAAAATCCAATTTATGTAGGGGATACCAATGGGGACGCCCTTTCCGCTGAAATAGCAGAAATACCCTTTGTGTTTGCAAAATATGGTTTTGGAATTGTGGAAGCATTTGATTATGCTATTGACAGTTTTGAGGAACTGCCAGCTTTATGCTACTCGCTGAAAGAACTTTAAAAGGATATTGGGTGAAGAGAATGACCAGAAGAGGAATAGCATTAACTATAGCAGCATTATGTATATCAGCATCACTTTTTTATGCTTTTAAAGTAAATTATACAACCAGGGGATGCATTAATTATTATATTAATAAGATTCAAGGTAAAACATTAAACAAGGAACTAAATACTAAAATTAAATCTGGAAACCTGTCAACAGATTATAATATTGATCAAGTGCTTAAGGATATTGATACACTTCAGCTTAACACACTAAATGTGCCGATAGTTGTCAATATCCAAAATAGAACCTCCAGCAGTATGACTGTGGATAAGGATAGTGAAAAGAGGGCTAAGGAGCTTTTTAAGAAATTAAAAGGAAAGAAAATAAACATTATCCTTGAACCTTATCCATGGATAGAAAATGGAAGCATTGGTGAAACAAAGTGGAATCCTTCAAACAAAGATGAATTTTTCAACAATTGGAAAAACAATGTGTTAAAGGTTATTATAGATGATGTGGCTGTACCATGTCATGTGGATGCCTTTAATATAGGTACAAGTTTTGTTTTCATGGAGTCTAATGAACAGCAGATGTGTGATATGGTGGACTATGTAAGAAGGTATTACAAAGGTCTTGTGACTTATAGGACAAACTTCTGGGTAACTGCAGAGTGGAAACCGGAATTGAAAGAAGAATATGAAAAAAAGCTTAATAACAAAGTGTTTTCAAAACTTGATTTTATTTCTGTGGCATCATATTTTGAGCTCACAGGTAATGATACAAATATTGTAGATAATCTTGTTAATGCAATTCAGTCAACTCAAATTTTTGACAGAAAGCAAAATGTGAAGCAGGAACTTAAGAACTTCCATGATAAATGGAACAAACCTGTTTTCTTTGGAGAATTAGGGTTTCCAAAAACAACAAAAGCATCAATGTCGCCTTACGATCCTTATCTTTCAAACACTTTATCAAATGAGGAGCAGGCAAATTGTTTTGAAGCTTACAGAATAATTTTTGAATATGAAAGCTGGCATATGGGATTTTCATATTTTGCCATAGGTGAAAATAGTCCGGAAAAAAGATACTATCCAAGTGAGAAAACTGCTGTTGTAATAAGAAAGTGGTATCAAAATTTAATGAAATAATTTTCGACAAAAAATATATAAATTATCCTATATTTATCCATATTTTAATGCATGATTAATTTCATGCATTTTTTTAAGTTTTAATAAATATAATATATGGAAATGAACCGTAAAATTTGTAAAATACTATTTAAAATTGTAATAAACTTTTTATATTATGTTTCGGAACAAATGATTATAATGGTATTAGTTGCAATTATAATTATTTATGGTATATATTGTTAAAAATTGGGGGGGACTCACTTTGCATTACGGATTGAACAAAACTGAAAATAAGGCATTTATGAAATGTGTAAATGGGGTAGTAGTTGAAATTAATACTGCATTAATGGAGTTAACCGGTTATTCTGAAAATGAATTAACTGGAAAGTCTATTCAGGAAGTAAGCAGACTCCTGAAGCTATGTTCACAAATTGATTTTGGACAGATTAAAAATGAATGCAGATGTTATTTATTTGATAAGAAGTGTGAACCTAGAGCAGTAGCTATTAGCTGTGTACAGACTGAATGTAAAATTAGTTTATACACTTTTAAGGCTTTAAATGATATAAATGAGTCATTGGTATGTAAATGGCTAATGGAAGAAAAGTGTAAAGAGATGGATGCAATTATAGAAAATATATCTGAAAGACTTTACATGGCTGATCGTGATCATAATGTTAAGCTTTTAAAACAACTAAAAGAAAGTGAATTTAACGGGATTCATACAGAGGGGAACATAAAGGATATATTGATTAATAAACAATATTTTAATGTAGAGGGGAATTTATTAGAATATGATAAGTTCCCTGCGGTAAGAGTACTAAATGGTGAAAAACTAAAAAATGAAAAGTATACTGTTCGAAAAGATGGCGGGGTTTATAATTACAGTATAAGCGGAAGCCCAATTTATGATGAAAAAGGAGAAATTGAAAAAGCAATTATTTCTGTCAGTGACATTACAGAAATTATAAAAAGTCAGCAGGCCATAGCTTTGGAACATCAACATGGTTTATTAAACAATATGGTGGAAAATCTTTGCCTTGGGTGTATTAAGATTTCCTATCCGGAATTTAAGATAAATTATGTTAATAACGAGGCATTTAATTATATTAGCGGAATTAACCATAATATTGATTCAGTAGACAGGGTTCTTCAGCAAACCCCTTTTCAGGTGTTTGGATATAACCAGGATGAAATTTATAATTTCAAGAAAAATATTAAAATATTGATTGAAAATAGAGAAGGAAACTTTATACAAACAAAAAAAGTTATGATTAATGGCAGAGAAAAGTTTATGAAAATAATATATCAACCTCTTTTTGACTTGAATTATAAGGTTAAAGAGCTTGTAAGCTTTTCGGTTGATGTGACTGATGAGATTCAGGCAAAAAATAAAATAGAAAAAGCGTTGAAAACTCAAGACGATATATTTGCAAATGTGGCTCATGAATTAAAAACACCATTAAATGTTATTTTTAGTGCAAACCAGCTTATGGAATACTATTTAAATAATGCATCTATGGAAAACAATTTAGATAAAATTTCAAAAAGTATAAGCATTGTAAAACAAAATTGTTACAGGTTTACAAAACTGATAAATAATATAGTGGATTTGTCTAAAATGGATTCAGGTTTTTTTAAATTAAACCTGACAAACGAAAATATAGTGCAGCTTGTTGAAAATATAGTTCAGTCAGTTACTGAATATGTTGCAAGAAAGGGTATCAACATTATTTTTGATACTAATACCGAAGAATGCATAACTGCTGTGGATTCAGATAAGATTGAAAGAATTATATTGAATCTTATATCTAATGCCATAAAATTTACAAATTCAGGGGGAAGCATTATTATTACTGTATTAAACAAGGTGGATACTGTTGAAATATCCGTATTGGACAGTGGTACTGGAATAGAAAAGAAAAATCTGGCTAATATTTTTGAAAGGTTTTATCAGGTAGACAAATCACTTTCAAGGAATACGGAGGGAAGCGGAATAGGACTGTCACTTGTAAAATCCATAGTAGAGCTTCATGGGGGCCAAATTACTGCGGATAGCTGGGTTGGGGAAGGCAGCGTATTTAAAATAGATCTTCCTGTTAGAACTGTAAAGGAAAAAGAAGTTAAAGGAAAGGCAAGCTCTAGTGATAAGAGAATAGAAATGATAAATATTGAGTTTTCAGATATATATTCAATTTAATATTAATTTTTATCATCCAGCTTCTTAATTATTTCATCCAGTTTTTCATCCATTTGCTTGTTTTTTGCTAAATAAACTTTGATGCCTTGTACAACTTTTATCACTACATAAATTATTCCAATAAATAGTGCAAGATTAATAACAACAGCAATAATTTTAAACATAATATCACTCCTAATATTTTATATTAGTATTATACTATTTTATTGATATTAATACAATTTAAAACCATATATGTTTATTTATGGTTTTGATTATAATGACAGGAAAGTGATATAATAAGATTAACATCATTAATAAGGAGCTGTGGTTATGTACAATATAATTATGGAACTTGAAAAACTTCATTCAGATGCCAAAAATAACCCGGATTTAAGAGCGAAGCTTCTAGAAACCAGGTTTGCAGAAGATCCAATGGATGCCTTTTGCATTGTAGCAAATAATGCTGGACATGCCATATCACTTGGTGAACTTTTCGAATTTGGACAGTCTTACTGTGACAATTTATGTAAAAGTACAAATGGTGGCAATCCAAGACCAAATGAATGTTTTGATGACACTTTAGACACATTTTTTGCATCACTAAAAGAATAAATGAGAGGATTGATATTATGATCAGTAAACAATCAGCAATTATTATCCTTGATCTTTTGGACAAGAGAATTGATGAAGTGAGTGAAAAATTAGAAAAACTATCTGGAAATACTAGTGAAGAAAATCTTATTTACAGATTAAAGGACAATCTTCAGAGCTATACCATTGCGAAGGATGAACTGAAAAAAGCAATGGAACACTGGTAATATATTAAATAAACTAAAGAGGTGCAAAACTGCACCTCTAAAATTTGCGTAAAATTATAAAAATTAAAATCCCTGCAATTAAAACCCAGGAAACCGGGTTAGCAAAATTCACTGTTTTTCCAAATCCAGATGCCTTTGGAACAAGAAAATTTGAATCTTCATTGTTGCAGTAGAAAAACATACCATGAATTTTTCTATATTCCTCTATCTCTTCATTTGTCCACTTATGACTATTCATAAAGCACCTCCTATATTATTATTCTACTACTTAACGGATAATAATTCATATATGCCAAGTAATAAAATAATAATAATTGAGATAATTTCTGAATATCTTGAAAGTTTATCAGTAAATATATTTTCTCCAAGGTAAAATCCTGCCGGTATAAATATCAAACTGAAAATTAATGAGGAAACTGATGTGATAATTATGTTTAATCCAGTAATACTTGCCCCTATTCCTAGTCCTATATTATTCAAACAAAGAACAATTCCAAGCATTACTGATTCCTTCATTTCTATGGTCTTGGAATTGTTGGTATCAATTATTTCCGGATTTTTCAAGGCACTATCATAGAGCTGGTATTCTACAATACCTTTTTTTTGGGCAATTTCTTTTGAAATAAAGTTAAATAATAGATATACAGCAAACAGTATCAAAATAGAACTTCCCAGTATATTAGAAAATTGTACTGGAATAAACTTTAATAAAACTTTTCCAAAGAGCATGGCAATTAAGGTTCCTATACCTGAAATTGAGGATATAAATAAGTTGTTAAGAAAATTTATTTTAACCTTTTTAGCTCCATAGCTTAATCCAACTATGAGGCTGTCACTGCTTGAAGCTATTGCAAACATAATAATAGATAAAATATTCATATAACCTCTCCTAAGTAAATATCACAAAATCATACTATGTTTTACTTTTTAAAAGGTTACCTAGGTGGAATTTATAAAAATATATTGACGGATAATATATTTTAGTAGATAATAATTATTGATAAATACATTAATTGGAGGAGATGTTATGCGACAATATGCAGGATTCTTTGGTTCCATGATTGTTATATTCTATGGATTAACAATATTGAACTTTATACTTAAATGGGTAAATAAAAAATATCCAAAGATTATAAATAAAAATAAACAAGTTAAGATGATATTTAAAAAAAGCATGAAAATAGTTGTTAAATATCATAAGTTATTTGGTATACTTACAATAATATTTCTTGGACTACATTTTTGGATTTTTTATTCAAATGGAAGAATCAGCAGAACTGGAATTTTAGCTGCATTGCTTATGATTTCACAGGTTGTTCTTGGAATATTAGGAGCTTATGTGATTAAAAAGAGAACCGGACTTTGGTTTTCTTTGCATCGTGTATTAGCTGCAGCTTTGGCTCTTGTAATATTTATACATACATCATAAATAAATGAATTTATTTCCAAGGTTTTAAAGTTGAAAGGAGAATATTAATGAAGGAAAGTATATTATCAATGAGACTGTTAAAGGACAAATACGGGGTTTGCAGGTTGGAGAGAACAGAATTTATACCTGATTGGGTAGTGGATAGTGAATTTTTATCTATTACAAAAACTTTAGATGAACTTTCAATAGTATGTATCGAAACCTGCATACCTATGGATATAAAGTGTGAAAAGGATTGGAGGATTTTAAAGGTGGAAGGACCTTTGGATTTTTCACTAGTGGGTATACTTTCTAAAATCAGCACAATAATGGCACAAAACAGAATCAGCATATTTGCTGTATCTACCTTTGATACGGATTATATACTTATAAAAAATAAGGACATAGACGATGCAGTGAAGGCACTTGAGGACAATAAGTATAATATAAACATGTAGATCAATATATCGTTGACAAATATATCGACTAATGATATATTATATATATCGGAGGGCGAGTGATTGGAGGCGGTATTTTGGATAAATATATACCATTAACCGAGGCTTTATTTTATATTTTACTTGCAACTAGAAAGCCAAACCATGGATATGGGATTATTCAGCAGGTTCAGGAAATAACCGGGGGAAGACTTGATATAGGGCCTGGAACACTTTACGGGGCAATCAGTTCCATGCTTGAAAAAGGTTGGATTGAGCTATACAGTGAAGAAAAGGATTCCCGAAAGAAAAAGGAATATATAATTACCAGGGAAGGTAAAAGTGTATTCCAAAATGAAGTAAAAAGGCTTAATGAACTAGTTGAAAATGCAAAGAGAATGGAAGAATAGGGTGGTGGGTAATATGGTGAAATTCAAATTGTACTTTGATAAGGACAAAGAAGAAGTATGGTTAAAGGAAATGGCTGAGCAAGGCTGGGCATTAGATAAATTTTTCCTTGGTTTTTATACCTTTAAGGAATGCGCCCCTGGAGAATACAATTATCAGATTGATCTGCTTGATAACTGGTCAGGGGATAAGAGAGAGTTTGCTGCATTTATGGAAGAAAGCGGTGTTGAAGTAATTTCTCAGTGGTACCGATGGGTATATCTAAGAAAAAAGTCAGTAGAGGGGCCTTTTGAAATGTACACTGACATTGAATCTAAAATCAGCCAGTACAGCAGGATACGAAAGTTTTTTCTAGTTGGATTAATTATTGAAACTTTATGTTTTTGTGAAGAAGTCTATTTAACATTTATGACTGGAAGTGGAGGTATGATCTATCTAGATTTTATAATTGTAATATTTGTGTTGATATTTTTGCGCATGGTATGGAAATGTAATTGGAAGATTGAAGAGCTTAAGCGGAATAAGCTATAAACTGAATATGATTTGAAGTGCAAAATAAAACCTGGAATACCTTAAGGGGTATTCTAGGTTTTTTTCATATAACAAAATAAATGAAAATAAAATATAAAAATTAAAAATCAGTATAGTTGTTTTTATATATGCTCTAAATAATATATTCAAAGGTTACTATGAGTATTGACCATAATGATAGACCTATGAATATCTTCCTTTTACCACCAATTGAACCAATTATTTTTCTAAAATAATTGGAATATGATAGAAAACCGAAAAGAAGGAGGAAAGAAATTATAACATAGGTTTTTAAGGAGAATTTCCGTGACATATCAATTATTAAGGGTGATATAAAAAACAAGAATCCTATAAATATGTGACCACTCTTAAATTTATTTATTTTTGGTGATCTTGTAAATATTGCATAGTTTTTGTTGCATATTTTAAATAACCCATGCAGCATTAAAATCAGACCAGTGTATGAATAAACTTCACTATTTCCTTTATAATATCCTATCATTACGCCCACAAATAGTATAATTGTAATGAGCATCAAATATTTTTTATTCATAATCTCCACCTCTAATATACCAATAAAATATTGTGGTTTATTTTTCATTTAATTATATTTGTAATAATAAAGTTAGTACATAAATTTATATCGCAATATTTTACAATAAATGCAAACCATTAACACACAAACTATTGCACAAAATATCCCTAAGGTGTAATATTACACTATAGGGATATTTTTTATGAGGTGATATAATAATGAATAGAACAGAGTTTATTGATAAAGTAAATAGCAAACTTAGACTGATTAGAACTGAGCAGGGATACACCCAGGATAAAATGGCAGAAATACTTGGCATATCTAAAAAAACCCTGGTTCAGGTTGAAAAGGAAAGATGCAGTTTAAGCTGGGCAGCTGCCATTGCTGTATGCGTGATTTTTAAGGATAGCGAGATTTTGGAATTAACCTTTGGTGGAGATGTGGATGATATAATTCGTTCATTATCCTTTGAAAACCATGAGAAAAGGTATATTCCAACTATGGGAGGTAAAATCTGGTGGAAAGACATACTAAGCAAAGGCGGGTATACAATCCAGCAAAATATAATATCAAATCATTACAGAATATTAGACAGCAATTTCAAACGAGTAGGGTACTCCTTTGAACTGGATTACATGAAACAAAGACTTGATGAGCTGGCTGAATAAGGGAGGCAGGTATGAAAAAGAAGTTTTTAATCTCACTTGCATTGGTGGTGACCTTAATCTTTGGTTATAATTTATTTATTTATGTGACTAATAGGATTAATTCAAAAATTGCAGCAAATTTAAAGGGAGAGATTTATTATACAAAAAGGGTCAATGATGTTCTTACACTATTTAAATCAGATGCAAACCTGCAAAATGAAAAATTAATTTATAGTCACAAGGGACAAAGTAATGATATTTATGGAGGTTATAATAACAATATCATTGATTTTTATTATGATGGAAAAACAAAAACCGTAAGCTTTATTGCAATGAATAATGGAGATTTCAGCTTATTTTCACTAAAAGATGGTGAAGAAAAACCTACCATAGTACATAAAGAAGATAATATGACTACTACGGATTATATAAAAAATGAAAATTCAAATATAACTATTACTGAAAAGAATGGTTCTATTTATGAAACAATAAATGGTGAAGAAAAGTGCATTAAGAAATTTTATGGAGTATATGACAGTGAATCTACTGGGTTTCGCCCAAAAGGATTATCACCTGATGGAAAGTACCTGATTTATTTTTCCTTTGATCACTTAACAGCTTTTGGAGTATTGGCTGAAGGAATCATAACCGGTTCTTGTGGTCACAATTATATAATGGATATGAATACTGGCAAAAGTACAAGATTTATAAATGCATACAATATTCAATGGGTAATGAATTGAAAAAAAGAACTCTGGCACTAATGCTGGCCAGAGTTCTTTTATGTTTTATTTAGCTTTGCTTAAGGCATTCTGTACAGCAGTCATAATTCCTCTGCTGCTGAAGGTAGCACCCGATACTGTATCTACACTTGTACTCTGACTGCTTTTTATTTCGCTTGAAACTGTACTAAAAGCACGGTTGTAATATGGCTTGTCATCTCCAGTGGATATAGTAGTTATATCTGTGATTTTACCATTTTTAATTGTAACAGAAACGGTTGTTGTTGCTCCTCTAAAGCCTGTACCACTGCCAGTGTAAGTTCCATCAGTATATCCTGATTTAGTTGTCGCAGCTGCAGAACTTTGAGCAGTTGTACTGGTTGAGGTTGTGTTGGTTGATGCTGTACTAGTTGAAGCAGTTGTTTTAGTAGTTGCAGTGTTTTGAGCTGTAGTGCTGTTTGAAACTGAAGCGGTGCTTTTCGTTGCAGCCGGAGTAGTTACACTTGTCTGGCTTTGTACTGAACTACCAGCGGAAGTGCTGCTTGAACCATTGGTAACTGTTGCATTGCTTAGGGCATCCTGTACAGCAGCCATAATTCCTCTGCTGCTGAAGGTAGCACCTGAAACTGAATCAACGCTTGTACTTTGGTTATCTACTATTTCACTTGAAACAGTACTGAAGGCACGGTTGTAGTATGGCATGTCATCTCCAGTAGACAAAGTGCTTACGTCTGTAATTTTACCATTTTTAACTGTAACAGATACTTTGGTTGTTGCTCCTCTAAACCCAGTACCAGAACCAGTATATGTTCCATCAAGGTAAATGGTGCTGCTGCTTGAGCTGTTTGCACTAGAGGTTACTGTAGTACCAGTTGTGAGACCTGAAGCATTTACTCCCAAATTACCTGCATAGTAAAACCCAGTCATCACAGATACTGCTGCAGCTCCTGCAAGTATTGGCCTTACATCCTTATCTGATATTGTTAAAGATACATTTTTTCTTGGACAAGCACTAATGCACTTCATACATTGGATGCACTCTCCATTAAGAACTTCATTACCCTTATATAAGGGGATTCCCATAGGACAGTTGTTTGTACATATTCTGCAGTTTCCACACTTTGCTGAAGGCTTCTTGATTTTTGCAATTCTAAGCTTTGAGGTAATTGCAAATACAGCTCCAAGAGGGCACATGTATCTGCAGAAAAAACGCTCTATAAACGCAGAACCAATAATTATCAAACCGAATATAATCAACCCAGGCATGAAGTTTGATGCAATATAGTTGAAGTTAGGTACTTGAGTTATAGTTGCAAGGTTTCCAAAAACATCCCAAGGATTAAAGGATGCAAAATCGGTAATACTCATCGTCCATATAATTGCAATAAGAAATATAAGTAATGTGTATTTGAATAACTTCAGATGCTGGTCTGTTGTTTTGTTTACTTTAAATTTAAATTTGACAAGTTTGGAGGATATCTCGTAAATTAAATCTCCAAGTGAACCAAAGGAACACATCCATCCGCAGAAAAACCTGCCAAGTAAAAAAGTAATAGGTATGATGCTTACAACTTCAATAATCTGTGGAAGGAGCTGAGTTAAGCCTGTTCCTTGCCCAATAATAGCCAGATATATCTGTTTTATTCCACTAAACGTACTTATATATAGACCAGGCAGCAGCAGAAAGAATATCAGCTGAACCGTATGCCTCATTGTTTGTATTATTGATATCTTTTTCTTCATTTACGATACCCCTTTCGAAAATCTTACAAATAATCTTTATCCATGAACACATATTATCACATGGTTTTACGAAGAAATATCAAAATATTGTGTTAAGATTATGTGATTTGAATAATTACCTGGAAGTATGTTCAAAATAATACCGGAGGTGTATTAATATGGAACTAACATTATCTCAAAAAGAAAGAATGCTCCTGGAGGATCAAAAGAAGCACGAGGAGCTATGTATTGAAAAGTATGGGAATTATGCAAATCAAGCTAAAGATCCTCAATTGAAGCAGATATTCTATGCAAATCAACAGTCTGAACAAACTCACCTTAACAGCATAAACCAAATGTTGTCTGGTACCATTCCAAATATGAACCAGCAGCAAGGTGGGAACCAAACCAGCGGAAACCAACTCCATCAAGGAACAGAAAATACTTTAGCTGCAGGCAGCGGCGTAACAGACGAAGCATTGTGCACTGACATGCTTATGACGGAAAAGTATGTTTCAGGAGCTTATAATACTTCAATTTTTGAATTCAGGGATACAGGAGCCCGAGATGTGCTGAACCACATACAAAAGGAAGAACAAAAACATGGTGAAGCAATATACAAATATATGGAAAGCAAAGGAATGTATAAGGCTCAATAGGTTTAAAACAAAACTATCACATTTGGTACTGCCTTAACCGGGCAGGAATAAAATAGCATGATTAAAAGCACAAAGTGTAAACCTTGTGCTTTTTGTTATATAAAACCCTGGAATCAGGGTGTGATAGTTTATGCACAGCTGCTTAGTTCAAAATTTCTTCTTAAACCTTCTGTTACAAAAACATGGAGGTTGTCTAATATTAAGACAGCTTCTGCATTAGCGGCTTTAAGAAGTCTCATTGCATCAGTTAATCCGGATATAAACAATGCAGTTGTAAGCGCATCAGCGGCCATTGAAGATTCGCAAAACACTGTTACGCTTAGTAGATTTGTATCTGCCGGGAAACCTGTTTTTGGGTCTAGAATATGGTGATACCTTATACCATCCTTAATAAAAAACTGTTCATTGCTTCCGGAGGTAACTATTGTGCCCTTTACAGCCTTTATGGTACCAACATAACTCCCTCTTTCAGCAGTTGGATCTTGTATACCTATACTCCAGGGGTTACCATTAGAATTATGTCCGGATACTGCCACATTCCCTCCTAAGTTTATGAGTGAGTTTTTAATTTTATGCTCAAAAAATATTCTTTTAACTTCATCTGTTGCATAGCCCTTTGCAATGCTTCCCAGGTCAATTGCCTGTCCCTCTTTTTGAAGAAATACTGTACAGTTTTCATCATCAAGAAGTATATCTTTATAATTTACTTTTGATAAGGCTTGGACAACCTCTTCATTATTAGGTATGAAGTTGTTTTTCTTACTAAATCCCCAAAGGTAAGTAAGGGGACGTACAGTTATATCAAAAGTTCCATTTGAAAGCTCGGAAAACTTTATTGACTCCTTAATAAGGTTAAAGGTGTCACGGTTTATATTTTCAGGTTTTATTCCTGCATTTCTATTTATCTTCATAACATCACTACCTTCTTTAAAGGCGGACATCCTATCATCAATTTCAAGTACTCTTTTATGTGCGGCATAAACTGCTTGTTCAGCTCTCTTTCCATAGGCAGTTATTGTGTTTATTGTTCCAAGAGCGGTAAAAGTCTTTTCGAATTTATAATAACTGTTTCTTTTAGCTAAGAACATATTAATCACTTTCCTTTCTATAAATAGAATATCAAAGAGTTTTAAAATCATTATCAAATATTTATGTTAAGATTATGTGATTTTAAGAGTGATACTACAGCATAACCGTCCCCAGGAAACAGCTTAACCATCCCTCATTCTTGAGCATATAATGTATGAGATGGAGGGGGCTACTCATGAATAATAATCTGTTAAAAATCTTATCCTCGGATGCGTTTAATTGTTTAAAATCTGAAAAGGTAATTAAGGCTGCAGAAATTAACGCAATAATACTTATGCTTTTTGCTGCAAACATTCCTTTTGATATTAATTTCTCACCAAGTAATGGGAAGTTTGCAAAGCAGATAAGGTTAAAAATATTTATTAGTCCTGCAATAATAATGAATTTGAACTTTCAGTTTGAAGCAGGGGATATAGCATTCGTGTAAAAAAAAGTTGTATAGGTCTTATAAGTTGAAGTATAATAGTTAGAAAAACAATTTGACCCCTAGGGCAGAGAAAGAGGTAAAGTATGTATCAGGATATTTCAAAATTAATAATATATGGTGACTTAAAGGAAGAAAGTATTCTATACCAGATGGGTGTTATATTTAGAAAATTTGAAAGCGGCCAGGACAATAAGGAGGAGCTTATACAGGATTGCTACAGGCAGATAAAAAGACTGCTTGAAACAGCAACAGATTATGGCTTTAACAAGAATCTCTGGCACAATTATCTCACATATCTTTTAATAACCAATGAAAATCCATTCAGTATCACCTGCGAAAAGGTTGGTGCTAATGAGGGCAGTGTAAATATATTTGCAAAGAATGACTTTAAAGCTTTTAAGAATCTATTTAATTATGATTTTGGTCCAATTGAAAAGGAGCTTGATATTAATTGTTTTTCAATGATTTCAGATTATAAGGCAATTGATAAAAAGGAATTAATGTACAATAAAAATGTTAGTGAAAAGGTACAAGCCTTAAGTATAAAGCTTGAAACTGCTAAGGATGAAAAAGAATTTTTCGATTATGTTACTGGATTTTATAAGGATTATGGGGTAGGGATGTTTGGTTTAAACAAAGCCTTTAGGATTTCAAGTACTGAAAAGGGGAGGGTTGAATTTAATCCGATAAACAACATGGAAAAAGTTCTTCTTGAAGACCTTGTAGGGTATGAACATCAAAAGAATACCTTGATTGAAAATACTGAAGCCTTTGTTAATGGAAGAAAAGCAAACAATGTGCTTATGTTTGGAGACAGCGGCACAGGAAAATCCACCAGCATAAAGGCAATTGTAAACCAATATTACGATGATGGGCTAAGGATGATAGAAATATACAAGCATCAATTTAAGGACCTATCTACAGTTATTTCACAAATAAAAAACAGAAATTATAAGTTTGTAATATATATGGACGACCTATCCTTTGAAGAATTTGAAATAGAGTACAAGTTCCTTAAGGCCGTAATTGAGGGTGGAGTTGAAACAAAGCCGGAAAACATTTTGATTTATGCAACCTCAAATAGAAGACACCTGATTAAGGAAACATGGAACGACAGAAATGATATGGAAAAGGACAGCGAAATTCATAGATCAGATACAGTGGAAGAAAAACTTTCACTTGTAAATAGATTTGGTATTACAATTTATTTCTCAAAGCCTAACAGAAAAGAATACCACCATATTGTGATAGAGCTTGCAAAAAAAATGGGGCTTAATATCCCTGAAGAAACACTTATTGCAGAAGCAAACAAATGGGAGGTTTCCCACAATGGGGTTTCAGGCAGAACAGCCCAGCAGTTCATTAATCATATGGCAGGGAAGATAAACAGCTGATAAATTTGCCAGGCAGAAATGCCTGGTTTTACATTTCTACAGTGAAACTACTGCTTAACCGTCCCCTTAATTTGGTGTATAATATCTATATTGCTAAAGTACCAACGGAGGTTTTTATAATGATATATTATGATGGAGAATCAGGGTTTATCACTGTAGTGGTGGGACCTATGTACAGCGGTAAATCTGATAGATTAATTGAACTTTGTTTTAAGGCGCAAACTTATGGGAAAAAAAGCTACATTGCCTATAAGCCAAACATGGACAATCGTTATGCAACAGATAAAATAGTTTCCAGAGTAGGTACTTCCATACCTGCAAACCCAATTCCTGTTGAAATTGATGATGAATTAATTCTGCAAATAGTTGATGATACCAGGGAATATGATATTGTTGCATTCGACGAGGCGCAATTCTTTAATGAAAAAATAATAAAACTTGTTAGTGAGCTTGCTTTCAATAAAAAGCAGGTGATAATTGACGGTTTGAACCTGGATTACAGAGGTAAGGAATTTGGTTTTATGGGAGGTTTGCTTTCCATAGCTGATGAGATTGAAAAATTAACTGCCTATTGCAGTGTATGCGGACGTCCAGCCAATTTCACACAAAGAATGGTAAACAAAAGCCCCGCAAAACTAGGGAAAACCGTTCTTGTAGGAGATAGTGAAGCTTATGAGGTCAGATGCAGGAATTGCTTTGTGCCTCCAGAAAAAGTCAAATAAGGAGTTGGAATTATGAAACTGCAATTAATAAGAAATGCTACTATAAAGATAAATTATTTAAAGGGATGTTTTCTAACCGATCCATATTTGGCAGATCAATTCAGCAGACCGCCTTACATAGGTAAATCAAAAACCCCTATGACAGTATTGCCCTTTTCAAAAGCTGAAATTATGTCTGGAGTGGAAATGGTTTTGCTTTCCCACATACATTCAGACCATTTTGATGAGGCAGCCAAAGAGACTATAGATAAGGACATGTTAATACTATGCCAAAAGGAGGATGAAACAGAAATAAAGACACTAGGCTTTAAAAACATAAAATCGGTAGATAACAGTATTTTATGGAAAAACATAAATATTACAAAGACTTATGCTAAGCATGGTACTGGAAGTGTGTTGGAGGATATGGGGCCTGGGTCAGGGTATATTCTTAGAGCTCAGGGAGAACCAACAGTCTACTTAGCAGGGGATACCATTTTATGCGATGAAGTGAAGGCTGTTCTTGTTAAGGAAAAGCCGGACATAATTATAACCCATTCCTGTGGAGCTGAATGGGGAGACCATGTAAAAATTGTTATGGACGAAAAAGATACCATTGAGATATGCAAAATGCTGCCAAATTCTACTGTGGTGGCAGTTCATATGGAAACTGTGGATCATGCCACAGTAACAAGAGATGAGTTAAGGCAATATGCCAGGGAAAATAATATTAAGGATACCCAATTATTGATACCTTTTGATGGGGAAATAATAGATTTATAAAAAAAGACCTATTTTTCTTTTAATTTTTTGTATCTATATTGGTTGTCTCTCCAGGACATACAATATATTAATCCTATGATTGGACCCAGTGTTAAAAAATAAAGCATTGTCATACCTTGGGGTTTGTAAAATATGCTGACTATACCTAATATTCCTGTCAAAACAGTGGCAAAAATAATACTCTTAATAATATACCTTAATAAGCCTTTTTCACGTGTTTTCTTCCAAGAATCAATGAAATATTCATCATCTTGATAAAATGCCCTTGAAATCTTATTTGGCTTAATTATATTCTTTTTAATCAAAAATCCGTATGTTAGACATGCAAATAATGCCAAATTAACACCAAAAAATATAATTCTCTCTATTGTCATAATAATTCCTCCCCTAATGGTCCATGATTACGACACAACAATTTACCATTATTAGCTTTATATGTTTTTATTATACAATACATGTGAGTACATTGTATAGTTACACAAACAAAGGTTAACAAAATTATCTATATTTATAGCTTATTAGTTTTAACTGATTAAGAACATCCTTGTTAAACTCATCTATTTCTTTTGAAGAAAGCTTTTCAAAATCAATTCCAACATAGTTCTGAAATACTTTAAGACTAGTAATAAAACTTATGATCTCCCGGATATCTGCAAATTCCGAGGAGATTTTGTTTTCCTCTTTAAAACCCGGGTCAAAGAAATTAATTGATACCTCACAGGCTTGTGCTATGTTTAATAGCATTACAAAGCTTGGGTATGTTCTACCGGATTCTATATCACCAACATAACTTTGGGATTTTTCAATATTTTCTGCCAGCATTTTTTGTGTATATAAATTTCCATATTTATCTGATTTTAAACTGCGGGCTTTCTTTATTAGAAGCCCCAGTTCTTTTTTACTAACTATCATTTACTTCCTCCAGGTGATTTTTTCATACATTATAACGTTAAATACGTTAATGGGTCAATAAATAAATGTAAAATAATGGAATGCGAAGAATGGTACAAACAGCTTTAAATAGTGAAGAGTTTGTGCGGCTTAGATTATTGAAGTGTATGTTAAAAAATGGTAGTATTAATTAAATTTATAAACGTAAATAACGTTTAATATTACAGGAGGTGTTTTGTGGAAATTTTTAATTCAATCAATAACATACCATGGAACCAAAAAATGAAGCTTATGAGGCAGATTAATGGATGGACTCAGCAACAGGCAGCAGAAAAATGCACTACAAATCAAAAGATGTATTGGAGCTGGGAAAAGGGAATAAACTACCCAAGACCTCGAAGCAGAAATTACATAGCAAGGGCTTTTAAAACTAAAGTTGATGATATTTTTTCAAATAAAATTCAGGAGGCCAGGTATGGATGCAAATAGAAAACTCAGAGATATGAGAGAGGATATGGATATTACCCAGAAAAAGATGGCTGGAATGCTGAATTTGACCTTATCAGGATATTCCAGAAAGGAAAATGGAAACAGGGGATTTACCATAGAGGAAGCAAAAAAGCTTGCTAAGATATTTCAAGTTACTGTTGAGGAATTGTTTTAAATAGAATATTTATATTAAAGGACAAAGCCAACAAATATAAACTAAAAATATTTGCTGGCTTTTGTTATATTGTCATTTTTAAGTATCTTTCCAATTGAATCCCTTACATTGCAACACGATAAGGGAAAACAGCATATATATTTTTATAACGACAAAGGTGGTGATATTATGTATGACCAGCTGGTAAATCTTATCAGCAACCTTGGCTTTCCTATAGCAGTGAGCATATACCTTCTTTTTAGACTTGAGGGCAGAATTGATGAAT
>JBLNDT010000028.1:0-6498 GCA_050261915.1 Solirubrobacterales bacterium
TTCAATATAAATTTGCTGGTTGATATTTCATTCTCTGTTTAATTTTCAAAGACCATGCTGTTTTCTGACAGCTTTTATATAATATCACTTATATTTAACACTGTCAACACATTTTTAAATTTATTTTTAAAATTATTTAATGTGTTTTCTGGACAACGAAGATTATTATATCACACAAATTACAACAACCAGGGTGTTGTAGCAGTATATAGTTAGATTAAATGTGTAATGCTCTTAATATCGACAAATTGCTTAAAATAATACCTATTGACACTCCTGGATAAGTTTTATATCTAATTTATACTTTTTGATATAAAAATCTATATTTTTAAGCACTTTTAAGGTAAAATAATTTAAGGGGTGATGTGTATGCCGCAAATAAAAATAAGAGGCGTTGAATTAAAGGATGTATGTTCCTTAAGTACAAATTTAATAAACGATTTAGAAAAGATAGTTAATTGTCCAAGAAATTATTTTACAATTGAGCAACTGCCTTCAACATTTATAATGGATGGAAATGTAGTAACATCTTATCCATTTGTAGAAGTTGTTTGGTTTGACAGAGGTCAAGAGGTTCAAGACAAAGCTGCAGATGCAATTACTAAAAGTATTCAAAGAGCTGGATACAACAATGTAGATGTAGTATTTATTGCAGTAAAGCAAAATGATTATTATGAAAATGGTGAACATTTTTAAATTCTAAAAGCAAAAGTTCTGAACATAACGTTCAGAACTTTTTTTATATAAATCCTTCTATTGTTTCAGCTCTTCTATAAGATTTTTCTGTTATTTCCTTAGGATACCCTATATATTCTAATAGTTTTATTGCATTTCTTGTCTGAGAAACTCCTGGCTTAAGTTTATAATCAAAGCTTAATCCAGTTTTGTCGTCAACTTTTTCACTAAAATAGTAAAACTCATATGTGTCTTTTAATATATCTGCAATCTCACGATCATGAGTTGCCACTATTGAAATGCTCTTCTCATTATTTAAGTAGGCTAAAATTTCTGTTGACATAGCTATTCTTTCTACTGGATTTGTTCCTCTGAATATTTCATCTATTGGGCAGAATACCGGTCTTTCGTTTTCCATTGCTTTAACAATTCTCAGTATGGATTCAGCTTCAGCCATATAATAGCTTTTTCCTTTTGTTAGATCATCGTTTGGACTTATTGATGAAACAATATTAAAAATTCCTGCCTCATAGTATTTTGCAAGTACAAAATAAAATGTTTGGGCAAGCAGCATATTTATTCCAAGCATTCTTAAGAAAGTTGACTTTCCTGACATATTTGTGCCAGTTAGAACTATACCTTTTTCCTTAATATTTACTGAATTAGGTACAGGATTACTAACTAAAGGATGAATCCCATCCACAATGTTAAGAGCTGCTTCATTTAAAAATCTTGGATTTACATATGATTGTCTCAGATTATGCTGATACCCTGCAATTGAGATCAAAGCCTCAAGCTCACCTACTTTATCATATATATTTAATATGTATTGCCTCTTTTCTTTTAATACGGAAGAAACTTCATAATATGAGCACTCCTCTATTAAAAAAATTATTGAAATAAACTCAAATAGACCTGCCCACATATTTACAAAACCAATTAATATTGTATTGCGGTCTATATCTCGAACATGATGAAGGCTTGATTTTATTTCATTTGAATAATCTTTAATTGCTTCGTTATTTATTGATGCAATTTTTTTAGAGGCTCTTATTATATCTCTTAGATATATTATACCCCTGGACTTAATAGTGTATCTTTCCCTAAAGTTAATAAATATATTAAGAGAACTTAGCAAAAGGATACCTAAAACATATTTTTCCCCATACATAAAAATTAATAATGCTGCTATTATTGGACAAATTTTTCCTATGAAGGTATATAGATAGTATTTAAACTTATTAACCACCAAGTCACTCTTCATCATTTCGAAAAAAGTGTTTTTTGAGTCATAACCTAATTCATAGTATATACATTGAAGCTTTTCTCTTAAATCACTGTCATTCTTAATTGCATTTATAACCTTGTCTCTCTGCTTAAGCTTTTCTATATCTCCTAATGGATTCCTAAGCATTGTATATAGTCTTGATTCTCCCAAACTACTATAAGCTCGATCTAATTTTTTATATACTCTATCCATACCGAGATCATCCCAGGTTTGATCATCAAGAGTATATTCATTTTTTATACTATCATCAAATGAACATCTTAAATTTTCGTAATTCCTATTTTTATCCGACTCTTCTTCAAAATCTCTTCTAACTATATGCAATACATTTTTCTTCATTTATAAACTCCTTTCCTAAGGTGCTTTGTGCTTATTTTACCATAAATTGTTTGTTAAAGTAAAACAAGAGGTAGTTTTATCTACCTCTGTGCTTTTCCTTTTTCTGCTTTTGCCTCAGTTCAAATTGACGTTGTTTTTCTTCTTCAGTATTTTCACGTCTCATAGCCTTGTGTTCAATTTTATTTTGCTCATGCTGAAGTTTTAATGCTTCTTGAGCTTTTGTTCCTGCTCCAGAATTTAAAATTTGACTTTTTATAATCTTTTGCATTCGTTTTGGATTGATTTTTTTTATTTTGTTTTCAGTATGAATAACTTTAGAAGAAAATCTAAGGTTGGAAAAGTTTCTTAAAAAATGGTCATAAACTTCATAATCCTTTGGCTCTGAACCGTAAATAACCTTGGCAGCCTCCAAATTTCCCTTAAATGTTCTTTCATAAATCCCCACCCAAAATGGATCTTCAAAAAATACCGTCAATTTACATGTTACTTCTTCCATAATTCCTCCTAAAATATCATAAGAGAATGGACAACCTTAGGAGGCAGGTTACTGACAGCAGTGCTGCGTCTGGACTACCAACCAGAACTGTGTTTTTATCTCTGTTTTATATTATTATAAACCATTAACATAAGTTATTAAAGGTTCAATTGTCTTTGGGTCCTTAAAATCAACTATTCCCCCATAGGTTTCCAGCATGTGCATATCTTCGTCTGTTTTAATTTCTTTTTTTTCTACGGCTTTTTTCATCATACCCATCATGGTTTTATGCATAAAATTCAACTTGCTGTAATCCATACCACCCCTGAGGTGGAAAAACTTTATGGAGTTTCTCATATAATCAGGAATATTTTTTTTGATAATTGGTTCAAAAATACTTATATCCTCTGTGGTATTCAAGCCTACAGTAAATACAATAATGTTTTTATCCTTAATAAGGTCGAAATTCTTTGTAATAACTGAAATTCCAGAAATACCACTGGCATACAACCCGCCCCCATAAATTATGGTATTGTATTCTAATAGTTTTTCAGCACTTACTTCTGACTCTTCGAAAAGTTCTGCATTAAGGCTTTCTGCTATCCACTGTGCATACTTTTTCGTGCTTCCATACTTGGACTTATAAATTACTGCTGTTTCCACCATGATTATCTCCCTTTCATTTTAATTTAAACAATAGGAATTTTAAAATCAAATACTTTTCCAGTTATCATATAAGTCACTGTAAATATTGCTCCTATTATTATACTCCCAACAATCATTTCTGTAAAATTCATTTTTAGTACTACCCTTAATTCAATAAAGTAAAAAATAGATTTCCAAATGAATATTGCAATGAGTACTGCTAAAAGGATTATTGAAAGAGGTGTAGTAAAACCAATTCTAACCTTCAAGAAAAATAAATGAGTAATCCAGATATATGCTACAAAGCTTAATGTAGGCAAATAACTGAATGCCCAGGTTGATAAAATCTCCTTATAGGTCACTTCTTTATTATTCACTATTGCTGCCAGCTTAAAAGCTGCACATGCTATAAAATATAGACTAAGATTCAGGGAAAAATTTACTACAATTGCAGACATCCAATCCATATTTCCTTTATAAAAGCTTGTGCATAGTGCCGTTATAATCACTGGAATTAAGGCATTTTTACTGTTATTCCTCTCCTTATACTTTAAAATTGCTGATGCTGGTGATTTTAATATATTCATTTTATAATCCTCCCATTCCAAAAATTGCTCCTACAAATCTGTTAAATGAGCTTCCCATTAATAAACTTACAATACAGGAAACTGTGAACGATGCAGGCAAAATAATCCTCCAAGGATAAATAAACATAAGCTTTTCAAGTGAATTCCCAGGATCATACACCCCATCTTTTTTGCATTTGAGCATTATTTCTTCAAATATCTGTTCCTGAAGACCTTTAGGTGGGACACTGCCCATTTCTGTGCTTCTGATTAAATGTTCAATTATTTTTTCTTCATTAATCATCAATGTTGCCCCCCTCTAGTTTTACAAATTCATTTTTGAATTTTAGTTTCCCTCTTTGCAGGATTCCATCAACCGCCTTCGGTGTTTTTTCAATAATTTTTGAAATTTCCTTAACACTGCAATTGTCAACATACTTCAGAACAATAGCATATCTGTATAACGGCTGAAGTTTATTCAATGCTTTAACCACATTTTCTTTAACCTCCTGTGTGATAATGACCTCTTCTAGTGCTGTGCACACTCCTTTATCCAATTCATCCATATATTCAATTGGATAGTTACCTATTTCTTTTCTATAAAAGTCCGTTATTTTATGCCTTGCAATTCCGCATAACCAAGTTCTGCAGGAGCTCTTACCTCTGAATTTTTTCATGGAATTAAATGCAGCTGTAAACACATTCTGAACCAGATCCTCCACTGAATCTTGATTCCCTGGAAGTCTTGCATAAACGAAGGCATATACATATTTAAAATTCTCTTGGTATATTTCCTTAAATAACTCTTTATCTGTATTCATAATGGAGCTGCCTTTCGAAAAATAATATATTTATTTACCAGTTAGTCGTGAAATAATTAAAAATCCCCCATAAGTAGAGCAGCTTTTATTACCGTATTTAGTAATAAAAGCTGTTAGTTATTTATATGCATTTATATTTAAGAGCTTATCTAAAGTAACAATTGTAAAACCTTTGTTTTTTAAACCATCTATTATTCCGGGTAATGCTTCTAAAGTAGCTTTTTTATCTCCATTTGAATGCATAAGAATAATATCTCCATTTCTTACATTAGCCAGAACATTTTTAGTAATATTTGAGCTTTCCTTCTGGGACCAGTCCAATGTATCAATTGACCATATTACTGCCTTGCAGCTGAGCTTTTCCACCTCTGCTGCTTCTTGCTGATTTATTGCTCCAAATGGAGGTCTAACAATAGCAGGTCTTTTGTTAATTAAGTTAAAAATTTTATCTTCATTGCCTTTAAATTCTTTTTCAATGTCAGAAGCACTCTTTTTTGATAAATCTAAATGATTTACAGAGTGATTTAAAACAAGATTTCCTTCATTATATGTTCTTTTTACTACAATAGGATATAAATCAATACTTTGGCCAATAAAGAAGAAGGATGCATTAACATTTTTTTCTTTTAGAACATCTAATATTTTTGGAGTAATGTTGCCATCAGGACCATCATCAAAAGTTAAAGCAACTTTCTTTTCATTAACTGGTCCATTTATATATACAAGTTCCTTATTGTTTTTAGCAAACTCCACCACTTCTGCCCGCCAGGAGCTCATAGCTTGTTTTTCTTTTACGGTAAGGTTTTTAGATTCACCTAATATCGGAAGATAATCTTGTACCTTAACTTGCTGCTGTGGAACTGCCGGGGCTTCTTGTTCATTTTGTTTCACATTTGGTGTTTTTGCACTGCAGCTGCAAAGTAATGCTGCCATTGCCACAACACTTATTAATGTTGTAATATATTTTTTCATGATTTTACCCTCTTCAATTTCTTAATTTGGCGAAAATATAATGTTAAAGAAGCAATTGAACCTCCCGTTGTATCAATAATAACGTCAGTGAATCTACTGGCTCTTCCAGGTATAAACAGCTGATGGAATTCATCAGAACATGCATACAAAAACACAATAATAATAGAAATTATTACCGTCCTTTTCAAGTTTCTTTCTTCATATACAGCATTGAATGCGAAAACACATAGCATGAAATACTCAAGGAAGTGAGCCGTCTTTCGCACTGCAAAGTTTGCCATATCCCCAAGCATTGAGTTTAAATTTAAGCCTAATATTTCAAATAACTTAATAATAAATTTGCTCTTTTCATCTGATATTACTGCTGGCTGGTTTGAAAAAGCAAATATTATTATCATCCAAGCGAACAGCAATACCCATTTAATTTTTTTATTCATTTATTATCCTTTCAACATAAAACATATGTATATTATAATTCTTTTTCAAAAAAATAAAAAGCACCCTTTTCAAGGGTACTTTGGTGGCTCACCGGGGAATCGAACCCCGGACACCATGATTAAAAGTCATGTGCTCTACCGACTGAGCTAGTGAACCTCAATTACCTGGCAGCTACCTACTCTCCCACAAGGCCTCCCCTGCAGTACCATTGGCGCTCTAAAGCTTAACCTTCGTGTTCGGAATGGGAACGGGTGTTACCTTTAGGCCATTACCACCAGA
>JBLNDT010000029.1:0-4379 GCA_050261915.1 Solirubrobacterales bacterium
ATAGAATTAACTGCAGAAGAAAAGCTTATTTTTACAAGAAGATTAAACCAATTTATTGGATTACCACAAAAGAAAAAATCAAAAAAATAGTAAAAGCCCAGGCGAATGACCTGGGCTTTTAACCATATTTACAAGACTATAATATGCAAACAACTTATGCAGCATATTAAAAGAAAGTAGAACTTTATCCTGAAAAACCGATTTACTGCGCCTGTTCTATAGCCACAGCAACAGCAACAGTAGCTCCAACCATAGGGTTGTTGCCCATTCCGATAAGTCCCATCATTTCAACGTGAGCTGGTACCGATGAGGACCCTGCAAACTGTGCATCAGAATGCATTCTTCCCATTGTATCAGTCATGCCGTAAGAAGCTGGTCCAGCTCCCATATTGTCAGGATGTAGTGTTCTGCCTGTACCACCACCGGATGCTACTGAAAAATATTTTTTACCTTGATCGTAGCATTCCTTTTTGTAGGTACCTGCTACTGGATGCTGAAACCTTGTTGGATTTGTTGAGTTTCCTGTTATTGAAACATCTACTCCCTCAGCGTGCATTATAGCAACACCTTCTCTAACATCATCTGCTCCGTAACATCTTACCTTTGATCTTTCACCTTTTGAAAATGCTATTTCTTTTACAATATCAAGTTTTCCTGTGAAGTAATCAAAGTTGGTTTGTACATATGTAAAACCGTTTATTCTTGATATTATATATGCTGCATCTTTTCCAAGTCCATTAAGTATTACCTTTAAAGGCTCTTTTCTTACTTTATTTGCAGATTTAGCAAGCCCAATTGCTCCTTCTGCTGCTGCAAAGGATTCATGTCCTGCAAGGAATGCAAAGCATTTTGTTTCATCCCTTAAAAGCATAGCAGCAAGGTTACCATGTCCAAGTCCTACCTTTCTGTCATCTGCTACTGAGCCAGGTATACAAAATGCCTGTAAGCCTTCTCCAATAGCTTCTGCTGCTTCTGCTGCCTTAAGACAGCCCTTCTTTATTGCTATTGCTGCACCTAAAGTGTATGCCCAGCATGCATTTTCAAAACAAATAGGCTGTATTCCCTTAACTATGTCATACACATTAATTCCTTTTTCATCGCAGCATTTTTTTGCATCTTCCAAGGAATTCATGCCATATTTATTTAGAACCGGTATAATCTGATCTATTCTTCTTTCATAACTTTCAAATAGTGCCATCTAAATCACCTTCCTTATTCATGTCTTGGATCAATAACTTTAACAGCTTCATCAAATCTTCCATATGTACCTGAAGCCTTCACCAATGCCTCATTGGCATCAACACCCTTTTTAATCATGTCCATCATTTTACCAAGATGAACAAATTTATATCCAATAACTTCATTATTTTCGTCTAGTGCAGTTTCGGTTACATAACCTTCTGCCATTTCAAGGTATCTTGTACCCTTTGCCTTAGTACCATACATGGTTCCTACCTGACTTCTAAGCCCCTTACCAAGGTCTTCAAGTCCTGCTCCTATAGGAAGTCCACCTTCTGAAAATGCTGTCTGAGTTCTTCCATAAACTATTTGAAGGAAAAGCTCCCTCATAGCTGTATTTATAGCATCACAAACCAAGTCTGTGTTTAATGCTTCCAGTATTGTCTTACCTGGCAAAATTTCAGATGCCATAGCTGCTGAATGAGTCATTCCTGAGCATCCTAAGGTTTCAACCAAAGCCTCCTCTATTATTCCATCCTTTACATTAAGGGTCAGCTTACAGCCTCCCTGCTGTGGCGCACACCAGCCCACTCCATGTGTAAGTCCGGATATATCGCTTACTTCCTTTGCTCTTACCCATTTCCCTTCTTCTGGTATTGGTGCAGGTCCATGGTTTGGTCCCTTGGCAACACACATCATCTTCTCAACTTCGGTTGAATAAATCATAATTTATCTCCTTCCTGTACCTTTGATATTGTATAGCAAGTATTACTAAAACACTTATATTTTAACAAACTGAAGAGTTTATAACAAGTGCCGCATCTGTAATCCCTGGGGTTGACACAGATTTAAACTTATGTTATTATAGTTACGTTGTATATGCCGCTGTGGCGGAATGGCAGACGCAGCAGACTCAAAATCTGCCAGTAGTAATACTGTATCGGTTCAAGTCCGATCAGCGGCACCAAAAAACTCTAAAGTAAATCTTTAGAGCTTTTTTATTGTTCAAAATAAAAGAGGCTTAAGGTTAAACCTTAAGCCTCTTTTTGTTAAACTAAGCCTCTTTCATATGCCTCTACCATTTTTTTAGTCATTGTTCCTCCAACGGAGCCATTTTGCCTTGAAGTAAGGTTTCCCTTATCTACATTGGCATAATCATGAAGCCCTAATTCATTTGCCACTTCCATTTTAAAATTGTTTAACCCCTGTTTTGCTTCTGTTACTACTGGTTGATTACTACTGTTATTATCGCTCATATTTAACTCCTCCTTTTCTCTATTGTAATATCATTATCCCTCAGTTTTTAATTTATAAACTGATAAATTAAATGAAATTTAACTAATATTTTCTTATATATAAAATTTTATCCCAAATAAAAACCGGCTGATATCTCAACCGGTATTGCTTTTATACAACCTTTGGGAACAAATAGAATAATATGCAGAAAAAGTGACAAGTACTTCCTCCTAGAACAAACATATGCCACACTGCATGGTTATATGGTATTTTATCCAAAAGATATAATACTGCACCCACAGTGTAGAAAATGCCACCGGCAAAAAGTAGTACTAGTCCGTAATGAGGAACTACTGCCATTAGAGGTTTTATAGCAAAAATTATCATCCATCCCATAACTACATACATTATTGTAGAAAGTACTTTAAACTTTCCAACAAAAAAGAATTTTAATACTATCCCAGCTATAGCAAGGGTCCAAACAGTTATAAAAATTGTCCATCCTATTTTTCCCCTTAACACAGTGAGGGTAAATGGTGTATATGTGCCTGCAATTAAAAGGTATATTGAAGAATGGTCAAAAATTCTAAAGAGAGCTTTTATTTTTTTGTTGGTTATGCCATGATACAAAGTAGATTCAAGATAAAGCACTACCAGGGTTATTCCATACACAGTATAACTTACTGTATACCAATCATCTCCATAGCTGCTTGAAAACAAAATCAGTAAAACCAGTCCTGCTATAGCAAACAAGGTTCCAATA
Organism: Solirubrobacterales bacterium; assembly: GCA_050261915.1. Lineage (GTDB taxonomy): Bacteria > Bacillota > Clostridia > Clostridiales > Clostridiaceae > UBA699. The sequence continues at coordinate 3,179 of JBLNDT010000029.1, forward strand.
CCATGAGTAACTACATTTGCGATTTCTTCTCCCCTAGTGTAAAATTTTAACCCGTTTTCCAATATCAATCAACTCCAATACATAGTTTTGATAACTACATCATATCATATCACTATTAATGCATGCAAATATTTTTCATTATATTTATTATTTATGTAATTATGTTTATAATATACAGGTAAATACTGTTATGGAGGTAACCTATGTTAAAAATAAATATGAACTCAGAATTGATTAAAAGATTTTATAAAATTATCCAGGATATAAATGATAATATAAATTCAGAAAATTATAAATCAGCCCTTGGATCCGTGGAAGAGGCTTTTAAGGAATTTTTCAGGCTTGATTCAAAGTTTTTCAATTCACTATCCGAGGATAACCTTCTTGATATTATAAAAACAAATAATATTATGGATTTATATAAGTGCATAATAATGTCTAAACTTCTCATGGAGGAAGGAATTATTTATGAGAAACTATATGGAGAAAATAAGAGCTTCTATCTTTACCAAAAATCTCTTTACCTTTACATAGAGGCCTTGCTCAATTTTGATGAGGAGAGTGAAATTAATCAATACAAGAGTGATATAAAAATACTTATTGATAAACTTTCTGAATATAAGCTTAGCTATAAGCTTCAAAAACAAATTGTGTCATACTGCATCAAAGAAGGTGAATATGACAATGCGGAAAACTTTGTTTATGAAATGTTACAGGACAGCCGGGAAGATTATAAAGAATATGCAATTTCCTTTTACAAAGAACTTTTGTCAAAGGATGATGATGATTTAAATAAAGGAAGACTGCCAAGGGAAGAGATTATTGAATCTCTAGGCAGTCTTGAAAAATAATTATTTTTTATTTGTAAGTGTTATGAAGGAACCTAGCAATATTAATGCCATCCCGTAGAGTGTATTTATTGAAATACTTTCACCAATTATAATTAAAGCCAGTAAGGGGGCTAAAGCAGGTTTAATGAAAAAAACCACCGAAGCAGTAGATGCTGAAGTTTCCTCCATGGCCATAAAATAAAACAAATATCCAAGCCCCGTAACCACAACCCCCAGGTATATTACAGTCAATATATTGCTTGTGCTTATTCCATAAATCAAAGGCACATTAGCAAATAGAGGCATTTTGTGAGAAATGAAAAAATCTGCAATACCCCTAATGTGGGATATAAGTATCATCATTAAAAGCA
>JBLNDT010000030.1:0-4884 GCA_050261915.1 Solirubrobacterales bacterium
TAAGAAGAGGATAGGCAGAGAACTTGTAATAAGATCAATTTCAATAACCTTTATTGCAATGTGTCTTGTTACTCTTGTTACAATGATTTTATGCGTAACTGAAGCTGGGGCTTCTTTGGAATATATAATATATGAAACTGTATCAGCCTTTGGAACTGTTGGTTTAACCCTTGGGTTAACTCCAAACCTTTCTGTTGCTGGGAAGTTTGTTTTAGCATTTACAATGTACTGCGGCAGGGTAGGTCCTCTAACCTTGGCCATAGCTCTTGCAAAGAGGAGCAGCTTAAAGGGTGTAAGATATCCGGAAGATAAAATAATAGTAGGGTAGGGATAGATATGAGTAAAAAGCAATTTGCGGTAATAGGTCTTGGAAGATTTGGAAGCTCTGTTGCAAAAACATTATATGAGCTTGACAATGAAGTTATGGGAGTAGATACTGATGATGAAAAAGTTCAGAATATATCTGAACATATAACTCATGCAATACAGGTGGATGCCACAGACGAAAACAGCCTTAAGTCTCTTGGTATTAGGAATTTTGATGTTGCTGTAATAGCAATAGGAGCAGATATTCAGGCTAGTATAATGGCAACCCTTATTGTTAAGGAAATGGGAGTAAAGTATATAATTGCAAAGGCAAACAGCGAAATTCACGCAAAGGTTCTGTACAAAATAGGAGCGGACAAAGTTGTTCTTCCTGAAAGGGATATGGGAACAAGAGTAGCACACAGCCTTGTATCATCAAATATTCTTGATTATATAGAGCTTTCAGATGATTATAACATAGCAGAAATTGTAACTCCTTCAAAATGGTATGGAAAGACACTTTCAGAGCTTAACTTAAGAGCAAACTACGGTCTTAATATAATGGCAATAAAGAGGGAAGATAATATAGAGGTATCTCCTAATTCTGATTATGTAATAAAGGAAAATGATATAGTTGTTGTAATAGGAGACACAAAATCTCTGGATAAAATACAGATAAGCACAAAGAAATAAAGAGGTAGTGTTTTGGAGTATATAATCAGCAGGGAAAATCCTGTTATAAAAGAAACAAAAAAATTAAAGGATAAAAAACACAGAGAAGATAGAAAACAGTTTTTTATTGAAGGTGTAAGGTTTGTATCCGAAGCACTTGAATCAGATTTTGAAATACCCTTATTGTTTATTTGCCAGGATTCAGATATAAATATTGAAAATTTCAATATAAAAAGCAATACAAGGGTATACAGCCTTCCACAAAAGGTGTTTAAGGAAATATCCTTTACTGAAAACCCTCAAGGTATTGCTGCAGTAGTAAATTACAGCAGTATTAAACCAAAGGGGAGTAATGGGTTTTATATTTTGGCAGACAGGGTTCAAGACCCTGGAAATCTTGGAACAATAATAAGATCCGCCCATGCCTCAGGTGCCCTTGGAACAATAGTTACAAAAGGCACTGTGGATGTTTACAATGATAAAACCTTAAGGTCCACCATGGGGTCCATTTTTCATATTCCCGTTATTATTGATAATGACTTAAGTTTTATAAATAAATTAAAAGCCCAAGGTTTTAAGCTTGTTGTAAGCTCCCTTGAAGCAGAAAACAATTTTTTTGAAGAAGACTTAAGGGATAATATTATTATTGCCCTTGGAAATGAAGGAGCAGGCATAAGTGATGAGGTTTCCAATATATCAGATATAAAGGTTAAAATTCCCATGCCTGGTGGAGCTGAATCATTAAATGTATCTGCTGCAGCATCCATAATGATGTTTGAGGTGGTAAGGCAGAAAATTATTGACAATAAATTAAAATAAATGTAGAATGTAAAGAAAGCAAAATACTGGCTTAGATGAAGAGAGTAGGCATACTAGTTTTTTCAGGGAGAAGAGGTCACTGACTGAAAGCCTCTTTATAAATGATTATGTTGAAGTTCGCTTCGGAGCTCTGGCTGTGAAATAGTAGTAGCAGCTGGCGGTAAATTACCGATATGTTTACGAGTGGGTATACTTATGTATATCAATTTGGGTGGTAACGCGGATTCAGTTCGTCCCTTTAGAGGGACGGACTTTTTTTATTTAAAATTGAAAGGAGAAAGAACATGAAGGAAAAATTAGAACAAATTAAGGATCGTGCTCTTAGTGAATTAAAGTCAGCTGCAAATGGAACAGAGCTTGATAATCTCAGAGTTAAATACCTTGGAAAAAAAGGAGAGCTTACTCAGATATTAAGAGGTATGGGAGCTGTGTCAGCAGAGGAAAGACCAATAATAGGAAAAGTTGCAAATGAAGTTAGGGAAAGTCTTGAAAGCTTTATTGAAGAAGCTGCAGAAAAAATAAAAAATCATGAAAAGGCTATTAAACTTAATAGTGAAGTAATTGATATATCCATGCCTGGAATAAAACAGACTATTGGAAAGAGACATCCACTGGAGGATACCTTGGATAAGATGAAGGAAATATTCATATCCATGGGATTCACCATTGAGGAGGGTCCTGAAGTAGAGCTTGACTATTATAATTTTGAGGCTCTTAACATTCCAAAGAACCATCCAGCAAGAGGAGAACAGGACACATTTTATATAAATGATTCCATAGTGCTCAGAACCCAGACCTCACCTGTGCAGGTAAGGACCATGGAAAAGAATACTCCTCCAATAAAAATGATTTGCCCAGGTAAGGTATACAGATCTGATGCTGTAGACGCTAGCCATTCGCCAATATTTTATCAGATGGAAGGTATGGTTATAGACAAGGGTATTACCTTTGCGGATTTAAAGGGAACTTTGGACCTTTATGCAAAGAAAATGTTTGGAGATGATGTTAAAACTAAGTTCAGACCACATCACTTCCCATTCACTGAGCCATCAGCAGAAATGGATGCTTCCTGCTTCGCATGCGGAGGAAAAGGCTGCAAGCTTTGCAAGGGCACAGGCTGGATAGAAATATTAGGCTGCGGCATGGTTCATCCTGACGTACTGAGAAACGGTGGAATAGACCCAGAGGTTTACAGCGGTTTTGCCTTTGGTATGGGAGTAGACAGAATGGTTATGATGAAAAATTCCATAGATGATATAAGACTTCTTTACGAAAGTGATATGAGATTTTTAAACCAATTCTAATTTATCTGAAGGAGGAAAAAAGATGAAAGTTCCAGTAAAATGGTTAAAGGATTATGTTGATATAGATATAAATGTTCATGAGTTGGGGGATGCCCTTACCATGTCAGGCTCAATGGCAGAGGAAATAATAACAACAGGAGACGAAATACAAAATGTAGTAACAGGAAAAATTGTTCAGCTTGAAAAGCACCCTGATGCTGAAAAACTTTTTGTATGCCAGGTTGATATTGGGAAGGAAGAAACAATTCAAATAATAACAGCTGCAACAAATATGAAACTCCATGATATTATTCCAGTAGCTCTTCATGGTTCAACTCTTCATGGAGGAGTTCAAATAAAGAAAGGGAAGCTTAGGGGATTAGTATCAAACGGAATGTTCTGCTCAGAGCAGGAACTTGGAATAGCGGGAGATGAGGTTATTCATGGTCTTATGATTCTTCCGGAAACAACTCCTCTTGGTTTGGATATTAAAGATGTGCTTGGACTAAAGAGTGAAATAATAGATTTTGAAATAACTTCAAACAGACCTGACTGCTTAAGTGTTGTTGGTATGGCAAGAGAAACTGCTGCAACCTTAAACAAGAAATACACTACACCTTATGTTAGTTTTACACCAAACTGCAAGGAAAACATAAATGATGTTTTAAAAGTTGAAGTTAGAGACAGCCTTTGCAAAAGATACATTGCAAGAGGAATAAAAAATATAAAAATAGAACAAAGTCCTGGATGGATGCAGGATAGACTTCTTGAAGCAGGAGTTAGACCTATAAACAACATTGTTGATATAACCAACTTTGTAATGTTGGAACTTGGTCAGCCAATGCATGCCTTTGATGTAAGGGAAATAACCACAAATACAATAGTGGTTGAAAGAGCAAAGGAAGGAGAAAAGTTTACCACATTAGACGGCACTGAAAGAACTTTGGACGAAAATGTTCTTAACATAAAAAATGGAGAAACAACTATAGGCCTTGCCGGAATAATGGGTGGACTTAATTCTGAAGTTAAGGATGACACAAAGGCTATAATTTTTGAAAGTGCAAATTTTGACGGAACAAACATAAGAGTATCTGCTGGAAAGCTTGGATTAAGAACAGAGGCTTCTTCAAGATTTGAAAAGGACCTGGACCCTAATCTTGCTGAAACTGCAATTGACAGAGCATGCGGCTTGGTGCTTCAGCTTGGTGCAGGAGAGGTAATGGAAGGAACAATTGACATATACCCTGAAAAGGTGTTGCCTCGTACTATGGAGGTACAGGTTACTTGGATAAATGATTTCCTTGGAACAGAACTAAAAGCTGAAGACATGATGGATTACCTTGACAGGCTTGATATGAACACAGAAATAAAGGGAGACAATTTGGTTATAAATGTTCCTACCTTCAGAGCAGATGTAAAAATAAAAGAAGACATTGCAGAAGAAGTAGCAAGAATATTTGGTTACCAGAACATTCCTACAACAGTAATAAGAAGTGTAAGCACAAAAGGCGGAAAGAACCTGAAGCAAAGCTTAGACACTAAAGTTGTGGAAGCACTTATAGGCAGCGGGTTGAATCAGTCCATAAGTTATTCCTTCATAAGTCCAAAGGCTTTTGACAAAATAATGCTGCCAGAAGGGAGCAGTTTAAGAAAAGCTGTATATGTAAAGAATCCATTAGGAGAAGACTACAGCATAATGAGAACTACCACAATTCCTTCAATGATGGAATCCTTAAGCAGAAACTACTCAAGAAATAATTCCTATGCAAGACTATTTGAAATAGGAAAAGTTTATATACCAGGG
>JBLNDT010000031.1:0-36158 GCA_050261915.1 Solirubrobacterales bacterium
ATGGTTATGATTGGTCATCCAATGGTACAAAAGCATACGGCATTAATGGGATGTACAATTTAGCTGCTGCAAATAATGCTGCTGTACTTTGGGATGATATTTCAAAATCACCTTATTTCAGCTACACAGATGCTTCAGGCATAGCTCATAATGATTGGTTTGAAAACAGTCAGAGTGTTCAATACAAGCTTGATCTTGTTACTAGTTACAACTTAAGCGGAATTTCAATCTGGCGTTTAGGTCTTGAAAATCCAGATTATTGGACAAGCATTAAAACAAAGTTAAATAGATAATTTGCCATAAGAATAATCCTCATAATTAATTTCCTCTCCATAACTAAAAACAAATATTTAGGGAACTTGTTAGTTCCCTAAATCCTTACCTATAATTATCTTAAATAAGCTTGAGGACTCTTCCTTTTCTAATTGAGCATACTTAGCTTCATTGTCCACTACAAGTTCTATCTTGTCCTTATTAGGACTTATCCATAAGCTATAATCATATCCCTTTGTTTTACTTTTACTATCTTCAAAATGAAATTTGTATTCTGGAGGATATGCCATGTTAACCTTTGCATTTTCCCACTTAACACCTTGAAGAATATTCTTTGCCTTTTTAACTTCTTTAGCAACCCTTATTTCATTGTAAAATTCGTATTTGTCCCATCCATCAACTTGTTTTTCAACTACAATCTTATCCCCATAATTTTTAATTCCCATTGAACATCCTGTGGATAAGAAAATAACCATACCAACAAATATAATTAAAATTCTATTTATTTTCAAATTCACCTACCTCTATTCCTTATATAATGGATAAACCCTTGATGAGTTACCACTCTTTAAAGGAAGCTTTGATTTTTCTTTAAGATTGTTTATATCGTTGGCTTTTATCAATCCATCAGACAATGTGTACAAGGTGTCCTTTATATATAAAATCCTGGTTACAAAGTAAGGTCCATATATGCCCCTACTGTTGCTCATATTCCCCGCTTCATCCAGATGGCTAATTATCCCCTTAAGTTTTATACCATTTACCAGATCAATATTATAAATGTATGCCCCCTGCTTCTGTTCTGAATTGTCCACACTGTTATATGCATTATCACTAACAGGTATTGCCATAAGATTTCTTTCCTTAGAAAAAAGCAGTGCCTTGTGGTTGGTTAAAACTTCAGAATAAGAAGAACCATTCCCTACCTTAGTCATGAACTGCTGCACAGGTTTTTCAACATTGCTTACATCAAACAAGGCTATTTTCATGCCTTGTGCTCTGGCCCTGTCCATACCAGCCTCATTTACCACGGTAGTATCCATTCCAAAGCCTATTAGGTGAGTTTCATCGTAAGGCTGAAGATAATTTGTGAAACCTGGAATCTTAAGTTCTCCTAAAACCTTTGGGCTTTCAGGATTTTTTAAATCTATTACAAACAATGGGTCCATTAGCATAAAGGTAACTATATAAGCCCTATCTCCAATGAATCTAACCGAGTAGATCTGTTCCCCCTTTGCAAGTCCTTGAAGCTTACCCACAACTTTCATTTCCTTATCAAGAATATAAAGACTGTTTGTAATTGAATTTTGTTTTTGGCTGCTTACATCAGTAGCTGGGGCATTAAAACTATATTCAGTGGTTGCAATTCTAAAATAGCCATCTTTTTCATCCATGGAAAATTGATTTATTATGTTGCCTGGTACTTCCCCCTTGAATGTGAATTTTATTCCATTATTTTCGTAGGTAAATTTATATATCTCAGTGCTGGCAGTTCCAGAACTGCCTTGCTTTGTCCAGTTGTAACCTGCCACATATAAATACTTTTCCGAGGAATAAATATTGTTTCCCGAGCCTAAAATTGTACTTACACTTGCAGCGTCATTGTTATCAACATTGAAGCAGGCTGCAGTTATATAGTTTGGTGCTATGGAATCAGGAAGATAATTTATCTTACTGTAATCAATATTTATCTTTGAATTTCCTATAGAGCTGTCAATATAGTAAGGACTCCCATCTTCCTTGATATTTCCGTAATTTATATTTTTATTTGCTATAACATATACTCTTGAGTCTATCATTCTTGAGGAAATATAACCGCCTGCTATTTCAACATCTCTTACTTTTTTAATATTTTTTTTATCTGAAACATCGAAACTAATTGCCTTTGTAACTCCATTCCCGTTTCCAAGCACTACAAGAATATTATTTCTCAAATAAATCCCCTGAATATAATAATTATCTTCAAAGCTAATATTATTTACCGCTTCCATATTTGTATCCGGCTGTGCCTTTATAACATTAATGATGTTGCCTCCATTAACCTTAAAAATATACTCTCCATCTGTTTTTACAGTATCTTCTTCATCCACTCCCTGAACCTGCAGGTTTGTGGTGGAATAACCAGTGGTAGAATTATCCATGCTTTTGGATGCGGACTCTTGTCTTATAACTTTATCCTCTTGGGCGAAACCAAAATTAGGTATACTGTTTTTTTCAATATAAGGCTTCAAAAGTTTTTCCAGATTTTCCGATGAACCTACCACTGGGAGTGTACTTATTGTGTTTTGTGCCATAAGTTCATTATTCTTATTTATATAAGTTTTCCATGAAGAAGCAATTCCAATAACTAAAACTAATACTGCAGCAACAAGTGAATAAGTTTTTGCTCTGAATCTTTTCTTATATACTTTCCCCTTCTTAATTCCTTTTTCAATGGCTAAATCAAGTTCAGCAGGAACTTCTATATTGTTATAGTCTTTTTTAAGCTCATTCATATTATCTTTATTCATAACAGTTCCTCCTTTAAATCAAATCTAAGCTCTTCTAGAGCCTTGTGCAAATTTGTTTTTACCGTTCCTAGAGGACACTGAAGTATGGTTGCTATTTCCATCAAGGTCATACCTTGAAAGTACTTTAATATAACAATTGTTTTATACTTTTCCTGAAGCTTATCTACGGCTGTTTTAAGGTCTATTATCTGCTCTTCATCCTTTTCAAGGTATTTAGTGTCCATGCTTATATTTTCTTCAAAAACAGTGTTTTTCTTGTGTTTATTAATAAAATCAATAGATGAATTTATGAGTATCCTGGTTAACCAGGTATTAAAAAAGCTTGGTTCTTTTAAGCTTTTTATTGAAGTATATGCCTTGCAAACAGTGTCGCTGACGATATCTAATGCATCCTCTTTATTTTTAACATATGCAAAGGCAGTTTTATAAAGCTGAACCTTTTGCTGGCTTATAAGTTCATAAAAAGCATTGTCATCCCCGCTTTTAGCTAGTTTTATTTTGCCAGTGATATCCACCGCTTTACCCCCCATCTAATTTTCATATATCAATTAGACTGTTATAAATGAAATTTGGTTTTAAGTAATTATAATATTTTTTATTCAATAAAAAAAGCGGCTAGATTAATCTAACCGCCTAAGCTTATACAGCTTCTTTTTCTTCTATATTGTTAACTTTTGCCATTTTCTTGTTTAATCCAGTTCCGTAGTAGCATACTACCAATAAACATAACCATACTGGTCCAACTACTGCAGCCACCAATGTATCAGGACTCATGCACATTGCTACATATACAAGTCCTAAGAAGGCTATAGTAACATAGTTTGACATTGGATAAAGTACCATTCTAAACTTTAAGTTCTTAACCTGTTCAGGTGAAATTTTCTTTCTGAAACCCATCTGAGCCAGCATTATCATGAACCAGGCAAATAGTCCTGCAAAGGTACCAACACTTGTAACATATGTAAATGCCTTACCTGGTGCAAAGTAATTAATCAAAACTCCTATAAGCATAAATGCAACTGATGTTAGTATTGCATTTTTAGGAACATGTGATGAGCTAAGCTTGTTGAATACTTTTGGAGCTTGTCCTTGTTCTGAAAGATTGTAAAGCATACGTCCAGTAGTAAATATACCGCTGTTACATGAAGATGCTGCAGCTGTTAATACAACGAAGTTTATGATTCCTGCTGCTGCTGCAATTCCAAGCTTACTGAAGGTTAAAACGAAAGGACTTCCCTTTGTTCCAATTTCATTCCAAGGATAAAGTGCCATGATTACAAATAATGATCCTAAATAAAATACCAATACTCTATAAAATACCTTGTTAATTGCTGATGGAATAACTTTTTCAGGGTTCTTTGCTTCTCCAGCAGTAACTCCTATAAGTTCAACACCGCAAAATGCAAAGGAAACCATAACCAATGTTGATATTGGTCCTTTTATTCCATTTGGGAAGAAGCCCCCGTGGCTCCATAAGTTTGACATTCCAACTGCTGTTCCGTGGTTTCCAACTCCTAAGAATATCATTGAAACACCTATAGCTATCATAGCTATTATTGTTACAACCTTTATGAGTGCAAACCAAAATTCAATTTCTCCAAAAGCCTTAACAGCTGTTAGATTTACTATAGTCAGCAGGCATACTGCTACCAAAGCTGAAACCCAGCCTGGAACACTAGGCCACCAGAAGTTTATATAAACACCAACTGCTGTAACTTCTGCCATACAGGTTACAACCCACATCAACCAGTATGTCCATCCAGTTAAGAACCCTGCAAGGGGACTGATATAATCGTTTGCATAAGCACTAAATGAACCTGCAATAGGACGTTCAACCGCTATTTCTCCAAGAGCACGCATTATAAAGAATATTATTATTCCTGCAAACGCATACATTAAAAGTATAGCTGGTCCTGCTGCTTTAATAGCTGTTCCTGACCCAAGGAACAAACCAACTCCGATGGCACCACCGATAGCCATCATCTGAATGTGTCTTTCTTCAAGACCACGTTCAAGATTTTCTCCATTCTCAATTTCTTTGTTACCCATTTCTTTCCCTCCATGCTGAAACCAGAATACTATAAACATTTATGAGTATTCTGAAAATATTAATGACGAGGAAATCACCTTTGTTTGTACATTAACAAATTCCTCGAATACATTTTAGCACTTTGGGGATAAAATTGCAATATTTCTTTCTGTTTGATATCGTTCATGATTTTTATTTTTCAATTTATTATTTATATTCAGACAATTTGCAATTTATTAATCATTTTATGCCATAAAAAAGCCCGATATGTATATCGGGCTTAAATTATTATTAAAATAATGCAATTTTAACGGCAGCTACAAAAATGAATACCCCTGCAGAAATTAGCAGTATACCATCAGATTTTTTATCAAGCTTGTAAAAATGTACTCCATTGAATATTTGAAATAGTCCAAGGCACACAAGCATTATTGGCATTACAAAACCACTGCTGCCCTTTCCAACTAAAACAATAACGGATAATCCAATAATTACTATTCCAAGAAGTAAGCTTATTAAAGAATGTTTGCTTTTCATGATATGACCCCCTTATGCGTAATTTTTTAGCTGAAGACAAAAACCGACCTGGAAGGCCGGCTGCTTTTGAGAATGTATAGAAGCAAAACACTCAGCATTACCGCTTCCATTGATTACTGTCTTTTTATTAGCATATACCAATATTGTACAAAATTCAATATTTTTCTGAATTTTTAGTAAATTTGCATCTGATCTTTTAATTCCTTAAGTTTTGATATAAATCCTTTAACTGCTTCTTCTTTGGTAGCCCAGCTCGTTACAAGCCTTATAGAAGACGATTCATCGGTTTCCTTTCCCCATATATGAAAAGCATAATCCTTTTCCAATTCTTTAATTATTTCATTTGGAAATACAGGAAATATTTGATTTGTTGGTGAATCAGTTATAAACTTAAATCCCATCTCTTCTATACCAGCTTTAAGTAAATCGATCATATTGTTTTCGTGGGCAGCAATATCAAAATACAAATTATCTCTGAACAATTCCATGAACTGAATTCCAACCACTCTTCCTTTTGCCAGGAGCCCTCCCTTTTGCTTCATTAAATATCTAAAATCTTCCTCAAGAGTTTTATTGCAAATTACAAGAGCTTCTCCAAGAAGGGCACCGTTTTTTGTTCCACCTATATAAAAAGCATCTGTAAGGTTTGCTAAATCCAATAAGGTAATATCATTCCCCTTAGCACAAAGAGCTGAGCCAAGCCTTGCCCCGTCAAGATAAAGGAACAGATTGTTTTCTTTGCAGAAAGTACTAAGTTCCTCTAATTCTCTCTTATTATAAATAGTTCCCACTTCTGTTGAGTTAGAAATATATACAAGTTTAGGCTTAACCATGTGCTCATCAGGATGGCCTTCCAACACAGCTTTAACATGGGATGGTTCAATTTTTCCATCTGCTACATCTATAGTTAAAACCTTATGACCGGTAGCCTCAATGGCTCCAGTTTCATGAACTGCCACATGACATGTATTTGCACCTACCACCGCTTCATGAGGTCTTAAAAAAGAAGATATAGCCGTAAGATTTGTCTGAGTTCCCCCGGTTAAAAAGTGAACAAAAACATCCTCCCTTCCAATTTTCTTTTTTATAAATTCCGCTGCCTTGCTGCAGTACTCATCTTCTCCATAACCTTCACACTGGATAAGATTTGTTTTAACAAGAGCCTCCATTATATTATTGTGGGCTCCTTCACTATAATCATTCTTAAAACTTATCATTTTGCCACCTCTTCCAATTAATTTTTATTCAAAGGACAGTCTCCATAGATAAATTGAAGCTGTTGAACCATATGGAGAATACCGCCCTTTATATTCATTAAACTGATCTCTGGTTAATTCTTTAAGGTCGTATAATTTCATCATGCCACGCCTTATTGCAATATCACCAAAACTTACAATATCAGGTCTTTCCATTGAATTTAAAAGCAGCATCTCAGAAGTCCAGACTCCAATCCCCTTTATTTTGCATAGTTTTTCTACAACCGCAATATCTGAAAGCTCATAGAGACCCTGAAGTTCTAAATCCCCCTTTGATACCGATTCTGCCATTGCTTTTATGTAGCCCGCTTTTCTCAAAGTAACACCAAATTGTTGAATCTCTTCTTTTGAAAGCATGGATATATTATTTGGACTAATTTCTTCTAAAGATTCTTCAAATCGTTCAAATACTGTATTTGCAGCCTTGGCGGAAATCTGCTGGCCTATTATCGCAAAAATAAGGGCTTGAAACAAATCCGGTATAACAACTCTTTCCAGTTTCCCAAGCCTTTCCATGGCATTCCCAAGTATAGGATCTGCCTGGCTTAAATATGAAATTTCTTTATCCCCATATTCAAAATATTTTGTATGTACTTTTACCATTAAACCACATCCTGCAAATTCACCATTTATTAATAAAATTGCCTAAAGTACTATATATAATACTTTAGGCTTTAATGTTCATTATTTTTAACCTGATATTTCAAATAATTCCTTGTATTCTTTTATAAGCTCTTCATTGGTAGCATCTTCTACAGCATCAATCAGAGCACTAATCTTCTGATAATAATCATCCAGATGCCATGGCTCTCTTCTGCTTTTTTCAATACTGAGTTTTGCTGCCTGCAGGTGTGTTAATACCTCCTTTAATGTATCATAATAATCCACGCCTTCACGGATTACATGATAGGGACATATATGGGAAAACGGTTGCTTACATGGTCTTATTCCATCTACAGCTAAATTTTTAGGGCATTCATCACAATCGTAAAAAGCCATAGCTTAACCCCCTTTTTTATATCTTTATATATATTATATATTTTTCCTTAACAAATTCAACAAAATATTTTATCAATTTAATACACTAGCTTCACCTTTAAATACCATATAATTAAATATATCCTGGAATAAACCCTTTGCAACCGGTGCTGAAACTTCCCCCGCATAATAACTTAATCCTCCAGGTTGATTTATAGTTACAAGAATTGTTATCTTTGGGTCTGAAGCTGGAGCCATACCAACAAAAGACGACATATATTTTCCAGGTGCATATTTACCTGTAGCAGGATCAGCTATCTGAGCCGTACCTGTCTTTCCTGCTATGTCCAGACCTTGAACAAATGCGTTTTTACCAGCCCCCTCGGTTACAACCTTTATCAAATCTTGTCTGAGCTGTGATGACAATCCACTGTCATATACTGTTTTCTTTCCAAAATCATCATAGGTTCTATCCACCACTTGATTATTTGAATCGTCAGAATGGACTATTTTTTTCATTATATGTGGTCTTATCCAGGTTCCACCATTGGCTATTGCATTAAAAGCCGCCATATACTGAACCTGGTTAACTGCAAGTCCTTGTCCAAAAGATAATGCAGCCAAATCCACCTTATTAGTTTTATCGGGAGTTCTAAGTATTCCTGAAGACTCCCCCGGAAGATCTATACCTGTTTTTTGTCCAAACCCAAGCTTTCTTGCTGTGGTAATTAACTTATCCTTTCCAAGCTTGGCCCCTAACTCTGCAAAACCTGGATTACAGGAATTTTTTATTATATCCACAAAGGTTTCAGTACCATGTCCGTTTAATTCCCAACAATGCATGGTTGTTCCATCTACGGTAAATGCACCTGTGCAGTTATATTGATCATTTAACCCAATATTGTTTTCAAATGCACAAGCTGCAGTAATTACCTTGAAAATAGAGCCTGGTTCAAAGTTGTCCTGTACCGATGGGTTTTTCCAAAGTCTTTGAATCTCTTCAGGTTTAGTTAGTTTATTTGCTGTATTAAGATCTATACTTGGCTCGTTGGCCATAGCTAGTATTTCGCCACTCTTAGGGTTCATCACAATAATATTTACAGCTTGTGCCTTATTATCAACCAAGGCCTTTGCTGCTGCTTTTTCTGCAAACTGCTGAATATTTGAGTCTATGGTAAGAACCACATCCTTCCCATTTATAGGCGGAACGGTCTTTGAACTTTCATATGGAAGCTGGTTGTTTCTTAAATCTTTTTCATAGCTTACACTTCCAGGTGTTCCAGACAGCTCTTTATCATAGCTCATTTCAACTCCGGAGGAACCCTTCCCTTCTGAACCTACTACTCCAAGCACACTGGTAAGAAAATCACCATTTGTGTAATATCTTTTAATATCAGAAGATATAACTATTCCGTTTATTTTCAAATCCTTCACCTGGTCAGCAAGAGGCTTTTCCACCTGTCTTTTAAGCAGTGCAGCATTTGCTGGAAGGCCGCTTGGAGTTGTTGTGTTTAGTATGTTAAGAATAGTTTCTGATTTCATACTTAGTATTCCAGATAGTTTTTCTGCAAGCTGTTCATTTGTCATTTTGTTTTTATTTAACGTATCCCTGAGAGTCTTTAAATCAAGGTCTATCCTATATATACTTTCATTGATAGCAAGTTCATTTGAATTCCTATCTAAAATCTTTCCTCTTTGGGCGCTGATTTGTATTTTTGTAGTTCTTTCATCTTCAGCCATATCCTTATAAGATGACCCATTCACTATTACAATATAAGTAATTCTAACTGCTAAGGCTATAAAAACAATGCTTAATAAAATTAATAAAATTCTGAATCTCTTCTTCATTATGATACCTCTTTAATATTAGGATTTCTTACTCTGCTAATTTTTATTATAACTTGTTTTTAATTAACTTTTCCACTAAAACAATAGATTTTTTATTATTTTTCAAAAAAAGAAGGAATATCGGTTCTTATGTTGAATAGTAATTTTTAGATAACATGTGGAAGGAAATATAATAATGTGGAAACTGAAAGTGTTAGTACCTTTAGATGGCACAGAAACAAGCCTATACGCCCTTCATTGGATAAAAAAATTTTTCCCCCCAAGCATGATTGATATAACATTAATAAATGTAATTGAGGGACTATATGCAAGGAATAGTTGTTCTGTTGGAGAGTTTGAAATAAACCTTCGCAAAAGCATGAACATTTTGCTTCAGGGTGAATATGAACTCCCTGAATATACAGTTGAAAAAGCTTCTGCTTTCGGCTCCCCTTCTGAAGTAATTCTTAAAGAGGCTGAAGCTGGAGGCTACCACATGATTGTAATTACCAAGTCAAATATTAAAGGCTTAATAAAATTTGTAGGTGCAGTTACCACAAAAATTATACGCAACTCGGATATTCCGGTAATCTCAGTATCTGAATGCAAACCTTAAAATTATTACAGAATAGAGGTGCAAAATGAGTAAGAATAAAAACATATCATTAGCAGTAATTAAAAGACTTCCAAAGTATCACAGATATTTAGAAGTATTAATGAAAAACGATGTAGATAAGATTTCTTCGGGAGAATTAGGAAAGAAAATCGGATTTACAGCTTCACAAATAAGACAGGACTTGAATTGTTTTGGAGAATTCGGCCAGCAGGGCTATGGTTATAACGTTGCGGATTTATACGGTGAGATTAGTGCTATCTTAGGTCTTACAAAGGAATACAAGGTAGTAGTAGCTGGGGCTGGAAATATTGGACAAGCAGTTACAAATTATCCTGGATTTTCAAAGCTTGGATTTTCCATTAAGGCACTTTTTGATAAGAACCCAAAGCTAATAGGAATTAAAATAAAAGATATTGAGGTTAGAGATATAGACACCTTGGATGCATATCTTAAGGAAAACGAAACACATCTTGGGGTTATTTGTGTTCCAGGAAGAAATGCACAGGAAGTATGCGACATAATGGTACGAAACAATGTTAAAGGAATCTGGAATTTTGCCCCTGTAGATTTATCTGTTCCAGAGGATGTTGTTGTGGAAAATGTACATCTTGCTGACAGCTTATTTACATTAACTTATTTATTAAATGACAATTAACAAAAGGTTCCCATAAGGGAACCTTTTTTGTTTGGAATATAATATTATACTATTTTGCAAGTTCGTAAATTGCATGAGCATATATTTTTGCATTAAGTATCAAGTCTTCAATTTCTATATATTCATTTGCCTGGTGGTCAAGGTCTGGTTTCCCAGGAAATATTGGACCAAAGGCAACTATATTAGGCATTTCCTTGGCATAAGTACCACCGCCTATTGCTAAAAGCTCTGCATTTAACCCCGTCTGTTCTGTATATACCTTTTGTAGTGAATTTATAAGGGGATGATCTTCAGGGAAGAATAAAGGTTCCTGATGCATCATATTTTCTACTCTTATACCTGCAGTTTCAATCTTAGCATTAAATGGATTCATCATATCCTCAAATTTAAATGTAACAGGATATCTTAAGTTAAGGCCTAAGGATATCTGATCTTCATCCATGTTTATTGTGCCTACATTAAAGGAAAGCTTTCCAGATTCCTTATCTTCCAGACCAACACCCATGGATTCCCCAAAGGTTTCAAAACCAACATTTTTGTTGAAAAAACTTACATAGTCTGACAAATCAGATTTTCCAATAGGAAGTTCCCCTAGGAATGCAAACATCTGCATTATTGCATTTTTACCTAGATGAGGAAGACTTCCATGGGCACTAACACCTACAGATTTAATTATAACAGCATTGTTTCCATCCAGTTCTGCGCTGATACTATAACCTGTTTTGTTTTTGAATTCCTTTGCTGCCTTTATCAGAGACTCCGCATCCTTAACAACAGCCAATGCTTCACAGTAGTCAGGAACCATGTTGGCTCTGTGGCCTCCATTTATCATTTTAATAATTATATCTCCGGTTTGCTTAACCTTAAGGTCTTTTACTGCATTAAATATTGTAATACCCTTTTCTCCATAAATTATTGGATACTGGGCATCTGGAGTAAAGCCCGCTACAGGAGGCTTTTCTTTTTTAAAATAATGTTCCATTTCCTTGCAGCCTGTTTCTTCATTAGTTCCAAATATTATCCTGACTTTTTTTGATAAAGGAAGCCCTAGATCTTTTACAGCCTTTAAGCCATATAATGCAGCTACTATAGGAGCCTTGTCGTCAAGGGTTCCTCTTCCAAACAATTTCCCCTCATGAATTTCCGCTCCATAGGGAGGATATATCCAGTCATTTCCTTCAGGCACTACATCTAGATGTCCAAGAACGGCAACATAATCTTCCCCTGCACCATACTCCGCATATCCTATATATCCCTCGTGTTTTACAGTTGAAAACCCAAGACTTTTGGATATCTCAAGAGCTTTATCAAGGGCTGCTGCTACACCTTTACCATAAGGCATACCTGGGAGAGCTTCTTCCTCTACACTTTTTATTCTTATTAACTCCTGCACAGAACTCACAATTTCAGACTGAAGTTCCTGAATTTTTTCGTTTATTTCCATACAAACACCTCATTCCTTATAACAATTTTAGCATGTAATTAATACATGCTAAAATATATTTATGCTATATTTGATGATTTTTCTCTTTTTATTTTCTTATCATATCTTCCATAAAGCATCCATGCAACTGCTGCGAATAATACCGGCCCAACTACGCTCCATACTGTGGTGAGCATATCGCCTTCTAAAGCAGGCTGTATTATGCAGAATAAATTAGCTAAACCTACTGTTAAAACTACTACCACTGTCCATATATTTGCACTTGATTGAGTTTTAAAAGCAACAAATGGCTTTTTAATTTCTGTTTTCTTCTTAAAGAAAGGGAATGCTGCTGCTATAAACATATATGGAAGGGTCATTGCAACGTTAGTCATTGAAACAAGTATATTGAAGAAGGCTGCCATGGAGCTTCCGCCAAAGGCTACCAATGCTATCATTACACAAACTATTCCAGCTTGAACCCACATTGCGTTTATAGGTAAGCCCTCTTTTGTTTCTCCAAGCTTCCCAGGCCACAATTTAGTTGGCGTTCCTTCTATCATCTGTTTAAGTGGTGAATACATTAATGTGAAGAATGCTCCCGCATATGCTAGTGCCATTGAAGCACCAACATATCTTGCAACTGCACTACCCATAGCAGTGGCTGTAGCGTTGCTTGCTCCAAAGGTTGTTCCTAGCGCATAACCAAGGTTTGACATAACAATATAGCCAACATTTCCAAGGTTAACACCTTTAACTCCCATAACATCTGACCAGTTTGAAAATATTCCAACAAATAATATACCAATTGAGTAACCTACTGAAATTACAGCTGCTGATAAAAGGATTCCTTTTGGGAATGTCTTTTCAGGATTATGAGTTTCGTCAACCAAACCACCAACAGCTTCAATTCCACCGTATGCAAACAATGCATAAACCACGAAAGCCAATGTAGCTATTATATTTCCAGCATACTTAGGGTTTGGTGTATCAATAAATGAGCTTATTCCTGTTATGGGTTGTGCAAGGTGTCCGTGATTTCCTACAAATACTGCTATGGCACCTATCCAAAGGAATACATTTAATAGTAAAACTGCAGAACCTCCAACTGATGTAACTTTTTTAATCTTATCCATACCTTTAGTTGAAGTATAAGTAATAGTTAAAATCAATAGAATTCCAAATACACCTAGAAGCTGTGGTCCTTGAAGTCCCATGAAGCTCCACTGCTGTGTAGTATCTTTTCCGAATATTGCATTTGATACAGGTACCCAGAAAACAGATGCAACGTTAACCATCCAAGTGATATATGAAAAATACCACATAAAAGTTCCCATAAATGCAAATCTAGGTCCTATGGATTTTTCCATCCATGAATAAATTCCGCCCTTTTCTTCCTTAAAAGCTGAACCGAGCTCAGCAACCATAAGAGCAAATGGTACGAAGAAGGTTATTCCTGATATTATATACCATGGAATAGCTGCGTAACCCATTTTGTAAAAGGATCTTGGAATATTGTTGAATCCGTAAACAGAAGTAAAAATCATTAATACCAATGGTATCAAGGTTAGTTTTTTTGACTTTGCGTTTGATGACATTTTGGTTTCCCCCCCGATTATAATATTTTACTAATTTTCAGCATATATTTTTGATAAATTTATTATTACGTCTACTGCTTTTTCCATTGAGCTTACAGGTATATATTCAAACTTGCCGTGGAAATTATGTCCACCTGTAAAAATGTTAGGTGTAGGCAGCCCCATGAATGAAAGTCTTGCTCCGTCTGTTCCCCCTCTTATAGGCTGAACTTTTGGCACCACATCTGCTGCCTTCATAGCTTCAAATGCAGCATCCACTACATGCTTAACAGGCTCTATCATTTCCTTCATGTTTCTGTATTGTTCCTTTATGTCAATCATTACTGTATTTTTGCCATATTTTTCGTTTAAACTGTCTCCGATTTTTGTCATGAATTCTTTTCTTGCTTCAAAATTGCTTTCATCAAAGTCTCTTATAATATAATTCAAGCTGGTGTTTTCAACATCCCCACTCATTCCTGTTAAATGATAAAAGCCTTGATATCCCTCTGTAGTTGATGGTGTTTCATCCTTTGGAAGCATATTTATAATTTCTCCTGCAATAAGCATGGAGTTTTTCATTTTGCCCTTGGCACTTCCAGGATGAACATTTCTTCCTCTTATATTAATCTTAGCTGCTGCCGCATTGAAATTTTCATATTCAAGTTCTCCAATTTCTCCGCCATCTACTGTATAAGCAATATCCGCATGAAATTTTTCTACATTAAAGTGGTCTGCACCTCTTCCAATTTCTTCGTCAGGAGTAAACCCGACTCTTATGGTACCATGCTTAATTTCCGGATTATTTATTAAATATTCCATGGCTGTTATAATTTCAGCAACCCCTGCTTTATCATCAGATCCCAGAAGGGTTGTTCCATCTGTTGTAATTATTGTTTCCCCTATATAGTTTTTTAATTCAGGAAAATCCCTAGGTGAAAGAATAATATTTTCTTGTTCGTTTAATACTATATCCCCGCCTTGATATGATTCCACTATCCTCGGATTTACATTTGCGCCTGAGATTTCAGGACTTGTATCCATATGTGCTATAAAACCGATTACAGGAACCTGCTTTCCTATATTTGAGTTTAGAGTTGCCATAAGGTAGCCTTTTTCATCCACACTTACCTCTGACATCCCCAGGGCTATAAGTTCTTTTTCCAGCTCCCTGGCTAAAACAAGCTGCCCAGGAGTGGTCGGTACCACATCAGATTCTTCATCTGATTTAGTATCAAATTTTGCATATCTTATTAGTCTATCAACAACATTTGACATATTTATTCTCCTTGAAAAGTGTACTCTGCAGAATTTTTGAAAAATGACAATCAATTATCAGTTACTGTATAACTATAGCATTTCTTGTAAGTATGAAAATCATCTTAAAGTAGTATTAAAACGTATGAAATAAATTTTATTATCTCTCATACTTTTGTATTATAATCATTAATGGCATGAAAAAACCGGTATATAATACCGGCATCCTCATAATATTCCAAGTTCCTTTGCCTTTGCAATTGCCTGCACTCTGTTGTGAACTCCAAGCTTGCTGAATATATTCAAGATATGGCTCTTGGCAGTACTTTCGGTAATAAAAAGCTTCTTGGCTATCTCCGAATTCTTAGCACCGTTTTCTATAAGTCTAAGTACCTCTTTTTCCCTTTTGCTTACAAGCTCCACATTTTCATCTGTTGAATACAAGGATAAAACTTTATTTAGATATTCACTCATCCTATAATAATCCTGATTAAATTTCATACCCTTAATTGTTTTAAGCAGTATTTTTGCCATCTTAACATTTTTAAACCTGAATATCCTCACATACCCATGTCTGCAGCCTATTATTAAGGCTTCCCTCATATCCTTGGTAGCATTTTCATACTGGTCTTCCTTTGAAAATATCTGAGATCTAAGAATGTGAGATTTTAAAGATAAATATGGATTAATGCTGTTTTTATCTAAAATCAGCAGTTTGTTTAAAAGCATCAGGGCATCATCACTTTTTTCTTTATGAATCAGCATTTGTGCAAATAAAGTAAGTTCTTCTTTTATTTTTAAATCCCTTTTCCCAATATACTTTTCAACTACCCCTATTTTCCCCGACTCCATAAACCTTTCCATCTTTAATATTTCCAGATATTCCTTTAATTTATGGAAATGATATCTGTCCGACAATTTGTTATCCTTATGCTTTTGTTCAAGAGCCTCAATTTTTTCATATACCTTTTCCAAAGCCGGCTTATTGTTTTTTTCAATAAGAATACCTACATAAGTGTAATATCCAATAAATAATGTGTAATAGTGATTATAGTATTCACCATCATCTTCAATGAATTTCAACCCTTTTAATACATATTCCTCTGCCTTGTCAATCAGGTTCTTTTCAAAATAAACCAAAGCAAGAACAATATAGAAACATGCCATAAGAGAAGACTTTTTTAGTTTATCTTCCACGTTAAGGTTTATACATATATCACATATATTCTCACATTCCGCCAGGGATCCCCTTAAAAGTTTTGTGAAAACAATTGTCCTTGCAGCAACAAGATACAAGGCACTATCCTTATTTCCCTGACTTAAAAGCATTGCCTTATTAAAATAGTCCTTTTCACATTCTTTATCTCCTGAGTAAAAACAAGCTACTCCTGATTTTAATTTAATTATCATTTCAAAGAAACTGCTGTCTCCAACAAAGGATCCAGCCTTTTCGTAGCAGCTGAGGCTTTTTTTATATTCACAGTTTATGAGATTTTTATCTCCTTCAACAATATTAAGCATTCCAAGACATTCTTTCCTATATTCCTCATCCCTGCATTCCTCCAAAGCCTTTTTGGCAAATTCATAATACTTTCCATAACTTATATTGTCATAAATATAAATATACATATATGCAATACAAAACTTTGCGTTTTCAATTATTTTATCCTGAGGAATTTTGTCCATCCAGCTCATCACATAGAAGTAATCATTGCATAATATTTTTTTTACACATTGAGTTTCTATCAGTTGAATTACAGTACTGTAATTCCCTGCATCAATATACTGCTTAACAGCACTATTAATAAACCCCTGTTCTTCATACCACTTTGCAGCTCTGCTGCTGGCATCATGAGCTTCATCCTTATTCATACCCTTTAATCTGCTTAGCAAAAATCCTTTAAAGAGCCTGTGATAAATAAATTCCTTACCTTTATAATCACATCTGTCTATAAACAGA
Organism: Solirubrobacterales bacterium; assembly: GCA_050261915.1. Taxonomy (GTDB): domain Bacteria; phylum Bacillota; class Clostridia; order Clostridiales; family Clostridiaceae; genus UBA699. Next base: position 16,899 of record JBLNDT010000031.1, read on the forward strand.
TTCCTGTCATAAATTTGTTCAAGGATCTGCTGACTGTTTTTTCTCATGCTCACAGCATTACATATTTCAGCATTCAGTTCATCTAAAACTGAAGTTTTAAGGAGAAAGTCTTTTTCATCCTCTGAAATTCCACTCATGACCTCCTCAGAAAAGTAATCCTGAATGTAGCTGTTTTCCCCGTTAAATTCATGCTCAATTTCAGCTATGTTACTAGTCCCAATGGAAAGAAGACCTATTTGAAGCCCCGCAACCCACCCCTCCATGCAGTCTCTAAGGAGTTTTGATTTTTTTTCTGAAATAGGCTCCTTTAAGTTCCTGCTGTAGAACTGGTATGTTTCTTCATAGGAAAAGTTGAATTCATTTTTGTAAATCTCAGTTAGTTCACCATTTAGTCTCAGCCTTGCTAGATTAATATCTGGCTTAGTCCTGCTGGATATAATAATATGGATATTTTCTCCCATTCCATCAATGAAGTGTTTTATTCCTGTATGTATATCCTTGTTTTTTATATATTGAAAATTGTCAAAAACAAAAATTATTTCTTTTTCTATAGCCCCCATATTAAACAGCAGGGTATCCACTAAATTGCTGTCTTCATTAAATAATTCACCTTGGTGAAGCTTCTCTGATGCGGCTTTTATGCAGGCCCAGAAGGCTTCTGTATTGTTTTCTCTCTCATCAAAGGAAATCCAAATTATACTGTCCCTTAAATTTCTTGATTCTATCCATCCAGCCAAGGAAGTGGTTTTACCTGCTCCAGCAGAGGCTGAGATAATAGTAAGCTTTGAACATAATGTTTTGTCAAGGCTTTCGTAGATGCTCAATCGATCCACTATTTTATTTTTACTTTTAGGAATTGAAAATTTACATTTATTATTTAAATAATTCACTTTCATATTTTATATCTCCGCAAACAATTCAACTATTTTCAAAATTACTTCCACAGCCTTTTCCATGCCATATATTGATACATACTCATACTTGCTGTGATTATTATGGCCTCCTGCTGAAAGATTAGGAGTAGGCAGACCCAGAAAAGATAGTCTTCCTCCATCCGTTCCCCCTCTTAAAGGGCGTAAGTCAGGAAGTATATTAACTTCCTTCATAGCTTCAATAGCAATGTCAACAATATATTTTACCGCCTCTATTTTTTCTTTCATGTTCCTGTATTGTTCTGTTATTTCAATAATTGCAGTACCTTCCCCATATTTTTTGTTTATACTATGTACAGCCTGTTCCATAAATTCTTTTCTCTCTTCAAAACCGCCTTCGTCAAAATCCCTTATTGCATAATGAAGTTTTGTCTCCTCAACCTTGCCATTAAAGGACAATATGTGATAAAACCCTTCATAACCATCAGTATTTTCTGGAGTTTCACCGCTTGGGATCATGCTCATAAGTTCTTCTCCAAGCCTTATGGAATTGATCATTACTCCTTTAGCTTCCCCCGTAAAAACACTCTTTCCGAAAATTGTTATCTTAGCACTTGCTGCATTAAAATTTTCACATCTCAATTCACCTACACCATCCCCATCAAGGGTATAGGCAATATGCGCGTTAAACTTTTCAACATCAAAATGCTCCCCGATTTTACCTATTTCTTCATCCGTGGTAAATGCAATTCTAACTTCCCCATGTTTAATATTAGGATTATTCTTCAAAGTATCCATAGCTGTAAGTATTTCAGCAATTCCAGCCTTGTCATCTGCTCCCAAAAGAGTGTTGCCGTCAGTTGTTATAAGAGTTTTGCCAACATAATTCCTAAGACTTGGATATTCCTTAGGGGAAAGTATTATGTTCTTTTCTTCATTTAGGATTATATCCTCACCATTATAGTTTTCCACAAATTTTGGATTAACATTCTTCCCAGAAACCTCAGGACTTGTGTCCATATGTGCTATAAAACCTATTACAGGAACATCTCTTTCAACATTTGACGGAAGGGTTGCCATAATATATCCATTTTCGTCAAGTGATATATCTTCTAAGCCTATTGACTTAATTTCCTCCACAAGCTCAAGGGCAAGCTCCATTTGTCCCTTTGTGGTGGGGCTGGTTAAGGACTCCTCGTCAGCTCTAGTATCATATTTAACATATTTAAGAAATCTATCTACAACATTCATCACTACTAATTCCTTTCAAAATAAAAAATCATACTAAAGTATGATTTTAATAATATAACATAATTATTATATTCATATAAAATTAAAAACTCAAGGATTTCCTAATGTTTTTATTACAATACATCAAAGCATCCACATGATTTAAGAATTGCTCTATACTGCTGAAGTTTTTATTAAACAAGTCAGCACCAAAGCTGCATTCAAGCTTATATCCCTTAGTGTTTTCCCCGTTGTACTTTGCAAACCTCGAATTTATCCTGTCAAGAACTTCACTTAAGTCATCTTTGGATACATTGTCCAGCATTATTATAAATTCATCTCCACCCCATCTTGCTATAACATCTGTTTTTCTAAGAATATCAGTTATTAAATTCACTGCATTTTTTATTGCTTCATCACCCTCAACATGTCCAAATTCGTCATTTATATTCTTCAACCCGTCAATATCAATAAAAATAACACCAAAATCATCATTGTTTTTAATTCTCATAGAAATATAATAGTCAAAGGAAGATCTGGTCCATACCCCTGTAAGCCCATCTATATGCACCATTCTCTGCTGAAGTAAATTATATACTATAACCAGGGAAAATGCGGATGAACTCCACATTAGCAGTATTCCATAAAACATAGTCTGAAGAATCCCGCCTAAAATGGGGAAAATACCAAATATAAGTATAGGTATGAAATCCTGTTTTACTATTTTTCTTCTTTGTTTTAGTATTACAAAAAAGCTTAAAATTAAATATATATAAGTTATAACAGCGGAAATTATAAAAAACGAACCTCTATTATATACATTTTCTTTAGTAATATAAAAAACCAGTCCATAAAAAGGTGATAAAAAAGTAATAACAGAATTTATTAAAACCGGCACAAGCAGCAATACCCGCTTAATTCTTGTCAACCTCTCCTCTGGTGTCACCCAGGTATATATAAAGCTAAACCAGGAATATGTTAAAATTGGAGCTGTGAAAAATAAACAAGTATGAATTAATTTAGATACTATTATAAACATTTGCTCTGGTCTTTTATTAAGAATGCAGGTAGCTGTTTCAAATATAATTTCCAAAATAATAATTAAAGATGTTGTTAAAAACTTCTTGTTAAGCTTATCTCTCCTATCTAAATTTCTATACCCAATAGAAAAAACAAGTCCAAGCATAATTAATGCTGCTAGGTTTATGTCTATACGCAAAAATGTGTTCATTTTGATATCTCCAATCAAAGATGCGATATTTCAGTGCCCGGAATTAGTTCTGCAATAAATTCAGCTATCAGTTTTCTGTGACATCCATCTGCCTTATCCTCACTGCAGAGTAGACATGCATTCTCTAGAAATTCACCATATTCCTCTAATATTATACTATCAAAATCCCTTGATTTAAGTACTTTTTTAAATTCACTTTCAAATTCTTCAGGGGTTATACCACCAGCTTTATATTTATCGTACAGTTCCTTGCTGGGTGCAAGTCTAATATCATGCTTGTATGGTATATTAAGTATCACGCTTGTAAAGTATTCTAAATCTTTTCCCTTGGCAAAACCTGCCAACTGCGATACATTGTTTAATCTTATATCCAGCAAAAACCTTACTTTATTTTTACCTAGAAGTTCAAAAAATGTTTCTGCATTTTTCTTAGTAAACCCTATGGTATATAGTTTCATTTATTTCATTCCCCTCCAATATGTTTAATCCAATTATATTCTACATAATAAAAGAGGAAAGGTCTACCCTTTCCTCTTATCCAATGCCTTTAAACCAATTATAAATTTTTTAAACCTCATATCTTCTCGTATTTTGTCAAATTCAGCACTTTCTAAAATTTTAAACATATTTTCATATAAATTCATTGTAATAGTTTGTTTTCCTTCAGGAATTTCATTAAAACACCAAATTTTTTTATATGACCTTGGATTATTTATATCATTCACCTTCATGTCTTCTGCCATCTTATCCAATATATCCATTGCCTTTTCAAGTTCATCTAATTTAAGATAGGTCTGTGCAAGACTTAGGTATTCTGTTGACAAACCAATACCTGCCCCATTATCATCAGAAAACATTTTGTTTATATTAATACTCAAATTATAATATTTCTCAACCATGGATAAATCCGCACTTTCTTTCATATGTGAGTTTGCAAGCCCTATGCAAACCATACCCATGTAGTGTAAATTTTTAAACAAATGGCTCTGGAGTATTTCTCTGGCTTTTTTTATGTCACCTTTATCGATATATATATTTGCCATAATTAATTCTGGATCAAGCTGACTTTTTCTAATTTTATTCAAAGCCTCTACTGCTTTATCCTGCTCACCTATGGTTGGATACAACGCTCCAAGCTGAAACAGTGCCTGTTCAACCAGATCATCGCTGCAACAGTTATCTGCCACATCTTCAAACAACCTTATTGTTTCACTTATTATATCATTAGCTTTATCCACCTCTGTAAATTTCCAGGAATACATTAAATAAAGGAAAGCCATCCTTAACTTAAGGTAGAAGGAATTTGGGTACTTTGAAATGTACTCCTTGGCTCTTTCTTCTCCCTTCTCCAATTCCCCTCTGCTAAACAACTTTTCACATTCAGTAAACAGCTTCATTACTTCATCCTCTGTAAGATCAATTTTGAAGTTTAATAATGTATCCATACTTACATTAAAAAAGGTTGCAAGTACAGGCAGCAGTGTAATATCTGGATATGATGCGCCGCTTTCCCACTTTGAAACTGCAGCTGTTGAAACTCCAATAAAAGAACCAAGCTGGTCCTGAGTAATTCCCTTTTCTTTTCTTAACCTGAAAATAACGTCACCAATTATTAACTTATTCATAAATTACCACTCCATATAGTTATTGTAAGATCTTACAAACTCAGTATAGCTCAATTTATATAAATTACCAATGGATTTAAAGTTGAATATTAAAGTTGTAATTTAACCACTGGTTAAATTAGTTTTATAGAATAATTCCTTAATTTATACAGATACTAAATAGGCTATTTATATACAAATGAAGGGAATGATAATAATGGATAATAACAAAAATAGAATAAAAGACAGGGAAAAGAGCAATGCAGAATTAAGAAAGATGGATCCCAAAGGACATGGGGATGCAGGAATTATTGCTGGTGAAAAAATTGGTGTTCATGATGGAAAACATGAAAAAAGCAAATAGGTGATTTAGAGGAAGTAAAAATTTGCTTCCTTTTATTTTAAAATAGGACAAGTTATATCACTTAATAAATAATCTTGCTGCCATCAGCAATAATAATATCCATATACAAATAATAGGGATAGAAAAATACCATTTTTTCGGTTTGCCATTGTTCCATAAATCAACTGCATCTTTTCTACATTCCTTTAATACCTCTTCAGGTATAAGTTTTAAAGTAAGGGCAACCAAAACAGGAACTATAATTACATCGTCCAACATCCCGATTACAGGTATAAAGTCAGGTATCAAATCAATAGGTGATAATACATACCCAATTGCAATAGCAGCAAATATTTTTGCAGCAATAGGTGTGTCTTTTTTCCTTAATGCTATAAATACTGCAGGTATATCTGCTTTTAATTTGCTTGCTCTTTCTTTAATGTTCATAATCTTCTGCTCCCTTTAAAATGTACTTATTATTATGTTAATTATAACAAATTATTAATGGAAAAGTATATCTGACTTTACTCCTCAACATTAACCTTGACGTTAATGTTAACCAGTGATAATATAGCTTTTGGGAGATGAGTATATGGATATAAAATATTATCAAATAGAGGAAGTAGCAAAACTTACAGGCCTTACAAAAAGAACAATAAGATACTATGAGGATATGGAGCTTCTAAAGCCTGAACGGACAAATGCCAGCTACAGACAATACACAGATGAAGATATTAATTTAATAAAGGAAATAAAAAATTTGAGAAGCAAGCTTGGAATGAACTTAGCCGAGGTCCAGCATTTTATTGGGTTAAAGAAAAGTATAAATGAAATTCTTCTAGGGGATATAACTGACAAAGACCAAATAGAAGAAATAGAAAAAAAACTGCTGGAACTTCAATGTCTCATAGAAGAAAGGGAAGCTGTGTTAAGAAAAATCAAACACAACTCCACTAATTATTTAATTGAGATAAAGAAAGTGAAGTCATATTTGGAGGGACACAATAATGAAAGATAATTACAAGTGGAGGGCTCTTTCCTGCACAACTATAGGAGCACTGCTTTCAGTTATGAGTGGAAGCACTCTTATAATAGCCCTGCCTGAAATAATGAAGGATCTTAAATGCGATATGGGCACTATAACCTGGATTCTTATGGGATATATGCTTATTTTAACAATATTCGTCCCATCTATAGGAAGAACAGCAGACATGTTTGGCAGAAAGAAGCTTTATGTGGGAGGCTTTGGTGTTTTCACCGCCGCTTCATTATTATGTGCCTTATCAAATACAGGTTGGCAGCTATTAATTTATAGACTTATCCAGGCCGTGGGGGGAGCATTTATGGTGGCAAACAGCACTGCAATAGTTGCTGATGCTTTTCCAAAAAGTGAACTTGGTAAAGCCCTTGGTATAAATACTATGTTTATCAGCATAGGCAGCGTTATTGGCCCAATACTTGGAGGATTTCTTGTAAGCATTGGATGGAGATATATTTTTTATTTAAACCTGCCAATAGGAATAATCGGTACAATTTGGGCAGGAGTTCATTTAAAGGAGATATATAATCATGAAGCTAAACAAAAATTTGACTGGCTGGGAACACTGACCTTTACAGTAAGTATGCTTGCTTTGCTTATGGCATTAACAATAGGCTGCTTCACAGGATGGTTTGATATAAAGGTAATAATCCTTATTGTTCTTTTTATTATTTCAATGGGAGCATTTATAAAAATAGAAAACAAAATTGAACAGCCTATGCTTGATTTAAATCTGTTTAAAAACAGACTTCTTGCTTTTGCGTATGCCAGTAACTTCTTCAATGGTATTGCCAGAGGTTCAGTAACCTTTCTTATGATATTTTACCTTCAGGGAATTAAGGGAATAGACCCTATTACAGCAGGAATTTTCCTGGCACCCTTTGCAGTTTCAATGCTTATAGTTTCTCCTATAAGCGGAAGTCTTTCTGACAAGTACGGCTCAAGAGCTCTCAGTTCTATTGGGCTGTTGATTTCTGCAGTTGGATTACTTGGGCTTGTAGCTATTAATTCAAATACATCAATAGTTGAATTAATGATTTGGATGTTTATTATGGGAATTGGTTCCGGATTTTTCTTTTCCCCAAATACTAACTCAATTATGGGAGCGGTGCCTGATAACAAGCGTGGCATTGCAGCGGGTGTAAGAACCATGTTAAACAATGCAGGCAGTGTATTAAGTATTGCATTTTCCATGGCAATAATAGGTACCAGTTTGACTCCTGAAGCTATGCAGGGACTTTTCCTAGGCACCCAGGTTGGTTCTAATGGCATAGCAGTAGGCAGCTTTATATCCGGGCTTAGAATAGTATTTATTATATCCTTTATCTTCAGCATATTGGCAGCAATACTATCTTACATGAGAGGACCTGCACCAGTATGGAATGAAGCTGAACTTCAAAACGCCAATTAAAATAAAGCAGCAGCAAAATTAAATTTGCTGCTGCCTTTTATCTTATAGCCTTAAATCCTATTAATTCCACATCTTGAGCCATATGGCCTTCTTTTAATGGCTGTTCCTTCATCAAGTCTGTGGTTAGATATTTTTTATTGTCATCTGCAAATACTGTTACAACAACTGAATCCTTACTACCTAATATATCCTGGGCAAGAATTGCACCTAGGAAATTTGCACCTGAGGATATTCCTACACCAATTCCAAAAACCCTGGCCAGTTTTCTCGCCATGTTTATTGCATCACCATCGTCCACCATAATTATATCATCAAGTTCATTAAGCTTTACAATATCAGGGATAAACTCATCCCCTATACCAGCTATTCTATGAGGACCAACATCTCTGCCGCCAGATGCCATAGTTGGAGAATTGGCTGGATCTAACGGGAATGCCTTGCAAGCAGGATAAACCTCTTGAAGTGCTTTCTTTATCCCCATTATTGTACCACCAGTACCAACACCAGCTACAACACCATCAGGCTTTTTACCAAGAGCTTTAAGTTGTTTTATTATTTCCTGTCCGGTGGTTTTATAGTGGGCTGCTACATTTTCTTCATTTGTGAACTGATGCGGAAGAAAAGCTCCCTTTTCCTCACCCATTTTATCTGCCAGCTGTATGGAACCAGTAAATCCTCCTTCTTCCTTAGATACCGAACGTATTGTTGCGCCAAGGCTCTCCATAAGATTTACACGTTCCTGACTCATCCAATTTGGCATAAATATAGTTACTGGGTTACCAAGATAAGCACCTATGGCAGAAAAAGCTATCCCTGTATTACCGCTGGTAGCCTCAGCTATGGCATCCCCTTCTTTAATGGCTCCAGTTTCATAAGCATGTCTCATAATGTGATAAGCTATTCTATCCTTAATACTCCCTGAATAATTATAGTATTCCGCTTTGGCATAAATTTTTCTTTCCTCACCCTTGTACTTTAGTGATATTTCAAGCATAGGAGTATTACCCACCATAGCTTCAAAATCATCAAATTTTTTCTTAATTGTCTCAATCATTAGTTTTACCTCCTATTATTTTTAATATAACATTAGTTAATTCATTATAGCCATTTTTATTTTTCTAATCATATCACAAGTAAATGTTTTAATCAACATAAACAACTCAACGTGGTAAATTTATAAATCATAGTTATTTTTTATATAAATAAATAAGATTGTGATATGACTACAACTACCTGTGGTCTGTAATAGTATTTTTCATATATATATTGTATAATGATAGTATAATTGGTTGTAAATGTAATTAAGGGGTTGGTTTTTATGGGTTCAGGTTATGTATCAAAACTAATAAGAAATACTCTTGTTGTTTCATTGATAGCTATATTTATTGGCTACGCAGCTTTAGCATACATAAATAAGGCTGAGAATTCACTGCCAGCAAAGCCAGCCACTCAAACTTATGTCCAGGATAAGGCAGCTTTACTCAGCAGTCAAGAACAAGAAAAATTAGAAAAGTCCTGTGAAAATTTATATGCTGATACTGGGATTAAACTAGTATTTTTAACTGTTGACAATCTTCCTGGTTCCTACACTCTTGATGAATATGCTAGTGGAGTATATAAGAAATGGGAACTTAATAAAACTCCAAATCCCAGCCTTTTATTTGTTTATGATAAAAAGGATGGAAAAGCAATCTTTGAAACCCTTGCTGGAAACGATAATTACACTTCAAATTTCAATGCCAAATTTATCGTATTCTATGCAGAAGATGCAATTATAAGCGGCAAATCCTATCAGGCTTTTGATTCAATTGTTACAGATATTGCAAATGATAAAAATGGAATAGCTCCTATAATTCCTGATCATACTGATATAGCATCACCAGCGGTAACTAGTGATATTGACAGTTCCTTTATACCTGAAAGCATTAATAGGGCAACTATAATAAAATTCGTATTTGAATTAATCATATTTTTATTTGTGATGAAGAAGATATTCTCTAAAGTTAAAAACCCAGTTAAGATCAAAGTCAGCAAAGGTAATAACTACAAACATAAAAATAATATTCCTGTAGCTTACCGCAGAAGTTATGATGAAGAATACGGTGACAAGGACCATATATATTCTTAAGGAGGGATTCTATCTAGGAAACCCTCCACTTTCTTCAAAATGATTCATTTCTGATACTTCTCCTAAATATCCCTTCATTTCATAATCAGGCTCACTGATATCTAAGTTTTCGTTATTTTTATAATTTTCAATTGGAATAAATGCATTAAGTGTAACCTCTTCATTTGGCTTTATATTAAGTTTGTTTCCTGTTGTTTCAGCTTTACATTTGTTCATTGTATGGCTACTGCCATATTTTATAGGATAACTTACATAAAACGAATTTTGTTTAATAATATACTTGCTGATATTTTTAACAACTATTGTATAGCTTGTCCCATCCTTACCCGATTGTTTATATGTAACTTTAATATCAACTATATCACCATTTTCTGGTGGATTAACTTTCTCCCTGCTATTTATGTTTTGCCCGGTAATAAACCCGGCCCCGGCAAATAATACAGCAATAAAAAGACAAAGAATTACATAGTTTTTCTTCATATGACTTCTCCTGATTTTTTCATTATTGCTATATTATATATCATTTACCAAACTATGTCATCAACATGTTTTAACAAATTATTTTAACATCCATATTAAAGCTCTCTTTAAAAAGATCTGCTTTCTCCATAGCTTTATTTGTTATCTTAACTGAGTCTCTGCCTTTAATATATATAATTAAATTTTCCCTGCATATTTGTATATTGTTAATGGTAACTTCAGCACAGTGAGTATGATCTAACGCGTCCGAAAGCCTTAATACGGAGGCAAGCCTTTGGATAACCTCCTTCTCCTCCAGGTTGTAATCTGATAATGCCTTTCCAAGAGCTTTTCTGTGACCAGCAGCTACAAGGGCAAGCATTGCTCTTAAATTTGAAGGAACAGCATTAAAAGTTTCATCGTTGTTTATTATGTAGCTAGTATGTTTGTGATGTGATTTTTTGCCAATATAACGTCCTATATCATGAAGAATAGCACTATAAAGCAGCAGGTTTCTTTCCTCACTTGAAAAAGTAAAAACCTCGTCTAATGAATCTGCTATCATGCCTGCATAAAGGATAACCTTCTTTTCATGGGTATCCCCCTGGCATTTAGAGTATTTCATAAGAACCCCATATACATCTTCATATTTTAAAAACTCTGCTATATCCTGCATTTTAAATACCTCACATAAAAAATTAAAGTTTGTGTATTTATAACTATACCCAATCTCTAAATTTATATGAGTGTTGACTTTAACATATGAGCTATACAATGAGAAGTTTTCTGTTAAACAACTTGTGGAACATGTCTGCAACTTTAATGGCATCGTTAATTTCTATTTCAGGATTGCTGTTTGCAAAAAGCTTTATTATAACTGTATCCGGCTGCAGATTGCATTGTATCTGATGTATATTCCCATTTTGCCTTTGATCAAGGCATTCTGAAATTTTAAGCAGAACACCTAACTTTTGTATTACTGAAATATCCTCTTCATGGAGCATATTCCTATACTGATAAGTGTCTATCTTAAACTCCTCTCTTCTGTGAAATGCTGCAATATGTGCCGCCATAAGCTGTTCCCTGTGGGTAAGCCCATTGATTCTTGAATTCAGCATCATATAAAAAGAATGTTTATGGTGTCCATAGTAGTTTATATCAATTCCTAAATCGTGAAGCAAGGTTGTAGTTTTTAAAATTCTGCTTACATTTTGAGATATATTGTGCACTGGCTTTAGTTGTTCAAATAAAGTTTCAGTATAACTTCTAACTCTTTTTGCATGGTTTTTATCCAGCTTATAATCACACATTATATTGTTAAGGGAAAAATCTAACACCTTTTCAATAGGCTCTTTTCCTTTTAATATGTGTTCATAAATAATTCCTTCTCTTAATCCATTACCGCTTATATAAACATCAGAGGCACTGCAGCATTCCATAACAGTAACTACTGCTGCAGCGGCTCCTAAAAATATGTCTGCTCTTTCCTTTGAAAGCCCTTTAATTTTTTCTCTTTGTTTTATATCTCTATTTTTTGCCAAATCATATATTTCATATATGTTTTCCGAATTAATATGATAATTATGAGATACATCCATTGGGTAATTATTCTTTTTTCTAGATATTTTCCCTATGTTTCTTATGGTGCCACCTATTCCAATTAGAGGATATCCCTTTGCATTTTTTATCCAAGGTACCTTTGAGTATTCTTTCAGCAGGAAATTTTTAAGTTCCTCTTCCTTGTTCTTTTCTAGTGCACTCTGAAGCTTAAAGGTTTCACTCAAATTAATTGCTCCATAAGGAAGGCTGATAGCCTGAACCATTTTACGATTTTCCACCAATATAAGCTGATTGCTGCAACCTCCTATATCCATGAGCAGGGCATTTTCAAATTCCATGCTGTTTACAGTTCCAAAATAGTCGTAAAATGCTTCCTCATTTCCTTGAAGTACTCTTATGTCTATTCCTATTTCATTTTTCACTCTGGACACAAAATACTCACGGTTGGAAGCTCTTCTCACAGCTTCAGTGGCTACCCCAATAATATTGTTCACATTTGTGGCCTCTGCTATGTCCATAAAAAACTTTAGGGTATCCATTGCTTTATCAACTCTTTGTAAATTAAGCCCCCCCTCTTCTGTCATGTCCATGCCAAGCCTTACAGATTCCTTCTTTTCATCAATTACCCTAAAAGAATTGTCTTCATTGATTTTTAATATAACCAGACGAATTGAATTTGAACCAATATCTATTATTCCCAGCTTCTCCATACGCATATCCTTTCAATTATCATTTCTTATATACATTTATATCAGTTTGTTCCGAATATTTCAACAATTAACATTGTCACTGTTTGTCTATTAATAGAAATATGTTAAAATATTTGTAGATAACATTTTGAAAGGTGTAATATTATGACAGCAAAAAAAGATTTTCATATTGTGGCATCTATAAACATAGGGGCAAATTATCTTCATATGATAATTGCAGAAATCAATTCAGATAAGAAATTCAATATTTTAGAAGATTTAACCAAGCCATCAAATATAGGTAGAGATACCTACAGTTCAAAAAGAATATCAATAGAAACCATTCAGCAAACCTGCAATGATTTAAAAGGTTTTGCAATGCTTATGAAAGACTATAGAATTAAAACCTATAAGGCAGTATCCACCAGCGGCATAAGAGAAGCAGAAAACAGGGAATACATCGTTGAACAGATACGCCTTTCTTCAGGAATTAAAGTAGACATTATAAATACTGCCGAGGAAAGTTTGTTAAATTCCAAGGCTCTTAGAAGTCATATGCCTAAATCAGGGTTTTTAACAGCAGATTCTTCCCTTGTTGTTAATGTAACATCTGGAGGTATGGAAATATCCATGTTCAAGAAAGGAAGCCTGGATTACACAGAATATATGAAACTGGGCTCCCTTAGACTTAGTGAGATACTTTCCGACCTTGAAACAATGACAATGGATTTTCCAAAAATAATGGAGGAATTTATCGAAAGCAAAATCCACATTCTTAAGCCTAGGATTCAAAGCTTTAATGCAGTTTCCTTCATAGGAATTGGGGGGGAGCTTGATGTTATAGCAAAACTCTGCGGCAGGGAATCACATAATACAACCTTCATCGAAAGAGATCAATTAATTAAGCTCTATGAGAAAATGAAAAGCATGAGTTCAAATCAAATTATTCAAACCTATGGAATAAACAGAAAGGAAGCCAAGCTTATACTTCCTTCAGTAATTTTATTTAAGTGTTTTATCTCACTTACCAAAGCACCAGGAATTTATGCCCCAATGCTCTCCCTTTGTCATGGACTTTTATCCAACATGGCAGAGAATCTCTATGATGAAAATAGTGATAATGATGAAATAATAAACTACGCATGGTATATTGCAGATAAATACTGCATTGATAAAACCCATCTAGCCTATATTGAAAAGATATCCTTGCAGATTTTTGATGCCACAATGCGATTGCACAAGCTTGATTCCAAGGAAAGACTTTATCTTAGGGTTGCTGCCATACTTCACAATGTAGGTAAATTTGTTAACTTCAGCGAACCAGACATGCAGACCTATGATATTATACTAAACCAGAAAGTAATGGGTTTTTCAAAGGAAAAACTTGTATTAATAGCTAATATTGCAAGATATCATGGGCAAGCTATTCCTTCCCATAAAGATGAAAATTATTTAACGTTAAGTGAAAAAGAGAAAATAACTGTATCAAAGCTTGTAGCAATTTTAAAATTGGCAGAGTCCATTGATATATCCCACAAGCAAAAGATATCCCACATTGAAATAAATTTATCCCAAGACAAGCTCCTCTTTAAAATTAAATCTACTGAGGATACACTGCTAGAAGAGTGGGACTTTATTCACAATGCATTATTTTTTCACGAAGTAATGGGTATTAAACCAGAATTTAAACGCAGAGGGTGATAATTATGGATACTTCTTTAAAATATAAATATTTTTTTAACAGAGAATTAAGCTGGCTTGAATTTAATCACAGGGTTTTAGAAGAAGCAAAAGACAATGGAAACCCTCTTTTTGAAAGACTTAAATTTCTTTCAATAGTAAGCTCCAACCTTGACGAGTTCTTTATGGTAAGAGTAGGCTCCCTTCAAGACCAGATAGTTGCCGGGTTCAAAAAACTTGACCCTGCTGGATTAAGCCCAGAGGAGCAAATGAAAAAAATCTCCATTAGAACTCATCAAATGGTAAATGACCAATATAATTGTTTTAACCGTTCCTTGAAACAGTCCCTTAAAAAGCAAGGAATAATTTTTCTTAAGCCAAAACAGCTGAATAAGGATCAGACTGATTTTGTAAATGACTATTATATAAAAAACGTATACCCTGTCTTAACTCCAATGGTGGTGGACCAGAGCAGACCATTTCCACTTCTGCTTAACAAGTCCTTAAACATAGCTCTTCTAGTTGAAACAAAAAAAGGGGACAAGGGAAATTTATTTGCTTCTGTACAGGTACCTTCAGTATTAAATAGATTTATAGAGCTCCCAAGCAGTGAAGGTATAAGGAGCTTTATATTACTTGAAGATATGATAACAATGAATCTGAATGGGCTCTTTACAGGACACAACATAATTACTTCAAGCTGCTTTAGAATAACAAGAAATGCAGACTTATCAATTGATGAAGAGGAAGCAGAGGATTTACTTGAAGCCATCGAGGAGTCCGTTAAACAAAGGCGCTGGGGTGCTGTTGTAAGACTTGAAGCTGATAAGGATATAGATAAAACCTTAATAAATATTTTAATGGAAGAACTAGAGGTGTCACAAGGTGAACTATACGAAATAGATGGCCCCCTTGATTTAACCTATCTAATGAAACTGACTAATTTGAGTGGTTACGACAATTTAAAGTATTCACCAATAGAGCCTCAGCCTTCTCCATATTTTATGGAAAGCGATAATATTTTTGATGTAATTTCAGAAAATGACATACTTATTCATCATCCATACCAATCCTTTGATCCAATTATAGAAATGGTAAAAACTGCAGCAGAAGATCCGGAGGTGCTTGCTATTAAACAAACCTTATACAGGGTAAGCGGCAATTCACCAATAGTTGCAGCCCTGGCAAAGGCTGCTGAAAAAGGGAAGCAGGTTACTGTGCTTGTGGAGCTGAAGGCAAGGTTTGATGAGGAGAATAACATAATCTGGGCAAAACGACTTGAAAAAGCTGGGTGTCATGTTATATACGGACTTATTGGTTTAAAAACACACTGCAAAGTATTGCTTGTAGTTCGAAAGGAAGAAAGCGGCATAAAAAGATATGTTCACCTTGGAACAGGAAATTATAATGATGTAACTGCAAAAATTTACTCGGATTTTGGTTTATTTACCTCAAACCCTTATTTTGGAGCAGATGCATCTGCACTTTTCAACATGCTTTCAGGTCATTCAGAGCCACATAATATGTATAAAGCAGTACTTGCCCCTCTTAACATGAGAGAAAGCTTTATTACCTTGATAAGACAGGAGGCAGATAACGCAAAAGCAGGAAGAAAGGCTATGATATTAGCCAAGGTAAATTCTCTGGTAGATACTGAAATTATAGAAGAACTTTACAAGGCATCTACTGCGGGTGTGGAAATCGAGCTTCTAGTAAGAGGTGTCTGCTGTCTTAAACCAGGGGTTCCCGGAGTAAGCGAAAGGATAACTGTAAAAAGCATTGTGGGAAGATTCCTTGAGCACAGCAGAATATACTATTTTTACAATAATGGAGAAGAACTTACTTATCTTTCTAGTGCAGATTTAATGAGCAGAAATTTAGACCGCAGGGTTGAGCTTTTATTCCCTGTAGAGGATGTTAACACAAAGAAAAAGATTAAAGAATTACTTGAAATATCACTAAGAGATACTGTAAAGGCAAGAATTCTTAAAACTGATGGAACATATATAAGAGTGGATAAGAGGAAAAAAGCGATTATAAACAGTCAGGAAGTGTTCTATAAGTTAGCTTTAAAGGAAGTAAAAAAATTAAAGAAAGAATCCGCTGTTATAGATTTTAAGCCAATAGTCTCCTAAAAAGGCTGCCGTTAAACCGGCAGCCTTTTCATAAGCTTGTTAAAATATTTTAATGATTTTTGTCTCTTTAAATTCTCATGTTCTATTAAAATACCCGCTTCATAATTTAATTCAGCTGATCCGTATTTATCATTAAAGCTCTCCAGCAAGGAAATGTTTTGAAAGGCATCACATATGCTGCCTAAACATTCCTGCATCTCTTCAAGATTCCACCCTTCGTATTTTTTACAGGTTAACTTAAGGCTGTTTTTCAAATACCTTAGTTTTTTTATGTGAACCCTGAGGTTGTGTACATCCTTTATATTATCAAAGTCAATTGACCTCAAGAGTTCCCCTGTCTTTCTATACCAAGACTTTAACCTCTTATTTGCAAATGATGGCATATTAATTTCATCTGTATTTACGGCATCTATAAGGTTTGATATTTCTATCAATTCAGTATCCATATTTCCATCTGAAATATACTTGAAAACATTTAAATTTTCCTTTTTACGTTCAGACTCTAATACTTCATTTAAAGCCTCTTTATTTTCCTTTTTAATAGAATCCCATTCCATATTAATAACATCCAGTTCACGTGTATAGGAAAATCTTTGTGCCATATCCTTTAGTTTTTTCTGTAGTATTAAATAATCCTCATTTTTAAGCAGAGGCTTCATAAAAGAAAGGGTGCACCTAAGCTGTCTTATTCTAATCCTTATCTGATGGATGCATTCAGCATTACTTTTATTGTTTAAATACATCTCCTTCAAAGCTCTGGCTTCATCAATATACTTTAAAAGAACCAGATTAAGATTTTTACTGTATTCAGCTGTTGAGTCATTCTGGTCAGCATGAACCAGCAGCTTTAATTTCCCTTTAAATTCACTCACATCATTCATATGAAATATCCCGGCTGTTCCCTTTTTAAACTGAAGCTTTTCGCCGCAAATTATAAAACCCAGCTGGCTGAGATATGGCTCATGTCCCACAAGTATCAAGGTTTTGCTTTGGTCAACATTTTTCACTTTTTCAAATAAAGCAGAATCAGGTGCTTCTGCCAAAAAGTCAAAGTATTCAATTTCCTTCACTTTAAGCAATTTTGAAATAATCTGAGCAGTTTCACTGGCCCTTAAAACTGAGCTTGTCCATATCACTATTCCAGTATCAGGAATTAAGTTCTTTATTAGGCGGATAGTATTTTGTATCTGCTCTTTTCCTTTTTTTATTAAAAGTCTCTTTGAATCCTCTCTGTTTATCTCACGGTTTTGTGCTTTTCCATGCCTTACTAATATGATATTCATTTATATCACACCCCTTAAACGGCATTTTATTTTCCAATAATTTGTTTTCCATATTTTATAAATTCCTGCATTACCTTTACCCGTGCATATTTTTTGTCTTGTCCAGATATAATGATCCATGGTGCATATGCAGTATTTGTACGAACAAGCATTTCATTCATTGCATCTATATAACCGTCCCACTTTTCCCTGTTTCTCCAGTCTTCGCTGGTTATCTTATATAGCTTTTTTTCATTAGCTTCCCTATCATTAAATCTTCGAAGCTGCTCATCTTTGTCTATGTAAAGGAAAAATTTCAATACCAGGGTTCCGAAGTTTGCAAGTTGTCTTTCCATATTGTTAATTTCTTCATAGCTTCTTTTCCATTCAGGAACAGAAGCAAAGCCCTCAATTCTTTCCACCAGCACTCTTCCATACCAGCTTCTATCAAATATGGTTATCCTTCCTTTTGGAGGTATGTTTTTCATAAATCTCCAAAGATAATGAAACTTCTTTTCTGTTTCATCTGGCGCAGCTATTGGAACCACCTCGTAAATTCTTGGATCTATAGCCCTTGTAAGCCTTTTTATGGTGCCTCCCTTGCCAGCTGCATCCATACCTTCAAACACAAGTACACATGGAATTTTTTTATTGTATAACTCATAGGATATATTTTTCACTTCTTCCTGAAGCTTTTTTACCATTTCCTTATATTCATTTTCACCCAGACTCATACTTAAATCCACTAAGTCCAGTGGTTTTGTTTCAATCTTATCATCAGTTTCAAATTCCGGGATTTTTTTGCTTTTTTCGTTAATACGATTGATTTCTGAGTTTATCTTTTGAATTGTTGTACCAAGCACAAATTTCGATGCAGCTTCCAAATCCTCTGTATTTACCACGTTCCAGCTACTGAATGGTAAGTCTGAAAGTTTAAGCACAGCATCAAAATGTTTAAGATATGCCTTGTAATTTGAATTCTGGACTATATCTCTGTGGGTTACAAAGAAAGACCTGAACTTGTCATTCTTTAGCTCATCTATTCTTTTTCTCTGGGTTTTTTCTCTCTCATGGAGAAAGAACTTAATAATTATCATATCATCGTCAAAAAGTTTTTTTTCCATGGAGATAAAATCTTCAAGATTTTGCTTTAATTCATCAGTACGAACCTCTAAATGATTCATTGCTTTATAATAGAAACTACGATCAAAAATCGAAACATCTCCCCTTTTGGGCAGCTTTTTCCAAAATCTCCACAAAAAAGGCCTTGTCTTTTCTTCTTCTGAACAATTTTCAAAATCGCTGACCTTGAAAGAACGTGGATCCAGCCCACGAATCAGCTCCTTTATTATAAAACCCTTCCCTGAGGATTCCCATCCATCTACTATTATAAGTACCGGAATGTTCAGATTTTTTACTTGTCTTTGAATAGCACCCAGCTGATCCCCTAATTCTGAAACATTAAGATGTTTGTATGGATTTGAAATATTCTCAAAATCATACTCAATAATCATGTCTGCCCTCCGCATATAAATATTAAGGTCTTTCCAATATGTTTATATAATCTTTCTTTGTTACGATGCTTTTATATGCAGGTCTCATTATCTTTTCTGCGTT
>JBLNDT010000032.1:0-3963 GCA_050261915.1 Solirubrobacterales bacterium
CAAGATGTGAGATAAATAAAATTCCTGGCTTCTACTGCTTTGGCAGTGAAATTTTAGGGGAACCTGGAGTTTTTGCTCTTGACCCTACAAAAATAACAATAACCTGCAGAGAACTTGGTATTACAGGATACGACCTTGACATGATACTATCTGAAAAGTACCATATACAGGTTGAACTTTCAGACCTTTACAATGTTCTTGCAGTAGGCTCCTTTGGTGATACAAAAGAAAGCATTGATGCTCTTCTTAATGCCTTAAGGGAAATAAGCAAGGAATACCACGGCATTGGGACAAAAAAATCAGACCTTATTGATATGCCAAGCATACCAACACAAAACAAAATTCCAAGAGATGCCTTTAATTCACAGAAAGAGCCTGTGCTTTTATCTGATAGCATAGGACTTACCAGCGGTGAGTTCCTTATGGCATATCCACCAGGAATTCCAATACTCTGCCCAGGAGAGATAATTACCCAGGAAATATTGGATTATGTTAAAAAATTAAAAGAAACAGGACTTTATGTTCAGGGAACAGAAGATCCAAATGTAGAATATATTAAGGTAGTAAAATAGATCAAGGACAGGCAACATGCCTGCCCTTTTATATTATGTTTTTTACCCTGTTGATGTTACTACTTCCATGCGTTAAAGTATGTTAACATCCTCTCCATTAAGTATTTTATTCATGTTCCTCATAGCACACATTTTACCGCACATAGTGCATGTGTCCTCATTTTCAGGCACTGACTCTTTTCTGTACCTTTCAGCTTTTTCAGGGTCAATGGCAAGTTCAAACATCCTGTTCCAGTCAATTTCCTGTCTTGCCTTGCTCATAGCATTGTCCCAATCTCTAGCCCCTTTTATGTTCTTTGCAATATCCCCCGCATGTGCTGCAATTTTTGATGCTATTATTCCTTCCTTCATGTCATCAAGATTTGGAAGTCTTAAATGCTCAGCAGGAGTAACATAGCATAGGAAATCCGCCCCGCTTGCTGCAGCTACCGCTCCACCTATTGCACTTGTTATGTGGTCGTAGCCTGGAGCAACATCTGTTACTAATGGTCCAAGCACATAGAAAGGTGCCCCGTGGCAAAGCTTCTTTTCAAGTAGCATGTTTGCTGCAATTTCATTTATAGCCATGTGTCCCGGACCTTCAATCATAACCTGGACATTTCTTTCCCAAGCCCTTAGTGTCAATTCTCCAAGAGTCATAAGCTCTTTAATCTGACAGGCATCTGTAGCATCATTTATACTTCCTGGTCTGCATGCATCTCCAAGACTTAAAGTTAAATCGTATTTTTCACATATATCAAGCAATTCATCGTAGTATTCAAAGAAAGGATTTTCATTTCCTGTTAACTCCATCCATGCAAAAGTTAATGCTCCCCCTCTTGATACTATATTTGTAAGTCTTTTATTTCTTTTAAAAACTTTAACTGTCTCCTTATTTAAACCTGCATGAATTGTAGCAAAGTCAACTCCGTCCTGAGCCTGCTTTTCAACTACTTTTAAAAATTCTTCAGCTTTAATATCCTTAAGCTCTCTGTCATAAAAGCCTATGATATCATACATTGGAACTGTTCCTATCATTGCTGGGGATATTTCTACAAGTCTTTTTCTAAATTCCTCGGTTTTTCCAAAGGAACTTAAATCCATTATAGCTTCAGCCTTCATATCAATGGCAGTTTTAACCTTATTCATTTCAAGTTCCACATCATAACAATCCTTTGATATGCCTAGATTGACATTTATCTTTGTCCTTAAACCTTCTCCAACACCTTCAGGATCAAGGGATTTATGATTTTTGTTTGCAGGTATTACAACACGTCCTGCTGCTACTGCTTCTCTCAAAACATTAACATCAATGTTTTCCTTTCTTGCTACTGTTTCCATTTCCTTTGTTAGGATGCCCTTTTTGGCAGCATCCATTTGTGTAGTGTAATTCATTTTGTTTCCTCCAAAAATAAATTTAAATAAAAAAACAAGCCTACTGAGTAAGCTCGTTATAAATTCATTTTTGAGCTTCCCTACGATAGTTTTAACTATATCAGGTTCAAAGGGTCAGGATTTCTCCTTCTCAGCCAATGGCTCCCCTAGCAAACTTGCTTATTTAATTACTAGTCAATTATATAACATAACATGAAAATTGTAAAGGAAGCCGAGGCTTCCTTTGTTTTACAGTGCGCCCAGACCCTTTGCCAGAGCCTGCTTATTAATATCAATGGCTTTTGGAGGAACGGATCCTTCCAAAACTTCATTCCAGTTAATGTTTTCAAGGCCCAGAGCTTTTATAAGGGTTCCAAGCAGAACCACGTTCATAGCTTTATTGTTTCCAAGCTCTTCTGCAATACCTGCTGCATCAACAATTATTGTCTTTTCAACAGCCTTTTTAAGCCCTTCATTTACATTTTCAGGATATTTTTCAACACCAATTAAAACTGGTACCGGATACATTTCATAATCGTTAACTACCAGGTAGCCTCCCTTTTTCAGGAATGGGAGCCATCTTGCAGCTTCACTCTTTTCAAAAGCAACAATTACATCCGCAGTTCCTTTTTCTATAAGAGGTGAGTATACTTTCTCCCCAAATCTAACTTGAGTTGTAACACTTCCTCCTCTTTGAGCCATACCGTGAACCTCTGACATTTTAACGTCATAACCGTTCTTTAATAGACCTTCAGTTAAAACCTTTGAAGCAAGGATTGTACCTTGTCCGCCAACACCAACAAATAAAATGCTTTTAACTTCCTTCATCTTATTCACCAACCTTTTCAATAGCATCGAATTTACAAACCTGCATACACATTGTACAACCGTTGCATGCATTTTTATCTATGCTTATAACACCGTCTTTGAGCTGAAGTGCAGGACATCCAGTTTTTAAGCACATTTTGCATTTTTTGCACTTATCTTCATGGACAACACATTTCAACTTTGCTCTTCTTTTTATAACATCCTTAATAAGAGCACAAGGTTGTTTTGTTATTATAACAAAAGGTTCTACAGTATCATGAGCAGCTTTAACCGCTTCTGCTGTTTCTGTAAGGTTGTACGGATCTACTACTCTTAAGTTTTCTTTCTTAATGCCTAGTGACAATACAAGGTTTTCAATATTTATTACATGAGCTTCCTTCCCTTGTAATGTTTTTCCTGTT
This sequence comes from Solirubrobacterales bacterium, assembly GCA_050261915.1. Classification (GTDB taxonomy): domain Bacteria; phylum Bacillota; class Clostridia; order Clostridiales; family Clostridiaceae; genus UBA699. Next base: position 3,155 of record JBLNDT010000032.1, read on the forward strand.
CCTGGGTTTTCCTGATGTCCAGTCATAGCTGTAATGCTGTTGTCAAGTATGCATGTAACAACCGGAACATTGTTGTATATTGAGTTGATGAGGCCTGTAATACCTGAATGGAAAAAGGTTGAATCACCAATAAATGAGAATACCTTTCCGCTTCTTTCAGCAAGGTTTGAAGCCTTCTCCATACCCATACCTGCTGATATTGATGCTCCCATACATATGCATGTGTCTGTTACACTTAAAGGTGCAACCATTCCAAGGGTATAACATCCGATATCACCTGAAGCTATAATATCCTTATATTTTGATACTTCATAGAATATTCCTCTGTGAGGACATCCAGGGCAAAGTACAGGAGGTCTTGATGGAGCTTTTATTTCTGTGGAATAAGTTACTTCCATCTCTTCTCCTAAAATTGCCTTCCTTATAATATCTGGATTTAATTCTCCGCATATAGGAATTATTTCTTTTCCTATGCAGTTAATTCCCATAACCTTTATAGCATTTTCAAGGTAAGGTTCATTTTCTTCAATAACAATAAGTTTATCAACCTTTGCTGCAAAATCTTTTATCATTTTATCAGGAAGAGGATAGCTCATTCCTATTTTTAATACTGATACAGAATCTCCAAATACTTCCTTAACATATTCATAGGAAATACCGCTTGTAACTATTCCTATTTTTGTATCAGACATTTCTACTTTGTTAAACATACAGTTGTTTGAGAATTCCTGAAGTTTTAAAAGTCTTTCCTCAACTTCACAGTGTTTTGGTTTTGAATGGGCAGGAATCATTACATATTTTTGAATGTT
>JBLNDT010000033.1:0-6149 GCA_050261915.1 Solirubrobacterales bacterium
TAACTCCATACTTTTCCTTAAGATAGTCAAACTTATCATTTAAATATCCTGTAACTACTACTATATCCTCTATTCCCTTTTCCTTTAAAAATCTTATCTGCCTTTCTGCCATGGGTTCTCCCTTAACCTTAACCAGTGATTTTGGAGTATTATTTGTTAGCGGCCTAAGCCTTGTCCCCATACCCGCAGCTAAAATTATTGCTCTCATTTTAAATCCTCCATTCCTATAAATAAACAAGGACATTATACACCTATAATGCCCTTTTAACAAATATTTAATTATCGAAACTACTCTTCCTGCTTACGCTTCCACTTCTGCTTCTACAATATCTTCATTTATGTCGATTAATTCTTTTGGACTTCCTGATACAAGCACTGATCCAACAAGTACTACAAGTGCTCCAACAAGAAGCTGAGTGCTTACAGGAACTTTAAGGAAAATTGCCTGAATAGCTATTGCCCATACACCATAAGTTATGTTAAGTGCCGTACTTCTTGCAGCACCTATTATGCTTATAGCCTTGTAGTACTGGAAATATGATATTGTTCCAATCAATGCTGTAAATGCTATAATCATTCCAACCTTTGAGGTTAAAGTCTGTGCAACAAGTCCATAGCCTCCGATAAAAGGAATTACCGCTAAACCGTAAAATAATCCCGAAGTAGCCTGTCTTATGTTTATTGCATGTTCTGAATCAATTTCATTATACTTCATGCTGAAGGCACATATTATTCCTTCCATGGACCACGCAAATGCTGTACCAAGTGCAAGAACTATACCTAGTATGAAGGTGTTTCCCGAAGCCGCCTGAAGAGGTGAGTATCCTAAGATAAATACTCCAATAACACTAAGTACTATTCCAAACCAAACTCTGCCATTCATTTTTTCTTTAAGAATGAGATATGCTAAAAGTGCACTTATTCCGGGGAATATTGCTGTTATGCTTGCAGTATAAGCTGCACCTACATACTTGATACTAAGCAGATAACATGTCATTCCAATAGGGCCTCCTAAAAGAGCACCTACTATTATAAATAAACCACCCTTTGTTTTTGCTGCTTTAAGTGCGTTTACAAGCTGTTTCTTAAATATCATATATATAGTAGCCCATATTGCTGAAAAAAAGTCATGCATAAATGTACTTACAAATGGTGCTAAAACTATTGCAGTGGCTGTATCCACAAAGGGACTCATTGCCATAAAAACTCCAGATAATACTGTATCAATACCCCATGTTGCACCGGCGCCTATGGCGCACAAAAGACCATTACGGGCTTCTTTTTCACTTCTAATACTCATATTTTATACACCTCGCTCTAAATAATTAATTAATAAATCCCTGCCTCTGTTGTACCTGCCAAGAGCGTAATCTTCAAGATAATCATCTCCCTTGGCTACCTTTGCTGCAGCCCACATGCACCAGCACATATCCTGCATTATTTTATGTATTTGTACTCTTCTTCTTTCAGCCTCTGTTGGTACTCCACCAAAATACTTGCTAAAGAACAATTCCTGCTGGTCTTCGTTAAGCTCGCATTCAACGCAAACTGAAGCTATATCCCAAAGTCTGTCATAGTTTCCGCTGAACTCCCAGTCAATAAGGTATATTTTGTCTTCCCCGCTTTTCACGAAGTTCTCTGGAAGTGCATCAAGATGACATGCTGCATTTATCATACCAAGTTCTTTAAGCTCCTCCTTTAATGGAAGGAACTTAGCTTTTAATTCCTCATAGCCATCAAAAACCTTTCCATTTGCAGCTATTACTTCACTTTCGTAGTAAAGGGCATCTCTAAATGGATCAAAATCGTTCTTGAACATTTTTCCAGAGTCATGAAGTTTTCTAAAGGCACCTGCCATAAGCTCCATGTTATGTTCATACTTCCCGGTGGTTGGATTTAAGGTTTCTGCATCCTTAATGAACTCACAAATTTTTACTCCATTATCTTCATTAAAATATATTGCCTTGCAGTCAAGTCCCAGTTCATATGCAATTCCTGCATTATATTTTTCAATTTTTCTGTTTATGAATTGTCCGTTACCTGTTATTCTTACTGCAAAGTCTTGTCCATTAACCCTCGCCTTGTAGTTTTTATTTGAAAGTCCTCCCAGCTGCTCAACTTTTTCTATGTTGTTCATATCTACTTTAAGAACATCTACAAGCACATCCTTAACATGCTGCTTTCTAAGCTGAAGCTCTTTTCTAAGAAGCTTGGGATATACTACCATTTTTAAATTCTCATACTGTTCTTCTTTGTCAATTTCTCCCCAAACAAGCTCATCTATTTTTTCAAAGCCAAAGCCTTCCTGCATATTCAGCATTACAAATTCATAATTAAGGTATGGATTGCTGTTTTCGTCAAAATCCTTAAGCATGTTTTTGTATGTTTCAAATGTTATTTTGGATATACCTATGAATTCTCCATCTACACTGCTTAATTCATGTACATCCTTAGATATTTTAAACACCTTATTATTTCTTATTTCAACAAAAGCTTCATCTCCGGAACCGCTTTCATTTGTAATAAGCATGCAGTTCCTGTTTTCATTTTCCAAAAGATTGCTTATTGCTCTTTCTTCAAATATAGTATCGCTTTCTATGAGGAGAAAGTCCCCTTTTATAAATTCATCAGCCAGAGCCACAGAATGCATGGTTCCTGTCCACTTGTATTTTTCATTATACACAAGATTCAGGTTTTTTCTTTTTCCAAATTCCTCATAGTATTCTTTCATATACCCTGTTACCACAGTAATATTATCTATCCCGTTAGCATTAAGAAGTGTTATAAGCCTTTCCATCACTGTTGCACCCTGAAACTCAAGGAATCCTACAGGTCTGTCAAAACACCTTCTCATGCCTGCCCCTAAAATTACCGCTTGTTTAACATTATTCATTTGTACCACCCCTCATGTTTTCTCGTTTTTCTATCATTGGATATATATAATTAGTAAGATTTTTATAATGCCACTTGGTATCAATTTCAGACCAAATAAGATCCTTTATTTTTACGTATCCAATATTGTAGGTCCTGGCTATATCAAAGAGCATATATTCATAGTTAAGATATGGGTTGCTGTTGTTTTTAAATTCCTCCAGCATTTTTTTGTATATATCTATTGAAATTTTACATATACCTATCATTTCACCATGAATGTGATTAAACTGATGTCTGTCCTTTGACATTTTAAAAAGGAATTCATTTCTTATTTCTACAAAAACCTCATCCCCTGATCCGCTTTCATCGGTTATAAGTATGCAGTCCCTGGACTTTTGATTAAGAACTTCAGTTATACCACGCTTTTCAATAACCACATCTCCCTCTACAAGAAGAAAGTCGTCATCAATATAATCCTTTGCAAGGGCTAGAGACACCATGGTTCCACTGGCTTTATAAGCACTGTTTTCAATTACAAAAATATCTTTTTTGTTTGAAAGCTTTTCATAATATTTGCTTTTATATCCTGATATAATTATTATTTTTTCTATTCCGCTTTCTTTTAATATATCTGTAAGTCTTTCAATAACAGTTTTCGAGCCAAGCATCAAACTTCCCACAGGTTCTTCAAATTCAGGGGACTCACCTGCAGCTAGAATTACTGCAGTTTTTATGTTTTTACCTTTAATGCCGGATATCATTATTTTATTTGAAACAGTTCCCTTTATGTGCTTTTCCAAAACCGAAAGTCCTATTTCTGTTACAATATACCTCTGCTTATTTCCATACTTTTCTGTTCTTATATAGTTTTTCAGTAGAAAATGTTTAATAAGAGCATTAGCTTTTCCAATGGATATGTCAGCTGCTGCAGCTATACCCCTTTGGCTTATACTGCTGTTTTTATTAATTATTTCTAAAACTTTCAGTTCTTTGTCGTACATTATTTGAACCCCTTCCAAATGTGAACATCTGCTGCTATTGATATCACTAGTTTTGGCAATTTAAACCGGTTAATTAAGTTCATATTTTGAACACAAATTTATTATATTACAGTGTTTTCTTAAAATCAACACTTTTTATGAACATTGTATGAAATAATGCCTAAATGTTCCAACTCCATGATTTATGTGGCTTTAAATATTAAATATTAAATTTAGCCTTGTATATAATTAAAAAAAATTGTAAAATAAAGTTATCAAATAAGAGAGGGAGGGGACATGATTTTGAACAAAAAATTTATGACTTTCTTTTTCAGTGTTTTATTAATAGCATTTAGCCTTGGCTTCTCTCAATCTGTTGTAAATGCTGCAACTGCAACGCCAATAGGCTGGAAATATATTAATAATACCTGGTATTACCTTGATGCAAACGGCAATAAGGTAACAAACAAATGGCAGCAGGATAAATCCCTTAAATGGTTTTATCTAAGCTCCACAGGTGCCATGGCGAAAAATAAGTGGCAGCAGGACAATTCCACAAGGTGGTTTTACCTTGGAGCCGACGGTGCCATGGTATCAAACAAATGGCAGCAGGATAGTTCAAAGAAGTGGTTTTATTTAGGTTCTGACGGTGGAATGGTAACTAGTGCCTGGCAGACAGATTCCTCCAAGCGAAAATTTTACCTGGGAACTGATGGAGCCATGACAGCAAACTCCTTTGTAACAGATTCCGCCGGAAGAAGGTATTACTGCGGCGCTGATGGAGCCATGGCTGTAAGCACATTTGTAACAGATTACACTGGAAAGAAATATTTTGCAGGGGCCGATGGAATTATTAAGACAAGCTCCTGGGTTTCAAACAATGGAAACTGGTACTATGTAAGTACTGACGGATCTTTGGCAGTAAGCACTTTAACCCCTGATGGATACAGGGTAGATTCAAATGGTGTATGGGATGGCAAACCTATCCTGGTTTCAGATAATCAGCCGCCGGTTATAAAGCTAATGGGCAGCAGCAACATAACTATTGATGGGGGAACTGCTTTCGCGGACCCGGGAGTAACAATTACAGATAATGTGGACTCTTCAGTAAAGGTGATTACAAGCATTACAGATTCAATAGGAAGATTTTATGCAAAAGTTGATACATCAACAAAAGGAACATATATCATAACCTATAATGCAACAGATGCTGCAGGAAATAAAGCTGCTCCTGTTACAAGAACAGTTACGGTAACAAGTTCAGTAGTGATAATAGATACTACTGCACCAGTAATAACCTTAAAAGGCTATGCTAATGTAACTGTTAAAAATGGATTAATATATGCAGATGCGGGGGCTTCTGCAGCTGATGATGTAGATACTACAGTTTCAGTATACTCAAGTATTACAAATTCATCAGGAGTTAAAATTGCTAAGGTTGATACAACTAAAGCAGGCACTTATACTATAACCTACACTGCAGCAGATGCTGCAGGGAATAAAGCAGTTCCTGTAGTTAGAACAGTTACTGTAAAGCCTGCAGGAGCACCAATCAGCTATGCAATAGACATTGGACATAATGCAGCCTATGACAGCGGCGCAGTTGGAATAAGGAATGAAAATGACTGCACCAAGGAAGTTGGCACATTGGTTATAAGCAAACTTAGAGCACTTGGATATGATGTAGTAAGTACAGCTCCAACAAGAACACCAACAAGCACTAAAGATTCTTTGCAGCAAAGGTGTGATGCTGCAAATTCATCTGGAGCGGATTATTTTGTATCAATTCACTTTAATGTATTTAACGGCACGGCAAATGGCACAGAGGTTTATTACTTTGATGGAAATGATGTAGGGAAGGTTTTGGCTACTTATGTTGTTAATGACGTTACAGCACTAGGCTATACAAACAGAGGAGTTAAAGCCAATTCAACCTATTATGTATTGAGAAATACGGACATGCCTAGCATACTTATTGAATGTGCTTTCCTTGATTCAACCACTGATATGAACCTTTACAATCCAGATGCCATGGCTTCTGCCATAGTAAAAGGTCTAACAGAAAAACCATAAACAAAGCCGCAGTAATGCGGCTTTTATATTATATCAAAAAAAAGAAGAGATTAACCAAAATATGAGGTTAATCTCTTCTTTATATAAGTAATAGTTTTAGAAAAACTTGAACAACAATATTATTAGTATTTTTATTATATCACATTAGATTGAAAATTAAAATAGTTTATTTATAATTCTACCCTACAGTTTTTAAGATCATGAATTCCAGGAGAAACATTT
>JBLNDT010000034.1:0-7969 GCA_050261915.1 Solirubrobacterales bacterium
CATATCCTTTTTATTTTACACAATTTTAGACTTGAAAGAAGGTGGTCATGTTTGGAGGGTAATGGTAATCCGAGATGCTATTAACGAAAAGGAGGTGAAAAGCATGAGCATAGTTTACTTAGTTGTTTATTTGTTCTCACACAAAAACTAGTTAAAAATTAGAATTTATATTATATGTTTTTTATCTCTTATTATTGAATATATTATTATGTAAAAATTTAGCCGGCTGTGAATGAGCTTTCACAGCCGGTTCTTATATTTCTGTAACTGTAGCATTGTTTATTGCATTTTTCAGCATTAAAAACTCTTCCATAAAAATGCAGTGTTTTAATGTTCCATTTCTCATCTTTTCAAGGCAATCCTCATAATCAATCCACATTACGGATTCTACTTCCTCCTTCTGGAGTGTCAATGTTTTTATATCCACATCCTTATTATATATGTATACAGCACTGAGCTCATTATTCAGAAAAGGTTTGCCATAAAATTCAGCTGCCATATGTCCTGTATGCATACCTATGAAGTTTAATTCCTCAGGTTTAGCAGAAATGCCAAGCTCCTCCTCAAGTTCCCTTATTGCAGAGTTTAGAAAATCTTCTCCTGCAGGAATATGTCCGGCAGAGGATATATCATAAAACCCGGGGTGAGCATCCTTGTTTTCGCTTCGTTTTTGAAGCAGCACCTCAAAGCCCCCATTTTCATTATGCCTTACTACCCATACGTGAGTAGTTCCGTGAAGATCTCCATACCTGTGCACCAAAGAACGCTCACTTGTTTTTCCGGTTAACTCCCCCTCTGAAGTTCGAATATCAAAGAGCTCCATGTCCTTTCCGTCAAGGCAGGCTCCAAGAAGTTTGTCTCCTTCATATTGAAGCTTTAATGAGAAAAATGGCGCATCTTCAGAGAGAAGTTTAAGAAAAATCTTATCACCCTCCCACAAATTAAGCTTATGCAAATCATCTTTTGGCACCCATTCAAGGTTCCCTTCGCAGCAGGCAATAATTTCACCTTCAAAGGAATCTGCAGTATAGAGGCACATGAATTCGGGAACCCACCTGTCCGATATAAATGTAATTATCCCTCTAAATTTAAAGGAAGTAAGAGTGAGACCTGTCTCTTCCTTTACTTCACGAAACAGACATTCCTCAGGGCTTTCACCTTTTTCAAAATGTCCCCCTACCCCAATCCATTTATCCTTGTTTATATCATTTTCCTTAACTACGCGATGCAGCATAAGGTATTTTTCATCCTTTTCTATATAGCAAAGAGTGGTTAATCTCATTTTTTCACTGCCTTTCCAATTTCCCAATTTCCTCATGCTTATTGCAATTACCCAAGCCACTCATATACTAGGCAATAGGCATAGAACTTTGTCCTTTTTGATAGTATATCACAAAAAAGTCTATGCTATTATATTTTGTATAAACTTAAATAGAGATAAGCCTTAAGCTATTTCAATGTAAACAAATCAAGATCACGTCCGACGCTAATGGGGCCATCATAAATGTCTTTCATACCATTTTTGAAAGCCATTTCGAAATACCATGTCTCCGAAGGAGCTGGCATTAAATGCGTTAATACCAAATGTTTTACATGGGCCTCCTTGGCCTCATTAGCTACTTCTAGTGTAGAAGCATGGTATTTCATTACATCATTAATCGTTCTTTCTCGGTCAGGATACATTTTTTTGGCCTTTTCCATATAATATGTACTGTATGCCTCATGTACCATCAAATCTGCATTCTGTCCATACTTTACAATATTTTGGCATGGGAGCGTGTCGCCTGAAAATACCACGCTTTTCCCTTTGTAATCAAATCTGTATCCAACCGCTTCTTTCACTGGATTGTGATCCACCGGGAAAACCGTTACTTTCATTTCACCATCATCATAAATTACACCTTCCCTTATCTCTGCGTAATTAACATTCAGCCCCTCAGTGGAGTGATTAGCCTGTTGAATTCTTATCTTAATATCGAAAGAAAATGCGTCTATTATTTTTGAAATTGTTTCTTTCGTGGTGGGTGGACCATATACATTTAATGCAGTATCACGCTCTTTAGTGCCACCTATCCAACTGCTTAAATAAAAATCCGGAAATCCCGCATCGTGATCACTATGGAAATGAGTGAAGAAAACGCCGTTTACTTTTCTTGGTTCTATCCCAAGCTCAATTAGTCGAGATACTGTTCCAGCTCCACAGTCCACCAAAAATATTTTGTCTCCTGCTATCACTGCTTGAGCAGGTTTTGAACGAGAAGGGTTGACAATGGGGGATCCAGTTCCTAATAAAACAACTTTCATTTCATCTTTTGATACAGTGATACCTTTTTTCATTTCCTGAGTTGGAGTCCAAAGACTCGGCCAATTGATTTTGCTAATGCCTATCACTGAAGCAACAAGCAAAAATGCTGACAAAATGACACTAATTATTCTAAACTCATATTTCTTTGTGTTCATATTCATTCCTCCATATACTAAGGTTTTTTTTGCTCTCCATATTATTAGACACATGTTGATTAAACACCTAATGTTAATTATAATTGGAGGTAAGAAGCTATACAATAATCAATCATTATATTCACTGTTAAGATATCAACATATTCAATACAAAATGTTTATTTCCTAAGGGGGTTTTTTAGTGAATAGTATAAAAGAAGATAGACGTGTTAGAAAAACCAAAAATCAGCTTCTCTTGGGGTTAACCAATTTGATGCAGAAAAAAAAGATCAAGGACATCACAGTCAGAGAATTAACTGATTTGGTTGATATCAATCGAGGAACATTCTATCTTCATTATAAAGATATTTATGATATGGTAGATCAAATTCAAGACAAATTATTCTTGGATTTAAATAGTATAATAAAAAAACATACACCTGAAGAATTAAAAAAAACACCTTTTCTTTTACTTAAGGATATATTTACTTTTATTTCAGACAATGCAGAAATGGTGATTGTTTTAATTGGAAATAATGGCAACATTACTTTTCTCAGTAAAATAAAGAATGCTTTAAGGACCAATAGTATTAATAATTTGATTGAAATATATTCTATAGATAAAAAACAAATAATTGAGTATTATGCCTCATTTCAAGTTGCTGCTTGCATGGCTTTAGTTGAGGATTGGCTGGAAAAAGGAATGAAGGAACCTCCAGAAGAAATGGCTATATTAGCAGAGAAGATGCTTAGGGATGGGATAAATGTACTTAAGTGACACTTTATTATGAGTTAGCGAGAGTATTATGCCAATAGTGATTTATTTAAATATGTTAAAAATTTGAAAGGTTTCATTTCTTTGTTGTATAATTAAATACTACGAAAAGTAAAATTATTACACAATGGTGGTATACCAGTTAATGACTGTTATCCAACAAGCGGAAATTGTGGGTGGGCTGATGACCATGTAGCCATTTCAGGTATTATGGGAATTGGCAGAGATAAAATATATTCGCTTTGTGGTGAATTAGGTAGTAAGTTTATGTTAGAAGAATGGGGTTACCCGGAAATTGGTGTTTGCTTCGCTGATACCCCTACTGCTGGACATACTATGTTTATGTTTGATTATCGAAAATGTGGTAAAAATGGTGAACCTGAGATAGTACATGTGGACCAAGAAGATAATTATGCAATCCATTTTATCGCAAAAGATTTTGAAACTTTTATTAGAGGTCTTGTAAATGAAGAAGCTTTTGACACGGAATAATTATAAATGGTGAACAATCGTAATTTAAGGCGAAATAAAGATTATTAAAAAAGATATAGATAACTTAAGAATTTGTGGAGGAATATAAAATGGCATGGGATTATGCAGAATTATCAAAGATGGCAAAAGTAAATGGTGGTCCTGAAAAATTGGTAGACTTACTTATTAATTCTGGAAAAAGAAAAATGTTTCCTTGGCTAGGAGTAGCAGCTGCGGTTGGAGTTGCGACTACTGTAGTTGTTCAAAAAGCATATAAATATTTATCTGATAAAAAAGCTGAGTCGAGTACAGAGATGGAATTTGCTAAACAAGAATTGATTCAAGGGATTAAAGATTATGATGCGACCCATGCCGAAGTATATTCTGATATTATGAATATAAGAAAAATTACAGACAATAAAAAGGAATATATAGACTTACTATTACTGGCTGACGAACAAGAAGATATGATAGATAAGTATCTTGAGCGTGGTGAAATGTTTGTATTGGATGATAATGGCATAAAAGCTGAATGTGTGATTACACAAGAAGGTGATGGTGTTTATGAGCTTAAAAATATTGCTGTTTTACCTGATTGTCAACGAAAAGGCTATGGGAAAAGCCTTATAGAGTTCCTGGTTTCCTCTTACGCTGATTGCAACACTTTGCTTGTTGGGACAGGGGATGTTCCCTCTGCACTTACTTTTTATAAAAAATGTGGTTTTACAGAATCACATCGAATAATAAACTTTTTTATAGATAACTATGACCACCCAATGTTTGAAGATGGAAAACAACTGGTTGATATGGTTTATCTGAAACGAGAGCAATAAATTCCAATTTATCGTTGAGGTAATTCGTAATATTCTTAAATTGTAAACGTAAGTAAGGCTAACTCATCAGTAAAATATTATGTAGTTCTTATAAATAATTTTTCATGGAGGAAGAAGACATATGAAATGTTGGAGCACAAAAAGTGGACAAAAAATATATCAAATATTGAGTGGAAGATCTAATTCCTTTGTGCTTTCCAATGGAGGTCAATATATACTTATTGATACAGGAAGAGAAAACAAATGGAACATTCTCAAAAGAAGATTAGTAGAAATTCAATTAAAGGAAAATTGTCTTTCTGCGTTAATCTTAACACATACTCATTTTGACCATGCCGAAAATGCATATAGAATTAAAGAAATTTATAAAACCAATCTGATTGTCCATAAGAGTGAAGCAGACTTTATAAGCAGTGGAAATAACCCAGCAATACACGGCACTAATCTAATTACTAAATTTATTACTCATATGCTTGGTACTCAGCTGCTTCAGTTTATTAAATATAAACCTGTAGATTATGATATTACAGTTGAAGATAAATATGATTTAAGCAGGTTTGGCTTTAATGCATATATTATTCATACTCCTGGTCATTCAATTGGTTCAATAAGTGTTATTGTGGATAATGAAATTGCTATAGTTGGTGATGCAATGTTTGGAGTTTTTAAGTATTCAGTCTTTCCTCCCTTTGCAGAACAACCTGAAAATATGATACGCAGTTGGAAAAAGTTATTAGACACTGGATGTTCATTATTTATTCCAGCTCATGGCACAGCAAATAGTAGACAATTACTACAAAGGGAATATGAAAAATATAAAAAGAGATATGGATTATAAAAAATAAAAAGTAGTTTAAAACTATAGGATTGGTGAAACAAATGATTAAATATTTACTACAAGGTCTACTATTTGGAATTGCTTATGTAGCCCCTATAGGGACACAAAATTTATATGTAATTAATACAGCAACAAGTCAAAGCAAATTAAGAACGTATCAAGTTGCTCTTATAACTATTTTCTTTGACATTTCACTAGCTATTTCATGTTTTTTTGGAATAGGATTGTTAATTGAAAGGTTTTCTTTGCTAAAAGAAATAATACTTTTACTTGGATGTATAATTGTAACTTATATTGGTATTGGATTGGTACGTTCAACTTCACAAATATCAGAATGTAGAAATATGGATGATTCATTAATTAAAGTTATTGTTTCATGTTTTGCAGTAACTTGGCTTAATCCTCAAGCAATAATTGATGGTTCTTTACTTTTAGGAGGATTTAGGGCTTCACTGCCTTCAGAAATGTCAATATATTTTATATTTGGAGTTTGTATAGCTTCTCTTGTTTGGTTTATTTCATTAGCAACATTTGTATCAAAGTTTCGCAGCAAATTTGATAAACTGATAAAATGGATTAATGTAATTTGTGGAGTAATATTAGTTTTTTATGGTGTTAAATTGGGATATTCATTTATTCAACTAATTAGATAACAACCAACGCTTCAAATGATATCTTCTAAAAATTATAATGAGGTGGTTGAATGAATAAAAATGCTAAATTTATATTTACGTTTATTATCTCTTTAATTATGGGGTTCTTTATTGTAGGATATGTGAGGAATACTATGTTCGTTGAAATTCACTGGCTTCAAAGTGCAACTATTTGGGATAGATTTCGAGAATACTATATAAGAACTTTTTCCCTAAATCTTATCCCTGCTTTAATAGTTGCTTCATTAAGTACACTTTTTGTAGGGTTTATTAAAAATTCAAGGATGTAATTTGTATCTTTCTAATATTATGAAATTATGTAAGGTTATTAAATATAACTTTATCACTCATTTTATTCACCACACTTTAAATATTAATATCAATACTCTTTTTCATCCAAATCCTTTTTTATTTCATTAATATCTAAATTATCAAGTTTATTAATAAATACCAGACACGCTCTTAAAACAATTCCATCTTTTATATAACTATTCATGGACTTCTTTATATCTTTCATTTTTTCTTTACTTAAATTTGAATTATCCTTCATATAAATATATGTGAAATCCCCTTTTAATCCCATATCCTTTATTTGTTTAGTAAATAGATAAATATCTTCTGCTTCTTTTTGGGTATTATCACCACTACTTTGTATAAATACCATTACAGATGCACTTCCGCCTTCATTAGTTAAGTAAGTTTCATAATTTTCTTTTGAATATACTTGCTCTTTTGTTGCCATACATTCTAATTCAACATCAGTCTTACAATGTGTCCAATTATTTTTCATAATTTTTTCATAATACTCTTGGGCATATGGCCTCATTGTTATATTTTGATAAGTATCACCATACACTTCATCGTTATTACTATCTACATATACCCAAAAAGTTTCTTCTTGTTTATCCACATAATATGCCCGTCCTTGTCTCAGTCTTGCCGCATTACCACCAATTGAAGCAACTTCATGTATATCTTCTGAAATTTTAAATTCCTTGTTATACTTTTTATTCAAAAATTCTATTGCTTTTGCATTGTCCTTATCCATTTGTTTTTCAGTATCCTTAGTACACCCAGCTAAACCTAGCATTGATAGTAATAACATAATTATTGCAACTCCTTTAATTGTTCTTTTCTTTTTCATGCTCTTCTCCAATACTTTAAATTTAATATTTTCGAAAATGATTTATTAATGGATTTTACGCACAACTAATAAGCCCCCTGAAATTCCTTGAATGACTAATTTCCGCGGCTTTATTTTTGAAGGATTAATTCCGGTGATATCTGTCATGAATTTAGTTATCCCACTTTTTAAGAAGTGCTAGTTTGAAGTGCACTTCATCTGCTGGTATTTGCATAAGCAATAGCTTACCCAGCATACATCATCCATTAGCATTTGAGCTAGTTTGTATGGGGTGTGACCATTCAGACTAGCCCTTGCTGTACTATTAAAAACATATCTACATAACTTTACAATCTAATTCAATTTTGCTAAATTCCACAATAATAGCTCGTTCCATTTCTTTTACTCTTAAGTCATATTGTTCTATAGAATCCCTAAAATCATATAATGACCTCTTTTGTTTTTCTAATGAATCTTCACATACTCTTACTTGTCCACTTATTGGAAATGAAGTATAGCGAAGCTGTGATAATTTTGATATAACTGCATCTAATTTATTTTTCGTTGAAACATTATAATTATCAACAACTTCATCTATTATATTATTTATTCCAGGAATTAAGGAAAACTCCAATTTCACCTCTCCTCTTGCCATAGAATAGTTTATAGACTGTTGTTGAAATAAAGAACCTAAAACCATTGAACCAATTCCCAGAAAATTACTTATGTATTGAGATATATTTACACTGATACCACTAATAGTTTTTATAAATTTATTTGTTTCTTCTATTTTATCTGCTTCAGGTAATGACATAGCTACTTCCCATTGGTTAGTGA